>NZ_OZ255701.1:3766685-4377107 GCF_965276875.1 Lichenicoccus sp. | reverse complement strand
GGTTCAGAAGACCTGGCGGCGACCGACTTTCCCGCACCTTGTGGTGCAGTATCATGGGCGCTGGGGTTTTTCACGGCCGAGTTCGGGATGGGATCGGGTGGATCATTCCCCGCCATGGCCACCAGGTCGTCCGAGCCAGCCGTTGGTGTGTGGGCTCGGGCGTGTGGGGTTGGTGCGATGCGGCGGGGAGAGAGTGGGTGTGTGGGTGACTGCTGTGCGTGTGGTTTGAGTCAATTGGGCGATTAGGACCAGTTAGCTGAGTGCATTGCTGCATGTATACATCTGGCCTATCGACGTGATGGTCTATCACGGCCCTTGGGGAGACCTGGTTTTGAGGTAAGTTTCCCGCTTAGATGCTTTCAGCGGTTATCTTTTCCGCACGTAGCTACCCGGCGGTGCCGCTGGCGCGACAACCGGTGCACCAGAGGTGCGTTCATCCCGGTCCTCTCGTACTAGGGACAAGTCCTCGCAAGTCTCCTTCACCCACGGCAGATAGGGACCGAACTGTCTCACGACGTTCTAAACCCAGCTCACGTACCACTTTAATCGGCGAACAGCCGAACCCTTGGGACCTGCTCCAGCCCCAGGATGTGATGAGCCGACATCGAGGTGCCAAACCTCCCCGTCGATGTGGACTCTTGGGGGAGATCAGCCTGTTATCCCTAGAGTACCTTTTATCCGTTGAGCGATGGCCCTTCCACGCGGGACCACCGGATCACTATGGCCGACTTTCGTCTCTGCTCGAGCTGTCGCTCTCGCAGTCAGGCGGGCTTATGCCATTGCACTCAACGACCGATGTCCGACCGGCCTGAGCCCACCATCGCGCGCCTCCGTTACACTTTAGGAGGCGACCGCCCCAGTCAAACTGCCCACCATGCAGGGTCCCGGTCCGGGCTGACCGGACGCGGTTAGACATCAGAAAAATTCAGGGTGGTATTTCAAGGATGGCTCCACCCAGGCTGGCGCCCGTGCTTCAGTGCCTCCCACCTATCCTACACAGCATTTTCCTGATGCCACTGCAAAGCTGCAGTAAAGGTTCATAGGGTCTTTCCGTCTGACCGCGGGTACCCCGCATCTTCACGGGGAATTCAATTTCGCTGAGCCGATGCTGGAGACAGCGGGGAAGTCGTTACGCCATTCGTGCAGGTCGGAACTTACCCGACAAGGAATTTCGCTACCTTAGGACCGTTATAGTTACGGCCGCCGTTTACCGGGGCTTCAATTCAGTGCTTGCACACCTCCTCTTAACCTTCCGGCACCGGGCAGGCGTCAGACCCTATACGTCGTCTTGCGACTTCGCAGAGCCCTGTGTTTTTACTAAACAGTCGCTACCCCCTGGTCTGTGCCACCCCCACATGGTTGCCCACATAAGGGTCTCGCTTATCCCGAAGTTACGCGAGCAATTTGCCTAGTTCCTTCAGCATCGTTCTCTCAAGCGCCTTGGTATGCTCTACCAGTCCACCTGTGTCGGTTTCGGGTACGGTCTATACGCCAGAGCTGTTTCCCGGAATGCTCAAAAAGCCCGCCCAATCCGATAAGGACAGACAACATCTCGCATTCGTCACTGCTGGCAGGCTGGGGAGTATTCACCCCATTCCCATCGACTACGGCTCTCGCCCTCGCCTTAGGGGCCGGCTCACCCTGCGCGGATTAACCTTGCGCAGGAACCCTTGGACTTTCGGCGACAGTGTTTCTCACACTGTTTGTCGCTACTCATGTCAGCATTCGCACTTCCGATATCTCCAGGGAGGATCACCCCATCCCCTTCACAGACCTACGGAACGCTCCGCTACCGCGTATGATGTTACTCACACACCCACAGCTTCGGCACGTGGCTTGAGCCCCGTTACATCTTCGGCGCAGGGTTTCTAATAGACCAGTGAGCTATTACGCTTTCTTTAAAGGATGGCTGCTTCTAAGCCAACCTCCTGGTTGTTTTGGAATCCCCACATCCTTTCCCACTTAGCCACGATTTGGGGGCCTTAGCTGGTGGTCTGGGCTGTTTCCCTCTCGACGATGGACCTTAGCACCCACCGTCTGTCTGCCGGACTACACTCTCGGGTATTCGGAGTTTGGTTAGGTTTGGTAAGGCTTTGGGCCCCCCTAGCCCATCCAGTGCTCTACCCCCCGAGGCGAACATCCAACGATCTACCTCAATAGATTTCGCGGAGAACCAGCTATCTCCGAGTTTGATTGGCCTTTCACCCCTAGCCACAGCTCATCCCCGACTTTTTCAACAGGCGTGGGTTCGGCCCTCCAGTGCGTATTACCGCACCTTCAGCCTGGCCATGGCTAGATCACTCGGTTTCGGGTCTTCTGCCAGCAACTAAACACCCTGTTCAGATTCGCTTTCGCTGCGCCTACACCTAACGGCTTAAGCTCGCTGCAAACAGAAACTCGCTGACCCATTATACAAAAGGTACGCCGTCACCCGACCCACACTCGCGTGCTTCGAAGGCTCCGACTGCTTGTAGGCATCCGGTTTCAGGTCTCTTTCACTCCCCTCGTCGGGGTGCTTTTCACCTTTCCCTCACGGTACTCGTTCGCTATCGGTCACCAGGGAGTATTTAGGCTTGGAGGGTGGTCCCCCCATGTTCAGACAGGATTTCACGTGTCCCGCCCTACTCAAGGATCCATGAGCCATTACGCATACGGGGCTATCACCCGCTCCGGCCGGCCTTTCCAGACCCTTCTGCTTGCGTCCCATAAACCACTGGCCTGCTCCGCGTTCGCTCGCCACTACTAGCGGAATGTCAGTTGATCTCTTTTCCTCCAGGTACTGAGATGTTTCAGTTCCCCGGGTTCGCCTCATAACCCTATCTATTCAGATCATGATACCTATCGCTAGGTGGGTTGCCCCATTCGGATATCCACGGATCAAAGCCTGCTCGCGGCTCCCCATGGCTTTTCGCAGCGTGCCACGTCCTTCATCGCCTCCTGGTGCCAAGGCATCCACCGAATGCCCTTATCATACTCAAACACACGCACAGGAACCACCCACACCCGGGGGATCGCGCGATACTTCTACTGTGCTGGCCGCCTAGACGCACTCCTCTGCGCTCCGGTGCTCACGGCCCGACGGCCGCTCCGCTCCGGTTCTCGAAAAACACGCCATACGACTCAACACAGCGAAGTCTCGGACAATCCTCACGAACTGCGAGATCGACCTGCACATCACTTGGTCATCCCAAGCACACTCTTCTCTCTCGACGCTTCTGCTCGCCACCACAGCCTTCGGGTCAGACACCCAAGCCGCGGCCGCCAACAGAAACGCACCAACCTCTTCACACTGACAAAGAACACAACACACCGGACGACATCGCTCGCGCCATGCCGCCCAATCCAGGCTTTCCCGCAATGACCCCCACCCCCTCAACACCAACCCTGGTGGAGGCGGACGGAATCGAACCGACGACCCCCTGCTTGCAAAGCAGGTGCTCTACCAATTGAGCTACGCCCCCATGCCAAACAGCCCGTGCGCCCCTAGGCTCTCCGGGGGATGCCATCCTGGCTGCAAAGCAGACAGGATGGCATGGGCCAGGGAGGACTCGAACCTCCGACCCCACGCTTATCAAGCGTGTGCTCTAACCAACTGAGCTACTAGCCCCAAACAGATTTGGCCCGAACTCGAACTCGATCATTGCAGGAAGGGATATGCTGACGGCGCCACGCGCATCTTACGCCCGGCAAAATCCAGGCACGCCCGCGTTGATCCAACACGGGACTTGTCGAACGTCTCTCAAAGGCACAGCCAAAGCCACACCCGCTCAAGAGACATCCTTGAAAGGAGGTGATCCAGCCGCAGGTTCCCCTACGGCTACCTTGTTACGACTTCACCCCAGTCGCTGACCCGACCGTGGTCGGCTGCCTCCTGTTGCCAGGTTGGCGCACCGGCTTAAGGTCAAACCAACTCCCATGGTGTGACGGGCGGTGTGTACAAGGCCCGGGAACGTATTCACCGTGGCATGCTGATCCACGATTACTAGCGATTCCACCTTCATGCACCCGAGTTGCAGAGTGCAATCCGAACTGAGACGGCTTTTGGAGATCAGCTCAGCATCACTGCCTGGCTTCCCACTGTCACCGCCATTGTAGCACGTGTGTAGCCCAGGACATAAGGGCCATGAGGACTTGACGTCATCCCCACCTTCCTCCGGCTTGTCACCGGCAGTTCCTTTAGAGTGCCCACCCGAACATGCTGGCAACTAAAGGCGAGGGTTGCGCTCGTTGCGGGACTTAACCCAACATCTCACGACACGAGCTGACGACAGCCATGCAGCACCTGTGCAACAGGTCCCTTGCGGGAAATGCCCATCTCTGAACACATCCTGTCCATGTCAAGTCCTGGTAAGGTTCTGCGCGTTGCTTCGAATTAAACCACATGCTCCACCGCTTGTGCGGGCCCCCGTCAATTCCTTTGAGTTTCAACCTTGCGGCCGTACTCCCCAGGCGGTGTGCTTATCGCGTTAGCTACGACACTGAGAAACTAGGTTCCCCAACATCCAGCACACATCGTTTACAGCGTGGACTACCAGGGTATCTAATCCTGTTTGCTCCCCACGCTTTCGCGCCTCAGCGTCAATCATGAACCAGGTCGCCGCCTTCGCCACCGGTGTTCTTCCCAATATCTACGAATTTCACCTCTACACTGGGAATTCCACGACCCTCTTTCACATTCTAGCACACACGTCTCAAATGCAGCCCCCAGGTTAAGCCCAGGAATTTCACATCTGACTGTGCACGCCGCCTACGCGCCCTTTACGCCCAGTCATTCCGAGCAACGCTAGCCCCCTTCGTATTACCGCGGCTGCTGGCACGAAGTTAGCCGGGGCTTCTTCTGCGGGTACCGTCATCATCGTCCCCGCCGAAAGTGCTTTACAATCCGAAGACCTTCTTCACACACGCGGCATTGCTGGATCAGGCTTGCGCCCATTGTCCAATATTCCCCACTGCTGCCTCCCGTAGGAGTCTGGGCCGTGTCTCAGTCCCAGTGTGGCTGATCATCCTCTCAGACCAGCTATCGATCATCGCCTTGGTAGGCCATTACCCCACCAACAAGCTAATCGAACGCAGGCTCCTCCACAGGCACCACCAAGTCACCCCAGCAGCTTTGGCCCTCAGGCATCATGCAGTATTAGCCACAGTTTCCCGCAGTTATCCCACACCCATGGATAGATCCCTACGCGCTACTCACCCGTCCGCCACTAACGCCCCGAAAGACATCCGTGCGACTTGCATGTGTTAAGCATGCCGCCAGCGTTCGCTCTGAGCCAGGATCAAACTCTCAGGTTCATCACAGCCAGCACCCCCCAAAGCCAAAGCCAAAAGGACACCAGCCACAACAAACAGACCCTCAAACCCAATCAGCACAAAACTGACTAATCCATCACGTATTCTCAAACTAAAGATACACGACAGACACCAAAGCCAAGTCCTAACCAATAAAGCTCAGGCCAAAAACCTGAAACCCACCAGCATAAAACCGCCCCAACCTACATCGTCACCAACACAGGCCAGCAAAGGCGCCGCCAACATATCCCTTCCTCAGCCTATTCTACTTTCAATGAACAACCACCCGAAACCCAGGGGTTTCAGGAGGAGCCGAAGATAGTGGCACCAACATAGGGGAAAAACAACCCCCACACAGACCCAACCAACACAGCAGGCGGCGATGTAGAGCACACACCATGGACGGTCAATGGACGAAATCAGCGGGACGCGGTGCGCGCCTCCGGAAAGGTCGTCTCCCAGCCGCCGCCAAGCGCGTTATAGAGCTGCACGAAGTCGCTCGAGACCTGGGTGGTGCTGGTGGCAAGCTGCTCACGCGCACCGAACAGGCCGCGTTCGGCGGTTAGAACATTGAGGAACGTCTGCAGCCCGTGGGCATATTGCTGGCGCGCCAGCGACAAAGCGCGCGCGTAGGACCGCACCGAGCGCTGATCCGCGTCGCGACGGCGCTGCTGCAACGCATAGGCGGTGAGCGCATTGTCCACATCCTCCCACGCCTGCAGCACGGTCCTCTGGTAGCTCAACGCGGCCTCCTGCTGTTGTGCCTGGTTGAGCTGGAGCTGCCCGCGCAACTGGCCGCCCTGGAAGATCGGCAGGCTGATCGACGGGCCGAGGCTGTAGGCCCGCGCGCTCCAGAAGCCGAGATCGCGCAGCGACAACGCTTCGAAATTGAACGCGCCGGTCAACGTCACCCGCGGATAGAAGTCCGCGACCGCGACGTCGACATTGGCGGTGGCGGCGTGCAGCTGCGCTTCCGCCTCGCGGATGTCCGGACGGCGCCTGGCCAGTTCGGACGGCACCCCGACCGGCACCCGCGGCGGCACCGGCGGCACCGGGGCCGCCGTCCCAAGTTCCGTGCGGAGTGCCTGGGGCGGCTCGCCGAGCAGGAAACCCAGCGCGTTGATCTGAACGGCGACCTGCTGCTCGGCATCGGGGATTTGTGCTGCCACGCTGTCGAGCTGGGAGACCGCGTTCTCCACGTCCAGCTCGGTGGTCAGGCCGCCCGTGAAGCGCGCGCGGGTGAGCCGTACCGAATCGCGCGCTACGCGCAGGTTGTCGCGCAGGATCGCCAACTGCGCCTGCTGGCCGCGCAGGGTCATGTAGTCGCGCGCCACCTCGGCGAACTGCGCCACCAGCATTGAGCGGCGATCTTCCGCCGACGCCTTGAGCGTCGCGCGCGCCGCCTCCACCGAATGCCGCACCCGACCCCACAGATCGAGCTCCCAGCTCGCATCGATGCCGTCCCGCCAGGTGTCGATCGGCGGAATTCGCAGCGAGCCCGCCTCCTGGCGGTAGGCGTCGGTGTTGCGGTTGCCGAGCAGCCCGCCCAGCGCACCGGAACTGATGCCGTTCTCCAGACCGCGTTCGAACTCCTTGGAGCTGAACTGCTGGCGGGTATACCCGGCGCTGCCGTTCAAGCTCGGGAACTGCGGCCCCGCCGCCTCCCGCACTTGCGCGCGGCTCTCGGCCAGCCGGATCGTCGCCAGTCGTACGGTGAAGTTCTCGCTCGCAACCCGGCTTTCCAGGGCGCTCAGCTCAGGATCGCCGAACTGGTCCCACCAGCGCGGGCTGGGTTCCGCGGCCACCGGCACGCTTTCGGGTGCGCGCCCACGAGCGGTCGTGGTCTGCTTGCGCGGCATGCCGAACCAGCTCGAAGGCGAGAAGAGATGCGGCGGCGTGTAGTGCGGGCCGACCGAGCACCCCGTCACCAGGAGAGACGCCGCCATCAGCGCCGCCGGCCCTATCGTTCTGCTGCGCAAGCCGCTTCCCCCGGTCCTGACCGACCCGTTCGGTCAGCGTTGACAACCTATCCGCTTTGCCTTGATCGTCAATCTTCGGCAGGGGGGCCACGCCTGCGGGAGAGAGACACGTTGAGCGAGCACGAGGATCATTCCGCCGCCAAGCGCCAGCAGATCGTCAGCGGTGCCGAGTTGGTATTCACCGAGTGCGGCTACGAGGGCGCCAGCATGTCGCGGATCGCGGCACAGGCGGGTGTCTCCAAGGGGACGCTGTATAATTATTTCGACGGGAAATCGACATTGTTTGCCTGGTTCGTCGAGGACAAGGCACGCCGCAACCTCGACAGCATCTTCCAAACCGTGGCCGAAGAAGACGATCCCGCCGCAGCGCTGGCGGCGATCGCCCTGCGCATGCTGGAGATGACCCTGTCTCCCGACAATCTGGCCTTGTATCGGATGGTCGTCTCTGAGGCCCAGACCTTCCCCGAACTCGCAACCGTATTCTGGAACAGCGGCCCTTGTCGTGCCATCGCCTACATGACCGACTGGATCCGCCGCCAGGTCGCCGCCGGTCGCCTGGCGACGGACAATCCCAGCTTTGCCGCCGAACAATTCCTGGCCCTATGCCAGACGCGGGTCGCGATGCAATGCCGTTTGCAGCTTATCCCGAAAGCCAGCGATGCCGAAATCGAGCAGGTGGTCGGTGGTGCCGTCCGGGTGTTCCTGGCGGCCTACGGCGTGGATCCGCTTGCATCGCACGGATCCAGCCGCTAGCTACCGCCCGGTTCCAGCCCGATCGCTGCTGTAGCTCAGTGGTAGAGCACTCCCTTGGTAAGGGAGAGGTCCAGGGTTCGAGTCCCTGCAGCAGCACCAGCTCCGGAGTATCACATGGCCGATCCGCCGGAGCCGAACCCGCCTTGCAAGACCACCGCCAACGATACCTCCCCGGCTGAAGCACGCGCCTTGCGCGCCGCCGCGGCGCTGCGCGAGAATCTGCGCAAGCGCAAGCAGCAATCTCGTGCCCGCGCCGAGAGCCCGGGAATACAGCGCGCCGGGGACGCAAGCCAGTGCCGGTAATGCCCGACAGCTGGATCAGGCAGATGGCCACCGACCATGGCATGATCGATCCGTTCGTGGAAACCCAGCGACGCGACGGCGTGATCAGCTACGGGCTCTCCTCCTATGGCTACGACGCGCGTGTCGCCAGCGACTTCAAGATCTTCACCAATGTCGACAGCGCCGTGGTCGACCCGAAGAACTTCAGCGCCGACAGCTTCGTCAGCCGCACCGTGCCGGTCTGCATCATCCCGCCGAACAGCTTCGCACTCGCCCACACCATCGAGGTGTTTCGAATCCCGCGCGATATCCTGGTGATCTGCCTGGGCAAGTCGACCTATGCGCGTTGCGGCATCATCGTCAACGTCACCCCGCTGGAGCCGGAGTGGGAGGGTCAGGTCACCATCGAGATCAGCAACACCACGCCGCTGCCCGCGCGCATCTACGCCAATGAGGGCATCTGCCAGTTCCTGTTCCTGCAAGGCGCCGGACCGTGCGAAACCAGTTATGCCGATAAGGCGGGCAAGTACATGGGTCAGCGCGGCGTCGCCACGCCGCGCATGTAGATCGAGGACGAACGCGACAGCATGGACCGTTTCCTGATACGCGGCGGCGTGCCGCTGCACGGCGCCATCCCGATCGGCGGCGCCAAGAACGCGGCCCTGCCGCTGCTGGCAGCCGGCCTGCTCACCAACGAGCGGCTGCTGCTCACCAACGTGCCGCGCATCGCCGACATCGACACCATGGCCGAACTGCTCCGCCATCACGGCATCGCCGTCGAGGATGCGGGTCATTCGAGCGCGTCGCTTCTGGTCGGCGGCGATATCACCTGCACCGAGGCGCCCTACGAGATCGTCTCGAAGATGCGCGCCTCGATCCTGGTGCTGGGTCCGCTGCTGGCGCGCGCCGGCGAGGCGCGGGTCTCGCTGCCCGGCGGCTGCGCCATCGGCACCCGCCCCGTCGATCTGCACCTCAAGGGGCTCGAGGCAATGGGGGCGGAAATCCGCCTCGAAGGCGGCTATGTCGACGCCCGCGCGCCAAATGGTCTGCAAGGTGCCAGGATCGTGCTGCCGTTCGCCTCGGTCGGCGCCACCGAAAACCTGGTGATGGCGGCAAGCCTGGCCGCCGGCCGTACCGAAATCATCAATGCCGCGCGCGAACCCGAGATCGGCGACCTGCTCGCCTGCCTGACCGCGATGGGAGCCGCCATCGAGGGCGCCGGCAGCGACAAGCTGATCATCGATGGCGTGCCGAAACTGCATGCCGCCCGGCATCGGATCCTGCCCGACCGCATCGAATGTGGCACCTACGCCTGCGCCGTCGGCATCACCGGCGGCGAGGTCCGCCTCGTTGGCGGCTGCCTCGAACATCTCGGCGCGGTGGCGCGTGCCCTGGAGGAAGCCGGCGTCGAAATCGCCCAGGAGGAGACGGCATTGCGCGTCCGACGCGCCGGCGGGCTGCATGGGGTCGACGTGATGACCGAACCCTATCCCGGCTTTCCCACCGACATGCAGGCGCAGTTCATGGCGCTGCTGTCGGTCGCCGAGGGTGCGTCGATGATGACCGAGACCATCTTCGAAAACCGCTTCATGCACGTGCCCGAGCTCAACCGCATGGGCGCGCGGATCAACGTGCATGGCGCATCCGCGATCATCCGCGGGGTGCCGGCGCTCTCCGCCGCCCCGGTGATGGCGACCGACCTGCGCGCCTCGTTCTCGCTGATCCTGGCGGGCCTCGCCGCCTCGGGTGAGACCGCGCTGAGCCGGATCTACCATCTCGATCGTGGCTATGAGGCGGTCGAGCGCAAGCTGTCGGGCTGCGGCGCCCGGATCGAGCGGGTCGCGGAATGACCGCGCTGAGCCATGCGGACGCCCTGATGCCGCAGATCGCCACGCCACTCGTGCTCGCTTTGCCAAAAGGACGAATCCTGGGTGACGCCTGCCGGCTGCTCGCCGCGGCCTCGATCCACCCCGACTCCGACTGCCTCGACGAGGACAGCCGGCGCCTGCGTTTCGCCACCTCCGATCCGATGCTCGACGTGGTGCGCGTGCGCCCCTTCGACGTCGCCACCTTCGTCGCCTACGGCGCCGCCCAGATCGGCATCTGCGGTGCGGACGTGCTGATGGAGTTCGACTACCCCGAGATCTACGCGCCGCTCGACCTCGGCATCGGCGGCTGCAGGGTCAGTGTCGCGCAACCCGAAAGCTGCGCCGACGACGAGGACCCGGCGCGCTGGTCGCAGGTCCGGGTCGCGACCAAATACCCCAACATCACCCGCCGTCACTTCGCCGCGCGTGGCATTCAGGCGGAGATCGTGCATCTGAACGGCGCCATGGAACTCGCCCCGGGGCTCGGCCTGTCGCGTCTGATCGTCGACCTGGTGCAGAGCGGCTCCACCTTGCGCGCCAACGGCTTGCGCGAGACCGAGGTGATCGCCCAGATCAGCAGCCGCCTGATCGTCAACCGCACCGCGCTGAAGACCCAGCCTGAGGCGATCGCGGCCTGGGTGGCACGGGTCCGGGCTGCCCTCGGATGATCCGGCTGCATGCCGCGGATGCTGGTTTCAATGCCGCACTCGATCGCCTGCTTGAGACGCGCCGCACCGATGCCGCTTCCGTCGACGCCCCGGTCGCGGCGATCCTCGCCGACGTCCGCGCCCGCGGCGACGACGCCGTTTGTGCTGCCACCGCGCGCTTCGACCGGCTGACTTTAACCGCGGGTCACTTGCGCATCACCGATGCCGAAATCGCGCGCGCCTGCGAAAACGTGCCGTCCGAGCTGCTGGCCGCACTCGACTTCGCCGCCACCCGTATCGAGGCGTTCCACCGCCTGCAACTGCCCGCCCCGATCACCCATCGCGACGACGCGGGTCTCACTTTGGGCATGCGCTGGACCCCGCTCGACGCCGTCGGGCTATATGTTCCGGGCGGCCGCGCGGCCTACCCGTCCTCGGTGCTGATGAATGCGCTCCCGGCCCGCATCGCCGGCGTCGGCAGGCTTGCGATGTGCGTGCCAACCCCGGACGGCGTGCTCAACCCGCTGGTGCTGGCGGCCGCCCGTCGCGCCGGCGTGGACGAAATCTACCGGGTCGGAGGCGCCCAGGCGATCGCCGCCCTCGCCTACGGCACCGCCAGCATTGCCGCTGTCGACCGCATCGTCGGCCCCGGCAACGCCTATGTCGCCGAAGCCAAGCGCCAAGTGTTCGGCACCGTCGGCATCGACTCCATCGCCGGCCCCTCCGAGGTCGTGATCGTCGCCGACGCCGCCAACGATCCGGCCCATGTCGCCCTCGATTTGCTGGCCCAGGCCGAGCATGACCCGCTCGCGCAAGCGATCCTGATCACCGACAGCCCGGCCTTTGCCGACAGCGTGGTTGACGCCGTGCAAACGACACTCGCAACCCTGCCGCGCGCCGCCATCGCCGGCGCAAGCTGGGAGGCGCACGGCGCGATCATTCTCGTCGAGAGCTGGCAGCAGGCCGCCGAAATGGTCAACCGGCTCGCCCCGGAGCATTTGCAACTGATGCTGGCCGAGCCGCGCGCGGTGTTTGAGGCGGTGCGCCACGCCGGCGCGATCTTCATCGGCCGCGATTGCCCGGAGGCGATTGGCGACTACGTCGGCGGTCCCAACCACGTGCTGCCGACCAGCGGCACCGCGCGCTTCGCCTCCGGCCTATCTGTATATGACTTCCTCAAGCGCACCACCTGGATCCAAGCCGATCGCGCGGCCCTGCGCATCGTCGGCCCGAGCGCGATTGCCCTGGCACGCGCCGAGGGCCTCGACGCCCATGCTAGCAGTGTAGCCGTCCGCTTGGACGAACCGAACCTCTGAGGGACGCGCTTGACCGGACCTTCGGCAATCCTCATGTTCCGGCCGGATCACAACTGAGCAGGAGAAGCAATGCCGAGCCAACCGATCGATGGATGCAATGTCTAAGGAAGACATGATCGAATTCAGCGGCACCGTCATGGAACTGCTGCCGAACGCAATGTTCAAGGTCAAGCTCGACAACGAGCACTCCATCCTGGCCCATACCAGCGGCAAGATGCGCAAGAACCGGATTCGCGTTCTCGCCGGTGACCGTGTCAACGTCGAAATGACTCCGTATGACCTGTCCAAGGGCCGAATCACCTTTCGATTCAAGTAGCATTCCGTTCGTCCTCGCCTCCGCCTCACCGCGACGGCGTGACCTGCTGGCCCAGATCGGCCTCAAACCGGACCTGATCCTCGCCACCGACATCGACGAGACCGCCAGGCGCGACGAGACGCCGCGTTCGCATGTCGAGCGCCTGGCCCGCGCCAAGGCGCAGGCGGCTGCGGCACGATGCGATCCGGATCGGCTCATCCTCGCCGCCGACACCGTTGTCGCTCTCGGGCGGCGAATTCTGCCCAAGGTCGAGGACGAGGGCACGGCGCGCCGCTGCCTGGGCCTGCTCTCCGGCCGCCGCCACCGGGTGCTGACCGCCATCGTGCTGCAACACCCGCAGGGCATCGCCTCGCGCACGGTCGAGAGCGTGGTCGGCTTTGCCCGGCTGACGGAGCGGCAAATCGACGCCCTGATCGCGACCGGCGACTGGCACGGCAAGGCTGGCGGCTACGCCGTGCAGGGCCACGCCGCGTCCCATATCCGCTTCCTCTCCGGCAGCTACTCGAACGTCGTCGGGCTGCCCTTGTTCGAGACCGCGCAGTTGCTGCGCAGCCGTGGCGTTCTGGTCTGATGCGGTGAACACCCGCCTGCTGGCTGCCTGTAGCCCCGGCGAAGTGCGCGTCGCCGTATCGGACGGCGTCCTGCTGGACTACGCGCTACACCGACCGGGCGAGCCAGACGGGGTCGGCGACCTCCATGTCGGCAGGGTCACCGCCCACCTTGGTGCCATGGGCGGCGCCTTCGTGCAGATCGGCGCCGCAAGCGGGTTTTTGCCCGATTCCGAGGGGACCACCAGCGAAGGCGACCTCGTCGCGGTGCGCGTGATCCGGGCCGCCCAGGGCGGCAAGGGACCGCGCCTGAGCAGCCGTCTCGACGACGCCGAACGCGAGCGGGTCGCATTGCACGGCATGGCGGAGGGCCTCGTGGCGCGCGGCCCCGACCCCATGCGCAGGTTGGCCGCATCCTGGCCCGACGCCACATTGGCCTGCGATGATGCGGCGATCGCGGCGATCTTGCAGGCCGATTGCGGCCGTCCGGTGCAGGTTGTGGCGCGCGCCTTCGACGACCCCCTCGAGAGCGAAATCGAGTCTCTTGCACAGTCGGAGCTGGCACTCCCCGGCGGTCTGCGCGCCAGCATCCACCCGACCCCCGCCCTCGTCGCCATCGATGTCGACATGGCCGCCGCCAGCGCCGAGCGCCGGCCCAAGCAGGTGGCGCAATTCGCCGGCAATCGCGCAGCCATCCCAGCCCTGCTGCACCAGGTGCGCCTGCGCAACCTCTCCGGCGCCATCCTGATCGATCTCGCCGGCCTGTCCACGCGCAAGCGCCGGGCGCTGGCGCCCACCATCGAGGCAGCCCTCGCGCGCGACCCGCTGCGGCCGCGACTGCTCGGCTTCACTGCCCTCGGGCTCGCCGAAATTCTGCGGCCACGCGTGCATCCCGCCCTGCACGAGCTGCTGCAAACCCCGCTTGGCGCCGGGCTCGCCGGCCTGCGCGCAGCACTCTCGGCGCACCAGCCGGGGCAGCGCCCGATCCTGCGCGCAGGCATTGCCGTCGCAACCGCGCTACGCGCCGACACGCGGGCGCTGGCGGCGTTTGCACAAGCGGCGGCCGCACCCATCTCCTTGCGCATGGAGCCCACCCTGCCCGCCCTCTGCTGGACGATCGACCATGAGTGATCCGACCTGCCCGATCTGCGGCCGCGCGACGGTGCCGCAACTCCGGCCGTTCTGCTCGAAGCGGTGCGCCGACGTCGATCTCGGCCGCTGGTTTTCCGGCCAGTATCGCACGCCCTCGTTGCGCATCGAGCCCGAGCAGGACGACGAGGACCGTCTGCCGGAGCCGCTTGATTGACACGAGGCATTGGGCTAAGCCCGCCGCTGCACGACCCCACGGTCTGCCCAGGTAGCTCAGCTGGTAGAGCATGCGACTGAAAATCGCAGTGTCGGTGGTTCGACTCCGCCCCTGGGCACCATCCCGACTTGACCTGGCGCTTCTCTCCACCGCCGTTTCCGCCCTTCCGGTGGACCAGGGAGCCGGACACGATCATCGCTGCCGTCAGGCGTGGGCACCAGGCACGAGACTCGCTCCACCAGAAAGGGCTCGCTACTTCGCCTTGAGTTGCTGAAGCTCCTTGTACACCTCCAACAACTTGCCGAGGATGTGCTGCCGATAGGCGGCCAGCAGCGGCAGATCGCGGGTCGCGCCGTGCTTGCGGGTGAGATGGTCGATGATTGCGTCAGAGTCGGGCAAGAACTCACCTGGTGCGGTCTCCAGCACGGGCACGCTGAACTTCTCGACATGTGGCGCGACCTTGGCGCGCACCTCCTGCTCCTCGGCGCCGCCGGGAACGTAATTTCGAAGTTCGACCTGGTTGGCCACGCCGCTTTCGAGCAGGAACAGCCGTGCCTTGAAGCAGAACGGGCAGTCCGTCTTGGTGTAGAGGACGGGGGTGAAGGTATCGGACATCGGGTTCTCTCCGTTCAGCGCGCCCAGCGGTGCGAGAGGTAAATGATAGCGACCAGGATGCCGCCGATGACGATCGTGTGGATCCAGTCCATGTGCAGCGTCGTGACCTGCGCGAAGAAGGCGCCCAGGTCGACCAACAGCAGCAAGCTCGCGCCGATCCAGGTGGTGCGCGGCGCCAGCACGGCAACGCCGCCGACCAGCTCGATAAGGCCGACCGCATAGCGGAACCACTGGCCGAGCCCGACCTTCTGGAACTCGGCGACCATCATCGGCTGAGCCAACAACTTCATGGCAGCGGCGGCAAGAAAGATAAAGGCGGCGAGGACGCGCAGCACCCACAAGGTCATGGTCCAACCTTGAGACGGGGCGGCAATCCGTGACGGGGCAACGTCGGTTGTCATGAGACTCTCCTTTCGATCAGCCGAATCTGAAGGCGTACTGCGCCTTGTGGGCGACCAGGTCGTCGAAGATGGTCGCCCCCGGATCGTCACCGCCAGCCCCGGCGGCGACGTGATAGGGAAGGAGGTGCTCCTCCTTCGGATGGTTGAAGCGCGCATCGGGACCGGACTGCCAGTCGGCGAGCCGGGCGAAGCGCCGCTCGGGCAAACGCTCTGCCATGACCTCGGCCACCCAAGCGCCGAACGTACGGGCGGCCTGGGCCGAACGCTCGCTTGGCATCACCTCGCGGGCATTGTGGAAGGTGCTGCCCGAACCGATGATGAGGATGCCCTCGTCCCGTAGCGGCGCCAGCGCGCGGCCGATGGCGAGGTGTGCTGCGGGATTGAGGTCGCGCTGCAGCGACAGCTGCACGATCTGGATATCAGCGTCCGGAAACATTTCCATCAGCGGCACGAACACGCCGTGGTCGAGCCCCCGCCCCGCGTCCTCGGCCGAGGCGATGCCAGCGTCGGCCAGAAGCTTGCGCACGCGGCGTGCGACGTCCGGCGCGCCCTTGACGGGCCAGTGCAGGGCGTACGCCTCGGGAGCGAAGCCGTAGTAATCATAGTAGAGCGAGGTCTCGACCGCGGTGGTGACCGTCGGCACCGCCTCCTCCCAGTGACCCGAGATCACCAGCACCGCGCGCGGGCGCGGACGGATGGCGGCGCCCTGATCACGTAGGAACCGGCCGAGCGAAGCCCAGACGGCGGGCTCCAGCGGCGCCGGATAGGTCGAGACGAAGCACGGCCCGCCACCATGAGGCAAAGCGAGGACGGGCTGGCGATGGATGGTTTCAGTTGTCATGCAGGGGAGATAGGGTCCACGTGCTCTCCCCGGAAGCGATCTCTTCTTGATATATTCCATCTGTTAGAGAGATGGACATGATCGGATCGCTGACGCTGGACCAGTTGCGTGTGCTGGTCGCCATTGCCGAGACGGGCAGCTTTTCGGCCGCCGGGCGGCAGCTGCGGCGCGTGCAGTCGGCGATCAGCAGCGCCGTGCAGTTGGTCGAGGCGTCCCAGCAGGTGGCGCTCTTCGACCGCTCCGAGCGTCTGCCACGTCTCACTGACGCTGGGCGGGTGCTGGTCGCGCAAGCACGCCAGGTGCTGCGCCAGGCCGAAATCTTCGAGCACATCGCAGCCTCGATCGCGGCTGGCGTCGAACCGGAGCTCGCGCTGGCGGTGGACAGCCTCGTGCCGGGCGAGCCGCTCCGGCGCAGCCTGGCGGCACTCCATACCGACTTTCCCGACCTTCCCGTCACGCTCTACACGGAGGGCGCCTGGGGCAGCGAGCGACGGGTGCGCGACCGCTCGGCAGCACTTGCCGTCTCCGCCATTCACCCCTCGGTGCCGATGGACCTGCAAGCCTTCCGATTGATGACGATGAATTTGGTGCCTGTCGCCTCGCCGGAGCACCCGCTCGCGCGGCAGCAGGCAACGCTGTCGCGCGACGCGCTGGCCGAGCATGTTCAGCTCGTCCTGACCAATCCCAACCAGGAGGATCGGCCGCCGCAAGGCGTCGTCAGCCCCGCCATCTGGCGCTTCGCGGATCTCGGGCAGCGGATGGAGTACCTGCTGGCCGGGTTCGGTTGGGGCAACATGCCCCAGCACCTGGTCGAGGGCGCGCTGGCAGAGGGCACGCTTCGGCGGTTGGACGTCGCGGACCCGGCGGTGCTGCCGGGCAAGGTCTCGATCTACGCCGTGCACGCGCGCGACCGGGCGCTTGGCCCGGCCGCCCGATGGCTGCTCGACCGACTGATCAACGAGGTTTGGCCGGAGCCGGGGAGCTCTTCTTTAAGCCGGTCGCGGTCTCCATGCTACGAGCCAACATAACCGGATCGGAAACGCCCTGATGATCTCGACGTGGCGTGTAAGGCGCTTCCAACCGAGAGGCCTCGTCGTCCGTTAGGGTGAGCGAGAGTGCCGCGACCGCGTCGTCGATGTGCTTGGTCCTGAGCGCACCGATGATCGGGGCTGCGACAACTTTGTTGCGTCGCAGCCAAGCCAAGACGACCTGAGCTTGGCTGACGCCACGTTCGGCTGCGATCGAGCACGCCACCTCGACGATTTTTTGATCGCTGGTCGAAGTCGCCTCGTAGAGCTTGGCGGCTTCCGGCTCGGCTTGCGAGCGGGCGGTGCTCTCGCCCCAAGGTCGGGCCAGGCGGCCGCGCCCGAGCGGGCTATAGACGATGGTCTGGACGCCACTATCAGCGCACAGCGGCAGCATCTCGCGCTCCTCCTCGCGCGCCATCGGGTTGTAGGTGTCCTGCATCGATATGAAGCGCGCCCAGCCGTTGGCCTGCTGAAGGTGAAGCGCCTTGCTGAACTCCCACGCCATCATCGAAGAGGCGCCGAGATAGCGCACCTTGCCGACCCTGACGAGATCATGCAGCGCCTCCAAAGTCTCTTCCCAGGGGGTCGTCTGATCGCGGCGGTGGATCTGGTAGAGGTCGACATAGTCGGTGCCGAGCCGTCTCAGACTATGGTCGATCTCGGTCATGATCGCCTTGCGTGACAAGCCGACCGCGTTGGGGCCGTCGCGCATGGGCGCCATCAGCTTGGTAGCGATCACCACGCCGTCGCGGTTCGTGAACTCCTTCAGCGCCCGACCGAGGATCTCCTCGCTGGTGCCCTGAGAGTACATGTTGGCCGTGTCGAAGAAGTTGATCCCGACCTCGATCGCATGCCGGATCAGAGGCCGGCTGGCTTGCTCAACGAGAGACCAGGTCGGATGACCCCGAGCTGGGTCACCAAATCCCATGCAGCCGATGCAGACAGGGGAGACTTCGAGGCCAGAGCAGCCCAGCTTTACGTATTGCATGAATCCTCCGAGACAGGCTAGCAAGCGGACACTTCTCCGGTTTGGATTGCCGGAGAGCTCTCCGCTTTGTCAAGGATGCGATGGCCAACCTGGAATTCAAGCTGCGCGTCGATGCACGAGCGAACCGGGACCGCATCCTGGAGGTGGCGCGCGGCGCGCTGGCCGCCGATGCCTCCGTTTCGCTGAATGCGATCGCCAAGGCGGCCGGCGTCGGCGCGGGCACGCTCTACCGGCATTTTCCAAGCCGCGAGTCCTTGCTGGTGGGCGTCTACCGGAAGGAGATCGATGCGCTGGTGGAGTTGGCGCCAACGCTGCTGGCTTTGCATCCGCCGCTCGCGGCCTTCCGACTATGGTGCGAGCGCTTCGCGGCGTTCGGTGAGGTCAAACACGGCTTTGCCGAGACACTCCGTGCGGCCGTGTCGGATCAGGACCTCCAGGAAACGTACTGGTCTCTCGTTAGCGCCGTTCACCGACTGATGGACGCCTGTGAAGGAGCCGGCCTCATCCGTTTGGGCAACCGCCCCGAGGATGTGCTGACGCTTCTGTCTTGTGTGCTGCGCATTGCGCCGACCTCAGACGGGAAATCGCAGGTGAGCCGAATTCTTGCGCTGATCTTTCGCAGCCTGGGCGCCGCGGATGCTCTGAAACACAATGCCAGTTAGGCACGAGGTATGGGCCAACATCGTCCCTAGTCGCAACGAATGTGTGCGACCAGACGCTCCCCGCTGAGCCCGGCCAGAGCGGTCCGCGCCCGTGGCGGATGGCAAATCACTGTCGGCGCGGTCAGTCGATATATTGCCGCCTCATGTCCAGTCAAAACTCTTCACTGCCGGCGGTGCGCACGATGAGCGCGCCATAAAGCTGGACGACTTTATCGCTGCGGTGATGGCCTTTCTACAGGAACAAAATTCAAGGTCTGGCGGCGGCGCGCTCGATGGCGGCAATGTCGATCTTGTGCATGTCCATCATTGCAGTCATGACGCGTTTGGCACGCTCGGGCTCGGAGTCGGTCATCAGTGCGAGCAGGCGCCGCGGCACGATCTGCCATGACAGGCCAAACCTGTCCTTGCACCAGCTGCACTGCGAGGGCTGCCCGCCATCGGCGATCAGCGCATTCCAATACCGATCGGTTTCGGCTTGGTCCTCGGTGTGGACCTGAAACGACACCGCTGTCGTAAAGGGCACGCCGGCGCCCCCGTTCAGCCCGACGAAGCTCATGCCCAGCACGGTGAACTCAACGGTCAGCACATCGCCGGCCTTGCCCGCCGGGTAGTCGCGGGGCGAGCGGTGCACGGCATCGACGTGGCTGTCGGGAAAGGTGCGCGCGTAGAAACGCGCCGCTTCCTCCGCGTTTCCATCAAACCAGAGGCAGGGGACGATCCGGTCCATCGTCAAGCGCTCCTTGCGGCAGAGAAGGACCGGTATCCGGCCACGTCCAGTTCGCGAACCGGGCGCACTTCGATGCTGCCGTGTTTGGCGGGCGGGATGCGTTCCGCGATCGAGAGCGCCTCGTTCAAATCCCTGGCCTCGACCAGGTAGAAGCCCGCGAGCAGTTCCTTTGTTTCGCAGAACGGACCGTCAGTGAGCACAGCTTTGCCGTGGCACACCCGCACTGTGGTTGCGCTCTCCGCCGGGTGCAGCGGCTCGGCCGCGAGCAGCCTCCCGTTGGCCGCAAGCTCGCTTGCAAACTCGAAGCAGTCCCGATCGGGGCAGGCGCTCCAGTGCGTATCGTCGAGATAGACCAGGCAGATGTATTTCATCGTTTCCTCCGTTTCGCGGAAATCCGGGAGATGGTTTTGATTTCAGGATGTCGGCCGATCAGTACTCCCCGCTTCTCGCCGATCAGGCAGGAATTTACATCAGTCTGATCGTGTCCTCGCCAATGCGGTCATTGGCCACGAGGCGGAGCGACGGCCGGGGACCGGCGCAGAATGGCGTGCCGCGACCGAGCACGAAGGGGCGGAAGTAAAGCCGGTATTCGTCCACAAGACCAAGATCGGTCAGGCTTCGCGCCAGATCTGGTCCAGCGACGTCGATCTCGCCCACGAGCCGGGCCTTGAGCTCGCGCAGAACGGCTTCGTAATCACGCCGGACCAGCGTGGTGTTGGGGCCGACGGACTTCAACGACCGCGAGACCACCCATTTCGGCTGGCTTCGCCACACCGCCGCGAAGTCGCGGCCGTCCCAGTCGGGGTGGTCTTCCTCCCAATAACGCATGATCTCGTATGTGCGGCGACCATAAACGATGCCGGCCAGGTCGCGCACATGCTCCACGAAGTGACGAAAGGCTGCGGGACCTGGCGGCCCGATTTGCAGGTGGTCGACGTAGCCGTCCAGCGACTGCGACAATCCGAAGATGAATTTCACCACGCCGAAAAACCTCCATCCAGAGTCTTCTCAGTCGTATGAGCCCGTTTGCAAGCCCGCATTTTGCGCTTCCGCGATGATCAGGCGACGGGGTGATCGGGAATGAAGTCCGCGAGCTGTGCCGCCATCGCGCGCCGGAAGGCCGGTCGTGCGGTGCCGCGCGCGACATAGGCGGTGAGGTTCGGCTGGGCGGCGAGGACCTCATTGGGAATGCTGCGCAGCGCCTCGACCATCATCAGGTCGCCGATGGTGAAGCGTTCCTCGAGCCATTCCTTCTCGCCCAGAGCCGCCGCGAGATGCGCCAGCCGTCGCTCGAGAAAGGGAGCGACCGCCTTGGCGAACCAGGGCTTATCGCCGCAGGAAATATCGAGAAAGAGCATCGCCAGGCTTTGCGGCTCGATGCTGTTGAGTGCCGCGATGGTCCAGACGATGGCACGCGCGCGGCCGTGTTCGTCACGCGGCAGCAACCGTTCATCCTTCTCGCCGATGTGCAGCACGATGGCGCCAGACTCGAACAGGCAGAGCGTGCCCTCCTTATAGACCGGCACCTGTCCGAAGGGCTGCTCGGCGAGGTAGTTCTCTGGCCGAAGCGGTCCCCCGGGCTGCCGCCGGCACCCTCGATCAACCGTACGCAATAGGGCAGGCCGATTTCCTTCAGCGCCCAGCGCACCCGCAGATCGCGCACGAAGCCGCGCGCCAGGGGCGGCACCCAGGCCAAGGCGGTGACCTCGATGGGCAAAGCTTGATGGGTTTCCATAGTAGGGACGCTCCGGTGATCCAGGTCTCTGGTTACTGGTCGAACGGCGACACGGGCATTAGACAGGCGGTTATAGTTTTTCTTCAGGCGTCGAGTTCGGCAAGCCGCCGGCGCAGAAACCGTCGCTCCGGCTCCTGCCGCGCGAGGTCGAGCGCGCGCCCGTAGGAGAGGCGCGCATCGGCGAGGCGATCGGCACGGCGGCACAGATCGGCGTGTGCTGCGTGGGTCAGGTGATAGGTTGCGAGTGGCGGTTCGTTGAGCATGGGCTCGATCCGCGCCAGTCCCGCCTGCGGACCGTCACGCATGGCGATGGCGACGGCGCGGTTCAGTGCAACGACGCAAGAGGGTTCGTGGTGCAGCAGCCGGTCGTAAAGCCCCGCGATCCGCGCCCAGTCGGTTTGTGCCGCAGTGCCTGCTTCGGCGTGGACGGCGACGATCGCTGCCTGCAGCGCGTAGGAGCCATGACCCCGCGCCCGCAGCGCATCGCGCGCCATGGCGCGACCGATTGCAAGTTCGTGCGCGTCCCAGAGTGACCGATCCTGGTCCTCGAGCGGGACCAGGTCGCCGGCGGCATCGGTGCGGGTGCTGCGCCGCCCGTGGCGCAACAGCCTCAGCGCCAGCAGACCGCGCGTCTCGGCTTCGGGGCAGAGCCGCAGCAGCAACCAGCCGAGCCGGATGGCTTCGGCAGCAAGATCAAGCCGCTGCACGTGCTCGCCGCCGCTGGCGGAATAGCCCTCGGTGAACACCAGGTAGATCACCCGCAGCACGCTATCGGGGCGCGGGGCGAGCTGGTCCAGCTCGGGCACTTCGTAGGGGATGCGCGCATCGCAGATTTTTGCCCTGGCGCAAACGATCCGTTGGGCGAGTGTCACAGAAGTGGTGAGGAAGGCGCGGGCGATGTCCTCGGTGGCAACGCCGCAGACGTCGCGCAGCGTGAGCGCAAGGCGCGCCGCTTCGGGTGACAGCAGGTGAAAATCAGGTGCAGGCGATCATCCTCGATCGGTTCCTGCTCGCTTTCGCCGGCAGCGGCACCGGCGATCTGCTCGATCGTCTCCGTATGGTCGTCGATGCTGGCGAAGCGGGCATGGCGGCGTTGCCGGTCGATGGCCTTGGAGCGGCCAACCGAGATAAGCCAGCCAACCGGGTTGGCGGGCACACCGTCGCGCGGCCAGTGTTCAGCGGCCGCGATAAACGCGTCGTGCTCGGCGTCCTCGGCCAGCTTGAAGCTGCCGAGCAGTCGAACGAGGCTGGCGAAGATGCGCCGCCCGTCGCGGCGATAGACCGCATCGAGTGCTGCGACGCTCTCCTCCCTCAGCCTTCCCTGGTGCATGCGGGAGCATCCTCCTGCAACATTGGAACGTTCAGGCGACGGGCAGTATGAATCCGGCGGCTTCCGGCGGAAAATGAAGAGTTGAAGGCCGACTGCCCGGGCCGCCTGGGGAACCGCTCGGCGGGCGGCCATCGCGCCGCACTGGCGCTCGGCTGAGGCGCGGCGCGACAGCATCAGAAGCACCGAGCTCAACGCGCTCCCCGCAAGTGTCTTAGCCCCAGTCGACCCCTCGCCGGAGCGGCGGTATATAATGCAACCCATGAGCCTGACCGCCAGCCGCGACCAGCCCCCCCCTGAGCCGTTGCTCGACCTGTTCCCGGAGACCGGCCGCTCGCGCTTCGCGCATGCCGCGGATGATCTGCGACGTAGCCTGAAGCTCTGGCGCCTATGCTGGGCGCTGGGCTGGCTCGACGTGAAGCTGCGCTATCGCGGCTCGGTGCTTGGACCGTTCTGGCTCACCGCCTCGACCGCGGTGATGGTCGCCTCGATGGGCGTGATCTATGCCTTTCTGTTCAAGATGAACCTGCGGGAGTATCTGCCCTTTCTGTCGCTGTCGCTGGTGCTTTGGGGGTTCATCTCCGGCCTGGTCAACGACTCCACTTTGTGCTTCACGCAATCGGAAAGCATGATCCGCGCCATGCGGATGCCGTTCGTCGTCTATGCCGCGCGTGTGGTGATCCGAAACCTGCTGGTGCTGGCGCACAACGTCGTGGTCATCCTGGCGGTGTTCGCGCTGTTCAGGCTCTGGCCGGGCATCGCCATCCTGCAGATCATTCCAGCCTTGGCGCTTTGGCTGATGGATGGGATCGCCGCCTGCATCCTGCTCGGGGCGCTGGGCGCGCGCTTTCGCGACATGGCGCCGATCGTCGGCAGCGTGCTGCAGATCGTCTTTTTCATCACGCCGATCATCTGGAAGCCGGAGCTGATGAAGCACGGCCGGCATCTGCTGGTGCTCAATCCGTTTTACGACCTGCTCGAGATCGTCCGCCGGCCGCTGCTCGGCGGCACCCTGACCCCGGCGGTGACCTGGGCCGCGATCGGGTTCAGCGCCGCACTGTGCCTGCTCACCGGGCTGCTGTTTACCCGCGTGCGCGCACGCATCGCCTACTGGGTCTGAGCCGATGCCCAGCATCGTCGTGCGCGATCTGCATGTCCTGTTCCCGCTTTATCACGGCACCGCGCGCTCGCTGCGCAAGACCGTCGCCGCGGCCGCGTCGAACCGGCTTGCCGAGGATCGCCAGCGGCGCATGGTGGTGCATGCCCTGCGCGGCATCAGCTTCTCGCTCGGTGCCGGCGAGCGGCTGGGCCTGGTTGGCGGTAACGGCGCCGGCAAGACCACCTTGTTGCGCAGCCTCGCTGGCATCTATGAGCCGGTGGTCGGCCGGGTGACGGTCAAAGGCGAGCTGCACACCCTGCTCGACACCAATTTGGGAATGAATGTCGACCTCACGGGCCGGGAGAATATCGGCCTGCGCGGCCGTTATGCCGGGCTTGATACGGCCGCGATCCGCCGCCTTGAGGACGACGTCCAAGGCTTCGCCGATCTCGGCGGCTTCCTCGACATGCCGGTGCGGACCTACAGCTCCGGCATGGTGGTGCGACTCGGATTTGCGCTCGCCACCTCGATCCGGCCGCAGGTGCTGCTGATGGACGAGTGGTTTCTCGCCGGTGACGCCGCGTTCATGATGAAGGCGCGCGGCCGGCTGGAGGAACTGGTGCGGCAAGCCGAGATCCTGGTGATCTCGACCCATCAGCCGGAAATCATCGCGGCCTGGTGCACCAAGGTGCTGTGGATGGATCAGGGCACCATCAAGCGCGAGGGATCACCGGATCTGGTGCTCTCCGAATATCTCGGTCATCCCACGAAACCCGCCGAGGCGATGGTCCTCGATGCGCCCTGAGCCCTGCGCATTGCAGGAGAAGGCTTCACAGGCGGGGGCGTCAGAGCCGGCAACCACACCTTGATCTGCCGATCAAGGCAGGTCGAAAACTGGTCCAGATCCATCGTAAAGTTGCAGATCGAGGGCTCGAAGCGATCGAAAACGCGGATCAATAGTGGATTGTCCGGCAGGTCGGTGATCGCAGCCTTCGGCATGAACACCATCTCGCTTGGCGATTCCATCGTTTCGGCGTTCGAGTAGAGCTGGAGATCGCCGAGATTGTCGAGGTTCCAGGCATTGGTGACGACCAGGCCTCGCGTGTTGCAGACCCAGCGATATTTCGCGAGACCGGCACCCCAGAACGTCACGAAAAACGCCGCACTCCGGCACCAGGCGAGGCTTTCGCGCAGCGGCTCGCCGATCAAGCTCACGATTTCGACCAGGGTCCCCGCCGCCTCATCGCGGATGCTGGCAACCAGGCGCTGTTCCTGCTCTAGCGGTGAGTGCTCCGCGAGATGCTCCTGGTTGCTCGAAATCGGCCGTCCGGTCGCGCCCTCGTTATGTCCGTCGACGACGAGAACGATCCTCGTGCGCAAGGCCACCAACCGTGTCACGACACGTCGGCAGAACCCATCGAGATCCGCCAGCGTGCGGTTTTCAGTGCGCAGGCCGAGCAGAACAATCGGCGCGTTGGCGCCGCGTTGTGGTACATCGGCCAGGACGCGACGACGCAGCGAGCCCGTCACCTTGGTCCGGCTGGACCGGAACAGGCACAGATTACGGTCATAGAACGAGCCGATCAGGGCGTTGAACGATTCACGATTCCGCTCGACCTTGCCGCAGAGTTCCGGAAACAGGCCGTCCAGCAGACCATACATCTCCGGGCCGGCCTCAGTGTCGCACAGCATGAAGCTTGGCAACTTCTCAGGTCGAAACTTGGTCACCAGATCGTCGATCCCGGACAGGTCGTTCCAGAGCAGATGCCCCAGATGCAAGGCCCCGGCGCCGCGCCAGAAATGCATCGGCCTCGAATCGCCTGCCTCGAGATAGGTGCCGATGCTGTCGCCATAGCGCACGACATGATAGAAAAAGTCAGCCATCAGTGTGGGCCAGCGCTTGCTCGATCCGGCCGGGTCGTGGCTCAGGACGAGGTTGGCTTCCGGTATATAAACCGCCAACACCCTGAACAGGATGTCGCCGGCGAGCAGAAAGAATGTCGTCTGCGATTGCTCGTCGAACAGTCGATATGCGGTCAGGTGGGCATCGAGATAGAACGCCTTGCAGCAGGTCAGAACATTGTCGCTGAAGATCGAAGGCAGCGTGAAGTGCCCCGATGCGATCAGCATCTCCTGCTTACGTTGCAGGAGGGACGGATCGAACATGGCGTGCAGTTCGCCCACGCGGATCGGAACCCGCCGTCCGCCACAGTCAATCACCGGCGCGCGCGAAGCCATACCCGAGGGCTGCCCAATATGATTATGGCGGCACTCAGCCACGAAACCATCCAGGTAAAAACTTGTCAGCTGCCCGCGACAGAATTCCGGAAGTTGGAGGAATGCCTGCCGCCGCGCGCAGGCCGGATTGCCGCTCTCTGAAAGCATCGTCGCCTGCCAGATACCCTCCAGCAGCGGACAGAGCGGCACCACGATCTGGGCTGCGACAACATTGGAAATCTGTGGGACGGCACTCGCGTGATAGTTGAAGTCGGCGTCCAGGATCCAAAGGCCTTCGCCGCCGGTGTCGCTTACAAACAGGATGATGGTGATCGGCGCCAGGCCGGTATAGGCCAGCACCGGCCGCCAGCCCGTGGCGAAACGCGCCTCATGACCGTCTTTAAGTATGGTACGCGGCCCGTTGGGCAGCAACACCGACGATCCCTCTGTCGGGTGCAGAAACCGCTTCTCCGCCGCGAGCTCATCACTGCATGCAGGTTGTTCGTCCGGCTGATTTCGCGCCATGATCGACTCCCCTGCCCGAGCAGTGCGCGGCGGCAATGCCGGTGTCACCGGTCTTTGACTGGAGTGGGCCTTGACCCTCCATAACGTTGGTGAATCGCATAGTTATCGTTACGACGCAAGCTTTGCTTCCGCCCAAGCTTGGCCTGTGCATGGTGAGCCGGGTGGGGATCGAACCCACGACCATTCGATTAAAAGTCGAATGCTCTACCGCTGAGCTACCGGCTCGTGCAGATGATCGCGGCGTGCTGTCAGGCGGCTTGGTCCGCCGGACGCATACGCACGATCCTGTCGGGGTCGCCTACCACGCCGCTGCCACCGGCGCCACGCTTGATCCGGTCGATATGGTCCATGCCTTCGATCACTTCTCCGGCGATGGTGTATTGCCCGTCCAGGCTCGGCGCCGGTGCGAACATGATGAAGAACTGGCTATTGGCGCTGTGCGGATGCGCGGTGCGTGCCATGCCCACCGTGCCGCGCAAGAACTTTGCCTTTGTAGTGAACTCGGATTTCAGGTCGGCGAGCTTGCTGCCGCCGCTGCCGGTGCCGGTGGGATCGCCGCCCTGGGCCATGAACCCCTCGATGACGCGGTGGAACGCGACATTGTCGTAGAAGCCCTCCGCGCTGAGCACGCGCAGGCGCTCGACCGCCATGGGGGCCAGATCCGGGCGCAGTCTGATCACCACGCGCGCGCCATCCTTGAGCTCGAGGATCAATGTGTCATTGGAAGCTGTGTCGGACATGGATGTCCCTCCGTGCAGATGGGTGGCGCTCAGCCGAGCCTGGCGGCGATGCTGGCGAGCGTATGGGCCGGGACGAAAGAGGAGATGTCGCCGCCGAGTTGCGCGATTTCCTTCACCAGACGCGAGGAAATGAACTGATGCCGCTCGGTCGCCATCAGGAACACCGTCTCGATGCCAGGATCCAGCCGATGGTTCATGCCGAACATCTGCATCTCGTAGTCGTAGTCGGTCACCACGCGCAGCCCGCGCACGATCATGCAGGCACCGTGTGCGCGCGCGAACTGCACCAACAGCGTGTCGAACCCGTGCACCTCGATCGGCACCCCGGACTGCGCACCGATCGGCGCCACCTCGGCACGCACGCAGGCGAGGCGCTCGTCGAGGTCCATCAGCGGCTGCTTGCCGATATTGGCGGCGACCCCCACCACCAGCCGGTCGACCAAGTGGACCGCGCGGCCGATGATGTCGAGATGCCCGTTGGTGACCGGATCGAAGGTGCCGGGATAGAGCCCGATGCGCGGCTCAGCCATTGTCGTCACCGACGTCACCGTCCACCTCGTCCTCAAGCACCGGAAAGACGCTCGCCACCCGCTCGCCGTCGCTCAGCCTGAACAAAGTCACCCCCATCGATTGCCGTGCCGTCACCCGCACCTGGTCGACAGGAACCCGGATCAGACGGCCGACGTCGGTCACCAGCATCACGTCGGTGCCGTGCAACACCGGCAAGGTCGCCACCACCGCGGTGCCGTTTCGCGGCGCCAGCACGATATTGGCGATGCCCTGGCCGCCGCGTCCGCTGACCCGGTAGTCGTAGGCGGAGCTGCGTTTTCCGAAGCCGCCGTCGGTCACCGTCAGCAACACCTCCTCGGCCGTCTCCAGTTCGCCGTAGCGCTCAATCGCGATCGAGGCGTCGAGTGGTGCTGCTTCCTCGGCGCTGTCCTCGGCCAGTTCGGGCTCCGCCACGGGCTCCTCCGCGGCACTCTCCAGCCGGCGTCGCGCGGCCGCCATGCGCAGATAAGCCGCACGCTCGGCCACGTCAGCCTCGACATGGTTAAGCACGCACAGGCTGTTGACCTCGTCGCCGGCGGCGAGCCGGATGCCGCGCACACCCGAACTGTCGCGCCCGGCGAACACACGCAGGGTCTCGTCGCCGATCTGAAAGCGAATACAGCGCCCGCTCCGCGTCGCCAGAAACACATCCTGCCCCTCGCGGCAGGTGGCCACCCCGATGAGACTATCGCCCTCATCAAGCTTCATCGCGATCAGGCCAGAGGCGCGCACGTTGCGGAAGTCGCTCAGCCGGTTGCGACGGACGGTGCCGCTGGCGGTCGCGAATACCAGATGCAGGCTTTCCCACAGCGACTCGTCATGCGGCAGCGGCAGCACCGTGGTGATCTGATCAGCCCCCAACTCCGGCAGCAGATTGACCAAGGCGCGTCCCTTTGAGGTCGGGCTCGCCTCCGGTAGCCGCCAGACCTTCTCGCGGTAGGCCTTGCCGCCGGACGAGAAGAACAGCACCCACTGATGCGTATGCGCATTAAACGAGCGGGTAATGATGTCGTCGCCGCGACGCCCGGCCGCGGTGCGGCCGCGGCCGCCGCGATTTTGCGCGCGGAAGATGTCCAGCGGAGTGCGCTTAATGAATCCGTCGCGGGTGATGGTAACCACCATCTGCCCAGGCTCGACCAGGCTCTCGTCGGTCTGATCGCCCGCAATCTCAGAGATTTCAGTCGCCCGCGGCACCGCGATCTCGGCCCGGACCGAGATCAGCTCGTCATGGATCACCTCAAGCCTGCGCGGCCGGCTGGCGATGATTTCCAGCAGCTCGTTGATCTTGGCGGCAACCTCGGACAGCTCGCTCGCGATCTTCTCCCGCTCCAGCCCGGTCAGGCGCTGCAGACGCAAATCCAGGATGCCGCGCGCCTGCGCCTCGGTCAGCCGCACCCGGCCATCGACGACGACATTGCCCTCGTCATGGATGAGCGCCAGCAGCGGCTCCACATCCGCCGCCGCCCAATCCTGCCCCATGAGTCCGGCCCGCGCCGTGGCGGCGTCGGGTGCCGCGCGGATCAGCGCGATCACCGCATCGATATTGGCAACGGCAAGCACCAGTCCGACCAGCAGATGACCGCGCTCGCGGGCCTTCCCAAGATCGAAGCGCGAGCGGCGCAGCACCACCTCCTCGCGGAAGGCGATGAACGCCACCAGGCAGTCGCGCAGGCCGAGCAGCTTCGGCTGGCCGCCGTCAAGGGCCACCATGTTGACGCCGAAGCTGGTCTGCAACTGGGTGAAGCGGTAGAGCTGGTTGAGCACCACGTCCGGGGTCGCATCGCGCTTGATCTCGATGACGATGCGCATTCCCGAGCGATCGCTCTCGTCGCGTATGTCGGAAATCCCCTCGACCGTCTTGGCGCGCACCAGATCGGCGATGCGCTCCTGCAGGGTCGCCTTGTTCACCTGATACGGGATTTCGGTGACGATGATCGCGCGCCGGTCGCGGCGGATATCCTCGATGGCGGCGCGCGCCCGGATCAGCACCGAACCCCGACCAGTCTCGAACGCAGAGCGAATGCCGGAACGCCCCAGGATGATGCCGCCGGTCGGAAAGTCCGGCCCTGGCACGATCGCCATAAGCTGATCGAGGGTAATATCCGGTTCGGCGATCATCGCCAGGGTCGCATCAATGATCTCGCCCGGATTATGCGGCGGGATGTTGGTCGCCATGCCGACAGCGATGCCGGCGCCGCCGTTGATCAGCAGATTCGGATACGCCGCCGGCAGGATCTTCGGCTCGTTCTCGCTCTCGTCGTAGTTCGGTTGGAAATCGACGGTGTCGCGGTCGATATCCTCCAGCAGGAACATCGCCGAACGCGCCAGACGCGCCTCGGTGTAGCGCATCGCCGCCGGGCTATCGCCGTCGACGGAGCCGAAATTGCCCTGACCGTCGATCAGCGGCACACGCATCGACCAGGACTGCGCCATACGCACCATCGCATCATAGATCGAGGCGTCGCCGTGCGGATGATACTTGCCCATCACATCGCCGACGGCACGCGCCGACTTGCGGTAAGCCTTCTCGGGGGTGAAGCCGCTCTCGCGCATCGAGAACAGGATGCGCCGATGCACCGGCTTGAGCCCGTCGCGCACATCCGGCAACGCCCGACTGACGATGACCGACATCGCATAGGCGAGATAGGAGGATTGCATCTCCTCCTCGATCGTCACCGGGATCATGTCGGACGGCGGTACGGGAGGCGCCGGTGGTTCGGGGGTGTCGCTCAACTGGAGTCCGTCTTGGCTGCTTGGGAGATCAACACCCTATCACGGGCCTTATCTAATACCGAAGGCCAGGGCTCTGCCCTGGACCCGCTGGGGCCTCGGCCCCAGACCCCAATTCATAAAGGATTCCAAAGGCTAGCCTTTGGCAGGGTCCAGGGGCAGCGCCCCTGGCCTTGCTAAAATGGTATTTCGTCGTCCAAATCACTACGCCCAGGCGCATCCCAGCCGCCGGACGGCGCGCCGCGCGCGGGCGCCGGACCGCGGGCGGGGGCCGCCACTTGGCGCGGCGGTGCGGAGCCACCACCATAGCCGCCGGACTCGTCCTCGCCGCCGCGGTTGGAGTCGATTAAAGTGAGGTCGCCGCGGAAGCGGTCGATCACCACCTCGGTGCTGAATTTCTCCTGACCGGACTGGTCGGTCCATTTGCGGGTTTGCAGGGAGCCCTCGACATAGACCTTGCGGCCCTTGCGCAGGAAGCGCTCGGCCACGTCGGCGATTCGCTCGTTGAACACCACCACCCGGTGCCACTCAGTCTTTTCCTTGCGCTCGCCCGAAGCCTTGTCGTTCCAGGTCTCGCTGGTGGCCAGGTTGAAGGTCACGATCTTTGTGCCGTTCTGCGCATTCCGGACTTCCGGGTCCTTCCCCAGATTTCCGATCAGGATAACCTTGTTGACGCTACCGGCCATCGTCACTTCCCGTTTTTGCGCTCATCACGCTGGAAGCACTACGCCTCCCGCCGCGTGAGTCCAAGCCTGGGATGCAGGCTACCCCGAAAGACAAGAACATACTATGAACAATCCTGTCGAAATCCAAGGAGTCGATGCGCAATGAGCAGACAGGATGCGATCCGGGTGCGTGGTGCGCGCGAGCACAACCTCAAGAACATCGACGTCGACATCCCACGCGACGCGCTCACCGTGATCACCGGCCTGTCGGGGTCCGGCAAATCCTCGCTTGCCTTCGACACCATCTATGCCGAGGGCCAGCGGCGCTATGTCGAGAGCCTGTCGGCCTATGCGCGGCAGTTCCTCGAGCTGATGGGCAAGCCGGACGTCGACTCGATTGAGGGCCTGTCGCCGGCGATCTCGATCGAACAAAAGACGACCAGCCGCAACCCGCGCTCCACCGTCGGCACCATCACCGAAATCCACGATTACATGCGCCTGCTCTGGGCGCGCGCCGGCGTCCCGTATTCGCCGGCGACCGGGCTGCCGATCGAGGCGCAGACGGTCAGCCAGATGGTCGACCGGGTGATGGCGATGGCGGAGGGCACCCGGCTGCTGCTGCTCGCCCCGGTGATCAAGGACCGCAAGGGCGAATACCTCAAGGAAATCGCCGAGTTGCAGCGCCGCGGCTTCACCCGCGCCAAGGTCGACGGCAAGCTCTACGAAATCGGCGAGGTTCCGAAGCTGAACCGCAAGCTCAAGCATACCGTCGAGGCGGTGGTCGACCGCATCGTGGTCAAGGACGGCATCCAGTCGCGGCTCGCCGACAGCTTCGAGACAGCGCTCGGTCTGTCGGATGGGGTGGTGCATGCCGAGGAGGCGGTGCGCGGCGATGCCACCACTGAACCGAAGCGGACCGTGTTCTCGTCCCGTTTTGCCTGTCCGGTCAGCGGCTTCACGCTCGAGGAGATCGAGCCGCGGCTGTTCTCGTTCAACGCGCCGCAGGGCGCCTGCCCGGCCTGCGACGGCATCGGCACCGAAAGCTTCTTCGACCCGCTGCTGGTGGTGCCGGATGAGAGCCTGAGCCTGGCGCGCGGCGCGATCGCGCCCTGGAACGGCGCGCAGAGCCCGTATTACGACCAGACCCTGCAAAGCCTGGCTCGGCATCTGCGGATCAGCACCACCCACGCCTGGCACGACCTGTCGCAAGCAGCGCGCGACGCGATTCTGGTCGGCACCACGGAGCCGGTCGAGTTCACCTATCGCGACGAGCGGCGCGCCTACAAGGTGAGCAAGCCGTTCGAGGGGGTGCTGAAGAACCTGCAACGCCGCTTCACCGAGACCGACAGCGTCTGGGTGCGCGAGGAGATGGCCCGCTTCCGTGCCGAGAAGCCGTGCGAGGTCTGCGGCGGCGCGCGGCTGCGGCCGGAGGCGCTGTCGGTGAAGATCGCGGGCACCACCATCGCCGCGGTCTCGGAGATGCCGATCCGCCGGGCACTGGAATGGTTCTCCGGTGTCGAGGCGACCCTGACGCCGCAGCGCGCCGAGATCGCGCACCGTATCCTGCGCGAGATCCTCGAACGGCTGCGCTTCCTCGACGATGTCGGGCTCGACTACCTGACCCTCTCGCGCGGCTCGGCCACGCTGTCCGGCGGCGAGAGCCAGCGCATACGGCTCGCCAGCCAGATCGGCTCCGGCCTGACCGGCGTACTCTATGTGCTCGACGAGCCGTCGATCGGGCTGCACCAGCGCGACAACGAGCGGCTGCTCGGCACGCTGGACCGGCTCAAGCGGCTCGGCAACACGCTGCTGGTGGTCGAGCACGACGAGGAGTCGATCCGCCATGCCGACCACCTGATCGACATGGGACCGGCGGCCGGCATCGCCGGCGGCCATGTCGTGGCGCAGGGCACGCCCGACGAGGTGGCGCGCCACCCGGACAGCCTGACCGGCGCCTATCTCTCCGGACGCAAACAGATCGCCATCCCGCCCGTGCGACGGCCGTTCGACCCCGCGCGGGTGGTCAGTGTGGTTGGCGCGACCGGGCACAACCTCAAACATGTCACGGCGGAGTTCCCGCTCGGCACCTTCACCTGCGTCACCGGCGTCTCCGGCGGCGGCAAGTCCACGCTCGTCGTCGACACTCTCTATAAGGCATTGTCGCGCCGGCTGATGGGCTCGGGCCAGGTGCCCTCGCCGCATGAGCGGATCGACGGGCTGGCGCTGCTCGACAAGATCATCGACATCGACCAATCGCCGATCGGCCGCACCCCGCGCTCCAACCCCGCCACCTACACCGACCTGTTCGCGCCGATACGCGACTGGTTCGCCGAACTGCCGGAGAGCCGGGCGCGCGGCTACAAGCCCGGGCGCTTCAGCTTCAACGTCAAGGGCGGCCGCTGCGAAGCCTGCCAGGGCGACGGCGTGCTGAAGATCGAGATGCACTTCCTGCCCGACATGTTCGTCACCTGCGACACCTGCAAAGGGGCGCGCTACAACCGCGAGACCCTGGAGGTGAAGTTCCGCGGCAAGTCGATCGCCGACGTGCTGGCGATGACCGTCGACGAAGCGGTGCCGTATTTTTCCGCCGCCACGCGTATTTTCGACCGGCTTTCCGTCCTCCAGCAGGTCGGCCTCGGCTATGTGGCGCTTGGCCAGCGCGCCACCACGCTGTCGGGCGGCGAGGCGCAGCGGATCAAGCTGTCCAAGGAGCTGGCACGGCGGGCCACCGGACGCACGCTCTACATCCTCGACGAGCCGACCACGGGGCTGCATTCCGAGGACGTCCGCAAGCTGCTGGAAGTGCTGCACGCCCTGGTCGACCAGGGCAATTCGGTGCTGGTCATCGAGCACAACCTGGAGGTGATCAAGACAGCGGACTGGGTGCTGGATCTCGGCCCGGAGGGCGGCGATGGCGGCGGTCGGATCGTCGCCGTTGGAACCCCCGAGACCATCGCCGCCGATCCCGCGAGCCATACGGGGCGCTTTCTCGCCAACATCCTGCCGGCGTCGGAACCCACCAGCGTGCCCGCGCGTCGCGTGCGCAAGCGGGCTTGAGGGATCACTGACATGGCGCAAAAACTTGGTTTCGTCGGCTACGGCGCAATGGCCAGCCGGATGGGCAAGCGGCTGGCCGACGCCGGCTGGGAGGTGCTTGCCTTCGCACCCGGTCATGAGCCCGGCGAGGATGCCCATGACATCCGCTATCTCAAGACCGCGGCAGCCCTGGCCGCCGAGGTGCACACCATCCTGGTCTCGGTCCCGGACGATGCGGCACTCGATCAGGCCGCGAGCGGCGAGGACGGCTTTCTTGCCGGCGCGCGAAGTGGCAGCCTGCTGATCGATGTCAGCTCGGTGTCACCGTCGGCCTCGATCGCGCTCAGCCGTCGCGGTGCGGCGCAGGAACTCGCGGTGCTCGACGCGCCGGTCTCCGGCAGCACCCCGGAGGCCGAGCAGGGCAAGCTGGTCGTCCTCGTCGGCGGCGCGGCCGCGGATGTCGAACGCGCGCAGCCGATTTTCTCGGTGATCGGCGCGAGGACCGTTCATGCCGGTGCCGCCGGTCAGGGCTCCACGCTCAAGCTGGTCGTCAACGGCATCATGGGCGCGGGACTTGCGGCCCTGGCCGAGGCGATCGGCTACGGGCTGGCCGCCGGGCTCGACCGCGACGTGCTCTACGGCGCCCTGGACGGGGCCGCGATCCTGTCGCCGCATCACACCCGCAAGCTGAACGCAGCCCGCGACGCCGACTTCGCCCCCCAGTTCCCGACCGCGTTAATGGACAAGGACATGGGCCTGTTGCTGGCCGACGCGAACGCCGCCGGGATGCCCGCTCCGACCCTCGCCGCCGCCGCGCAGAGCCTGACGCTGTCGCACCCGGCGCACGACGGCGACGATTATTCCGCCCTTATTGGGGTCATGGAGCACCTCGCAGCCAAGCGGCGGTGAGCGCCAGCCGGTCGCCGATGCCGCGCGGGCCGGCGTTCGGCGGCCGCGACAGGTCGCGGCGCGCAAACACGGCCGGCAGGGCGGCCGCGACCTTCGCGCGCCCGAGGCGCGGCCGTCCTGCCTGGCGCAGCCACTCCTGCCCCGCTCCGAGCAGCTGCGAGTCCTCGACTGCGATCCGGCCGCCGGCAGCCAGAGCAGCCTGATGCCGGCGCATCGCCCCCGCCGCATAGGCCGCACCCACCGCGCGCACCTGTTCCAACGTTTCGGGCACGGACACGCCGAGCACCTGGCCGAAGCCACGCTGCACCCCGCCGGCGCCACCCAGTTGTGCCGCCCGCCAATCCGCCTCGGTGTGCAGACCCTCCGCCTCTGACTCGCGCGCCTCGATGATGCCGAGCAGGGTCGCGCGATCGAGCACGCCGGCCTCCAGGGCGGCACCCAATGGTTCGGCGAGTTCGTGCCGCCGTGTCGCTCCCTCCACAACCTCGCGCCACCATTGCAGCCGGATCAGCGACGCGATCGGGCCGGTCTCCGCACGAGCGGAGCGCATCTCGAGCGCCCGTACCAGCTCATGATTGAAGGCAGTCAGCAAGAACAGCGCCTCGCGCAATCCTGCTGGCGCGAACAGCGCGATCAGGAAGCGATCGGGATCATGCGTCCTGGCGGCGCGTCCGGCTGGCGAGAGCGCTTGCATCGGCCCGGCTGCGTCCATAGCTCACTCTCCGGGTTGCGGTCGCCGTTCCCGGGTAAACCTTCGCGGCACTGCAACGCTTAAGGCTCACAACAAAAACGCAGGAGATCACAGCATGGCGTTCGAACTGCCGGCCCTCCCCTACAACCACAACGCCCTGGCCGGGCGCGGGATGTCCCAGGAGACCCTGGAACTGCACCACGACAAGCACCACCAGGCCTATGTCACCGCGCTGAACGGCCTGGTCGAGAAGAACGACTCGCTCTCCGGCAAGTCGCTCGAGCAGATCATCACGATGAGCCATGGCACCGCCGAGATGGCGCCGGTCTTCAACAATGCCGGCCAGCATTGGAATCACATCCTGTTCTGGCAGGCGATGGCCCCGACCGGGGGCGCGATTCCGGGCAAGCTGGAGAGTAAGCTGACACAGGATTTCGGCAGCGTCGAGGAGTTCAAGACCGCGTTCAAGACCGCCGCCACGACGCAGTTCGGCTCCGGCTGGGCTTGGTTGGTTGCAGCCCCTGACGGCAAGCTGAAGGTCACCAAGACCGCCAACGGCTCCAATCCGGTGGCGACCGGCGAAGGCCGCGTGCTACTCGGCCTGGATGTGTGGGAGCACAGTTACTACGTCGATTTCCGTAATCGCCGCCCCGATTATGTGACCAACTGGCTCGACAAGATCGCCAACTACGAATTCGCCGAGGCCCAGCTCCAGGCCGCCTGACCTCTCCCTACTTCGTCGCCGCCGGGACGCTGTCATTGGCAGCGCCTGGCGGCTTGACGACGCTGCTGATGGTGTCGCGGAGGATCTGGACGCGCACGTTTGGCGCGATCTCCACCTCGATTTCGTTCGACCCCTCGCGTACCTTCTGCACCACGCCGACGATGCCGCCCGCGGTGACCACCCGGTCCCCACGCTTGAGGCTTGCCACCATCGTCTTGAGCGATTTCTGCCGCTGCTGCTGCGGCCGGATCAGCAGAAAATAAAAGACGATGAAGATCAGCACGATCGGCAGGAACTGACCGATCCCAGCAAGGCCACCCAGCAATCCGGCGCCACCGCCGGCGGTGCCGCCAATCGCGTTCTGGGCGTAGGCTTCGGTCGCAAACAGATGCATCGACTTAGCTTTCGGGTCGGAGGGGGCGGCCACCAGGCTTGCCGCGCGTGGTCCGGGACCATAGGTTTCGCATCCCGCTCGTCAAGCGCGGGACGGCCGCCATGGAACGCTCTCTTGTCCGAACCGATCACGAGTCTGCTCGCGCGCATCGCCGAGGCGCTGGAGCGGCTTTCGCCAGCCCCGCCGTCGCTCGGATCGCTCGATGACGCCGACGCGTTCGTCTGGCGGCCAGAGCATGGCCGGCTGTCGCCGGTCAGCCATGTAGCTCATGTCGGTTTGGCGCTGCTGCGCGGCATCGAGCCACAGAGCGCGCTGTTGCTCGAAAACACCCAACGCTTCGCCCGCGCGCTGCCCGCCAACAACGCCATGCTCTGGGGCGCGCGCGGCATGGGCAAGTCCTCGCTGATCAAGGCGGTGCATCATGCCGTTAACGGAACCGTTCGCCGGCTGCTGCTGATCGAGATCGCCCGCGACGACCTCACGACCCTCCCCGCACTGCTCGGCCTGCTGCGCGCATCGGCGCATCGCTTCCTGGTGTTCTGCGACGATCTCTCGTTCGAGCGCGAGGATGCCGACTACAAGGCGCTCAAATCGGTGCTCGACGGCGGCATCGAGGGCCGCCCCGACAACGTGCTGTTCTACGCAACCAGTAATCGTCGCCATCTGATGCCGCGCGAGATGATCGAGAACGAGCGGGCGACCGCGATCAACCCGAACGAGGCCGTCGAGGAGAAGGTGTCGCTATCGGACCGCTTCGGCCTGTGGATCGGCTTTCACAATTGCGACCAGCCGACCTATCTGGCGATGGTGGACACATACGCCGCCGCGCGCGGCCTCGCGGTGACCACGGATGCGCTGCACGCCGCTGCCAACGAATGGTCGATCACCCGCGGCGCACGGTCCGGCCGTGTTGCCTGGCAGTTCATCGAGGATTTGACCGGCCGTCTCGCGCCATAGCTGGTGAACGCCGCGAAACCGTGGCAACGTTCGCCCTGGCACAAGCCTCCGATTGAGAGGCCGCCGGGAGAGTTGTCCATGAAGCAGGTAAACCCAGCACCGCTCGGTTTGAGCGGCTTTGCCATGACCACCTGGCTGCTCAGCATGATCAATGCGGGCTGGTATGCGCCGACGGCAATGCCGATGGTGCTCGGCATGGCCTTCGCCTTCGGCGGCACCGCGCAGTTCGTTGCCGGCCTGTGCGAACTGCCCCGCGGCAACAGCTTCGGCTTCGTCGCCTTTTGCGGTTTTGGATCGTTCTGGTGGTCGTTTGCGCTGTTCGTCATGTTTCCGCATCTGACCGTGCCGGCGAGCTTCGTCGGCTGGTACCTCGTCCTTTGGGGAATCTTCACCTTCTTCCTGTGGATCGGCACCTTCACCGCCAACCGCGCGGTCTCGACCGTGTTCCTGCTGCTTTGGGTGACCTTCCTGTTGCTCGGTCTGGGTGAATGGACCGACATCACCCTGCTGCACCGGCTCGGCGGCTATTGCGGTCTGGCTACGGCGATCGCCGCACTCTATCTCGCCGCGGCCGAGGTCATCAACGAGGCGCACGACCGTGTCGTCCTGCCGATCGGGCCCTATGCGGCACCGAGCCGGCCGGCCACGCGATCCTCGTTCGCCAGCCCCTGAAGGAAGCCTGCGATGGACGGCGAGCTGGTCTTCTACACCAATCCGATGTCACGTGGGCGCATCGTGCGCTGGATGCTGGAAGAGACCGGCGCACCCTACCGCACCGAGTTGGTGGCCTTCGGGGCGACAAAGACGCCTGCGTTCCTCGCCGTCAATCCGATGGGCAAGGTACCGGCCTTGCGGCACGGCGAGACGGTGATCACCGAGGGCGCCGCGATCTGCGCCTACCTCGCCGATGCCTTCCCCGAAGCGGGGCTGGCACCCGCACCAGGTGATCGGCTGCGCGGCGCCTATTATCGCTGGCTGTTTTTCGGCGCCGGACCGTTCGAGGCGGCGACCTCAAATCAGGCGCTAGGCTTCGTCGTTCCGGAGAACCGCGAGAGCATGATTGGCTATGGCCGGATCGCGACCGTGCTCGACGTGCTGGAGGAAGCCGTCTCGCGGCACGATCATCTCCTCGGCGCCCAATTCACCGCCGCCGACGTCTATGTCGGCTCGCAGATCGGCTTCGGCATGATGTTCAGGACGATCGCGCCGCGGCCGGCCTTCGAGCGCTACTGGACCCGGATCAGCGCGCGTCCGGCGGCGGTTCGGGCCAGGGAGATCGACGACGCGCTGATGCCGCGCGAGCCAGCCTGAGCAGCCCGTCAAGCATCGCGTCGACGTCAGCGTCGGTGGTGCGGTGGTTGACGATGGCGGCGCGGATCGCACGCTTGCCGTCGATGACGGTCGTCGACGGCACCGCGATCCCGGCCTCGTGCAGGTCGCGGACCAGCTCCGCGTTAAGATCGTCGCGTTCGGCCTCCGGTCCCGCGCGCAGCCGAAAGCAGACGATGTTGAGTGCCACCGGCGCCAGCAGCTCAAGCGACGGCTCCGACTCGATCCGGTCTGCCAAGTGGCGCGCCACCGCGCAGCAGCTCTCAACCATACGACCCAGCCGTTCGCTGCCGTAGGTCTTCAAGGTCATCCATACCTTGAGTGCGCGAAAGCCGCGCGACAGCTCGGGGCCGAGATCGGCCGGCCACGGTGCATTGCCGGCCACACCGCGGTCGGTGCCGGCGAGATAAGCGAGGTTTTGCCGGAAGGTCTCCAGTTGCAGCGTCGCATCGCGTACCAGCACGCAGCCGGCATCGTAGGGGACCTGCGCCCATTTATGGAAGTCGAACGCCAGGCTGTCCGCCTGCTCGATGCCGGCCAGCAGGCCACGCAGGTGCTGCGAGAGTGCCGCGAACGCACCAAACGCGCCGTCGACGTGGAACCACAGATCTTCGTCGCGACAGAACGACGCCAGGCCGGCGAGATCATCCACCGCGCCGGTATCGACCGCGCCCGCCGTGCCGACCACCAGGAACGGCCGCAAGCCCGCGTCGCGGTCGCGTCGCACCGCCTCTACGAGCAACGGCAGCCGCATCCGGTGCGCGCCGTCGCAGGCGATCCGGCGCAGTGCCCCGCTGCCCAGGCCCGCCATGTCAAAGGCGCGCGCCACGCAGCCATGCGCGTTCTCCCCGGAATAACCGACCAGCCGATGGCCGCCGACACCCTCGGTGCGCACCGACACCCCCGCCGCGTGCCGTCGCGCCACCAGCAGCGCGATCATGTTGGCCATCGACGAGCCGCTGACCAGCAGGCCTCCGCTCTCGGCCGGCATGCCGACCATCTCCGCCGCCCAGCGCACCACCTGACGCTCGACCTCGATCGGCGCGTGGTCGCGGCCGCCGCAATTTGCATCCAGCGCGCCGGCCAGCAGCTCCGCCAGCATGCCGATGCCGGTGCCGCCGCCATGCACCCAGCCCATGAAGCGCGGATGCGTATTACCGACGCTATAGGGGGCGATCAGCCGCCGGAAATCGTCATACACCGACTCCGGCGAGGCACCCTCCGCCGGCAAGGGCACGCGCAGCTCCGCGCGCAGCGCATCCGGCATACGCTGCCAGACCGGTGTGTCGCGCAGGCCTGCCAGGCGATCGACCATGTCGTCGAGCATGGTGTGCCCCAGCGCCCGCAGCGCGCTCCAATCCTCGGGATCCAGGCCAGACATCGCGAACTCCAGGCGAAATCATACCGGCAGCCTTCGACCGGTATGCGCGTGGGGTTGGCGGGGTGGCCACGCGCGAAAAAAGACTTTGATGGCAGCGTCTTTGGCATGAATCAGCCGCACGTTCTATGCTCGCCGCATGTTCTTCGACGGCTTCACCCTCGACGAAAGCGGCCCGGTGCGCATGCGTCGCGGCGGCGCCGGGCCGCCTTTGCTGCTGCTGCACGGCGAGCCGCAGACGCACGCCATGTGGCACGCGGTGGCCCCCTCGCTGGCCGACCGCTTCGAGGTGATCTGCCCGGACCTGTCGCGCGACCGCGACGAGGCCGCACTTGCCGATTCGATGCTGGCCCTGATGGGGGGTCTCGGGTATGGGAGGTTCGGCGTCGCCGGCCACGATCTGGGCGGTCACGTCGCCTGCCGCATGGCGTTGCAGGCCCCCACGCAGGTGCGCCGCCTCGCCACCCTGGGGATCGTGCCGGTGCCGGAGCACCGCAGCCGCGCCGACCTCTCCTTTGGCCTGGGCTTCTATCCGAGCTGCTGGTTCGGCCAGTTACACCCCAAGCCGGAGGCGCTTGTCACGCATGCCCCGGAAGCCTGGTTCCGCGGCGACGTGCCCGGCGAGGACGCGCACTTCTTTCATGCCGAGGCCGTCGCTGACTACCTGCGCGCAGGCCTCGCACCGACGCAAGGGCAAGGCGCCCCCGAGCCAGCCCGCGCTCGCACCCCACAGCCTGCCGAGGCGCATCACCGCCTCCGCCTCATTTGTCCGCTGCTCGCCCTGTGGGGCAGCCGCGGCCGCATCGGCGGCTGGTATGATCCGCTGCAGCTCTGGCGCGACTGCGTCGACAACGAGGTCACCGGCGGCGCCGTCCCGGCCGGGCACTTCCTGGCCGAGGAGGCGCCAGAACCCGTCGCCGCCGCACTCCGCGGCTTCTTTACCCGCGACCGGCCGAGCCCGGAGTAGCGACACCAGCGGCGCGCAGCGACACGATGTTGGCGCGCGAGACCGGCGCCTCCACCCCGTTCGCAAGCCGCAGCCGCACGTTGCGGCCGTGGCGCGTCGTCGCGACGACAGCGTCGCGCGCGACCCACCAGGAGCGATGGACACGCAAGCCGGGCACCTCGCCCAGATCCCCGATCGCCTGGTGCATCGGCATCAGAACCAGCCTGGATGCGGTGCGCGTATGGACCCGGACATAATGGTCCTCCATCTGCAGGGCGATGATATCCGCCGCTGCCAACCCGGCCAGCAGAGGGGCGCCGCCGGCTGGACGCGGCGGCTCGACGAGTGCCGACGAACGACGCCAGGCGAGCACGTACAGGAGCGTGAACGGGCTTGTCACCAGTACCGTCTGCCCATACCAGGTCACCACGTCGATATGGCTGATCGCCTGCGGCCAGAGCGCGCTCGCGCCAAGCCGGCACACGATCGCGAGCGGCAATGCCCCGAAGAAAGTCGCCGGCACCAGCAGGGAGTGTTCCGGCAGCCGCCAATACAGCGCCAGCCGACGCGCGGCGGCAAACGCCGAACCGATCATGACCGTTCCGGCCAGGAGTGCGGCGACCCAGTAGCCGAGCCTGATCGCGGCCGAGCCGTTCAGATAACTGCCGAACGGGCCGCAGAGACCGAGAAAGACGCCAGCCAGCCCGCCGACGACCAGGCGATCCCTCCAACCTCGCGCCGCGATCCAGGGCATGTGCGTCACCCTCCTTCCTCTACCAGATCATCGCCACTGCGTCCTCGCGCGGCAAGCATAAGCCGCAACTCGGATCCATGCGTCTTGCCGTGCGCATCGAGCACGCCCATGATGACGTAAATTTAGGGTAGGTCCGCGCCACAGATGACACCAACCGGCACTTCGCCGCGACGCGCCACCAACGTCACCCTGCCGACCACCCTCCTGCGGGACGCACGTGCGATGGGCGTGAACCTGTCGCAGGCCTGCGAGCGCGGCTTGGCCACCGCGGTTGCCGAGGGCCGGCGCGAGCGCTGGCTCGCCGAGAACCGCGACGCGATCGACGCCTGGAACCGTCACGTCGCCGAGCAGGGTCTGCCGCTCGCCGCCTATCGTCAGTTCTGATGTCCCGTCTCGACGTGCACCCGATGCCGACCGGCCCCGGCTACGTGCTGGACGTCCAGGCTGAGCTGCTCGCCCATCTCGCCACACGCGCCGTGGTGCCGCTTATCCCGGAGGAGATGGCGCCCAAGCCGATCAGCGAGCTCAATCCGGTCTTCGAGATCAGCAGCCGCCGGCATGTCCTGCTCACCCAGGCCATCGCGAGCATCCCGGTCCACGAGCTCAAGAGTTCCGTCGGTTCCCTGGTCCAGCACCATGACCGCGTGACGCGGGCGCTCGACACCCTGCTCGTCGGCCTCTGAGCCGCCGCGTCCACTCGCCCGCCCACGAACCCGCTCGCCCGTTCGCGCAACGCCGGCTGCAACACCATCGCGCGGCTGCCATGACGATGCAGATAGCATTCCATGGAGCCTCGCATGTGGATCGTCATCGCCGTTCTTCTCAGCCTGTTCGGCTGCACGCCGGCATCCGTCGCTGTCACGGCGCATGTCGGTTTCAGACACCTCATTATCCCCGACGGCGGCAGGGCCCCGATCGAGGTCGGCGTCTGGTATCCGACGAAAGCTCCGATGCGCCCCACCCCGGTCGAGCTGTTCGTCCAGGACCTGGCTGCAGACGCCCGCGTCGCTGGCGATAGCCTGCCCCTGGTGGTGATCTCGCACGGGAGCGGCGGCAGCTTCGCCGGCCACGCCGACACCGCCTATGCCCTGGCGCAAGCGGGCTTTGTGGTGGCGGCCCTCACCCACCCGGGCGACAATTTCCGCGACATGAGCCGAGCCACGGACATCGCCGATAGGTCGCGCGCGCTCGGCGTGCTGATCGATTACACGCTGCGGCATTGGCCGGTGGACCCACACCGGATCGGCGCGTTCGGCTTCTCCGCCGGCGGCTTCACCGTGCTGGTCGCGGCCGGGGGCGTTCCCGACCTCTCGCGCGTCGCACCCCACTGCGCGGCCCACCCGAGCTTCTACGACTGCCGCCTCCTCGCTGCCCACCCGGCCGACGCCACAGAGACAACTGCCATGATGGGGCAGGATTTCCGCCTGCGCGCCCTGGTTGTAGCGGCCCCGGCGCTCGGCTTCACCTTCAGCCGGCGCGGGTTGCGGCGCGTGACCATGCCGGTGCAGCTTTGGCGCGCCGGCGACGACCGTATCCTGCCGGCGCCGTTCTATGCCGAGGCCGTGCAACGCGCCTTGCCGCAGCCGGCAGCCCTGCACATCGTCGCCGGGGCGAGGCATCTGGACTTCCTCGCACCCTGCTCACCCGCCCTGCGGAATGTGGCGCCGGCTATCTGCGAAAGCGCGCCGGGATTTGACCGGACCCGCTTCCACACGAGCTTCAATCGCAGCGTCGTCCGCTTCTTCCGTGCCGCCCTGGCTCAGCGCAGCCGTTTGCAAAACCGCGCCATTCGGATGCAGGCTTCCGACAGGCTGTCGTCATCGGAGGCGACGCTCAGCCGCAGATAGGGGCTCATCCCAAACGCCGCGCCGTGCACGACGGCAACGTGCTGCTCATCGAGCAGGGCCCGCGCGAACGCCGCGTCGCTATCGATCAGCGCGCCGCCGGCGCTGGTGCGGCCGATGCAACCGGCAATCCCGGGATAGGCATAGAAGGCGCCGTGCGGCATCGCGCAGGTCACACCAGGCATCGCCCGCAGCGCCGCCACGGCCCGGTCGCGTCGCCGCCGATAGGTCTCGCGCATCACCGCGATTCGCTCGAGGCCGCCGCCCAACGCCGCCACCACCGCCGCCTGGCCGATGCTGCTGGCGCCGGAGGTGGAGTGGCTTTGGACCGTCGTCATCGCCGCGATCAGCCGCGCCGGGCCACCGGCATAGCCAACCCGCCAGCCGGTCATGGCATAGGTCTTGGATGCGCCGTTCAGTGTCAGCACGCGGTCGCGCAGCTCGGGTGCGACGGCCGCCAGCGAGACGTGCGGCGGCCCGTCATGCACCAGGTGCTCGTAAATTTCGTCGCTCAGCACCCAGACATGCGGATGGTGCGACAGCACGTCCGCCAAGCCGCGCAGCGCCTCGCCGCCGCAGGTCGCACCCGTCGGGTTGTTCGGGAAGTTCAGGATCACCCAGCGGGTCCGCGGCGTGATCGCCTGCGCCAGCGCCTCCGGGGTCAGCGCAAAGCCGAGCGCCTCCGGGCATTGCGGATGCACCGTGCGGGCCCCGAGCATCTGCGCGATCAGCGGCGTGCTGGCCCAGTATGGCGCCGGGATCACCACCTCGTCCTCGGGGTCCAGGGTCGCCAGCAGCGCATTGAACAGGATCTGCTTGCCGCCATTGGCGACCATCACCTCGGCGTCGCTGAACGTGAGCCCGTTTTCGCGCGCGAACTTCTCGCGCACCGCCTGCTTGAGGGCCATTGTGCCGTCGGTCGGCGGATATTTCGTCTCGCCTTCCAGCGCCGCCCGGTGCGCGGCCGCGACGGCGATAGGTGGCGTGTCGAAATCCGGCTCGCCGATCGCCAGCGAGATGACCCGGTGCCCGGCCGCGCGTAAGGTCCGCGCGCGCGCCGACATGCCGACCGTCGCCGGGGGCTCAAGTGCTGCCAGGCGGCCAGCCAGCAGCGGCATCATCAGTGCAGGTCGGCGCAGAACCGCTGGATGCGCCGGCAGGCCTCGGCCAGGCTTTCGGTGTCGGTGGCGTAGCTGACCCGGAAATGGCCGGGAAAGACGAACGCCGCGCCATGCACCGCCGCCACCCCCTGTTCCTCCAGCAAAGCCACCACGAAGCTCTCATCGTCGGTAATCGCGGCGCCGCCGGCGCTGGTCTTGCCGATGCAGCCCTGCATCGAGGGATAGACGTAGAACGCACCCTCCGGCTTGTGGCAGGTGATGCCATCGGCCTCGCCCAGCATGTCCACCACCAGGTCGCGACGCGCCTGGTAGGTCGCGACCATCTCCGCGATGAAGTCCTGCGGGCCGGTCAGCGCCTCCAGGGCCGCCGCCTGGCTGATCGAGCTGGCGTTAGAGGTCGACTGGCTCTGCAGCTTGTCCATCGCGCGGATCAGTAGCGCCGGCGCGCCGGCGAAGCCGATCCGCCAGCCGGTCATCGCATAGGCCTTAGAGCAGCCGTTCATCGTCACCGTGCGGTCGCGCAATCGCGGCTCGACCTGCACGATGGTGGCAGGCTGAAAGCCGTCATAGACCAGCTTGTCATAGATATCGTCGGTGAAGATCCAGATGTCGGGGTGCCGCAGCAGCACGTCGCAAATCGCGCGCAGTTCGTCGCGATCGTAGGCCGCACCGGTCGGATTGTTCGGACTGTTGAGAAAGAACCACTTGGTGCGCGGCGTGATCGCGGCCTCCAGGTCCTCGGCGCGCAGTTTGAAGCCGCTGTTCGGGCCGCATGGAACGATCACCGGAGCCCCGTCGGCTAGTGCCACGATGTCCGGATATGACACCCAGCAGGGCGACGGGATGATGACCTCGTCGCCGGCGTCCAGCGTCGCCACCATGGCGTTGTAGATCACCTGCTTGCCGCCGGTGCAGACGATGATCTCCTCAGGCCGGTAATCGAGCCCGGAATCGATGCGGAACCGCTCGGCGATCGCCTGCTTGAGCGCCGGCGTGCCCGACACGTCGGTATACTTCGTCTGGCCGTTCGCAATCGCGCGCATGGCCGCCTGCTTGACGTTCTGAGGCGTGTCGAAATCGGGCTCGCCGGCCGACAGGCTGATGATGTCGCGCCCCGCTGCCTTGAGCGCACGCGCCTTGGTTGAGATCGCGATCGTCTGGCTTGGGCTGATCTTGTTCAGGCGGGCGGCAATCAGGGGCATGGTTCTCGACCGGTTTTGACGCCGAACGGTAGAGCAGAACCGCCTGACGCGAAACCGGCCCCGCTTCCTGCAATCGCGTTAATGGAAGCTTCATTGGATCGCGCGAGGATCATCGCCGCAACGGATGAGGCGACGATGCAACTCTCGCGAAAGATCAGTGATATTTCGATTCGGGCCAAGATGATCCTGGCATTTGTGCCAATCATTACCGTGATGCTGGCGAGCAGCGGCCTGGTCTTCCAGAAGATCCGCCTGATGCAGCGTGCCCAGGTGCATTGCACCCATTCAGGCACCGTGATCCTCACCGTCAAGGATGCGATGGCGGGGCTGGTGCAGCAGGAAAGCAGCCTGCGTGCCTCGTTGCTTACCGGCGACCCAAGCTACATGGCAGCGTTTCAGCAAGGCAAGGCAGACTACGCTCACGCCTTCGGCCTGGTGCAGGCTCTCACCGCTGGTGACGCCGCCCAGCGCGCCCGGTTGCACGTCCTGAGCAGCTTTGTCGACGCCTGGCACAAGGACGTCGCGGATGCCGGAACCGGAAAGGTGCCGATGGCGTCGATCCGCGCCACGATCAAGCAGATCCTGACGACCGAACACACGCAGCTGGTTCACTGGGGCGCCGCGCAAAAGGCGGCGTCGCGTGCCACCATCCTCGTCTTGCTCGGCAGTGGCGCGGTGTCGGTACTGGCCGCCCTGCTGCTCCGTATAACCCTGGTTCGCGTGATCGCCGTGCCGTTAAGTGCAATGACCCAGGCGATGCGCAGACTTGCCGCCGGAGAGCTGGACGCGGCGGTCCCCGGCGCCGGCCGGCGCGACGAGATCGGCGCGATGGCTGCCGCCGTCGTCGTGTTCAAGGACAACATGATCCGGGCCGCAGCACTTGCCGTCGAGCAGGAGGCGAGCCGGAGCGTCAAGGAGCAGCGCGCGCAGCGTCTCGAGGCCCGCATGCGCGGCTTCGAGGACATAGTGGGCGGCCTGGCCAGGACCCTCGCCTCCGGCTCGACCGACCTCAGCACCACGGCACATTCGCTCAGCGGCACCGCGGCCGACACCAACCGCCGAGCAGGCACGGTCGATGCGGCGGCGCAGACCGCAAGCCTCGGCGTGCAGATGGCCGCGGCCGCCGCGGAGCAGCTCACCGCTTCGATCGGTGAAATCAATCAGCAGGTCGCGAAATCCGCGCATGTCACCAGCCGCGCCGTGACCGACGTGCAGCGCACCGACGCCATCGTCCGTGCTTTGTCCGAGGCGGCGGAGAAGATCGGCCACGTGGTCGGCCTGATCGCCGGCATTGCTGGCCAGACCAACCTGCTGGCGCTGAATGCCACCATTGAAGCGGCACGCGCTGGCGAGGCAGGCAAGGGCTTCGCAGTGGTCGCCAGCGAGGTCAAGAACCTGGCCAGCCAGACCGCGCAGGCCACCGGCGAGATCGCGACCCAGATCGGCCAGATCCAGACCGCCACCCGCGAGGCGGTCGATGCGATCGGAGCGATCTCCACCACCATCCAGGAGGTGAGCGTGATCTCGACCACCATCGCCGCCGCGGTCGAGCAGCAGGGAGCGGCGACCGCCGAGATCGCCCGCAACGTGCGCGATACCGCCGGCGCCACGCAGGAGGTCACCGTCCATATCGGCGGCGTGAGCAACGCGGCCAATGACACCGGGACCGCGGCCAGCCAAGTCCTGAGCGCCGCGGGCGACCTGTCGCGGCATGCGGCGATGCTGGAGCTTGAAGTCAGCAGCTTTGTCGCGGACGTTAAGGCCGCCTGAAAGGCCAGGGGCGTCACGCGAAGGCGTGCTGCGCAAGACGCCCCTGGACCCCGCTGGGGCCCCAGACCCACATTCAGATAAGCAAAGGATCCCAAAGGCTACGATACGCGAGGAAGCCGGAGCGTTCAGAGCAATCTACCTGGCTACGCTCGGGGATACTGTCGTCGTGCTCCACGCCTTCCAGAAGAAAACGCAGCAGACGGCACAACGGGATATTGAGTTAGCGGCGAGCCGCTTGAAATCATGGAAGGGTTAGCAATGGAAACCGAGGTTTTTGCGGAGGTGTTTGACGCCTTGGCCGACACTCCGATGGAGGCCGCGAACATGAAGGCGCGCGCCGATCTGCTCGCGGCTCTGGTCGATCGGGTCAAGTCCTGGAACCTGCCGCAAGAGGTTGCGGCGGAACGGCTGGCGATCACCCGACCCCGGCTGAATGACCTGTTGCGGGGGAAGCTCGGCAAGTTTTCGCTTGATGCCCTGGTGAACCTGGCGGCGGCGGCAGGGCTTACCCTAGAGTTCAAGATCGGGGAGGCGGCCTAACCCCCTCCTCTTTTTTGGCGTTCAACCCTTATCGCCGCAGGCGTCATCCTCTTGCGTCAGGGATCGTCACCCGAAGATACCGTGTTGAAGGGCAAGAGGGATGAGAAGTTGTACGAGCTCCCGCCCCTTAGCCGCCTCGCGTCGTCTTCCCACCAGCACCCCAGCTTTCTCGATTGGGATGGTGTTTTGGGAAAGTGAGCTTGGACCTGCGGTACATCGGGATACAGCATCATGCCAATGCGGCAAGTCGGTCACGTAGCCAGCTCTGTGCCGGGTGGGTAGTCGTCCGTTCGTGCCAGATACTGGCGATGACGAATCCAGGTATGGTGAGCGGCGGTTCCAGCACCTGCATCCGTTCCGACCAGCCTTCTGCGATCCGGCGCGGGATCAGTGCGATCATGTCGGATCGTGACACGATCTCCGGCACGATCAGGAAGCCCGATGTGGACAAGGCGACGGTGCGACGACGGCCGATCGCCTCAAGCGCTGCGTCGGTAGGCCCGGTAAAGCCGCCACCCTGAGGCGATACGACGACGTGGTCCAGCGCGCAGAACACGTCCAGCCCCAGATCGCCCTGCACGCTTGGATGCCCCTGTCGTGCGATGACCGCGTAACCCTCCTCGTAGAGTCGGCGCTGGCGCATCGCCGCCGGCGCGTGTTCAGGCGCGGCCAAGGCCAGGTCCACCTCACCACGCTCCAATTGCGTGGAGAGTGCCATCACGTCGAGCGCCCGCCACGCTATGCGGATCATCGGCGCCTCGACCCGCAACGCGACCAAGAAACGCGCCAGCAGCGCATACTGGACGTAGTCGCTCGCCGCGATCACCAGGGTTGCCTGCATGGTCGCCGGATCGATCGGCGCTCCTTGCTCAATAACGCGGCGGACACTCTCCAGCGCCTCGTGCAGTGGCTGCATCAGCTCGAGTGCCCGCTGGGTCAGCACCATCCCGCGCTGGGCCGGGATCAGGAGCGGATCGCCGAGTGCATCGCGAAGTCTTGCCAGCCGTGCCGACAAGGCCGGCTGACTGAGGTTCAGCCGGCGCGCGGCGCGTGTGACGTTGCGTTCCGCAAGCAAGGCTTCGAGCGTCACGAGCAATCCGAGATCGAGGTTTCTGGTATCCATTGTGTCGATAACGGCATGCAAAAGGTTCGATTTCAATGCCCAAGGCGGCTGGGTCATATGCTTTAGGAGCGGGTTGGAGCCCGTGACACTCCAATCGTTGTCGACCTGCCGCGCAGGCTGCATCACTCGGGATGGGAGAAGCTCATGGCTACAGCCGTGACAAACAATCTGAAACAGAACCTCGTCCTGGGATACCGGATCATGGGCATGCTGGGGCTGGGCAGGGGACTGCTCGCGCATCTCACCGCCCGGTCCCCCGACGCGGACACGTTCTGGGTATACACCTTTGGCCAAAGCGTCGAGGAAGTCAGCTTGGCGACCATTTGCGAGGTCGATTTCGACGGCAAACCGAAGGATCCCGACGCCCGCATCAATCCTTCCATGGCTGTGCACGGCCCGGTCTACCGCGAGAACCCCAAAGTGATGTGCATCGGGCATCATCACGGCGACAACGGCGTCGCGGCCGGCGCCATCGCCACCTCGCTGCTTCCGATCGACAACAATGCGGCGCGCTGGCACGGCGACGTGCGACTGGTCGAGGATTACGAAGACACGTTCAGCATCGCTGAACAGGGCAAGATCATGGCGCGCGAGTTTGCGAGCACGAGCGGCCTGATTCTGAAGCACCACGGCCTCATGGTAGCGCATGTCTCCATCGCGCAGACCGTGCTGCGGGTGATCGAGCTCGAAGCCTCGCTCGGGGTACAACTTAAGGCGATGTCCGCCGGCGAACTCCATCTGATGCCCGACTCGGCGATCGAGGAAGCCAAGAAGTTCCTCAATTCCGACTTCTACTTCGACAACATGTGGGCGTATCTGGTTCGACGCGCGAAGCGCGAGGGTTGGGCCGATGACGTCGGCTTCTGACACCGTCAGGGAACTGCGGGTCAACGGCGAAACGCGTCGGGTCGCTGCGGAACCTGACACTCCCCTCCTTTACGTCCTCCGCAACGATCTGGGGCTGAAAGGTACTCGCTTCGGCTGTGGGGTCGGCACGTGCGGCGCCTGCACGGTGCAGATCGACGGCCGTGCTGTCGCGTCGTGCGACACGCCGCTGTGGGCGGCGCTCGATCACGATGTCCTGACGATCGAGGGAATCGGCAGCGTCGAGCAGCCGCATCCCCTGCAGCGCGCCTTCCTCGACACGCAGGCGGCGCAATGCGGCTATTGCATCAACGGCATCATCATGCGCTGCAAGGCGCTGTTAGAAGAGGACGGAGCGCCCGACGAAGGGCGGATGCTGGAGGCGCTCGACAAGCACCTTTGCCGATGCGGAACTCATGTCCGCATCCTACGCGCGGTGCGGCAAGCGGCGGGCCACACATGAGATACCGTCACGTTGAGCAAGCGGTTTTTGTGCGGGCCGCAGGCGCGGTCGGCTGCGTTATGTTGGGACTACGCCGCCCGCGCCTGCTCCGTTCTGATCTCGAACGGCTTGCGATGCTTGGCGACGCTGTAGACGGCGTGCAGCAGCTTTCGCATGGCGGCGATGAGGGCGAGTTTTGCGGGTTTTCCGGCGGCTCTGAGGCGCTCGTAGAAGGCGCGCAACCAGGCATTGCGTCGCACGGCGCCGAGCACCGGCATCCAGAGTGCCTTACGCAGCCGGGCATGGCCCATGGGTGCGAGGGGCGCTCGAATACGGTCGGATTGCTTGCCGGACTGCCTCAGACCCGGCACGACGCCGACGTAGGCCGCAAAGGCGTTGGCGCTCTTGAAATGGGCTGGGTCGCCGACAGCGGCGATGATGCGGGCTGCGGATTGTGGCCCGATACCTTCGATGGTGGTCAGCAGCTTGCCGATCTGGTGGGTGTCGAGCAGGTCCTCGATGTCGCGCTCGATATCGGCCAGACGTTTACGCCACAGGTCGAGGTCTTGGCAGATGTGCACGGCCTGCAGCTTGTAGGCGGGTCCGTGGTGCTGGCCGATCGAGGTCTTCGCGGCCTCGACGAGCTGCTCGGCCAGTTCGGCGCCGACGAAATGGCGCCCGTCGTAGCGCAGCTTGGCCAAGCGGCGTGGGGTGGCGCGGGCAAAGGCGTGAGCGGTCGGATATGCGGCGAGCAGGCAGGTAGCGAGCATGCTGTCGAGGCTGCGGACGTAGCGGGTGAACTCGGGGAAGCCGAGGTCAACCAGTCTGTGCAGCTGGCGGACACGATCGTCAAAACCCTGCCGCAGCCGGTCGCGATGACGAACCAGCTCGCGCAGCGCCTCGGCGACCTCGTCGTGCAGATGGCTGGGTTCAGGGCGCTTCTCGAAGGCGAGGCGGGCGAGGCCTTGCGCGTCGATGGCATCGGTCTTGGTTCGTTCGAGGCGGCTGTCTTGGAAACGCCGGGCGACAAACGGATTGAGCAGCGCCACCTCGTGCCCGGCGGCAGCGAGCACGGCGAACAGGTTCTTCCAGTAGTGCCCGGTCGCCTCCATAACGACGAGCACTGGCGGCTCGCCCAATGCCTTGAGCAGCGCGTCGTAGCCGGCGCGGTCCTCGGTGATTGGCATGGGCTTGCCGATCGGCGCGCCCTGGTCGTCCAGGCGTGCGAGCATGTGGCGCTCGGACGCAATATCGATGCCTGCGAACATGATCCCTCCGTTGTTGGTCAGCGGCAGGGGTTTAACGCATGCGTTGAACCGGAGCCGGCACCCATGCTCACGCTTGTCCAACCGAGGACGCAAGCGGGCAAGGCTTGGCCTCAGGATACCGTTCGAGCCCTAAGCACCGGTCGAGGGCGCCAATCTCATGCCCGAGGACGAACCCTCAAACACACCACGGCGACCCTCTCCCAGCAACCAATGTGCAACCTTAGCCAAGGAGCACAGCGGTGAGTGGAGGAGTTACAAGCCGGACCGGGCTGGCGCCGCGACCCGATCTCGATCGGACGATGACGAGCTGGGTCGGCGTCAAGCCCGATGGCAAGATGGCGGACTGGGTTCGGTTCGAACCCGGCGGCCGGGTCCAGGTCCGTAACGGCAAGGTGGAACTGGGTCAGGGGATCGGCACGGCGGTTGCGCAGATCGCCGCCGAGGAACTGGGGGTGCTGCTCGACGTGCTCGACCTTGTGTCGGGCGACACCGGATTATGCCCGAACGAGTGGTGGACGTCGGCAAGTATCTCGATCGAACGCGGCGGCCTGGCGGTCCGCATCGCCTGCGCCGAGGTGCGCGAGACGTTCGCTGCAGCGGCGGCTAGGCGCCTCGGAGTTGATCCCGCCACGCTGACGGTGCGCGACGGCTCGTTCGTGTCGGCTACGGGCGGATCGATCGACTATTGGCGTCTTCTCGAGGAGGTCGATCTACATCAGGAGATCACCGGGAATGTCGCGCCCAAACCTTCCGCGGCGTACCGCGTGGTTGGGCGAAGCGTCCCGCGGCGCGACCTGCCGCGCAAGCTAAGCGGCGCGGCCTATATCCATGACCTCGACCTGCCGGATATGTGGCACGGACGCATCGTACGGCCGCCGTCTAGCAATGCCCAATTGGCGGGCGTCGACGAGGAGAAGCTGCGGTCGCGCGTGCCGGCGGTGCAGATCGTCGTCAACGGGCGATTCGTCGGTGTCGTTGCACCGCGCGAGGAGGACGCCTTGCGCGCGATCGCGGTCGCGCAAACGGCGGTCCGCTGGACGACGCCCGCCGACCTGCCAGACCCGTCCGGCATGGTCGACTGGCTGCATAGTCATGTGCGCGACTCGACGGAGCTCGCCGAGCGATCCGCGTCTAAGCCGAACGACACACAGTCGTTCCATGCGACCTACAGCAAGCCTTATTTAGCCCACGCGTCGATCGGCCCGGCCTGCGCGGTGGCGGAATGGCGAGAGTCCGACGGGATCGTACAGGGGCTAACCGTCTGGTCGCAGACGCAAGGAAATTACGGGCTCCGGTCGCAGCTGGCGATGGCTCTGGGGGTGCCGGAGGAGATCGTCCGCGTCATTCATCAGGACGGCGCCGGCTGCTATGGCCACAACGGCGCCGACGACGTAGCGCTCGATGCCGCCTTATTGTCACGCGCGCTCGGCCGGCCGGTCAGGGTGGTCTGGTCGCGCGAGGACGAGCTGGTCAGCGCTCCCTTCGGTCCCGCCATGACGATGGACCTCTCGGCAGAGCTCGCTGCCGACGGCGCGATCGTCGACTGGAAATATCAAGTTTACAGCCCACCGCATCTTTCGCGGCCGGGCTGGGGCGAAGGTGTCGGCTTATCGGCCGCGTGGCATCTTGCCGAGCCGTTTGTGCGGCCGGCGGTGGAGAACCCGTCGCTGGCGCTGGGCGGCGGCGGCGATCGGAACGCGGTGCCCCCCTATCTCTTCCCCAACCAGTCGGTGATCCACCATTTCATCCAGCGCGGGCCGCTGCGCAGCTCCGCGCTGCGCGCGCTCGGCGCGTTCGGCAACGTGTTCGCGATCGAGTGCTTTATGGACGAGCTCGCCGCGGCGTCCGATGCCGACCCACTAGCATTTCGGCTGCGCCACCTCACAGACGAGCGAGCGCGCGCGACGCTGGAGCGGGTGACGGCGGTTGCCAACGCCGCGCCGACGGCTCCCGAAGACGGCGAGGTGCGCGGACGCGGCCTCGGCTTCTCCCGCTACAAGAATAGCGCGGCCTATTGCGCAGTGGTGGCGGAGGTCCGGGTCGACGAGCGCGTGCACGTCGAGCGGGTCTGGGCCGCCGTCGATGCGGGGCTGGTGGTCAATCCCGACGGCCTGCTGAACCAGATCGAGGGCGGAATCGTCCAGGCGGTCAGCTGGACGCTGATCGAGGAAGTCAAGTGGGACGAGAACCAGGTCCTGACTCGCGATTGGGAGAGCTATCCGATCCTGTCCTTCTCCGAGGTGCCCGCGATCGAGGTGGTGCTGCTCGACGCTGCTGATCGACCCTCGAACGGCGTCGGCGAATGCGCCGCCGGTCCCACCGCCGCGGCGATCGGCAACGCGCTGTTCGATGCGCTGGGCGTGCGGGTGCGCGAACTGCCGTTGACGCCCGAACGCATCGCCGCCGCCATGTAGACGAGCCGAGCTCTTCGGGGCGGGCGCCCCACCAATCCCGGTGGCGGCCTGCGGTCACCCATCAAATTTCCGATTGGGAGGATTGCACATGAAATTGGTCAGATTCGGCGTCGGGGGCGAAGAACGGCCCGGGCTTCTCGACGGCAACGGCGACGTGCGCGACCTGTCCGTCGTGGTCGACGACATCACGCCCGCGACGCTGAGCGACACGCGGCTCGGCGAACTGGCGAGGCTGACGCCGGAGGACCTGGCGCTGGTGTCGCCGCGCCCCCGGTTTGGTCCGCCCGTCGCGGGGATCGGCAAGCTCGTGGGCATCGGCCTGAATTACAGAGACCATGCCGCCGAATCGGGGTTACCCGTGCCCGCCGAGCCCATCGTGTTCATGAAAGCCTTGAGTTCGCTCGGCGGTCCCGACGACGACGTGCTGATCCCGCGCGGCGCGGAAAAGGTCGACTGGGAGGTCGAACTCGGTGTCGTGATCGGGAAGCGCGCCTCCTATGTCGGCGAAGCCAACGCCCTCGATCACGTCGCCGGCTACACCGTCGTCAACGACGTTTCCGAGCGCGCCTATCAGATGGAGCGCGGCGGCCAGGGGACCAAGGGCGAGGTGCCCGACCTCCCAGAAACTAAGGCTCTGGCTGACGGTCAATGGCAAGCATCGCCAGGACGGCAACACGGGCAGCATGATTTTCGGCGTCGCCAAGCTCGTCAGCTACCTCAGCGAGTTCATGACGCTCCTGCCCGGCGACGTCATCTGTTCCGGAACCCCGGCTGGCGTCGGCATGGACATGAAGCCGCCGGCCTATATCCGGGAAGGCGACGTCATGCGGCTTGGCGTCGATGGCCTCGGCGAGCAACAGCAGCGCGCCGTCGCTTGGGGAACCGGCCGGGCCGGCGGGCTCGATCGCCACACCGCCGCCTGACCGCGGAACTCTTCGCGGCGATCTTCCTGGTCACCTACCTGTCCCTGAGCGTTCCTCCCATCGCCGCCGGCTTATCCGTTTCGCTCACCGGCTTCCTGGGCACGACCCAGGCCTATCTCGGCGCCGTCCTGGTCGTGTCGGCGACGGCAACCGTCCTGCAATGGCTGCCCTCGCGCAGCCGAGGAGCACTCGCATGAAGGCCATCCAGGCTCATCCGCAGCAAGGGCTCGACGGCCTGACGTCGGTGGACCTCCCCGATCCCGGCGATCCCGGACGGGATGCCATCCGCGTGCGCGTGCATGCCACCTCCCTGAACTTCCACGATCTGGGCGTGGTGACGGGACGGTTGCCGGCCGCCGATGGGCGCATCCCCATGGCCGATGGCGCCGGGGTGGTGGAGGCGGTCGGTTCCGAGGTCACTGGGTTCAAGCCCGGCGACCACGTCGTATCGACCTTCTTCCCGACCTGGCTGGACGGTGAGGCCACCCTTGCCGATTTCGCCACCACGCCGGGCGACGGGATCGACGGCTTTGCCCGGGAGGTCGTGGTGGCGCCGGCCACGTCCTTCACGCGTGCGCCGGCCGGCTGGAGCCACGCCGCCGCGGCGACCCTGACCACGGCCGGTGTGACCGCCTGGCGCGCCCTGGTGGTCAACGGCGGCCTGAAGGTTGGGGACAGCGTGCTGGTGCTCGGCACGGGCGGCGTGTCGATCTTCGCGTTGCAGATCGCGCGGGCCATTGGGGCCACGGTGATCGCGACCTCCTCCTCCGACGAGAAGCTGGAGCGGCTTCGCACGATGGGCGCCGCGCACGGCATCAACTACCGCCGGGACGAGAACTGGGGCGATCGGGTGAGGGACCTGACCGGCGGCACCGGCGTCGATCACGTCGTGGAGGTGGGCGGCCCGGGCACGCTGGCGCAATCGATCAGGGCCGCGCGCGTGGGCGGCCACATCTCGCTGATCGGCGTGCTGACCGGCCGGGCGGGCGCCGTGCCGACGGCCATGCTCATGGCGCGGCAGCAACGGCTCCAGGGCCTGATCGTCGGCAGCCGCCGTCATCAATTGGACCTGATCCGCGGCATCGACGCCGTCCATGGCCACCCGGTGATCGACCGCTCCTTTCCTCTGGCCGAGATCGTGGACGCTTTCCGGCTCCAGGAGTCTGGCGGCCATTTCGGCAAGATCGTCGTCGAATTCTGACAAACCCCGACCAGCAGCAACAGGCCACCATGAAGGTTTTTCTCGTTTTCGCCCACCCGGAACGCCACTCCTTGAACGGCGCGCTGCGCGACGTTGCAGTGGCCGAGTTGCAGGCACAGGGGCATGAGGTCCGGGTCAGTGACCTTTACGCCGATGGATGGAAGGCGGCCGTCGATCGATCGGACTTTCCGGGCGTGGCACCGGACGAGCGGCTGCGGGTGGCTGGTGCATCAGGCCAGGCCTTCGCTGCCGGGGCACTAACGGAGGACGTGAAGGCCGAGCAGGAGAAGCTGCTCTGGGCCGATGCCCTGATCCTGCAGTTTCCGCTGTGGTGGTACTCCATGCCGGCCATCCTCAAGGGATGGGTGGACCGCGTGTATGCCTTCGGTTTCGCCTACGGAGTTGGCGAACGGAGCGACACGCATTGGGGCGACCGCTTTGGCGAGGGCACACTGGCCGGCAAGCGGGCGATGCTGATCGTGACCGTGGGCGGCTGGGCGACGCACTACGCCCCGCGCGGCGTGAACGGCCCGATCGAGGACATCCTGTTCCCGATCAATCATGGCATCCTCTATTACCCCGGCTACACCGTCCTGCCGTCCTTCGTGGCCTACCGCGTGGACCGGATGGATGAGGCCGGCTTTCGGCGGGTGGCAGATCAGTTGAAGGAGAGGATGCGGACCATCGAAACCGCTGCGCCCATACCCTATCGAATGCAGAACGGTGGCGACTACCAGGTTCCCAGCTTGGAGTTGCGGCCAGAGCTGGGCGACTCTGGCGTGTCCGGCTTCGCCTTGCACGTGGACCAGGGGCAGGTAGGGTAATTCGTCCTGCAACTCCTCGAAGGCATCATCAAATCCGCTGGGCCTGAGCGACGGGCGTATGCAACGGTCGCTGCCTTCCCATAAACGAACGGCCAGCGGGAAGCCCCCACCTTAAGGTTCTGGGGCCGCAGCGGTCCACACCGCTTTCCCAAAATCCGTTCCCAAATCGATTTTCTCGAAATCGGCCGGGATCGATGGAGAAACGAGAAGCACTCACGAGTTTGGACCGACCCTGATAAAAAAGAAATATTAGATCCGGTCTCCACCAGTCCGGTCCTTCCACGCTAGCCTTTGTCGGAATCCAGCCACGAAGCGTATCGATGGGGCAGAGCCTCATAGGCGCTAGGATAGGCTTGACAGGCTACGAATCGGGAGGATTGTAGGGGCAGATGCGAAGCGCATCTGCCCGCCTCGATCATTGGCCTAGTGCACCGACCCAGACAAAGCGAACAGCTTTGTCTGGGTCTAATACCAGCCGTCCTAGACATTGACCTCTGCCCAATGCCGTGTCCCGATTGACTGGATGCGTGTCGGATCGTCGATCAACCAATTCCACGCGCTCCGACAGGCCTCAACAATGTCGTTATAGCTACCCCAGACGGTGGCGCAGAGCTTGCCGCAGGTAGTCCCAGACATTCTCCATTGGGTTTAGCTCGGGGCTGTAGGGCGGCAGATGAAGCAGCCTGATGTTGTCGGGAACCTGTAGGTCAGCGCCCGGCTGGTGCCAGCCCGCGCGGTCGCAAAGGAGCACTGCAACAGCGCCAGGTGCCACCTGCGTGCTGATTTCAGCCAAGTGCAGGTTCATCATCTCTGTGTTCGCTGCGGGTGTGATCATCGCAGCCCCAGCACCGCGCTGTGGACAGATTGCGCCGAAGATGTAGGCCGAGTCGTGGCGGTTATCGCGCACCATCAGAGGCCGTGCACCGACTGGTGCCCAGACATAAGCGTGCGTGCCCTGCTGGCCGACCCGAGCTTCGTCTTGCCACCAAATTTCAACCGGCATACCGATGGCCGTGCCGAGCAGCGCTTGCTTCAACAAGGAACGGAAGTTTTTTAAAAGCCTCCTCGGCTGCTGGGTCCTTTTTCGGGTGATAGGGACGCGGTTGCAGGCGGGTTAGCCCAAGCTTGCGTAACCATTTGCCGACGGCACGTTCCTGAACGACGACCCCAAAGCGGCGCGCAACTTCGTCACGCAAGTCGGCACAACGCCAGCGCACCACATGGTGGAGCTCGGGATCTGGACCCGCGAGCACCAGCGCTCGCAGCTCCTCCATCTGCGCCGCCGTCAGCTTCGGTGCCGGGCCCGGAGCACAGCGTGATATCAGGCCGTCTACGCCGAGCTCGTTAAAGCGATGCACCCAGTCACGTAGCGTTTGCCGATCCATGCCAGCTTGCCGGGCGGCATGCTCGCGACTGCCGCCATCCAGCACCATGGCGATGGCCAAAAGCCGTCGGCTCTGCGCCGCATCCCGGCTCCTGACCGCCAAATCGCGTAGCCCAGCCGCGTCATACTCCAATCGGGTAATCGCTACCGCCATATTGCATCTCCAACGCCGCGAACCAGCGGCAGCATTAGAGAATCAGACCTCGCGCCTCTTGGGAACCCCTGCGAGTCAGGCACCGGGACGGTCGGTATAAGGTGCCCTAGAGGGTGTTATGTACTTTCGCGCGGTGGCCGCTTAATGGAGATGGATGTGCCCCACTCCGGTTCGCAAGCCCTATCCTTCTGACGTCAGCGAGGAGGAATGGTCGCTGGTGGTCCCGTATCTGACGTTGATGACCGAGGCGGCCCCTCAGCGTGAGCACTCCTTGCGGGAGCTGTTCAACGCGTTGCGCTACGTTATTCGCTACGGGATTGCCTGGCGTGCCATGCCGAACGACTTTCCCCCCTGGGCGGCCGTGTATCAGCAGTCCCAACGATGGCTGGCCGCGGGATGTTTTAAGACACTGGCCCAAGACTTGCGCGCATTGCTGCGCCTGGCGTCTGGCCGGGCGGAGGAGCCAACGGCGGCGATCATCGACAGTCGCACCCTGCGCTCGACGCCGGAGAGCGGCACTCGCGCCGGCTATGACGGTGCCAAACGCAAACGAGGGTCGAAGGTGCATATGGCCGTGGACACGCTCGGCCACCTGCTCACCCTGCACGTCACACCGGCTGATGTCGGTGACCGTGCCGCAGTAAAACGCCTCGCCGCCGACATCCAGGATGCCACGGGCGACAATGTCAAACTCGCCTATGTCGATCAGGGCTACACCGGCGAGGCGGCCGCAGACGCCGCAGCAGCCGAGGGCATCGCGCTGCACGTCGTCAAATTGCCGGAGGCAAAGCGAGGATTTGTTCTCCTGCCACGGCGCTGGGTCGTGGAACGATCCTTTGCTTGGGCCACACGTTGCCGCCGACTGGTCAAAGATTACGAGCGCTACGCCGAAACACTCGCCGGCTTCCACGTGATCGCATTCGTCGGATACATGCTCAAGCATGCCGCAGACCTGATGAGAGTCCATAACACCCTCTAGCATACTGACAACGTGCAGCTTTGACCCAAACAGACCTGAAAGGTCTGTTTGGGTCGCTGCACTAGTGTTGTTCGACACCTCTCGTCGTTGCTGGATCTGGAGCAGAGCGCGCTACGCCACAAAGCGCTTTTGCGCAGGCGGCGCGTTCGTAGTGCTGCCGATCTGCTGCATGTGGCTTCCTGTATGGGCCGGGAGGCCTGCCCCTGCGGTCAACGGCAAGCTTTGCCACCGAGCCGGGATCGCCGATCCGTGTGACGTGTCGCTGCTCGAGCGGCTGCGCAATGCCGGGGATTATCTGGCTGACATCCTCAACCATCTGATGGCCGACCGCCGCGGCGACGCCCCTGCCGGCGGCCAACTGCGGCTCAGCATGGTGGACGGGTCCACGGTCTCGCTGCCCAGCAGCGACCGCAGCGACTGGCGCTTGCACGCCCGCTACGAGCCGGCGCGTGGCTGCTTCACGGACCTTGTCATCACCGAGGCGCAAACCGCCGAGGCGCTCTGCTGCGTGTCGGTCAGGCCCGGTGACGTGCTGGTCCAGGATCGCGGCTACGCGCGGGTGCGGAACTTCGCTCACGCCCGCATGAACGGCGCCGATTTCATCACCCGGATCGGCTGGCGTTCGGTGCGCCTGTTTGACATAAAGGGCCACGGCTTCGATCTTTTGACAGTCCTGCCCGACAGCACAGCGGCCGTGGTGGAGCATCCAGTCTTTGTCGGCGATGGGCGCAAGCGCGTGGCGGCACGCCTGATCATCGCCCGCAAGCCGCCAGAGGCGGTCGAGCGTCAGCACCGGCGCCTGTATCGCAAAGCCAGCCGCAACGGCAGCCAAACCGACCCGCGCACCTTGCGCACCGCAGGCTTCATGATGATGCTCACATCGCTGTCGGCGGAGCAGGCCACCGCCGAGCAGGTGGTCAGGCTCTACCGCATGCGCTGGCAGGTGGAACTGGCATTCAAGCGGCTGAAAAGCCTCGGCGGGTTTGCCAAGCTGCACGCCTCCGACTCCAGATTGGCCCGCACCTGGTTGCTGGCCCACCTGATCGCCACCCGCCCTGATCGAGACTTCGCTGGGCGAAGGTCTCGACTCTCCCCCCTGAGCCACACGCCGGCCAATGGCGCATGGCGAGCCTCTGGCGGAGCTGGCAAAGAGGACACCGACGGCTGCAATGCGCACTCTTCGCCCGAACACGCCAGCGGCAAAGCCGCACCACCAGCGCACGCGCCGCAAGGCGCCTCGCCGAACCACCAAGAAAACGCCAATCCCAATCCGAAAGCGCGAAACTTGCCTTATCCTAGCGCCTATGAGGCAAGGCCCCTGGCCTTGCTTTAAGCAATCGCAAACAAATTATACCCCCAGCCCGGCCGGTCGAGGTAGAGCCCCTCGCCCGCCAGCATGCTGCCATCGCGGGAATAATGTTCCGGGCCCAGCCGGTCCGTCAACGAGACCGCCCGCCCAACCAGCCCCGGCGCGTCGAGGCGAACGCGGCATTGGCCGCGATGCTCGCGATAATTTACCACGCAGAGAAGCCTTGGGCCGGTCTCGTCGGACCAGGCGAAGGCGGCGAAGGCTTCATGGCTCGGGTTGCCCTCCCAGGCGGCTGCCACCGGGAGCGGCGTAAACCGGCCGTCGTGCAAAGCAGGCGTGCGCAGGGCTGCGAGCAGGTCGAGGTAGAACTCGTGGATTGACAGATCGACGGCCTCATCCGGGCCACGATCGAGATGGATCGGGATGTGGACACGGGCACCTTCAAGCTGTCCCTGATGCAGCAGCCGCAGCCCCGGCGTGCAAAAGCTCAGGACGGCCGCGGCTTTGTGCTGGGCCAGCGGAAAACTTGCGGCCGCGCGCGGCTCGTCGTGGTTTTCCAGGAAGCGGGCCGATCGCGACTGGACCTCCTGCGCGCGGCCCAGGAGAGCCGCAACATGGGCGCCGTCGCTCGCCCGCAGCGCGTCATACAGACCCTTGTCGTAGGCCCAGTCGAAACCCAGACGCAGCATTTCGGGCTCAAGGTTCCAATAGACCTCCGCCAGCAGGCCGAAGCCTGGCGCGGTCGTACGCAGTGCGCGAATTGCATCGCCCCAGAACGAGGCAACACGCCGTCCCTTGAGATGGTGCTCCCAGCAGCGCTCGAACACCTCCGGCAGCAGCAGCATTGCCATGTCGCAGCGCACGCCGTCGCATTGCCTGGCGATTGCGAGTAGCGCATCGCGCATCGCCGCGTGCGTCTCAGGGTTGCTGTAGTCGAGCTGGACGGTGTCGGGCCAGCCGGGGAAATACGGATCGCGGCCATGCGCCAGGACGCAGGGTCCGGCCGCCGTCTCGATGCGTGTCCAGTTCTCGGGATCCGCGGCCAAGTCGGCCTCGGTGCCGCGCATGAACAGCTCCGGCCGGTCGTGCACCCAGGGGTGATCGGGGGCGAGATGGTTGGGCACGAAATCGAGCATCAGGCGCAGGCCCGCGGCATTCACCCGCTGGCGCAGTCGGCCCAGCGCGGCCGGGCCGCCGAACGCGTCATCGGCGTGCCAGGCGGCGATGGCAAAAGGCGAGCCGCTGATATCATCCGGCGTGAGATCGCTCAGTGCGTCGCGGAAGCCTTGCTGCCAGGACGCATGGGTGCGCGAGACGGTCCGGGCGGCATCGCCGAGCTGCCAGACGCCGAGAAACCATACCCACTCGAAGCCGAGGGCTGCGATCGCATATAGGGCCTCGTCGGGAATATCGTCGAAGCCGGTGCTGCGGTTGAAGGTCCGCGACATCCTGGTCAGCAGAACGCGGGTATTGATCTGATAAAGCAGCGGATTCCCGGGCTCTGCTGCAAAAGACAAGGCCGCTCCTTCCGAGATCAGCATTCGCCCGCCGCCGCCCGCACCTGGGCCCACACCTGGGATGATGTGGCGCCGCTCTCGCGCAGGGCGCGCAAGGTGGACGCCTGGTCGCGCTTGGCAAGCCGGCGCCCGGATGCGTCGCGGAGCAGATGATGGTGCACATAGGCTGGAGCCGTCCAGCCCAGCAGTGCCTGCAGCAGACGGTGCAGGTCGGTAGCGGGGCGGAGGTCCTCGCCACGCACCACCAGGCTGACCTGCTGCACCCAGTCGTCATGGGTGACGCAGAGATGATAGCTGGCGGCCATGTCCCTACGCGCCAGCACGACGTCGCCGAACCGCTCTGGACGGCAGGCCTGCCAGCGTTCCGCGGACGGGCGATCGGCGTCCTCAAAGCGCAACGAGCCGCCAAGCCGCGCAAGGGCCGCCTGCATGTCCAGCCGCCAGGCATGCGGGGCGGCCTCGGCGAAACGCGCCGCGCGACGGCCCGCATCCATCCCGCGGCAGGTGCCGGGATAGAGCGGCGCGCCGTCGGGACCCTCGTGCGGCGCGCTGCTCGATTGGGCGACCTCCCGGGCGATCTCGGCGCGGCTGCAAAAGCACGGGTAGATCAGCTTCTCGCCGCGCAGGCGATCGAGCACCGCGCCATACTCCGCAAGATGTCGCGACTGCACCCGAATCGGGCCGTCCCAGCTCAGCCCAAGCCAGGCAAGGTCCTCCTCAATCGCCGCGGCGAACGCCGGCCGACAGCGCGCGGCATCGATATCCTCGACTCGCAGCAGGAACTGCCCGCCGTTAGCCCGCGCGCGGCTGAACGCCACGAGGGCGGAGAAGGCATGCCCAAGATGCAGCAGCCCGGTCGGACTCGGCGCAAATCGCGACGTCATGCGGAACGAAACAGTGTTTTGGGACAAGATCATGACAAGGAAATCGCTCCCGCTTGCAGGCGGCCGGGGCCTCTGCAATATAAACCCCAGGTCAGGTGGTGCCCAAGGCGGTGTGAAGTGACCAGCGTGTGGTTCGGTTCTGTCGTTGGATTATTAGCAAGAGCGCGATCATGCGTGCCGAGGTGCGTTCTTGCCTGACGGCGGCCAGCACTTCCCGGCACTGGTGCTGAATGCGGATTTCCGCCCCTTGTCGTATTTTCCGCTGTCTGTCTGGTCGTGGCAGGATGCGATCAAAGCCGTCTTTCTGGATCGTGTCTCGGTGCTGAACGAATATGACGCGGTGGTGCGATCGCCCAGCACGACCTTCAGGCTGCCCAGCGTCATCGCCTTGAAGGATTATATTCCCGCGGCCAGGCGTCCTGCCTTCACCCGCTTCAACGTGTTCCTGCGCGACAATTTCTCCTGCCAGTACTGCCTCGACCGGCTGCCGACGCACGAGCTGACGTTCGACCATGTGATCCCGCGCTCGCGCGGTGGGCATACCACCTGGGAGAACGTCGTCACCGCCTGCGGCACCTGCAATCTGCTCAAAGGCTCGCGCCTGCCGCGCGAATGCCGAATGCATCCACGCAAGGCACCCGGGCAGCCGACCACCTGGGAGCTGCAGGATAACGGCCGCGCGTTTCCGCCGAACTACCTTCATGAGAGCTGGCGCGACTACCTCTATTGGGACAGCGAACTGGAGAGTTGAGCGCGCCTATTGGCTGGTCAGCAAATCGACCAGCCTGATCGAGTGTGCGCTCGATTCCACGAGCCGCGGCAGCACCCGTCGTACTGTGTCAAACTCGTCGCGCGACAGGTCTGCGAAGATCGCATCATGGCTCGGGCGCTGCACCTGGCTCACCTGCTCGAGCAACTTCCGCTCGCGGCTGGGAGACCGTCAGCAACACACGACGGCGGTCCGTGATATTCGGCTGCTTGCGGGCCTATCGGCCGCGAGGCTGCCACGCGCCCGCTGCATCCGGCTTGATAAGCGGGCAAATATCCGATCAGGTGACTCCACCTGATCGGATTTTGTTCTCGCCAGGATCATGACGTGGTGCACGATCTGGCGGAAAGCACTCTCGGAGCCATCCACCGGCTCGCGTTTTCGGACCGCAGGCGACCGCGTGTTGCGCTTGCGCCCGGCCGCGTTGATCAGTGAAATTTCCATGCGTGATTACAGAATTTTATACAATTTCGTCTATATCGGCCTCACCCCTTCGGAGCAAGCGATCACCGCATGTTCGTGGTCTATGCCATGCTGGCCTACCTGTTCGTGGCGTTGACGGCGGCCGCCATCGTGCTGCGGCGTGTCGACTTGCGGCACCGCCGGGAGCCTGTTGGCAGCCTTTATAACTCGCACGGCGGCACACCCGTCGAGGTGCCGCTGCTGCATCGCGCGAACCTGGACGGTCGCAGACTGCGCTTCTACCGCTCGCCTTTGATCGACCCGGACTTCCCCTGGGTCGTGCTGCGCGACCTGTTCGAGATCGCGACGGACGGTGCGAGCTACAATGTCACCGCCGAGTGGACCCTGGTCAATAATCCGGGCTTGGCGCAGGCCATCCTCACCCGCAAGGGCCCCGAGCTTCTGCTCTCGCACTGGGCCGCCCTGGAGCTGATCGCGTCACTCGTGGCCGAGCCGGGGCCGCGAGGCACGCTCATCGCGGCGTTCCGTGAGGTGACGGCGGAGGCCTATGTGCTGCAATGCGCCGGCGTGACCCGCGAGGCGTTTCTCGCTTTATGCACGGCCGCCGGCCGCAGGTCGCACGCCTTCTGCTGATCCGGTGATCTCGACGACGCGCCCCTCGTGCAGGGTCACGATGCGGTCCATGCGACGTGCCAGCTCCAGATTATGGGTCGCGATCAGAGCGGCCAGCCCGTCATCACGGGCCACCGCGACCAGCTCGTCGAAGACTTGGTCCGAGGTGGTGCTGTCGAGGTTGCCGGTCGGCTCGTCGGCGAGCAGCACGCGAGGCCCGTTTGCGAGTGCGCGCGCGATGGCGACCCGTTGCTGCTCGCCGCCGGACAGCTTGCCGGGCAGATAGCCGAGCCGGTGCGACAGACCGAAGCGGCCGAGCAGCACCTCGGCGCGGGCGCGTGCGACCTTGCGCGCGACACCCGCGATCATCTGCGGCAAGGCGACGTTCTCGCGCGCGGTGAACTCGGCCAGCAGATGGTGGAACTGATAGACGAAGCCGATCTGGTCGCGACGGATCGCGGTTCGTTCGGAGTCCGCAAGCCGACCGGCATCGCGGCCGGCGACCAGTACCGCGCCCGATTGCGGCCGCTCCAACAATCCGGCGAGATGCAGCAATGTCGACTTGCCGGTGCCGGACGGCGCCATCAAGGCGACGATCTCGCCGGCGCGCAGCGACAGGGCTGCCCCGCGCAGCACCTCCAGCCGGCCCTCGCCACTCCGGTAGCCATGCGAGACATCGCGCAAAGCGAGCGGGCTCTCATTCATGACGCAGCGCCTCGACCGGATCGGTACGCGCCGCGCGCCAGGACGGATACAGGGTTGCCAGCAGCGACAGGCCGAGCGCGATCACGATGACCTGGATCACCTCGGGCCATTCCAGCTTCGCCGGCAGATGTTCAAGATAATACACCTCCGGATTGAACAAATCGGTGCCGGTGACGCGCTGCAGCCATTGCCGGATCGTTTCGATATTCAGGCAGAACACGATGCCGAGCAGCGTGCCGGCCGCCGTGCCGGTGACACCGACCGAGGCGCCACACATCAGGAAGATCCGCATGATGGAAAACCGTCCGGCGCCGAGCGTGCGCAGCACGGCGATATCGCGCGTCTTGTCCTTGACCATCATGATCAGCGAGGAGACGACGTTGAACGCGGCGACCAGGATGATCAGCGTCAGGATCAGGAACATCACGTTCTGCTCGACCTGGACGGCGCCGAAGAAAGCGTTGTTGCTCTGCGTCCAGTCGATCACCCGCACCGGCTCGGTGGGCAACGCCTCCTCGATGCGACGGGTCACCGGCCGCACCCGATCGGCGTCCTGCGTCGTCACCTGGATCAGCGAGACGGCGTTCGGCATCTGGAAGAACACCTGCGCCGCGGCGAGCGGCAGGAACGCGTACGAGGCGTCGTAGTCGTTGACCCCGGCGTCAAAGATCGCCACCACGCGGTAGGCGCGCACCCTCGGGATGGTGCCGAACGCGGTCGCGGCGCCATTCGGCGACACCAGGGTCAGACGCGAGCCGATCCCCAGATTGGCACGCATCGCCAGGGTCGAGCCGACGATGATGGCGTCGTCGCCCTGGAAGGCATCGAGACTGCCGGCGCGAATGTTGTTGCTGATCTCGCGTAAGGAGAGCAGGTCGGCGCGCGAGAGGCCGCGGATCAGGCCGCCGGCGCTGTAGCTGCCGGCGCTCAGCAGCACCTGGCCTTCAACGATCGGAGTGGCGGAGACGACACCGCGCACCGCGGCGACACGCTGGGTCATCGTCTCGTAGCCGGTGATCGGGCGGCCTTCGCCGTAGATGCTGAGATCGCCGTTCAGTCCGAGGATCCGGCTCATCAGATCGGCCTTGAAGCCGTTCATCACCGACATGACGATGATCAGGGTGGCAACACCGAGGGCAATGCCGATCAGCGAGAAGATCGCGATCACCGACACGAACCGCTCGCCGCGTCGGGCGCGCAGATAGCGCCCGGCCACCGCACGCTCGAAGGCGTTGAACATCAGCGCAGCGAGGCGATCAGGGCGACCGCCGCATCGAGCGGCATCTCCGTGCGCTCGCCGCTGGCGCGCCACTTCACTTCGATGGTGCCGGAAGCCGCACCGCGCGGGCCGACGACGAGCTGCACCGGATGGCCGATCAGGTCGGCGTCAGCGAACTTGACCCCGGCGCGGTCGGCGCGGTCGTCGAGCAGCATGTCGTCAGGTGCTGCTTCGTAGAGGGCATCCGCCACAGAGTCGCACGCCGCGTCGCCGGGCTTGAGGTTGAGGATGCCGGCACGGAACGGGGCCACCGGCATCGGCCAGATGATCCCGGCCTCATCGTGGCTGGCCTCGATGATGGCGCCGGCCAGGCGCGAAATGCCGATGCCGTAGCTGCCCATTTCGGGGTGGACCATCGCACCGTCGGGCCCGCTGACCGCGACCCCCATCGACTGGGTATATTTCGTGCCGAAATAGAAGATGTGCCCGACCTCGATGCCGCGCCCTTCGCGCCTCAGCGCCGGCTCGACGTCGTGCCAGGCGGCTTCGTCGTGCTTGTCCTCGGTGGCGGCATAGAGCGACGTCATGCGCATAAAGAAGCGTTGCAGCGACTCCGGGTCGGCCAATTCGACCGCCTCAGCGCGCCAATCCTGCTGCTCGAAGCGTCCGTCATAGAACACGCTACTCTCGCCGGTCGGTGCGAGGATGATGAATTCATGGCTGAGATCGCCGCCGATCGGGCCAGTATCGGCGCGCATCGGGATCGCCTTGACGCCTATGCGCTGGAAGGCGCGCAGGTAGGACAGCATCATCCGCCGATAGCTGGCGATCGCCGATTGCGTGTCGATGTCGAAACTGTAGGCGTCCTTCATCAGGAATTCGCGGCCGCGCATGACGCCGAAGCGCGGCCGCACCTCGTCGCGGAACTTCCATTGTATGTGGTAGAGCACCTGCGGCAGCTCGCGGTAGGACTTCACGCCGCCTGCGAACAGGTCGGTGATCATCTCCTCGTTGGTCGGCCCGTAGAGCAGGTCGCGGTCGTGGCGGTCGGTGATACGCAGCATCTCCGGGCCGTAGGCGTCGTAGCGGCCGGAACGCTTCCACAACTCCGCCGGCTGCAGGGTCGGCATCAGCACCTCCTGGGCGCCGATCGCATCCTGCTCCTCGCGCACGATCTGTGAGATGCGCCGCAACACGCGCAGCCCCGCGGGCAGCCATGCATAGATGCCCGAGGCGGTCTGCCGGATCAGGCCGGCACGCAGCATCAGCCGGTGCGAGGCGATCTGCGCCTCCGCGGGGGTCTCCCGCAGGGTCGGGATGAAGCTGCGGGACAGACGCATGCGACGGAATACCTCAGGGGAAGAACCAGGACGTTAGTGCACCGCATCGGTGACCGGAAGCGGAGGCTTGCCTATAGAGCGTAATATTGTGCGGTGCGAAATGATGCAGTGCACAAGTACAGCGGCGCAACGGTGAGTAAAAATGCGCAGTTAGCTGGTAAAGGGGGCGTGACAAACCGCCGATCTGCACATAAAAAAAGCCCACGCGGGGCTTGGTTCCAACGCGTGGGCCAAGTTTAGGGAGAAAACGCCAGTCACACGGCAGGGCGGGAAGCAATTCCTACCCTGCCGTTAATGATTCCGCATCTAATCGTCAAAAGCTAGCGAAAAATGCATGCCCGACATGCAATTTGGCCCGCTGGTCGCGCGAGTCGCTAAACCCTGATCAGGTGCACATCCACCACCGGCCGCTTCTGCAGCTTGCGGCCGAGCGCACGACGCAGCGCGCTCTTTGCCGCCTCGCGCAACAATGGCTCGTCGAACACCGTCTGCGTCGGCAACTCGGCAACGTTGAGCGCGAAGGCCTGCGAGACCCGCGCCGTCTCGGGATCGCCGGGCTCCAGCAGCCCAGGCGCGCTCACCTGGGGCGTGCCCAGCAGTCGGCCGGCGCCGTCGAGCACGATGCTGCCCAGCACCATGCCGCCGGCCAGCATCTTGCGGCGCGCTGCCAGCACGCCGCCCTCCATCGGCAGCAACCGGTTGCCATCCAGGGCCAGCTTGCCGACCGGTACGGAGTCTGTCACCTCGGCGCGATTTGATGACAGGCTGAGCACATCGCCGTCCTCAAGCAGGATCGGCTCCGCCCCCTCCTCGCGGGCGAGGGCCGCGTGCGCCGCCAGATGCCGCCACTCGCCATGCACCGGCACCGCGTAGCGCGGCTTGACCATCTCGTAGAGCCGGCGCAGATCGTCGCGCGCGGCGTGACCGGACACATGCACCATGTGGTCCTCGTCGGTGAGCACGCGCACGCCGCGGCGGACCAGACTGTCCTGCACCGACATGATCGCGCGCTCGTTGCCGGGGATCATGCGCGACGAATAGACCACCGTGTCGCCCTCGCCGAGCGAGATGTTGGGGTGGGTGTCGGCGGCGATACGCGACAGCGCCGAGCGCGGCTCGCCCTGGCTGCCGGTGATGATCATCAGCAGATTGTCGTCGGGCACGTGTTCGGCGTCCTGCTCCGAGAGGAATAGCGGCACGTCGGCGAGATAGCCGCAATCGCGCGCCGCCGCCTCCAGATTGCGCAAGGATCGCCCGACCACGGCGACCGAGCGGCCCGACGCCTCCGCCGCCTTGGCGATGCTCTCGATGCGGGCCACGTTGCTGGCAAAGCAGGTGACCGCGATGCGTCCGGAAATGCCCGCGACCAGGCTTGCCAGACTACGACGCACGTCGCCTTCCGAGCCCGCCTCGCCCTCGACCATGGCGTTGGTGCTGTCGCAGACCATCGCCAGCACGCCCTCGCGGCCGAGTTCCTCGAACGCGGCGAGGTCGGTCGGGGGTCCCACCAGCGGGTTCGGGTCGAGCTTCCAGTCGCCGGTATGCAGCACCGTGCCGTAGCGGGTGCGCACCACCAGCGCCTGAGCCTCGGGCACCGAGTGTGTGACCGCGATGAAGCGCAGCGAGAACGGCGGCAGCTCGAAGCTCGCACCGGAGTCCAGCACATGCAGATCGACCCGGCCGAGCAGGCCGGCCTCGCCGAGCTTGCGACGCAGCACGGTGGCGGCAAAGCGCGTGGCGTAGATTGGACAGGCGAGCCGCGGCCATAAATGTGCCACTGCGCCGATATGGTCCTCATGCGCGTGCGTGATCACCAGCCCCACGAGGTCGCGGCTTTGCTCGGCGATAAAGCCGGGGTCGGGCAGCAGGATCTCGACCTCCGGCATGTCGTTGCCCGAGAAGCCGATGCCGCAATCCACGGCGAGCCAGGCGCCGTCGCATCGGTAGAGATTGAGGTTCATGCCGATCTCGCCCGTCCCGCCCAAGGGCAGGAAGGCCAGGTCGCCGTGTGTCACATCCATCAGGTCGCCTTCAGTCGTTGGAGGTTTAGTCGTTCGAAGTCATGGCGCTCGAAGATATGGGGTGCGGATTGCGCGCGGCGAGGAGGCGCAGACCGTCGAGCGTCAGCTCGGGGTCGATGCGCTCGATGATCTGCGTGCCCTCTGAAAATAATGGCGCCAGGCCGCCGGTGCCGACGACCTTCATCGGCGCGGTGAACTCGTTGCGGATACGTGTGGCGAGGCCCTCGATGAGGCCGATATAGCCCCAGAAGATGCCAGAGCGCATGGCGACGATGGTGTTGCGTCCGATCACCGCCTGCGGCCGACCGACACCCACGCGCGGCAGACGGGCGGCTGCGGTATGCAGCGCCTCGACCGAAAGGTTGATCCCGGGTGCGATGGCGCCGCCGCAATAATTGCCGTCGGCGTCGATCACGTTGAACGTGGTGGCGGTGCCGAAATCGATGACCAGCACCGGGCCGCCATATTTCTGGTGCGCCGCCAGCCCGTCCAGCAGCCGGTCCAGCCCGACCTCGGAGGGGTTGTCCATCCTGATCTCAAAGCCCCAGTCGAGATGAGTGCCGGCCAGCAGCGGCTCCAGCGAGAACCAGTCGCGGCAAAGCCGGCGCAGATGATACAGCGCCGGCGGCACCACGGTGGAGATCACCGCCCGGCTGATCTGGCCGCGCTCGAGCCCGGCCAGCGCCAGCAGCGCCAGCAGCCAGACGGCGTATTCGTCCGAGGTCCGGCGCACGTCGGTGCCGATACGCCAGATGCCGCGCCAGGTCGCGCCGTCATGCACCCCGAAGACGATGTTGGTGTTGCCCGCGTCGACCACCAGCAGCATGGCTCAGGCGCCTTGCGGCAGCAGCACGTCGCCGCTGGTCAGGCGACGGATGGTGCCCGCGACATCGAGCAACAGCGCGCCGTCCGCCGCGATAGAGGCGAACGACCCCTGGACCACGCCTTGCGTTGTGCCAACCTCGAGCCAAGTGCCTTCAGGGTGGGCACGCGCGAGCCATGCCTCGCGGAGATCCCGCTCCCCGGCTGCGAGGCCGCATGTCAGGCTCTTCAGCAGCCGGTCAACGAGCGCGTCGGCATCTGGACAGTCGCCAAGTTCGGCAAGGCAGGCGGCGTGGCGGTCGGCGAGTGCCGGGGCGCTGGCGAGATTGGCGCCGAAACCAATCACCAGCCAGCCATCGTCGGCGAAGAAGGGGCCAGCAGCGGACGGGCTCGCCTCGATCAGGATGCCGCCAAGCTTTCGCCCATGCAGCATCACGTCGTTGGGCCATTTCAGACGGAGCGCCTCGGCGTGCTTGGGCAAGAGCGAGAGCGCGTCGTGAAAGGCAACGGCCGCGAGCAGCGGCCAGGCCAAGCGCGCCTTCGGTCGCAGCAACACGGAGACGGCCAGCGTGCCGGCCGCCTCGCTCCAGCTTCGTCCACGGCTGCCACGCGCCTTCGTCTGAATCCGCGCCTGGATTGCGAGCCCCGCGGGAGCACCTGCCTGCGCCTCGGCGATGCAGGCATCCGAGGTCGATGGCAGCGTGTCGTGGCGGACCAGCCGCCACTCGGGTGCAGCCGTCACCTGAACAGCACGGCGGCGGCGGCCTGTGCGGCCAACATCACCGGGCCGAGCACGACGATGAACAACCCGGTGACCAGCCCCATGCCGATCGACACCACCGACACCGACGCTGGACGAGGATCAAACCCGGATGCCCGGGGATCGACATAGATCGCGCGGACCACGCGCAGGTAATAGACCGCGCCGATCACGCTGGAGACAATGCCGACCACAACCAGGGTCGGCATGCCGGCCTGCAACGCGGCGCTGAACACCAGCAGCTTGCCGAAGAACCCCGAGAGTGGCGGCACCCCGATCATGCTGAACATGAAGATGGCCATCAGCAGCGCCAGCGCCGGATCGCTGCGCGACAGCCCCGCCAGGTCGGCGATGCGCTCGACCGCGCGACCGCGCCGGCGCATTGCCACGATCACCGCGAACGCGCCCGCGTTCATGAACAGATAGGTGGTGAGATAGACCAGGGTGCCGCGCACGCCGGCCGGCGTGGCGGCGGCCAGACCGATCAGCGCATAGCCCATATGGCCGATCGAGGAATACGCCATCAGCCGCTTGATGCTGGTCTGCGGGATCGCGGCGATCGAACCGAACAGCATCGAGGCGATCGCCAGGATTTCGATGAGCAACTGCCATTGCGGCGTGACGTGGCCGAAGGGGCTGGCCATCACCCGCAGCAGCAGCGCAAAGGCGGCGAGCTTCGGTGCGCCGGACGTGAAGGCGGTCACCGGCGCCGGCGCCCCCTGATAGACGTCCGGTGTCCACATATGGAACGGCACCGCGGAGATCTTGAAGGCCAGCCCCACGATGATGAAGACGATACCGACGACCAAGCCGGCCGGGATCGCCGCCGACGCCGCCAACGCCGTCGACAATGCGCGATACTGCATGGTGCCGGCGAAGCCGAATACCAGCGAGATGCCGTAGAGCAGCAGCCCAGAGGCCAGCGAGCCCAGCACGAAATATTTCAGGCCAGACTCGGCCGAGCCAAGTCGATCGCGATCGAAGGCGCACAGTATGTAGATCGCCAGCGATTGCAGCTCGAGCCCAATATACAGCGTCATCAGGCTTTCGCTGGACGCCATCAGCATGGTGCCAACGGTGGCGAACAGCACCAGCACCGGGAACTCGAAGCGGGCGATCTCCTCGCGCCGGTTATAGTCCAGCGACAGCACCAGGCTGAGGATCGCGCCGGCCAGGCTGAGCAGCTTGATGAAGCGGGCGAAATCGTCGCCGACGAAGATGCCGTCATAGCCCGACCCGGACGGTGACACCACCACCAGCACCATCGTGACCAGCATCGCGCCGATGGTGAGAAGCGTGGACGGCACGAATGGATTGACGCGGGTCACTATTACGCCAAACAGCAGGATCACGAGCCCGGTCACCGAGAGCACGATCTCAGGCACCGCCAGGGTCCAGTTCATGGCACTCACCCGAAGATCAGGAAGGTGGAGATGAGCACCACCAGACCGATCAGCATGGTGAAGGCGTAGACCGCGATCGAGCCGGTCTGGATACGCACCGCCTGCACCGAGCCGCCGGCGGTCAGCCGCGCCATCCCCTCGGGCACGCCCTGGATGATGCCCTCGTCGCCGACATGCCAGAGCAGCCCGGCAAGCCGCCGATACGGCCTGACCAGGATGGCATCGTAGATCTCGTCGAAGTACCACTTGTTGAGCAGGAACAGATACAGCCCGCGATAACGTTGCGCGAGCCGGCCCGGTAGCGCCGGGCGTAGCCGGTAGGCGAACACCGCCGTCAGAACGCCCGCGATGGCCAGTACTGTGGGCACCAGTGAGATCGCGATGGGTATCTGCTCCACCGCGGTCAGCACGTTGTTGTTCGGGCCGGTGAAGATGGCGCCGTTCCAGAAACCCGACTGATCGACACCGATGAACCAGGGCGCCAGCAGCCAGCCGCCGAACGTCGCACCCAGCGCCAGCACCACCAGCGGTAGCAGGATCAGCAGCGGGCTCTCATGCGCGTGCGCGGCCAGTTGCGCGTCGCGCGGCGCCCCGTGAAACACCAGGAACAGCAGCCGCCAGCTATACAGAGCGGTGATGAAGGCGGTGAGCGAGCCGAGCGCCCAGCCGTAAAAGCCAAAGCCGGTATGCGCGGCCCAGGTCGCCTCCAGGATCGCATCCTTCGACCACCAGCCGGCAAAGGGCGGGATGGCAGCCAATGCCAACGAGCCGATCCACATCACCACGCAGGTCACCGGAAGCTTACGGGCCAGCCCACCCATCCTGAACATATCCTGCTCGCCATGCAGCCCATGGATGACAGAACCGGCCGACAGGAACAGCAGCGCCTTGAAGAAGGCATGGGTGGTCAGATGGAACATGCCGGCCTGATACACGCCGACGCCGCAGGCCATGAACATGTAGCCGAGCTGCGAGCAGGTGGAGTAGGCGATGGTGCGCTTGATGTCCGGCTGCACCAGCCCCACCGTCGCGGCGAAGAAGCAGGTCGAGGCGCCGATCACCTCGATAATGTCCTTGGTCACCGGCGCGAACTCGATCAGCGGCGACATACGCGCCATCAGAAAGACGCCCGCGGTGACCATGGTGGCGGCATGGATCAGGGCGGAGACCGGTGTCGGCCCCTCCATCGCGTCGGGCAGCCAGGTATGGAAGAAGAGTTGCGCCGACTTGCCGGCAGCGCCGATGAACAGCAGCACGCCGATAACTTCGTAGGCACGCATGTCAAGCCCGAACAGACGGTACATCGCATGGGCATGCGCCGGCACCAAAGCGAAGATGTTGTCGTAGCTGACGGTGCCGAACTGGGTGAAGGTGAGCGCGATGCCGACCATGAAAAACAGGTCCGCGATCCGGTTGACCACAAAGGCCTTGTTTGCCGCCGCCTGCGCGTTCGGCCGGTCATACCAGTAGCCGATCAGCAAATAGCTTGCGAGCCCGACGCCTTCCCAGCCGAAGAACAGCTGGATCAGGTTGTCCGACGAGACCAGCATCAGCATCGCGAAGCTGAACAGCGACAAGTACGAGAAGAAGCGCGACGTCGGCCACTCCTCGCCCGCCATATAGCCGACGCTGTAGATGTGGATCAGCGTCGAGACGACGGTAACCATCGCTACCATCTCGGCGGACAGCGTATCGAACCGCAGAATCCAGGGCGCGTGAAAGCCACCCGCCTGCACCCAGTCGGAAATCGGCACGGCCAACGTCGGCGAACCCGCTTCCAGCCCGAGCGCCAGCGCCCAGACGCCGCAGACCGACGCCAGCACCATCATCGCGATACTGACCAGCTGGGCGGCACGATCGCCGATCACGCGTCCAAACAGGCCGGCAACAATTGACCCCAACAAGGGCGCGAACACGGCGATGGTGAAAAGGCTTGGGACGGCGGCCATCTCAGCCCTTCATCAAGCGCGCGTCCTCGACCTCGATCGAGCCGCGGTTGCGGAAATAGACGGTGACGATGGCGAGCCCGATGGCCGCCTCCGCCGCCGCGATGGTCAGCACGAACAAGGTGAACACCTGCCCGGAGAGGTCGCCCAGCGCCGCCGAGAACGCCACCAGGTTGATGTTGGCGGCGAGCAGGATCAGCTCGATCGACATCATGATGGTGATGATGTTCTTGCGGTTGATGAAGATGCCGAAGACGCCGAGCACCAGCAGGATGGCGCTGACCACGAGGTAGGGCGTGAGCCCAACGCTGGCGATTCCAAGCTGGCCCGCGCTCATGCTTCGGTCCCCTTGCGCACCACGTCCTTGCTACGCAGGAAACCGCCATTCTCGTCGGTGTTCTGGCCAAGACCGAGTGTCATCATCTCGATGGTGTCGGCCGGCACGCGCGCATGCTGTTTGGCCAAATCCTGGCGCTTGGCTACCGGACGATCGCGATGGGTCAGCACGATCGCACCGATCATCGCCACCAGCAGCACCAGCCCGCAGGCCTGGAACAGGAACACGTAATCCGTATAGATCAGCCGACCCAAAGCCGCGGTATTGCTTACGGCACCCACGACATGCGCGTGCGGCAGGGCGCGCACGTTCGGCGCAATCCGCCAATGTCCGACGGCAAGGCCGATCTCGGCCAACAGCACCGCCCCAAGCGTCAAGCCGATAGGCGCATAGCGCTGGAAGCCCTCGCGTGTCGGCGAGAAGTCAATATCAAGCATCATCACGACGAACAGGAACAGCACCGCGACGGCGCCGACATAGACGATCACCAGGATCATCGCCAGGAACTCGGCGCCTGCGATAAGGAACAGCCCCGCCGCGTTGAAGAACGCGAGGATCAGGAACAGCACCGAATGCACCGGGTTGCGCGCACTCACCACCATCGCCGCGGACAGCACCAGCACCGTGGCAAACACATAGAAGGCGATCTGGGTCAGAATCATCGGTAGGGGGCGTCCTGCTCCAGCCTGCGCGCGAGAACGCTCTCCCAGCGATCACCGTTCGCCAGCAGCTTGTCCTTGTCGTACATCAGCTCCTCCCGCGTCTCGGTGGCGAACTCGTAGTTCGGCCCCTCGACGATCGCGTCCACGGGGCAGGATTCCTCGCATAGCCCGCAATAGATGCACTTGGTCATGTCGATATCATAGCGCGTGGTGCGCCGCGAGCCGTCCTCGCGCGGCTCCGCCTCGATGGTGATCGCCTCCGCCGGACAGATCGCCTCGCACAGCTTGCAGGCGATGCACCGCTCCTCGCCATTGGGATAGCGACGCAGCGCATGCTCGCCCTTGAAGCGCGGCGACAACGGGCCCTTCTCATTGGGATAATTGATCGTGGCTTTCGGCTTGAACATGTAGCGCAGGGTCACGCCCATCCCTGCCACGAGTTCGAACAGCAGAAACGAGCGGGCGGTGCGGTCTAGGAAAGCCATCGTGTGTGTCCCTCAGGAATCGGGGTCTGGGGCCTGAGGCCCCAGCGGGGTCCAGGGGCAGCGCCCCTGGGCTTTCACCGGACCACCCCTGCGTGCGGCAGCAGGCCGGTCGCCATCAGGAACGCCGCAGTCAGCACCATCCAGCCGAGCGAGAACGGTAGGAACACCTTCCAGCCGAGCCGCATCAACTGGTCGTAACGAAAGCGCGGGAAGGTGCCGCGCACCCAGATGAACACGAACAGCACGAACAGGATCTTGGCGATGAACCAGATCGGGCCGGGTATCCAGGTGAACGGCACGATCCCGACTGGCGGCAGCCAGCCGCCCAGGAACAGGATGGTGGTCATCGCCGCCATCAGGAACATGTTGGCGTATTCGCCGAGGAAGAACAGCCCGAAGGCGAGGGAGCTGTATTCGACGAAGAACCCCGCCACCAGCTCGCTCTCGCCTTCGGGCAGGTCGAACGGCGCGCGGTTGGTTTCGGCCAGGGCGGAGATGAAGAAGACGATGAACATCGGGAACATCGGCAGGCAGAACCAGACGCTGCGCTGGGCCAGCACGATGTCGTTGAGGTTGAGGCTGCCGACGCAGAGCAGCACCGACACCAGCACCAGGCCGATCGAGACCTCGTAGCTGACCATCTGTGCGGCCGAACGCAGGCCGCCCATGAAGGCGTATTTGGAATTGCTGGCCCAGCCGGCGATCAGGATGCCGTAGACGCCGAGCGAGGAGATCGCGAACAGATAGAGCACGCCCACATTGATGTCGGCGACCGCCCAATGGTTGTTGGTCGGGATCACCGCCCAGGCACTCATCGCCAGCCCGAAGGTCAGCAGCGGTGCGATCAGGAACAGCGCGCGGTTGGCGCCCGACGGGATCACCGTCTCCTTGGTGATCATCTTGATCGCGTCGGCGAAGGCCTGCAGCAACCCGAATGGCCCCACCGTGTTTGGCCCCACCCTGAGCTGGATTGCCGCCAGGACCTTGCGCTCGGCATAGGTGAGATAGGCGACGCCGATCAGCAGCGGCACCAGTACTGCCAGGGTTTCCAGCACGGTCAGGAGCAGCAGCCCGAAATCGGTATGCAGGAAGAAGTGGTTCACGCGTCGTCGACCTCCTACTCCGCCGCCGTCTTGATCGCGGACGGGGCATAGACCCGCGTGCACTCCGCCATTGTCATACTCGCGCGGCTGATTGCGTTGGTCTGGTAATAGTCGCCCATGGTGCTGACCAGCGGCGCCGAGCCGAGTGCGCGAAGGTCGCCCGCGGGGCCGGTGAAGTCGCGCACCCCAAAGCGTGGCAGGCTGGTGCGGGCGAACACCGGATTGACCTGCTCCAGGCGCTCGCGCACGGCTTCCAGGCTGTCATAGGGTAATTTGCGACCGATCACCTCGGAGACGGCGCGAAGGATGCGCCAGTCCTCCTTGGCCTCGCCGGGCGGGAACACCGCGCGGAAGGCCCGCTGCACCCGGCCCTCGGTGTTGATGTATGTACCGGGCTTTTCGGTATAGGCCGCCCCGGGCAGGATGACGTCGGCGTGTACTGCACTCGCATCGCCGTGATGGCCCTGATAGATCACGAAGGTGTCCGGCCCGATCCGCGCCGGATGGAACTCGTCCGCCCCGAGCAGCCACAGCACCTTGACCCCGCCGCTCATCATGCCCGCGACCGACCGCGCGCCGGGGGACGGCACGAAGCCGAGTTCCAGGCCCGCAACGCGGCTCGCGGCGGTGTGCAGCACGTTGTAGCCGTTCCACTCGGCACTCAGCGCGCCGACATCGCGGGCGAGTTGCCAGCAGGCTGCCTGGATCGCCGCGGCGTCGTCGCGCACCAGCGCGCCCTGCCCCAGCACGATCATCGGCCGAGCCGCGCCGCGCAACATTCCGGCAAACGCCACAGAACCGTCAAGCAGGCCCGCGAGGCGTGACGGATGGTCGCCGAGATCCGTCACCGGGTAGGTGTGATCGAGCCCTGGCGTTCCGAAGACACCGATCGGAAAGCCACCCGCGGTGTAGCGCTTGCGAATGCGCGCATTGAGCACGGGGGCGGCGTGCCGAGGGTCGCAGCCGACCAGCAGCAACGCATCGGCCTCCTCGATTCCGGCGATGGTGGTGTTGAACAACCCGAACTCGCGGCGGCCGGTGTCATAGCGCGCGCCGTCCTGCCGGCAATCGATGTTGCCGCTGCCGAGCGAGGCCATCAGGTCCTTGAGTGCGAGCATGCTCTCGGCGTCGCACAGATCACCGGCGATGGCGCCGATCCGCTCGCCCTGCACCCCTTCGAGCCGGTTGCCGATGGCGACGAACGCGTCTTGCCAGCTCACCTTGTGCAGCTTGCCGTGCACACGCAGCCAGGGCGAGTCCAGCCGGCGACGCTTCAGCCCGTCGAGCGAGAAGCGGCCCTTGTCGGCCATCCACTCCTCGTTCACCGCGTCGTTGACGCGCGGCAGGATACGCAGCACCTCGGCACCGCGCGCCTGCACGCTGATATTGGTGCCGACGGCGTCGGTCACGTCGATGCTGTCGGTCTTCTTCAGCTCCCACGGCCGTGCGACGAAGGCGTCCGGCTTGGAGGTGAGTGCGCCCACGGGACAGATATCGATCAGGTTGCCCGACAGCTCAGAGGTCAGCGCCTGCTCGACATAGGTGGTGATCTCCATGTTCTCACCGCGCGAGGTGGCGCCCAGCTCCGGCACGCCGGCGATCTCGGTGGCGAAGCGGATGCAGCGCGTGCATTGGATGCAGCGGGTCATTACCGTCTTCACCAGCGGGCCGAGATATTTGTCGGTGACCGCGCGCTTGTTCTCGGCATAGCGCGAATGGTCCGATCCGTAGGCATAGGCCTGGTCCTGCAGGTCGCACTGGCCACCCTGGTCGCAGATCGGGCAGTCAAGCGGATGGTTGATCAGCAGGAATTCCATGACCGCGCGGCGCGCTCGGCGCACCACTTCGGTGTCGGTCTTCACCACCATGCCCTCCATCACCGGATAGCCGCAGGAAGCGACCGGCTTTGGCGCCTTCTCCACCTCCACCAGGCACATCCGGCAGTTGCCGGCGATCGACAGCCGCTCGTGATAGCAAAAGCGCGGGATTTCCTTGCCGGCCGCCTCGCAGGCCTGCAGCACGGTCGAGCCGTTCGCGACCTCGACCGGAATGCCGTCGACGGTAAGCTTCGCCATGCCCGCTACTCCGCCGCGACAGGAAGATTGGTCGGGGTCGCCGCCAGCTTCGCCGCCGGGTGGGCTGCCCTGTAGGCGGCGATGCGCTCCTCCATCACCGGGCGGAAATGCCGGATAAGCCCCTGGATTGGCCAGGCGGCGGCATCGCCCAATGCGCAGATCGTATGGCCCTCGACCTGACGGGTGACCTGCTCGAGCATGTCGATCTCCTCGAGCTCGGCGCGGCCCTGGACCATGCGGTCCATCACCCGCATCATCCAGCCGGTGCCCTCGCGGCAGGGGGTGCACTGGCCGCAGCTCTCATGCTTAAAGAAGCGCGCGAAGCGGGCGATTGCCTGCACCACGTCGGTCGACTGGTCCATGACGATCATCGCAGCAGTCCCGAGGCCGGAGCGCTCGTTGCGCAGAGCGTCGTAATCCATCAGCACCGTATCACAGACCGACTTCGGCAGGATCGGCACCGAGCAGCCGCCGGGGATGACCGCGAGCAGATTGTCCCAGCCGCCGCGCACGCCGCCGGCATGACGGTCGATGATCTCGCGCATCGGCGTGCTCATCGCATCCTCGACGACGCAGGGCCGATTCACGTGCCCGCCGACGACGAACAGCTTGGTGCCGGCATTGTTCGGCCGGCCGATACCGGCGAACCAGGCGGCCCCGCGTCGCAGGATGGTCGAGGCGACGGCGATGGTCTCGACATTGTTGACCGTCGTCGGACAGCCATACAGCCCCATCGCCGCGGGGAATGGCGGCTTCATCCGCGGCAGGCCCTTCTTGCCCTCCAGGCTCTCGAGCATGGCGGTCTCTTCGCCACAGATATAGGCACCGGCCCCGCGATGGATGTGGAAGTCGAAATCCCAGCCCGACCCGCACGCATTGCGGCCGATCAGCCCGGCATCGTAGGCCTCGTCGACTGCCCGTTGCAGGGCCACCGCCTCGGCGAAATACTCACCGCGAATGTAGAGATAGGCGGTATGCGCGCCCATCGCGAACGAGGCGAACAACGCGCTCTCGATCAGCTTGTGCGGCTCGTGCCGCATGATCTCGCGATCCTTGCACGTGCCCGGCTCGCTCTCGTCGCCGTTGATCGTCAAATAATGCGGCCGCCCGTCCGAGGTCTTCGGCATGAACGACCATTTCAGCCCTGTGGGGAACCCTGCGCCGCCGCGGCCGCGCAGGTTCGACGCCTTCATTTCGGCGACGATGGTGTCTCGCCCACGCGCCAGGATTGCTGCCGTACCGTCCCAGTCGCCGCGTGCCTGCGCGCCGGCAAGCGTCCGGTCGCCCTGGCCATAGATGTTGGTAAAAATCCGGTCCCGGTCGTCGAGCATGGGTCAGGTCCTGTCGGGAGGGCTGAGCAGGGTCGTGCGTTCACCGATCGGCGCCGAGGCGCAGCGACCGATGCTGGACCCCGGTTTTGGCAACTCTCCGCGTTGTAGCGCCTCAAGCAGCAATGTTGTGCGCGGACCGTCGAGATCCTCGTAGTAATCGTCGTTGATCTGCATCATCGGCGCGTTGGCACAGGCACCCAGGCACTCGACCTCGGTCATGGTGAACAGCCCGTCCGCCGAGGTCTCCTCCCAGCCGCGTATGCCGGTCGCAGCCCGGCAGGCGGCCACCACCGCGTCCGAGCCACGCAGCCAGCAGGGCGTGGTGGTGCAGATCTGCAAATGATGGCGCCCGACCGGCTTGGTGTTGAACATCAGATAGAAGGTCGCGACCTCGTAGACCCGGATCGGCGGCATGCTCAAGCGTGCGGCCACCGCATCCATGCCCACCCGTGGCACCCAGGCGCTGCCGGTCTGCCGGCGCATCTGCTTCTGCACGAGATAAAGTAGCGGGATCACCCCGCTCGCCTGCCGGCCTTCGGGATAATGCGCCAAGATCGGCGCGATCGCGGCCTCGCTCTCCTCGTCGAAGACGAACCTCTCGGGCTGTTGCGACGGCACGTCACGCGGCGCATGGCCGGGCGAGCCGTGCCCGATATTCTCCGCTGAAAAATGTCCGGACATGGCGCCTACCTGTCGATCTCGCCGAACACCAGATCGATCGACCCGATGATCGCCACCGTATCCGCCAGCATGTGCCGCCGCGCCAGCTCGTCGAGTGCCTGCAGATGCGCAAATCCGGTCGAGCGGATTTTGCAGCGATACGGCCGGTTGGTGCCGTCCGCCACCAGATAGACTGCGAACTCGCCCTTGGGGCTCTCGGTCGCGGTGTAGGTGGCCCCCGGCGGCACGTGGTAGCCCTCGGTGAACAGCTTGAAGTGGTGAATTAGCGCCTCCATCGAGCGCTTCATCTCGCGCCGGGTCGGCGGGCTGATCTTGTTGTCCTGGATCTTGACCGGACCGATCGGCATCTTCGCCAGGCATTGCTTGATGATCAGAACGCTCTGCCGCATCTCGGCGACGCGGATCAGGAAGCGGTCATAGCAGTCGCCGTTACGAGACACCGGAACCTCGAATTCGACCTGGTCGTAGGCGTCGTAGGGCTGCGACCGGCGCAGATCCCACGGCACACCGGACGCCCGCAGGTTCGGCCCGGAAAACCCCCAGGCGAGCGCCTGTTCGGCGGAAAACACGCCGATGCCGACCGTGCGTTGCTTCCAGATACGGTTGCCGGTCAGCAAGGCCTCGATATCGTCGATAAAGCTCGGAAACCGCTCAGCCCAGGCGGCAATCCGCTCCAGCAGACCGGCCGGCAGGTCGCGCGCAACCCCGCCGGGACGGAAATAATTAGCGTGGTAGCGCGCACCCGACGCCGCCTCGTAGAACTCCAGGAGGTTCTCACGCTCTTCATAGCCCCACAGCGCCGGCGTCAGCGCCCCGCAATCGAGCCCGAACGAGGTCACCGCCAGCAGGTGGTTGAGCACCCGGGTAATCTCGGCGAACATCGTGCGTATCCACTTCGCACGCGGCGGGATCTCGATGCCGAGCAGCTTCTCGGTGGCCAGCGCGAAGGCCTGCTCCTCGCACATCGGCGAGACGTAATCGAGCCGGTCGAAATACGGCAGCGCCTTCATGTAGGTCTTGTATTCGATCAGCTTTTCGGTGCCGCGATGCAGCAGGCCGATATGCGGTGCTGCCCGCGCCACCACTTCGCCGTCCATCTCCAGCACCAGGCGCAACACCCCGTGCGCCGCCGGATGCTGCGGGCCGAAATTCAGCGAGTGGCTGTCGATCTCAACGGTCTTGATGCGCGGATCGGTCTCCGGCAGGTCCGCCAACCCCGCTTCCGGCAACATCGTCTGCGGACGATCCTCGCGCAGGATGATGTCGCCGCCGATGCTGCTGTCGAGATCGTTCATGCGGCACTCCCTGCGGGCGGGTTCTGGCGGTTTTCGTGCGCCTTCTCGTCGCCGGGCAGCGTCAGCACACCTTCCCAGGGCGACTCGAAGTCGAAGTTGCGGAAATCCTGGGTCAGCTTGACCGGCTCATAGATCACCTGTCGTCGGTCGACGTCGTAACGCACCTCGACATAGCCGGTGAGCGGGAAATCCTTGCGCAACGGATGTCCCTCGAAGCCGTAATCGGTGAGAATGCGTCGCAGGTCCGGCTGACCAGAGAACAGCACCCCGAACAGATCGTAGCATTCACGCTCCCACCAGGTCGCCGATGGCCAAATCCGGTGCACCGAGGGCACCGGCTGCGTCTCGTCGGTCGTGACGATCACCCGCACCCGCTGGTTCAGCACAACAGAGAGCAGATTATAGACGACGTCGAAACGCTCCGCGCGCTCCGGGAAATCCACCCCGCACAGATCCATCATCTGCTGAAAGCGCAGACCGGGATCGTCGCGCAACAGGGTCATGACCGAGAGCAACGACGCACGATCCGTTCGGACCACCAGTTCGCCCTGTTCGACGGCAGCCTGCGAGATGCCCGCGACAGTCGTCGACAGGCGCACCGCTATTGCACCAAGGCGGGGGACCCCCAGACGATCAGCCACGCAGGATGGTCCCGGTGCGCCGGATCTTTTTCTGGAGTTGCAGGATGCCGTAGACCAGCGCCTCGGCGGTTGGCGGGCAGCCGGGTACATAGATATCGACCGGGACGATCCGGTCGCAGCCGCGCACCACGGAGTAGCTATAGTGATAATAGCCGCCGCCGTTGGCGCAGGAGCCCATCGAAATCACCCAGCGCGGCTCCGCCATCTGGTCGTAGACCCGGCGCATGGCCGGCGCCATCTTGTTGGTCAGCGTCCCGGAGACGATCATGACGTCGGCCTGCCGAGGCGAGCCGCGCGGGATGATGCCCAGCCGGTCCAGGTCGTAGCGCGGCATGAATGCGTGGATCATCTCGACGGCGCAGCAGGCGAGCCCGAACGAGAGCGGCCAGAGGCTGCCGGTGCGGCCCCAATTGACCAGCTTGTCGAGGTTGGCGACGATGAAGCCCTTATCGGCGATCTCCCCGGTGATGCCGCGCACCACGGCGTCCTGTTCGGGTCCGGGTGGCAGCGTCTCGCGGTTCCAGGTCAGTTCGGTCGAGATATCATTGCTCATCGCTGCATCATTCCCAATCGAGCGCGCCTTTGCGCCACTCGTAGACGAAGCCCACCGTCAGCACCGCGAGGAAACCCATCATCGAGAGGAACCCGAAGGCGCCGATCGAGGCGAGGCTCACCGCCCAGGGAAACAGGAACGCCACCTCCAGATCAAAGATGATGAACAGGATTGCCACCAGGTAGAAGCGCACATCAAAGCGTCGGCGGGCATCGTCAAAGGCGTCGAAGCCGCACTCGTAGGCACTCAGCTTTTCGGCATAAGGCTTCTGCTGTGCGGCGAACAACGATGCTCCGAGCATGGCGCCGGCGATCCCGAAGGCGATCACGGCAAACACCAGCACCGGAAAATAGGTCGACAGCACCGCGAGCATTCCAGATGGTCTCCAAGCCGGCATGGGTGTTGTGGGGTCACCCCCATCTGGCGTGTAACACCTTACGGCGCAACCACTTGTCACATCATATCAACGGCTCGCCGAGGCGTGATGAACCCTGGGATGCATGGCGCGAGTGACGGGGCTCGAACCCGCGACCTCCGGCGTGACAGGCCGGCGCTCTAACCAACTGAGCTACACCCGCAACTGGCGTGACCGGCGATGTAACGGCCAAGCTGACACCCGTCAAGGCAGCCCGCCTGTAGCGGCGCGCTCTGGTGGGCGGTGACGGGTTCGAACCGCCGACCCTCTCGGTGTAAACGAGACGCTCTACCGCTGAGCTAACCGCCCCTCTACTTTCAGCTCACGGCGTCCTTGAGCGTCTTGCCGGGCTTGAAACGCACCGAGGTGGAGGCCGGGATGTCGATTTCCGCACCGGTGCGCGGATTGCGACCTTTGGCCGCCTTACGCTGGGCGGCAACGAACGTGCCGAAGCCGACCAGGCGGACCTCCTGCTTGTTGCGTAGTGCCTTTTCGATCGAAGCGAACACGGCGTCCACGACTTCCCCCGCCTTGGCTTTGGGCAGATCGGCCTCGTCGGCGACGGCCGAGACGAGTTCCTGCTTGTTGAGTGGCTTCTCCATGTCACGCCTTTCTGATTTGGGCTTGGACCACCTTGAGCGACCCGCGCCATTCTCGAACGCTTCCTGCCCGCAGGGCTTGGAAGTGCGCGACAGTAAGGGGCGCCGTTCCAATGCGTCAACGAAGCATCTGCTCCGCTTGAGAGCCGGCTACGGTCTCCAGGTCGTATGCTCGGCGCCGGACAATTGGCGGTCGAGATAGAACGCGGCACTGATCAAGGCGAGATGGGTCAGCGCCTGCGGGAAGTTGCCAAGATGCTCGCCTACCGGCCCCAGCTCCTCGGCATAGAGCCCAAGCGGATTGGCGTAACGCAGCACGCGCTCGAACAGCAGCTGCGCCTGGTCGAGCCGGCCGGCGCGGGCCAGGCATTCGACATACCAGAACGAGCAGGCGGTGAACGCGCCTTCCTGGCCGTCGAGGCCGTCGTCGGATCGGTAGCGGTAGACCAGGCCGTCGTCGGTCAGTTGCTCGCCGATGGCGTCCAGGGTGGCGAGCCAGACCGGATCGGTGGCTGAGACGAAGCGCACCAGCGGCATCATCAGGGCCGCCGCATCGAGCGAGGTCGCCCCTTGATATTGCACGAAGATGCCGGTCTTGGGGTGACGGAAATTCGCCCAGATGTCGGCGTTGATCGCGCCCCGTGTCTCGGACCAGCGCCCGAACGGCGCCGGCAGCGAGCGTTTGGCCGCCAGACGCAGCGCGCGGTCGACCGCGACCCAGCACATCAGCCGCGAGTGCAGGAATGCCTTCGGCGGCCCGCGCATCTCCCAGATGCCGGCGTCCGGTTCCCGCCAATGCGCGCAGACATGCTCGACCACGCAGCACACATGCTGCCAGCCTTCATGGCTGATCGCATCGCCGTACTTGTTGGAGAGGTAGGTGCTGTCGAGCAGTTCGCCGTAAATGTCGAGCTGCATCTGGCCGCCTGCGTCATTGCCGATCCGTACTGGCCGCGCGCCGCCATAGCCGGCGAGGTCGAGCTCCTGTTCGGGTGCCGCCTCGCCGCCGTCGAGGGCGTACATGATACGCAGCCTGCCGTCGGGGCCCGCATCCCGCAGCCGGGCTGCCACCCATCCGGTAAAGGCGGTGGCCTCCGCGACATAACCCAGGCGCATGAAGGCATAGACGGTGAACGACGAGTCGCGAATCCAGGCGGCACGGTAGTCCCAGTTGCGGTCGCCGCCCGGCGCTTCCGGCAGTCCGAAGGTCGCCGCCGCGGCCACCGAACCGTGCCGGTGCGATGTCAGCAGCTTGAGCACCAGCGCCGAGCGGCCGACCGCCTCGCGCCAGCGGCCGCGATAAATGGAGCGTCGTGCCCAACCCTGCCAGAAGGCATGGGCCCCCGCGATCGCGACATTTACGGCGTCACCGGCCAGGGCTGCCTCGGTGCCGTCATCGAGCACGAAGTCGGCCTGCCCGCCGACCTCCAGCGTGAACGAAGCAACGGCGGCAGTGCCGTCCAAGGCGAGCGGCACCGACCCGCTCAGGCGCACCTGGCGTTCGCCACCGGAGAAGCGCACGCCGTCCGAGCACGCCTCGGCCGCCATGTCGGCGCGTCCGTAATCGAAGCACGGCCGGCAGCGCAGACCAAATCGCACGCGGCCGCGCGTGACCCGCACGCTGCGTATCAGTCGCGGCGCCCCCCGCTCGCAGGCGGGAGACGCCAGCAGGTCGCAGACCTCGGCACTGCCCTCCGCCGACAGCCAGCGCGTGACCAGTACGTTGCTGTCCGGCAGGTAGGTCTGCAGCTGGCGTGGCGAGTCGAGCACCGGGCTCAGTGCGAACGACCCGCCCTGGTCGTGGTCCAGTAGGGAGGCGAACAGGCTGGGACTGTCGAAGCAGGGCCAGCACATGAAGTCGATGGTGCCGTCGCCCGCCACCAGGGCCGCGGTCGAAAGGTCGCCGATGATCCCGTGATCCTCGATGGGGGCACTCATCGAACCGTCCGCTCGAACGGGAACGCAGCCGCGCCACGATGGTGCGGATCCAGCGCCAGGCGGTGCGCAAGCGGCGGCTGCGCGCGCGAGCGGCAGTCCGGCCAGTCGCACAGACGGCAGCTCACCCCGATCCGGTTGATCGCATGCGCCATATCCAGCCCCTCCGAATAGACCATCTCGCCGGCCCGCCCAGCCTCGCAGCCAAGCACGATGACGTGCAGCGGGGGGATATCGTTCCAACCGAGTGCCGTCGCCTGTACGCTGCGCGCCACGCAGAGGAACACCGCGCCGTCCGGAAGCTCGCCGAGCTGCACGCGTAGTGCGCCGGGTGTCGCCAGAGCGGTATTGCCAATCCAGCGGGCGCACGAGCCGCCATTCTGCGAAATCGGGAAGCCCGCGATCGAAAAGCTCTTGGTGATGTTGGACGCCGCATCCAGCCGCACGAAAAACAACGGAATGCCGCGGCTGCCCGGCCGGTGCAGAGTCGAGAGCCTTTGTGCCATCTGCTCGAACGACACCGCGAAGCGCGAGGCCAGCAGGTCGATATCGTAACGCAGCGACACCGCCGCCTCCAGCACCGCCGCATACGGCATCAGCAACGCCGCCGCGGCGTAGTTGGTCAGCCCGATCCGGATCAGCGTCGCGGCCTCCGGCGTGCTCGGCGCGATCGCCGCCAGCATCGCATCCAGAACCGCGCCAGCCTCGATCAGCATAAGCTGGAAGGCCATGTGAAAGCCGCGGCTCTCGCGGCGCAAAACGTCGGAGAGCACCAGAAGCCGCGACGCCGGGTCGTAGGAGCGCAGCGCGCCCTTCAATGGCCCGACCTGCACGACGAGCCCGTGCCGGCGACGCAGCCGCTCGGCGATGGCATGGTTCATCTCCGACTGCGCCAGAGCGGGCCCGATATCGGCGCGCACCGCCTCCGCCGCCGCTTCGAGCTCGGGAAAATGGTTCGAGCGGTCCTGGTAGAGCTGGCGCGCCTCGTCGGTCGGCAGCACGATTCGCCGGCCCGACGGCAGCAGCATGCCAAGCCCGTCCTCCCGCGCCACCCGGAGGGCCCGATGCAGCGAAACCACCGCCCGCGCCGCCTGCGGATGAGCCGCCAGGGCGGCAATTTCGGCGGCCGGCAGCGGCTCCTGACCCAGCAGCGGGTCGGACAGCGCGTCACGTAGTGCTGCCTCGCGCGCGCGCTCCTCGTCGCCGGACAGGCTTTCCAGCGGCACATCGAGGGTCCGGGTCAGCTTGATCAGCAGCGAGGCGGTCACCGCCCGCTGGTCGTGCTCGAGCAGGTTGAGATAGCTCGCGGAAATGCCCAGCCTGGCGGCGAGGCCCTGCTGCGACAGCCCCCGCTCCAGGCGCAGCCGACGCAAGGTGGCACCGATCATCGGTCGAGTCATGATCCCGCTTTACAACATTTACAAAATGCGGGGAACACCGGTCAAACCAGCAACCGTCTTACATAGGCAAGGCCATCTCGAAGCTTCCGCAAGACCCCGCCGTCTGCGCATTGTGCCGCCAGAGGGAGATGACACCATGACCGACCCAGAGACCATGAACAGCGACCCCGCAATCGCCGATAAGGACCGCTTCGACGGCATCCGGCGCGATTACACACCCGAGGATGTCGCCCGGCTCTCCGGGTCGTTCCGCATTCGCCATACACTGGCCGAAAACGGCGCTCGCCGGCTCTGGCGCCTACTGAAGTCCGAGCCCTACGTGCACACGCTCGGCGCTCTGACCGGCAACCAGGCGATGCAGCAGGTCAAGGCCGGCCTCAAGGCGATCTATCTGTCCGGCTGGCAGGTCGCCGCCGACGCCAACGTCGCAGGCGAGATGTATCCTGACCAGTCGCTCTATCCGGTGAACTCAGTGCCGATGGTGGTGCGCCGCATCAACAACGCACTGCGCCGCGCCGACCAGATCGCGCGACTGGAAGGCGACGCCGGCCAGAACTGGATGGCGCCGATCGTGGCCGACGCAGAAGCCGGCTTCGGCGGCCCGCTGAACGCCTTCGAGCTGATGCGCGCGATGATCGAGGCCGGCGCCGCCGGCGTGCATTTCGAGGACCAGCTCGCCTCGGAAAAGAAGTGCGGCCATCTCGGCGGCAAGGTGCTGGTGCCGATCAGCCAGCATATCCGCACGCTCAACGCCGCCCGCCTCGCCGCCGACGTCGAGGGCGTCCCCACCGTCCTGCTCTGCCGCACTGACAGCCATGCCGCTCAGCTGCTGACCTCGGACGTCGACGAGCGCGACCGGCCGTTCCTGACCGGCGAACGCACCCCGGAGGGCTTCTTTCGCATCCGCGAGGGCCTCGGCGTCGACTACGCGATCGCCCGCAGCCTCGCCTACGCCCCCTATGCCGACCTTCTCTGGTGGGAAACCTCCGAGCCGAACCTGGCCGAGGCGAAGCGCTTTGCCGACGCGATCCATGCCGCATTCCCCGGCAAGATGCTGGCCTATAACTGCTCGCCCTCGTTCAACTGGCGCAAGAAGCTCTCCGAGGCCGAAATTGCCGGCTACCAGGAAGCGATCGGCGCCATGGGCTACAAGTTCCAGTTCGTCACCCTGGCCGGCTTCCACTCGCTGAACTACTCGATGTTCAAGCTCGCCCGCGGTTACGCGGAGCGCGGCATGGCGGCCTACTCCGAGCTGCAGCAGGACGAGTTCGCAATGGAAGCGGACGGCTATACCGCCACCCGCCACCAGCGCGAAGTCGGCACCGGCTGGTTCGACGCGGTCGCCACCGTGGCGAGCGGCGGCAAGTCCTCCACCACCGCCATGGCGGGCTCCACCGAGACGGAGCAGTTCCACACGGAATCGCTCAAGCTGTCGCCCGCGCACGCTTAAGGGAAAAGGCCAGGGCTCCGCCCTGGACCCGCTGGGGCCTTGGCCCCAGACCCCAATTCAAAAGGATTCCAAAGGCTAGCCTTTGGCGGGGTCCAGGGGCAGAGCCCCTGGCCTTGCTTCAGTGCGCGAGCACAGCCCCCGCCGGCTCCGCCGTCACAGCTGGCACCGGCTCCGCCGGCTCTTCCCATTCAATCGCCTCGGGCGGGCGTATCAGCGCCTGGGCGATGACCTCGTCGACGTTGGCGACCGGGATCAGCTTAAGGTGACGGCGGACGTTGTCCGGGATTTCCGCCAAATCCTTTTCGTTGTCCTTGGGGAAGAACACGGTGGTGATGCCGGCTCTCAAGGCGGCGAGCAGCTTCTCCTTTAGGCCGCCGATCGGCAGCACACGGCCGCGTAGGGTGATCTCGCCGGTCATAGCTATGTCGCGGCGGATCGGGATTCCGGTCATGACGCTGATCAGCGAGGTCGCCATGGCGATGCCAGCGGACGGTCCGTCCTTTGGCGTGGCTCCCTCCGGCACGTGCACGTGAATGTCGCGCTTTTCCAGGATTGTCGGCTTGATGCCGAAGCTCGCGGAGCGGCTGCGCACATAGCTTAGTGCCGCCGAGACGCTTTCCTGCATGACGTCGCCGAGCTTGCCCGTGGTTTTCACCACGCCCTTGCCGGGCACCATCACGCTCTCGATGGTGAGGATCTCGCCGCCAACCTCGGTCCAGGCAAGGCCGGTGACGACGCCGACCATGTCCTCGCTTTCCGCCTCGCCGTAGCGGAAGCGTTTTACACCGGCATATTTCTCCAGGTTCTTGCGGGTGATCGCGACCTTCTTGGCCTTGCCGGTGACGATCTCCTTGACCGCCTTGCGGGCCAGGTTGGCGATCTCGCGCTCCAGGTTGCGCACGCCGGCTTCGCGTGTGTAGGTCCGCACCAGTTCGCGTAACGCCTCGTCGGTGATCGACCACTCCTCCGGCTTGAGGCTGTGCGCGTCAGTCTGCTTGAAGATCAGATGGCGCTTGGCGATCTCGATCTTCTCGTCCTCGGTGTAGCCGGCGATCCGGATGATCTCCATGCGGTCGAGCAGCGGCTGCGGCATGTGCAGGCTGTTGGCCGTGGTCACGAACATCACGTCGGACAGGTCGTAATCGACTTCGAGATAGTGGTCGGCGAACGTGCTGTTCTGCTCGGGGTCGAGCACCTCCAGCAGGGCGGCCGACGGGTCGCCGCGCCAGTCATTGCCCAGCTTGTCGATCTCGTCGAGCAGGAACAACGGGTTGGAGCTCTTCGCCTTCTTCATGCCCTGAACGATCTTGCCGGGCATCGAGCCGATATAGGTGCGGCGATGGCCACGGATTTCGGCCTCGTCGCGCACCCCGCCGAGCGACATGCGCACGAAGTTGCGGCCCGTAGCGCGGGCGATTGATTTGCCGAGCGAGGTCTTGCCGACGCCGGGCGGCCCCACCAGGCACAGGATCGGCCCCTTGAGCTTGTTGGCGCGAGATTGCACCGCAAGGTATTCGAGGATGCGCTCCTTGACCTTGTCGAGCCCGTAATGGTCGACATTGAGCACCCGTTCGGCCTCGCCGATATCGTTGCGGGTCTTCGAGCGTTTCTTCCAGGGGATCGACAGCATCCAGTCGAGATAGTTGCGCACCACCGTGCTCTCGGCCGACATCGGGCTCATGCCGCGCAGCTTCTTCAGCTCGCTCATAGCCTTGTCGTGCGCTTCCTTGGAGAGCTTGGTCTTCTTGATGCGGTCCTCCAGCTCGGAGGTTTCGTCCTTGCCGTCCTCGCCTTCGCCGAGCTCCTTTTGGATCGCCTTGAGCTGCTCGTTGAGGTAGTACTCGCGCTGCGTCTTCTCCATCTGCCGCTTGACGCGGTTGCGTATGCGCTTCTCGACCTGCAGCACGCCGATCTCCGCCTCCATATGGGCGAACACGCGCTCCAGACGCTCGGCGATCGGAGCGATCTCGAGCAGCTCCTGCTTTTCCGAAATCTTGAGATTGAGGTGGCTGGCGATGGTGTCGGCGAGCTTCGAGGGCTCCTCGATCTGGTTGAGGGAAACTAGGACCTCCGGCGCGATCTTCTTGTTTAGCTTTATATATTGTTCGAACTGACCGACCACCGTGCGGCTGAGCGCCTCGATCTCGCCGCTGGCGGACGGCTCCGGACCAACCTCCGGGATCTCGTCAATGGTTGCCTCGAAATGGCTGTCGGTCTCGGTGAACTCGCGAATACGTGCCCGCCTGCCGCCCTCGACCAGCACCTTCACCGTGCCATCCGGCAGCTTGAGCAGTTGCAGGATCGTCGACACCGTGCCGGAGCGGTAGATGTCGTCGGCGGAGGGATCGTCCTGGGAGGCGTTCTTCTGTGCGACCAGCAGGATCTGCTTGTCGTCCTTGGTCACCGCCTCAAGCGCACGAACAGACTTCTCGCGTCCGACGAACAACGGCACGATCATGTGTGGAAAGACGACAATATCGCGCAGCGGCAGGACTGCCAAAGTCTCTTGCAAAACAGGGGTTTCGTCAGAAGCGACTGCCGCGTCCGGCTGCCGCTTCGCCGGCCTCGGCTTCTTGATTTCCGTCATCGGGTCGACCTCCTCAGGGACAGTCGAAGGCGGGCGCCCAGGTTGCGGCACGCCCAATCTTCAAACACGGATTGCGATATCGGCAGGCCAAGGGCTCGCGGCAAGGCCCGTCAGGCGGACTGCTCTACCGGCCGTTCCTTGCCGTAGACGAACACCGGATCAGCCTTCGCCTCGGCAACCTCGCGGTTGATCACCACCTCGTCGACATTCTCCAGGCCGGGCAGGTCGAACATCGTCGACAGCAGGATGCTCTCCAGGATCGAGCGCAGGCCACGCGCTCCGGTGCGTCGCGCGATGGCTCGCAGGGAGACCTGCTTGAGCGCGTCCTCGGTGAAGGAGAGCTTGACCCCCTCCATCTGGAACAGCCTGGCATATTGCTTGACCAGGGCGTTCTTCGGCTTGGTCAGGATTTCGATCAGGGCGCCCTCGTCCAGGTCCTCCAGGGTGGCGACGATCGGCAGGCGGCCGATGAACTCAGGGATCAGGCCGAACTTGAGCAAATCCTCGGGCTCGACCTCCTTGAGAATATGGCCCATGCGCCGTTCGTCCGGGGCCTGGACCATGGCGCCGAAGCCGATGCCGGAGCCTTTGCCGCGAGCGCCGATGATCTTCTCCAGCCCGGCAAAGGCGCCACCACAGATGAACAGGATGTTGGTGGTGTCGACCTGCAGGAACTCCTGCTGCGGGTGCTTGCGGCCGCCCTGCGGCGGCACCGAGGCGACCGTGCCCTCCATGATCTTGAGCAGCGCCTGCTGCACACCCTCGCCCGACACGTCGCGGGTGATCGAGGGATTGTCCGATTTGCGGCTGATCTTGTCGACCTCGTCGATATAGACGATGCCGCGCTGCGCCCGCTCGACATTGTAGTCTGCCGATTGCAGCAGCTTGAGGATGATGTTTTCCACGTCCTCGCCGACATAGCCGGCCTCGGTCAGCGTCGTGGCGTCGGCCATGGTGAAGGGCACGTCGAGGATTCGGGCCAGCGTCTGGGCCAGCAACGTCTTGCCCGAGCCGGTCGGCCCGATCAACATGATGTTGCTTTTCGCGATCTCGACGTCGTTGTTCTTTGCCCCGTGTGCCAGGCGCTTATAGTGGTTGTGGACGGCGACCGAGAGCACCTTCTTGGCGTGGAACTGCCCGATCACGTAGTCGTCCAAGACCTTGCAGATCTCCTTAGGAGTCGGCACCCCGTCGCGCGACTTCACCAGGTGGGTCTTATGCTCCTCACGGATGATGTCCATGCAGAGTTCGACGCACTCGTCGCAAATGAACACTGTCGGACCGGCAATGAGCTTACGCACTTCATGCTGCGACTTGCCGCAGAACGAGCAATACAGTGTGTTCTTGGAGTCGCTGGACTTGCTCATGGCCTCTCCTTCCCCGCGGGGTGGCAAGAGCGCCCCCGGGTCAAGCTGATCACACTAGACCTGTCCCCAAAGCCGCATCAATAGTGGTGATCGTTCCGGGACCAGAGGCGCCCCAGCTTGGCGCCCTAACTCTTGGTGCCCTCCTCCGAGGCTGGCATCGGGCGGTTCTGTAGCACTTCGTCGACAATGCCGAACGCCTGTGCCTCGGTCGCGGACAGATAACTGTCGCGCTCCAGCTTCTGCTCGATGGCCTCAAGCGTCTGGCCGGTATGCTCCTTGTAGATTTCGTTCAGGCGGCCGCGGAGATAGAGGATCTCCTTGGCCTGGATCTCGATATCGCTGGCCTGTCCCTGCGCGCCGCCGGAAGGCTGATGCACCATCACCCGCGCGTTCGGCAATGCCAGACGCTTGCCCTTGGCACCGGCCGCCAGCAGCAGTGACCCCATCGAGGCGGCCTGGCCGATGCACACGGTGTTAATCGGGCTGCGGATATACTGCATGGTGTCATAGATCGCGAGCCCGGCGGAGACGACGCCGCCCGGGCTGTTGATGTAGAATGAGATGTCCTTGCTCGGATTAACACTCTCGAGATGCAGGAGCTGGGCGCAGATGAGGGCCGCGACCCCGTCATAAACCGGGCCGGTGAGAAAGATGATCCGGTCTTGCAGCAGCCGCGAGAAGATGTCGAACGCCCGCTCGCCGCGGGAGGTCTGCTCGACCACCATCGGCACCAGGGCATTGCTGTAGATTTCCATGGGATCGCGATCCCTCATCGTCTCATTCCTGCTCTAGCGCGGCGCCAATGCCTTGCTGTGGAAGATAGTGTGAAACCTCGACGATGGAAGCCCCGCCTTTGTTCAGACCTCCGCTGGCGCGGCTTTGGGCTCAGGCCCAGAGTCGGGGTGGGCGTCGGCCGCAGAGTTAGCCTCAGTTTCGGCCGCATTCTGGGGAAGGTTCGGCGGCGGCACCTCGGCCAATTCCTCCGGGGTGACCAGACGCTCCTCAATACTGGCGCGCGCGAGGATATGATCGACCACCTTGTTCTCGAAGATCGGCCCGCGCAGCGTCTCCGCCGCCTGTGGGTTCTTGGTGAAGAAGTCGATAACCATCTGCTCCTGGCCGGGGTAGCGTCCGGCCTCGGTGCGCATCGCACGCGCCATCTCCTCCTGGCTCACGGCAACTCCGGCGCCGCGGCCGATCTCGGCGAGCAGCAGGCCCAGCCGCACCCTCCGCTCGGCAATGCGCCGGTAATCCGCGCGCAGGGTCGCCTCGTCCTTGCCGGCATCCTCCTCGTCAGCCTGGCCTTCCTTGCGGTCGGCCTCGACCCGCTGCCAGATCGCCGTGAACTCGGTCTCGACCATGCCCTCGGGCGCCGCGAAGTCGGTCGTCTCCGACAGCGCATCGAGCAGTTCACGCTTGATGCGCATGCGCGAGAGCTGGTCGTACTCCTGCTGCACTTGACGTGCGATCAGGGTGCGAACCTCCTCGATACCCTCAAAGCCGAGGGTCTTGGCCATTTCGTCGTTCGGCTCCGGATCGATCGGCCGCTTCAGTGCGTGCGCGGTGACCGCGAACGTCGCCGGCTTTCCGGCAAGCTCGGCGGTCTGATAGTCGGCCGGAAAGGTGACGTCGATGCTGCGGCTCTCACCCGGCGCCAGGCCTTCGAGCTGCTCCGAGAAGCCGGCAATGAACCCGTCACCGCCGATCTCGACATCCATGCCGGTGGCAGCACCGCCCTCGAACGGCTCGCCGGCGATGCTGCCGACGAAATCGACAACCAGCACTTCGCCGTGTGCCGCCCCGCGGCTCTCCTCGATGGTCTCGAAGCTGCGCTGGCGTCGGACCAGGTCTGCCATCGCCTTGTCGATGGTTTGCGGATCCGGCTCTGCCTTGAGCCTGGTCAGCGATAGCGCCGACAGATCGGGAATAGTGATGTCGGGGAGCAATTCCAGCTCGACGGTGAACTCGAGGTCGCTTGCCGCGCTCTTGGCGTCCATCGGGCCGCGCAGCAGGTCGACCTTCGGCTGGCTCGCCGAGCGTAGCCCGCGTTCGGATAACAGATCGCGGGTGGCATCGTTGACCGTCTGCTCCAGGATTTCCCCGGTTACCGCGGTGCCGTAGCGCTGGCGCACGATGGATAGCGGCACCTTGCCCGGGCGGAACCCCGGCAGGTTCATCGTCTTGGAGATTTCGGCGAGACGGGCATGCCGCTTGCCTTCCACCTCGGCACCCGGCACCACGACGGTGAAGCCGCGCTTGAGGCCTTCGGAAAGCGTCTCGGTTACCTGCATCTGCCCGGTCATCCTCTGGGTCGGTTGCAACATTGAACACTGGTGCGGGCGGAGGGACTTGAACCCCCACGGCTTGCGCCACCAGAACCTAAATCTGGCGTGTCTGCCAATTCCACCACGCCCGCTGGAGAGGCACCCGCCTTAGACAAGCGCGAGCGCGGGCATCTAGCCCAGCGCGTTATGCGAGGCAAGCATAGGCCGCGAAGCGAGGACAGCGGGCGCGAGCATGCCGGCCAAATCCTCCGCAAGCAGCCCCTCCCCCGCCAGCCGGGCCGCCTCGCCATGCAGCCACACCGCTGCCGCCGCCGCCTCGAACGTCGCCATGCCGCCTGCCAGCATTGCCGCGACCACCCCCGACAGCACATCGCCGGCGCCGGCGGTGGCCAGCCATGGCGGCGCGTTGCCCGCGATCGCCGCCCGGCCGTCCGGAGCGGCCACGATGCTGTCGGCACCCTTGAGCACGACCACCGCATTGATCCGTCGCGCGGCGGCGCGCGCGGCGGCGAGCCGGTCGGCCCCCGGGTCGCCGAACAGGCGCGCGAATTCCCCGGCATGCGGCGTGATCACCGCAACGCCGCGCAGCCGCTCCGGCGCCCCTGCCGCTTCGGTCAGCGCGCCGGCATCGGCCACCACCTGGCGCTCCGCCGCGAGCAGCGCCGGCAACGTGCCGCGGACCTCGTCCGGATCGAGCCCAGGACCGCAAATCCAGACGCGCCGGCGGCTGTCGTCAAGCAGGTCTTCAAGCGGCTGCTCATCGACGATCAGCCCGGGCGGTCCCTGACGATACAGCTCGGCGTGGGTCTCGGAGACAATCCGCACCAGCCCGGCACCGGCGCCGCGCGCACCGGCGGCGGCAAGGCGCGCCGCCCCGCTCATCGCCCCACCGCAGACGCTGACCACACCGCGACTATATTTATGGTCGGTGGCCTCGAGCCGGCGCAGCCGCCACAGGCCGGGGCGATTATGCCAGGTTTGTGGTGCCACCTGCGCCAGCACGCTATCCGGCAACCCGATGTCGGCAATCTCCAGCACGCCCAGCCGCTCGCGGCCTGGCAACAGCAGATGCCCCGGCTTGCGTCGGAAGAAGCTGACGGTGCGCACCGCCCGCGGCGCCATGCCGAGGATCGCGCCCGTCGCGCCGTCAACACCGCTGGGGATATCCACGGCGAGCAACGGGTGCCGCGACGCCTGTTCCAACACCGCGGCGGCGACGCCGTCCACCGCACGCGAAAGCCCGGCACCGAACACCGCATCGATTACCAGCCCGGCGCGCCCGACCTGGGTATCCGCGAACCCGCGCACCGGCCCCCGCCAGGAGGCTGCCGCCCGCGCCGCGTCACTGCCCGGGCGCGGGGGTGCCAGCGCCGCCACTTGCACCGGCCAGCCGCGCTGCGCCAGCAGCCGGGCGGCCACATAGCCGTCCCCACCGTTATTACCCGGGCCGCACAGCACCAGGGTGCGGCTCGGCGGGACCATGCGCACCGCCGCGCGCGCCACCGCCCGGCCGGCATTCTCCATCAACGTGGTGGACGGCATTGTCTCTGCCGCGAGACGGTCGGCCTCGGCCATCTCCTCGGGGGTGAGCACGGCCAAAGCAGGATCGATCATCCGCAATATCCCGGTCCGGTTGATTTTGGCTGGCAAGCCCGTATTGAGGCGCAACGCCGAGACGGGAGTTTTGATGCAGTCGCAGTCCGCCACCATCCTGTGGGGCCTGGTCCTCACCCTTCATCTGCTCGGCATGGCGGTCTGGGTCGGCGGCTCGGCGGCCATGCTGTTCGTGTTGCGGCCGAGCCTCGGGCTGCTCGACCAGACCCAGCGTGTGTCGGTGGACCTGCAATCGCTCAGACGCTTCCTGCGGCTGCTCTGGCTCGTCGTGCCGATCATGCTGCTGACCGGCTGGGCCATGGAGATCTTCCGCCAAGGCGGCTTCGCCAATGCCGACTGGCATATCAACGCCATGCAGGGCCTTGGCATCCTGATGGCGCTGGTGTTCGCCTATCTTTACTTCGGGCCATTCCAAAAGGCACGTCGCGCGCTACGGCCGAAGCCCGCGATGTTCGAGAGCATCCGCTCGCTGATCGGCACCATGCTGGTGATCGGCGTGGCGATCGTTGTTGTCGCCTCACTGGATCACAACTTTTAGAAGGGCCAGGGCCCCAGACTCCCATTTCAGAAATTGAAGGATTCCAAAGGCGAGCCTTTGGCGGGGTCCAGGGGCAGAGCCCCTGGCCTTGCTTCCTAAGCCGCCGCCGCCGCCGGCTGATCGGGCTGGCTCTCCCCGCGCGCCGGCACGTTGCGGTTGCGCAGGTTGACCGCCGAGTTGATCAGGCCGACATGCGAGAACGCCTGGGGGAAATTGCCGACCAGCCGCTTGGCGCGCGGGTCATATTCCTCGGCCAGCAGCCCGAGATCGTTGCGCAGCCCCAGCAGCCGGCCGAACAACGCCTCCGCCTCGTCGTAGCGCCCCTGCAGCACGTAGTTGTCGACCAGCCAGAAGGTGCAGGCGAGAAACGCGCCCTCCGTGCCGGGCAGGCCGTCGACGCTGCTCTCGGTGCGGTAACGCAGCACGAAGCCGTCCTCCATCAGCCCGTGCTCGACCGCGCGCACGGTTGCCACGATCCGCGGATCGTCGGGCGGCAGGAAGCCGGTGAGCGCGATCAGCAACAGGCCGGCATCGAGTGCCTCCGAGCCGAACGCCTGGGTGAAGCAGCCCTTGCTCTGGCTGATGCCTTTCTCGCAGACGGTCGCATGGATGGTGTCACGGATCGTGCGCCATTTCTCCACCGGCCCGTCGAGCGCGAACGTCTCGCAATCCTTTATGGTGTGGTCGAACGCCAGCCAGCAGAACACCTTCGAGACGGTGAACTGCCGGCGGCCGCCGCGCACCTCCCACATGCCCTCGTCGGGCTCCTGCCAGATCTCCGCCAGATGCTCGACAAGGGCGACCTGCAGCGACCAGCCATAGGTCGGCTCCCGCAGACGCTCCTGGCGCGACAGATGCAGGGCCGCCACGACCTCGCCGTAGACGTCGAGCTGGAGTTGGCCGGCGGCGGCATTGCCGATACGTACGGGTGCTGCGCCCTGGTAGCCCACGAGCCACGGCACTTCCCATTCCATCAGGGTGCGCTCGCCGGCAATGCCGTACATGATCTGCACCTGGTCCGGGCTGCCGGCGATACTGCGGTGCAGCCAGTCGCGCCAGAGCAGCGCCTCGTCGTAGTAGCCGCCGGACATCATCGCGATCAGCGTCAGCGTCGCGTCGCGCAGCCAGCAATAGCGATAGTCCCAGTTGCGCGGGCCGCCGAGCTGCTCCGGCAGCGAGGTGGTGGGGGCTGCGACGATGCCGCCGGTCTGCGCGAAGGTCAGGCCCTTGAGCGTGACCAGCGAACGCAACACGGCGGCACGATGCGGGCCCTGATAGGCACAGCTGTCGGACCACTCCTTCCAGAACGCTTCCGTGCGACTCAAGGCGGCATCGACGTCGACGGCGGCCGGCGGCGGCAGATGCGACTCACCATAACTCAACACGAAGGCCACGCGCTCGCCTTGTGCCACCGAGAACCGCCCGACCGTTGCCATCCTCTCGCCATCCAGGCGCACGGCCGTGCGCAGCGCCACCAGCATCGGACCGGCAACGGCGACGACGCCGGCATCCGCGGGCAGCCGCGTCACCCAGGGCACCGAGCTGCCGTAATCGAAGCGCAGCAACAGCTCGGTCTGCATCGCAACCGAACCTGACCGCCCCTCGACGATACGCACGATGCTCGGGCAGGGATTGTTGATGGGCATGAAGTCGATCAACGCGACGCTGCCGGCCTCGTTGGTGAACACCGTTTCCAGCACCAGGCCGCCATCGCGGTAGGAGCGCGTCACCGTAGTGTCCGCTGCCGCGTGCCCCTCCGGCGCTACCAGCCAGCGGCCGTTCGCATCGGTCCCCACCAGGGCCGCGAGGCAGGCCGGGCTGTCGAAACGCGGCCAGCACAGCCAGTCGATCGAGCCGTTACGCCCAACCAGCGCGCAACTGCTACAGTCGCCTATCAGTCCGTAATCCTCGATCGCCAAAGGTTCATAGGCCACGCGGCGAGCTCTCCTCGTCAGTTGAGTGTCCGAAAGTTGAAGGATCCGGGTGGCAAACGAAAGGTCGCCGGCGCGGTTCCGGCAGGTACGTTCCCTTGACTTTACGGTGCGGAATGCCGATACGCCTAGCGCAGCCGGGCACCGTGCAAAGTGCCTCGGCTTTTGGGTGCGTGACACGCACGGCCGCGCACCCCAGATTTTCCGAGAGAGTTTTTTGAACGACACCAGCACCGCCCAGCCAGACGGCATGTCCGCTTCAGGACATGATCCGACCGCCGTTACCGAAACCGGCGTCGTTCTTGTTTCAGATGATGCGGAAGCAGCGCGGGAAGCCGCGGCGACAGCCGGGATGCCGCTGTTTTCGGAGCTCGGTCTGTCAGAGCCAATCCTCCGCGCCATCAGTGAGATGGGCTACTTGCATCCCACGCCGATCCAGGCCCAGGCGATCCCGGTGGTGCTGGCCGGCCGCGATGTGATGGGCGTCGCTCAGACCGGCACCGGCAAGACCGCCGGCTTCACCTTGCCGCTGCTCGATATCCTGTCTGGATCACGGGCCCGCGCACGGATGCCGCGCTCGCTGATCCTCGAGCCGACCCGCGAGCTTGCCTTGCAAGTCGCCGAGAACTTCCTGCTTTATGGCAAGTATCTCAAGCTCAACCATGCGCTGCTGATCGGCGGCGAGAGCATGTCCGAACAAAAGGACGCGCTCAATCGCGGCGTCGATGTGCTGATCGCAACCCCCGGCCGGTTGCTCGATCTGTTCGAGCGCGGCGGGCTGTTGCTGACCCAGACCAGCACTTTGGTCATCGACGAGGCCGACCGGATGCTCGACATGGGCTTCATCCCGGACGTCGAACGGATCGTCTCGCTGCTTTCGCCGAACCGGCAGACGCTGTTCTTCTCGGCCACGATGGCGCCGGAAATCCGCAGGCTGTCGGAGATGTTCCTCCGTAACCCGAAGGAGATCACGGTCACCCGCGCCGCCTCGGTCGCACCGACGATCGAGGAAGGCCTCGCCGTGGTGCCAGAGGAGGACAAGCGCCGCGCATTGCGGCGGCTGCTGCGCGGCAGCGACGTGCAGAACGCGCTGATCTTCTGCAACCGCAAGCGCGACGTCGACATCCTGCACAAATCCCTGAAGAAACACGGCTTCTCGGCAGGCGCGCTGCATGGCGACCTGCCGCAGCCGGTGCGCTTCGCCACCTTGGAGAAGTTCAAGGCGGGCGAGTTGCAGCTCCTGGTCTGCTCGGACGTTGCAGCGCGCGGCATCGATATCGGCGGCCTCAGCCATGTCTTCAATTTCGATGTGCCGATCCATGCCGAGGACTACGTGCACCGCATCGGCCGCACCGGGCGCGCCGGTCGCAGCGGCCATGCGCTGGGCATCGCCGGCCCGCACGACCGGATGTTCGTCGAGGCGATCGAGAAGCTGACCGGCCACGTCATCCCGCGTATCGCCGTCGAGGGCATCGGGTCGGTCGAATGGTCCGAGGACGCACGCGGGCGCGGACGCGGCCGGGGACGCGGAGCCAGGCCGCCGGAGGCCAGGTCCAACGCCCCGAAGGCTGAAGTGCCGAAGGCTGAGGCAACGAGACCCGAAGCCGTAAGCCGCCCACCCGCTGAGCGCGCGCGCCCGATGCGTGAGACGCGCCGACCGGAGCGCCGGCCGACGCCGGCCGTGCACGACGAGGCTGGCCCGAACGCGATGGGCTTCGGCGACGAAGTCCCGGCCTTCATGCTGCTGCCGCGGCGCGGTGTGCGCGCACCCGACATGCCCGAATTGGACAATCAAGCTGCCGAGGACTGAGCGCGCGGCGGCGGCGGCGGTGGAGACCATCGAGGCGGAGGTGAGCGCGCTCGGTGTCGATGGCGACGGCCTGGTTCAGGTAAACGGGGAGCGCCTGTTCATCCAGGGCGTGCTGCCAGGCGAACGGGTGCAACTGGATCGAAAGCACCACGGCGCCACCCTGCACGCGGTTCTGCGCCCCAGTCCGGACCGTGCGGAACCCCCATGTTCCCTGTTCGGGCGCTGCGGCGGCTGCACCCTGCAACATATGAGCATGGCCGCGATGGCCGAGTTCAAGTGCCAGCTGGTGCAGGAGGCGTTGCACGCGGCCGGCTTCGCGCTGCCGGCCAGGATCGATTTCGTCGCCAGCCCGCCGGCCTCGCGTCGACGGATGGACCTGGCGGTGCAGCGCACGCAAGCCGGGATCGTGGTGGGGCTGAACCCGCGCGGCGGCGGCGACGTGGTCGGCCTGAGCGAGTGCCACGTGCTCGACCCGGCCTTGTTCGCCCTCACCCAATGCCTCGAGCCAATGCTGCGGCGTTTGACCTGTCTGCGCGCGCGTGGATCGTTGCTGGTCAATCTGCTCGATAGCGGCCCCGACCTGCTGCTCGCCACCGAAGCCGCACCCGGGACTTGCGACCGCGCCCGGCTCGCGGCCTTTGCCGCCGGGGCCGGCATTCCCCGTATCGCCTGGCGGCCGCTCAAGGGCGGCGACGGCGAGAGCGAGACCTTGTGCGCGCTGGCCCCCGTCCGCCACCTGCTGTCGGGTGCGACGATCAGTCCGCCGCCCGGCGCCTTCCTGCAGGCGAGCCGCGAGGGCGAGCAGGCGATCGTGGCGGCGGTGCTGGCCGGGCTGCCGGGCTCGTTGCCGCGCCGCGCGCGGATCGTCGAGCTTTATGCCGGCTGCGGCACCCTCAGCTTCGCCCTTGCGCGCCATGCCGGTGTCTGGGCGATCGAGGGCGACGCAGCAGCCGTAGCCTGTCTGCACGGCGCCGCGGGCGGGATGCGTCTGCGCGCCACCCGGCGTGACCTCACGCGCCAGCCGCTGCTGGCCCGCGAGTTCGCGGGCGCCGCCGCCATCGTGCTCGATCCGCCGTTCGCCGGCGCCGGACCGCAAATGCCGGAACTGGCGCGCGCCGGTATTGCCCGGGTCATCCTGGTCAGTTGCAACCCGCGCGCATTGGCCCGCGACGCAACCTTGCTGCAGGCCGCCGGCTACCGGTTGGAACAACTCACGATCATCGACCAGTTCGTCTGGTCGAGCGGCGTCGAGAGTGTCGCGGTGTTCGCGAAACCGCGGCCGCACGCCGAGTTCTCAACCTGCCATGTCGGATAGGCTTGCAAGAATGGTGCCGCGTAGTTGGGGAAAGGTGTTGAACCCGGTCTCACTGTTGAGATGCCCTCCATCCGGTACAATGTCGAGCGGCGCGCCCAGGCGATCCGCGACATGTTGTGAACGCGATAGCGGCACGTAGGGATCGTTTCCACCCGCCCAGCAACGGCATACACGCCCTTTGCGCTCGCGGATGCCAGTCCAGTCCAAGGGGTCTGCAAAAAATGATTGGTTGATTGTGTCGTAGTCGGAAAGGCCGAGCGCGCCGACGAAGCCCGCTGCCAGAAACAGGCCGGCGACCGGTTCAACCGCCCGCTCGACCAGGCGCAGTGCAAATGCGGCGCCCAGGCTGTGTCCGACAAGGATGGTCGGGACCACGGGCAGCGGCTCGACGGCAAGATCATAGGCTTCGAACCATGCTTGCAGGGATTGCCCCTTTGGCGTCGGCAATCGCGGACGCCAAACCTCGATGCCCTCTGCTTCCAGTGCCGCATGCAGCCACGGGAACCAGTTTGTATCAGGGCCTCCATAGGCGCCGTGCAGCACTACCACCCGCAATCCCGCCAATCCTCCGCATCCATAATGGCGTCCTCTCCGGACTGTCGCAACCGCCCGTGATGCAGCGGGGACCCGTATACGTCCCGACGCGGCAGAGTTTCTGATTGCAGCATTTCAGCAACGAAATGGGGGAGATCAGTCTCGGACGTTCCTGTAGCGGTATCGTAATGACCGTCTTCGGACCATCATGGTCTCGCGCCACGTCGCGCGGGATTTCCGGAGAGGAACGATGAAACACTGGGCTGCCCTGCTCGCTACGACCGTCCTCGTCGCCGCACGCGCGGCGAGCGCCCAGCCAGTCACCGGCCCCTATGTCAGCCTCAGCGGCGGCGTCACGTTTCCTCAGGACCAGACCCTGAACTTCGCACCGCAACTCGGGGTGCGCGATCGCTGGGTGTCTTTCAGTCCCGGCTTTGCCGGACAGACCAGCCTGGGCTGGGGATTCGGCGATGGCCTGCGCGCGGAGTTGGAGAGCAACTACCTGAACGCGCACGCGCGCGGCGTCAGCTTTCCTCGCACCTATCGCGTCGGCGGCTATGAGCAGCAATATGGCGGCTTCCTCAACGTGCTGTATGACCTTCCCTGGCGTCTGCCGCTGCACCCGTATGTCGGGCTCGGTGTCGGCGCCCAGGAACTCGACGACGAGAACATCAATTTCAGCCCGGTCGGCGTCCCTCTGCCCGGCCGCCCCGGTAGCCAGACCGTCAGCGCCTTTGCCTATCAGGCGATTGCCGGCTTCAGTGCACCGCTGCCATGGGTACGCGGCCTCGCGTTCATCGCCGACTACCGGCTCATCGGCTTGGCGGACCCGCTTGCCGCGATCCGGGAACGGCATATCTCCGGGCCAGGAGGCGACACGATCGCCTTCGGCAACGCCAAGTTCGGGAACGTCTTCAACCACCAGATCCAGATCGGCCTGCGCTACGCATTCGGGTCGGCGCCTCGTCCGTTGCCCCCGGTTGCCGCAGCACAGGCCCCGGCGCCGGCGCCAACCCGGACGTTCCTGGTGTTCTTCGACTGGGACCACGCCGACCTGACCATGCGTGCGCGCCGGATCGTGGCCGAAGCGGCACAGGCCTCGATGGCTCAGGCGACCACCCGTATCGAGGTTGACGGCTACACCGATCGCTCCGGGACGGCGCGCTACAATCAGGCGCTTTCGGTTCGCCGTGCCGAGACGGTCGCGGCCGAACTCATCCATGACGGCGTGGGGACGCACGCCATAGAAATGCGGGGCTTCGGCGAGACGCATCCTCTCGTGCCGACCGCGGACGGCACGCGCGAGCCGCAAAACCGGCGCGTCGAAATCATCCTGCGATAGTGCCCGCCTGCCATAGTCGCGCATCGAAGCGGAATGGCCGGACACTCAGGATCCGGGCGTCCGCGGCGGCCGGATGCGCGGGGTTGAGCAGCAGGTTGGCGCTCTCCGGGACGATCAGCGAAGGCACCCGCAGCACCGGCGTGCGGCGCTCGCGCAGCCATGTCTCGCCGAACGCGGCGGCATCCGCGGGCACGGCCTCGAGCGTCTCGACCGCCAGACCATCGAGCGCGGCGCGGACCAGCACATAGTCGTCGGGAAGCAGTTCCGGCGGCAGATCGAGATGCACGCGCACTTCGAGCAGGGCCAGTGCCGCCTCGCTCGCCAGATAGACCATCGGCCGGCCGCGTCGGTTCCAGCGGCCGCCATACAGGCGTGCGCCCTCGCCGCTCAGGTCGGCAAACGGCGCACGGCACAGGCGCCAGGCGATGGCGCCAAGCGACGGCGGCGGGATTGCTCAGGCCGCCAGCCCGTGCCCGATCCGCCCCAGCAGGGTCTCGACTTCGCGGGCACCCTCGTCGGTGTCGAGCCGTTCCAGTGGCTTTTCGCCAGCGAGCACCGTCGTCGGACGACGTAGCCAGGCGGCCGCCTTGTGCCGGTCGCCGAAGGTTGCCTCGGCCAGGGCGATCACCCGCGCGACCCGCACAAGTCGGTCGGACTGCTCCGGCGTGAGAGTCCCGAGCCGGCGCCGATTGGCGAGCGTCTTGCGCGGCAGCACCACCAGGTCAAGCTCTGCCGCATTGAGCCGGCCGCTATCCAGAACGGACTGCACGGCCGAGATCGGCAACCCGCCGCGCACCTGACGCACAAGGTCGGGGCTGGGTCGAACCGCCAGTTCCATGACATCCAGTTGCGCCGACATGACGGTCTCCTTGGCGATATGCCGAACATATATGGGCGTCTCGCCAGAAGAAAGCAAGCTAGACAGTCAGACCAGGGCAAGCTGTGACGCGAGTTCCTGGGCCGCCTGTTGCAACACCCGCGCGGCACGCGGTAGCGCCCGGCCGAGGGTCAGAAAGCCGTGGATCTGGTCGGCGAGGTGCAGCAGCGTCACCCGACCGCCCTCGTGCTCCAGGCGTTGCGCATAGGCGATGCCCTCGTCGCGTAACGGATCATGCCCTGCGGTGACCAACAGGCAGGGCGGCAGCCCAGCCAAGGACGGTGCCAGCAACGGCGAGGCGCGCCAGTCCAGCGCGTCCGCCGGATCGCGCAGGGTGTGGCGGATGAACCAGCGCATCCGATCGCCGGTCAGCGGCACCCGGCTGTTGACGCGCGCGTAAGAGTCCGACGTCGCGCGCAGGTCGGTCGCGGGGTAGAACAGCAGTTGCAGGCGCGGCGCCTCCAGCCCGGTATCGCGCAAAATCAGGCAGCAACTCGCCGCCAGGTTGGCGCCGGCGCTGTCGCCGCCGATCGCCATGCGATCCGGCCGCAGACGCAGGGTGTCGGCCTGCGTGCGGAGCCAGGCGAGTGTCGCCAGCACGCTGTCCAGGGCCGCCGGAAACGGATGCTCCGGCGCCAGCGGGTAGTCCGGCGCGATCACGCAACAGCCCGAGCCATGCGCCAGGTTGCGGCAGACGGCGTCGTGGGTGTCGAGTCCGCCCATGACCCAGCCGCCGCCATGCAGATAGAACAGCCAGGGCAGTGACGCGTCGCCGACGACCGGGCGGTAGATCCGCAAGGCGCATCCGTCGGGGCCTGGCAGGTCCTCGACCGACGGCAGTGTCGGGGCCGGCAGCGCGAAGGCGGCGCAACTCTGCTGATAGGCGAGGCGGGCCTCGGCGACGCTGAGCTGTTCGAGCGGCGGCGCCTGCCGAAAGGCAATCGCGGCCAGCAGCCGCTCGACGTCCGGATCGAACATCGCGCCCCCTTTAGACGTGAAAACTCTCGCCGCAGCCGCAGCGTCCCTTCTCGTTTGGGTTGACAAAGGTAAAGCCGGCTTCGAGGTCGCGCACCTGATAATCCATCGTGGTGCCGATCAGGAACAGCGACGCCTTGCGGTCGACCAGGACGGTCAGGTCGCGGTCGCACACCACCTCGTCGTTCGGGCCAGCGGCGTTGACCCAGCCCATGTCGTAGGACAGGCCGGAGCAGCCCTTGGTGCCGACCGAAATCCGTAGCAGCTGGCCGGCATGGCCACCCGCATAGAGCGTGCGCAACCGCTCGGCCGCCGCCTCGGACAGGGACATCAGCGGTGGCAGCGCGCGACGGGTGGCGGGCTTCTGGGGTGCAGTGGTCTGGGTGCTCATTGTCGCACTCCCTTAGATCAGAACATGTTCAGCGCGAGGCGCGCGTCTTCGCTCATCCGGCTCGGATCCCAGGCCGGCTCCCAGACCGTCTCCACTTCGCAGCCAGTCACCCCGGCGACCGTCTGCACCGCATCGCGCACCTGCACCGGCAACTCCTGCGCACTGGGGCAACCCGGGGCGGTCAGCGTCATCTCGACCTTGACCCGTCCGTCGGCATGCAGATCCACCGCGTAGATCAACCCGAGTTCGTAGATGTTGACCGGAATTTCGGGGTCATAGACAGTAGCGATGGCGGCAATGACCGCGTCCTCGCTGAGCGGGGGCGCGACCTCGCCGGACGGTGTCCAGCTTCCGGTGGCAACACCCTCACCGGCCTCTCCGGCAAGCGAGAAAGCCTCCGGGACCTCCCTACCTTCCTGCAGGTGAGTCTCGTCCAACCGATCCGCGGTCATCTCCATCACGCTGTCCTCTCGCACTTGAGCGCGTCGAGCAACGCCGCCCATGGCAGGGTCGCGCATCGGATACGCGACCGGTATTCATGTAGGGCCTCGAACGCACGCAACAAACCCAGGGCGCGCTCATCGTCCGCCCGAGGGGACTCGGCGGGCCCTTCGCGCAGCATGGCATCAAATCGCTCGAACAGCGAGCAAATCGCAGGCTCGTCAAGGTCTTGTACGGTTTCCGCCATCAGGTCGGCAGACGCCATGCAGATCGCGCAACCGCGTGTCCGGTGGCGCACCTGCATGACCCTGCCACCCTGGGCCCGCGCGACCGTGACATGCACGGCATCGCCGCAAAACGGGTTGTTGCCGTCCGCCGCCCCGTCGGCAGGCTCGACCACGCCGGCATGACGCGGCGCACGGGTCCGCTCCATGATCAGGTCCTGGTAGAGTGCCTCCCGCTCCGACCCGTCCATGATCAGCCGAAGAACCCGCGTATACGATCGAGGCTGTCGGCCAGCACGTCGATCTCCGCCATTGTCGTATACAGCCCGAAGCTGGCGCGCGCGGTGCTGTTGACCCCCAGCCGTCGCATCAGCGGCTCGGCGCAATGATTGCCTGCACGCACCGCGATGCCGTTGCGATCGAGCAGGGTGGCGATGTCGTGCGCGTGCGCATTCGCCATGGTGAATGAAATTACGCCCCCGCGCTGGCGGGCCTGGCCGAGGATCCGCAGGCCCTCGATGGAAGCGAGCCGGGTCAGCGCGTGCGCGGTCAACGCCGCCTCGTGCGCCGTGATCGCGGGGTAGCCGACAGCCTCGACATAGTCGATCGCCGCCCCGAGCCCGATCGCCTCGACGATCGGCGGCGTTCCGGCTTCGAGACGGTGCGGCAATTCCGCCCAGGTCGAGCGCTCGAAACTGACGCTGGCGATCATCTCGCCGCCGCCGAGGAAGGGCGGCAGCGCCTCGAGCAGCGCCTCGCGCCCCCAGAGCACGCCGATACCAGTCGGGCCGTAGAGCTTATGGCCAGTGAACACATAGAAGTCGGCGCCGATCGCCTGCACGTCGACGCTGCCATGCACCACCGCCTGCGAGCCATCCAGCAACAGCCTGGCACCATGCGCATGCGCCAGTTCGGCGATCCGGGCCGCCGGCGTGATGGTGCCGAGCACGTTGGACATATGGGTGACCGCGACCAGCCCAACCTTGCCGTCCGCCAGCAGCGACTGCAGGCTGTCGAGATCGAGTTCACCGTCATCGGTAATCCGCGCCACCCGCAACGCAATGCCACGCCGGTCGCGCAGCATCTGCCAGGGCACGATGTTCGCGTGGTGCTCCATCTCGGAGATCACCACCGCGTGGCCCGGTTGCATCGTGTCGCCGAAGGCGTGCGCGAGCAGGTTGATCGCGGCGGTGCTGTTCGAGGTAAAGATAATCTCGTTCGTCGCATTGGCATTCAGCAGCCGCGCCACCTTGGCCCGCACACCCTCATAGGCGTCGGTGGTGCGCTCGCTCATCCAGTGCAGGCCGCGATGCACATTGGCGTATTGCGTGCGCATGGTCTGCGCCATCGCCTCGATCACCGCTTCCGGTTTTTGCGCCGAGGCGGCGCTGTCGAGGAACACCAGGGGTTTGCCGCGTACCGTCTGCGACAGGATCGGAAAATCGGCGCGCAGATACGAGAGGTCGTCGCGGCTCGCGACCGGCATCATGTCGTTCATGGGGTGCTCCCGCTCCAGGATCGGTCGAGTGCGGCGTCCAACAGGGCGCGCACCGGCGCGTCCTCGATCAGCGCCAGCGCATCGTCGAGAAAGGCGCGCACCAGGATCGCGCGTGCCGTATCAGCCGGCACACCACGGCTGCGCAGATAGAAGAGCTGCTCCTCATCGAGCGCGCCGGCGGTGGCGCCGTGGCTGCATTTGACGTCGTCGGCGTAGATTTCGAGTTCCGGCTTGCTGTCGATCTCCGCCGTCTCGGAGAGCAGCAGCGCCTGGTTCATCTGATAGCCGTCGGTCTTCTGAGCGATCCGGTCGACCACGATCTTGCCCTGGAACACGCCGCGGGCATGGCCGGAGAGCACGTTCTTGACGGTCTGGCGCGATATGCAGCCGGGCGCGTCGTGGGCGATCACGCTGGTCAGGTCGGCGTGCTGGCGATCGCCCAGCAACTGCGCGCCGTTGACATGGACCGTACCGCCGCGTCCGGCGAGACGCGCATGCACCTCGTGTCGGGCGAGCCGGGCACCGAGTGCGAGGGTAAAGCTGTCATAGGAGGCGGCGGTATCGACCGAGGTGTAGACGGTGGAGAAATGCAGTGCCCGCGCGCCCTCGTCCTGCAGCAGCACGTGAGCCAGATGGGCACGCGCGCGCAATTCGATTTCCAGCACCGGGTTGTTCACATAGAGCCCGTCGCCGTGCGCGATTTCGAGCAGCGACAGCCTTGCCCCTTCTTCGAGCAGCACGGCGAAACGCGGCTGCGTCAATACCGCCGGCTCCGCGTCATTGCGGCCAAGGCACACCAGCAGCACCCGGCCGGCATCGATGCCGGGGCCGACGTGAATGCGCGCGCCATCCTTTGTCAGCATGGTGTTCAGCGCCACCATGCCGTCACGCTCCGGGCGGGCGAGCGGACCCATGCTCACGCCGATCTCAATGTCGAGGCCTTCATCAAGCCGCGATAGCGATGACTCGAATCGACCATTGACGAAGACGAGCCGGCTCGTATCGGCGAGCCCGGCTTCGGCGAGACCTAGATTGTCGAGCAGCATAGCTGCGTCTACCGTGTCCGGCGCATCGCCGAGTGTCAGGGCGGTCAGCAGACGCAGGTCGGTATATTTCCATTGCTCCATTCGCCGGGTGGGCAAGCCGCTCGTGCGTAGCAAGGCCGCCGCGAGATCACGCGCCTGCACCGCACCCGGCAGCGACTGCTTGCCATCCTCGTAGAGATCGAGAAAGGCTTGGGCGTTCACGCCGCCTCCGCGATCAGGTTGCCGTAGCCCTCGGCTTCGAGCTGGCGCGCCAGATCAGCACCGCCGCTGCGGATGATCCGCCCGGCCGACATCACATGCACATGGTCGGGCACGATGTAGTCGAGCAGGCGCTGATGATGGGTGATGATCAGGGCCGAGAAGTCCGGCGCACGCAGCGCGTTCACACCGGCGGCAACGATACGCAACGCGTCGATATCGAGCCCGCTATCGGTCTCGTCGAGGATCGCAAAGCGCGGCCGCAACAGCGCCATCTGCAGCACCTCGTTGCGCTTTTTTTCACCGCCGGAGAAGCCGACATTGACGCTGCGCTTAAGCATCTCGTCAGGGATCTGCAACCGCTTGCACTCAGAGCGCGCAAGCTTGAGGAAGCCGACGGCGTCCAGTTCCGGCTCGTCGCGTGCACGTCGCACGGCATTGATCGCCGTGCGCAGGAAGTTGGCGTTGTTTACTCCCGGCAGCTCCACCGGCGCCTGAAAGGCGAGGAACATCCCCGCAGCCGCACGTTCCTCCGGCTGCATAGCCAGCAGGTTCGCATCGCCGAAACGCGCACTGCCGCCGGTCACGACATAGTCCTCGCGCCCGGCCAGCACGTAGGACAGCGTCGACTTACCGGAGCCGTTCGGCCCCATGATCGCGTGCACCTCGCCGGGCGCCACCACAAGATCGACGCCCTGCAGGATCGGCTTGTCGTCGATATGCGCGCGCAGATCGGAGATCGTGAGTTCCGTGGTCATCCGACGCTCCCCTCGAGACTGACGGCGAGCAGCTTCTGCGCCTCGACGGCAAATTCCATGGGCAGCTCCTTGAGAACTTCCTTGCAGAAGCCGTTGACGATCAGGCCGACCGCGTCCTCCGAGGAGAGGCCGCGGCTACGGCAATAGAACAACTGGTCCTCGGAAATCTTCGAGGTGGTGGCCTCGTGCTCGACCTTCGCGGTCATGTTGCGGCTCTCGATGTAGGGCACGGTGTGCGCACCGCACCGATCGCCGATCAGCAGGCTGTCGCATTGCGTGTGGTTCCGCGCCCCAGAGGCGCGCGGCATCATCCGCACCAGGCCGCGATAGGTGCTGTCGGAGCGCCCGGCGCTGATTGTCTTGGCGACGATCGTCGAACGCGTGCGCGCCCCGAGATGGATCATCTTGGTGCCGGTGTCGGCTTGCTGGCGATTGTTGGTGACCGCCACCGAGTAGAACTCGCCGACGCTGTCGTCGCCTTGCAGGATGCAGGACGGATATTTCCAGGTGATCGCCGATCCCGTCTCGACCTGCGTCCAGGAGATGCGCGAGCGCGCCCCCCGGCAGGCACCGCGCTTGGTGACGAAGTTGTAGATCCCGCCACGGCCTTCGCTGTCGCCGGGATACCAGTTCTGCACCGTGCTGTACTTGATGGAGGCGTCGTCCATGGCGACCAGCTCGACCACCGCGGCATGCAGCTGGTTCTCATCGCGCATCGGCGCGGTGCAGCCTTCCAGATAGGAGACCGAGGCACCGGCTTCGGCGATGATCAAGGTACGCTCGAACTGCCCGGTGTTGCGGGCATTGATGCGGAAATAGGTCGACAGCTCCATCGGGCATTTCACGCCCTTGGGGATGAACACGAACGAGCCGTCGGTGAACACCGCCGAGTTCAGCGCCGCGTAGAAATTGTCCGACGCCGGTACGACGCTGCCGAGATAACGCTGCACCAGTTCCGGATGATCGCGCACCGCCTCGCTGATCGGGCAGAAGATCACGCCGGCCTTCATCAGCGACGCGCGGAAGGTGGTCGCCACCGAGACGCTATCGAACACCGCGTCGACCGCGACATCCGGGCGGGCCTCGGGATCGGGCTCGACGCCGGCCAGGATCGCGCGCTCCTTGATCGGGATGCCCAGCTTCTCATAGGTGGCGAGCAGCTCAGGATCGACCTCGTCGAGCGACTTCGGACCGGGCTTGCGCTTGGGGGCAGCGTAATAGTGCGCGTCCTGATAGTCGATCGGAGGATAGGCGACCTTTGACCAGCGCGGCTCAGCCATCTCGCTCCAGGCGGCGAACGCCTTCAGCCGCCAGGCGAGCAGCCATTCCGGTTCGCCTTTACGCGCCGAGATCAGCCGGACAGTGTCTTCGCTCAGCCCCTTGGGGGCCATGTCCATTTCGATGTCGGTCTCGAAACCCCACTTGTAGGTGGAGGTGGTCAGGGTCTCGACGGCGCGAACGGTCTCGGCAACGGCTGGCATGAAACCTCACTCGGCAACTTCCGACGCCACGCGGGCAGTCGGACGGGGATCGGGAACGAACGCCGCTGGCCGCGGTTGCGGGCGCATGTCGGCAAGCGTGATATGGGTCAAAGCGGTGCGGATCGCGGCATTGACCGCATCCCAGCGGCCGCGCACCGGGCACAGACCCTGTGCCTCGCAGCCGCCAACGGCGCCGTCGACACAGGCGGTCAGCGAGATCGGTCCGTCAATGGCGGCGATCACGCGTGCCACCGGCACCTGGGCGAGATCGCTGGCCAGGCGGTAGCCGCCGCGCGGGCCGCGTTGCGACACCACCAGCCCGGCGCCCGAAAGCGCCTTGAGCACCTTGGCCACGGTCGGCTCCGGAATGCCGGTCTCCAGCGCCAGCGACGGCGAGGTGGTGACACCGCCACAGGATTCCAGGTGCACCATGACGACAACCGCATAATCGGTGAGCTTGGAAAGCCTCAGCATGAATTCCCTTGTTCGTGCCAGCAGCGCCAGGATTACGGACCGCCACGGTCCTGATTGCTTGAGATGACGCCCGTCTCCGCCCACGTCAAGGCCCGACCGTTCAGTTGACGACATTCCCGAATGCCGCACGCAGCAGCAGATACGCCACACCGCCGACCAGGGCACCGACCAGTGTGCCGTTGATGCGCACATATTGCAGGTCGCGCCCGACCCGCAGTTCCAGGCGTTCGACAATCATGCGGCTGTCCCAGCCGCCAACGACGACGCCGATGAAGCCCGCCAGCCGGTCGCGCATCCCCGGCAGCGCGCGCAGCACCAGCCCCAGCGTCGCCGCCTCGACACGCGCGCGCAGTGCGGCATCGCGGGTCAGCACACCACCCAGACGCGGCAGGGAGTCGCCGATCAGGCGTGCGAACCAGCCGTCGTGCCGCCCCACATCGCTCTCGATCATGGTGCGCGCGCGCTGCCAGATCTCGGCCGCCCACTCGCGCACGCTGTCATGCCCAACAAGGCCGCGCAGCGCCTCGCCGACCTCGCGGCCGCGCGTCGGCTCGCTCTCGATGCGGTCGATCTCGTGGCGCACCCACAGCGTGAACGCCTCGCGCAGTTCCGAGCCAGTAGGGTCGGTGCGATCGAGCTCCTGGTTCATCGCGCTGAGCACGCGCGTGGCAATCGACCCGCCCAGTGCCCAGCCGACCAGCCGGCCGCCCTGCTCGCGCACCCGCTCCTCAATCAGCAGCCGCAGGGCTGCCTCCTTGCCGAGCAGCACCGCCTTGAGTTCGCCGAGCAGGAAGGTCAGCACCTCCTGGTGGCGCTCGTTATCGACCAGCACACGCAGCGCGCGCGCGATCACCGGCGCCAGCGTCTCACCACTCAGCAGACGCGGCAGCGCGCGGGCGAACAGCGCGCCGGCGCGGCCGTCCTCGAGCCGGTCGAACAAATGCGGCATCGCCGAGGCCAGCCCCCGCCCGACCAGCCCGCCGGTCTGCGGGTCGGCGAGCGCGTTGCCGAGCAAGGCGGGGACGTCAAGGCCGCCGATGGCGCGCTCGATGTCGGCGGCGGTAAAGACGTGGGTTGCGACGAAGTTACCCAAGGCCCGGCCGAGCCGCTCCTTCTGCGCCGGCAGGATCGCGGTATGTGGGATCGGGATGCCGAGCGGATGGCGGAACAAGGCGGTCACCGCGAACCAGTCGGCGAGGCCGCCGACCAGCCCGGCCTTGACGGTCGATTGCAGGAGGCCGCCCCACAATTCCCCCTTCAACCAGGTATTGGCCAGCCAGGTGCTGGCCACCGTCAGCACCCCCATGCCGACGAGCAGGCCTGTGGCAAAGCGGCGATAGCGCGCCAGCGACAGCCGCGCGATCCGGTCGGGATCGGAAGTCTCACTCGTCATCGCGCGCAGGTCTAGCATTCGGGCGCCGATCCAACGAGCCGCCCATGCTGCCGACAATACTGCCGCTTGTGCAGCGCGTCATACGAGCGGTTGCAGTGCCGCGCCAGACATGAAAGTTTCGTATCTTATCGCTACCGAATGCGGGACCTTACGATGGACGATGGTGTGCGGACACCCGACGGCCCCCAGCTGGAGGCTCCAAGCCTGGACAGGCTGGTGGCCCTCGCGCAGGGCGTGGTCGAACGCCAGCAGGATGACCCGTTCGGCAACCCGGTGCTGGCGATGGCGCTGCTGGTGTCGCGGCGGCTGGATGAGGGCGCGCTCAGCCTAGAAGATATCGACCAACTCGTGCGGCAGTTGCGCGACGAGGCGTTCCTCGCGCGCGCGACCCGGCTGCGCAGCTATGTCGGTCTGGACGAAACCGGCCCAGGCGACGCCGGGAGTAATGCCGGGCGCCTGTCGCGTCTCGCCGCGCGTCTGGCGCGGCCCGATCCGAACGACAGCCCGGTGCCGCTGGCGCAGTTCCGAGCCGCCATCGAGCGGACCCGCTACGGCGCGGTGTTCACCGCCCACCCCACGTTCGCGCTCCAGAGCCGCGCCTACGCCGCATTGGCGGCCAACGCCTCGGGCACGGCACAACGCCCCGATGCCGACACGCAACGGCCCGACGTGCCCACGCTCGAGGACGAGTTCCAGCTCGCGTCCGAGGCCATCCTGCGGGGACGCGATGCGCTCGACGCCCTCAATATGGCCCTGCTGACGGAGGCTGCGCGCATCTGGCCGCAGGCCTGGACCACGCTCCGCCCCCGCCCGATCGTCCTGGCGAGCTGGGTCGGCTACGATACCGATGGACGCACCGATATCGGCTGGTGGGACACCTTGCTGCTGCGCCTGCGCATGAAGCTGCTGCAACTCGACCGCCTGCGCGCGCAACTTGAAGCCCTCGAACAGCCGGCCGAGGCCCTGTCCGCCCGTATCGCCATTGCCCGTGAGGCGGTCGGTGCGCAGATCGAGTGCTGTCCACGCACCGCCGACCCGCAGGCCGTGGCACGCTTCGCCGCCGCGCTGATCGATCGCAAGGCGGATGCAATTCCGGAACCCGGCGTGCTTGGCCCCCTGTTTCACGAGGCAATCGGCCAAGCGCCCTATGCCGACCGCCTGGCGCTCACCGTAGCCCATGCCGGCCTTGTTGCGCACGGCATGGCGGCCGCCCATACCCATGTGCGGCTTAACGCCACGCAACTGCACAATGTAGCGCGCCAGCGCCTCGGCATCGCCGACAACCCCGAAAACCCCGCGCAACGCCGCGCCCTGCTCGCCGCAATCAACGAGGTGCTCGACACGGCAACGCCGGTGGCGGTGGATTTCGGCTCGCTCATGGCCGAACAGGCCTCGGCCGCGAAGCTGATGATGACGATTGCACAGATCGCCAAACATATCGACACCAACAGCAGAGTCCGATTTCTGGTCGCCGAGACCGAGAGCGGCTACACGCTGCTGGTCGCACTCTGGCTGGCACGGCTGTTCGGCATCGAACAGAATATCGAGATCAGCCCGCTGTTCGAAACCCGCGAGGCGCTGGAGCACGGCTCCGTGGTGATCGAGGAGGCGCTGCGTTCGCGCCACTGGCGCGACTATCTCGGCCGCACCGGCCACATGGCGCTGCAGTTCGGCTATTCCGATTCCGGCCGCTATGTCGGCCAGCTCGCGGCCACCTATCTGATTGAGCGGTTGCGCATGCGCGCCGCCGAACTGCTGCGCAAGCGCGGCATGACCGCGGTCGAGGTGATCCTGTTCGACACCCACGGCGAGAGCATCGGCCGCGGCGGTCACCCGTTCCGTCTCGCGGATCGGCTTGACTATCTCTCGCCCGCCCGCTCCCGCGCCACCTACGCCGCCGCCGGTATCGCCTGTCGCGAGGAATGCGCCTTTCAGGGCGGCGACGGCTACCTGCTGTTCGGCACCGAGGCGCTGGCCGGCGCCACCATCGCCACCATCGCCGAGCACGCGTTCGCCGCCCTGCGGAGCGACGAGGACCCGATCTACGACGAGCCGGATTTCTCCGCGGACTTCTTCTCCACCATCGCCTCCGGCATGACCGACCTGGTCGAGGATCCCGGCTACGGTGCGCTGCTCGGCGCCTTCGGCCCGTCGCTGATCGACCGCACCGGCTCGCGTCCGCCGGCCCGCCAGAGCGATGCCGGCGCCAATGGTGCGCGCATCACCCATCCGCGCGAGCTGCGCGCCATCCTCAACAACGCCATCCTCCAGCAACTCGGCTGGTGCGCCAACACCCTCCAAGGGCTCGGCCTTGCCGCAGCACGCCACCCCGAGACATTCGAGGAGTTCCTGCTGAAGAGCCCGCGCTTCCGGCGCGCGCTCGACTTCGCCAGCCATGCCTTGGCGCACTCCGACAGCGACGTGCTGCGCGCCATCGTCCTCACCCTTGACCCCGGCGTCTGGCTCGACCGCGCCGCCCACGAACACGACGCCGCCCGACGCGACGCGCTCGTGCTGCTCGCACGCGGCCTCGAACGGCTCGATTTGTGGGCCGTGACCCAATCCATGTTCCGGCGTATCCAGGCCGACCACCTGGCACTGCGGGTCGCGTGGCCGGACGCCCCGCGCATGGCGCTGAAGGAGACCCTGCTGCACGCCACCCGCCTTGCCTTGATCGAACGGATCTGGTTGCTCTCCACCCGCATTCCGTATTTCTCGCCGCGCCACGGTTTCACCCGTCTCGACGTCGACAGCCAGATCCTGCGCCTCGAAATCCCGGCCGCCCTAAGCAGGCTCAGCGAGATTTTCCCCCCCGCCGCCGACCGCGGCATAGAACTCGATTTCCGCGAAGCCCCGGGCCCACGCGCCGATCACGCCTATGCGCGCGAGGACGCCGAAATCTTCCAGCCGATGCGCCGGCTGTTCGAACTGGTGCGCGAAATCGGCATCGCGATCATGCACGATGTCGGCGCCTTCGGCTGACACCGCGGTGCGCAGTGCGCGACGCAGCTGGCGCCTCTCCGAGGATCCGCCCGCGCGCGCGACACCGTTGTGGGCCGCACCGGGCATCCGCCGCATCGTCGCCCCGAACCCCTCGCCGATGACCTACAACGGCACCAACAGCTGGCTGATCGACTGGCAGGGCGGCACCATGCTGCTCGACCCGGGCTCGGAGGACGAGGCGCATCTCGACGCCATCATTGCCGAGGCAGGCGGCCGCCTGACCCATATCCTGGTCAGCCATACCCACCACGACCATCTCGACGGCGCACTCACCTTATCGCAACAGCTCCGGATTCCCACCGCAGGCTACCAGCACAGCGCCGACGACAGCTTCACGCCAGACATCAAGCTCGAAGACGGCGATCGCATCGGCGGCCTGACTGCGCTCTACACGCCTGGCCACGCCATGGACCATCTATGCTTCACCGATGACCAAGGCATCATTTTCAGCGGCGACCACGTCATGGGCTGGTCGACCTCGGTGGTGCCGCCGCCGCCCTACGGCGACCTCTCGCTTTTTGTTGCGCAACTGCAACGTATACGCGACCGACGCGACCGCCTGATGCTCTCCGCCCATGGTCCGGCCATCGCCAAGCCATATGAGACCGTGCAAGGCCTGCTCGAACACCGCCAGGCCCGCGAAGACTCGATTTATGCCGTGCTCGACAGGCAACCCCGCTCGCTCGAAAACATGCTTGGGCGCGCCTATATCAATTTGAAACCGCAACTGCTCGGCCCGGCCCGCGCCAACCTGCTCGCACACCTGATCAAGCTCGAACGCGACGGCCGCGCCGTGCGCAGCGAGGGCGGTTGGGCGCAAGCACGAGGGCTCTGCCCCTGACCGGGTCCCCATCCCGCTGGCGCGATGGGGCCCGACGCTGGGGCCATCATGCGAAGTCGTGCTTTGCACAACGGCCCAAACCCCTACTCGTAATGAGCGGGGCAGGCTCTATTGCAAGCTACACGAGTGAGCTTTGGCTGTGGGTGATGGCTTCGCGCGCGGCCTTGAGGTGGGCTTCGGTAAATTGCTTGGCATGGGCCGAAAGGTCCTGGCCGTCTTCCCAGAGGTTGCGCCAAATTCCGAGAATGCCTTCGAGGGGCTGGCCTACGACTTTCGAGGAGAAGGACTCGAACGTGATCGGGCCTTCGTAGCCGGAGCGGACCAAAGCGCGGAAGATTCGGGAGAAGTCGATCGAGCCGGAGCCGAGATAGCCGCGGTTGGAGTCGCCGGTGTGGAAGTAGCCGAGATGCGGACCGGTCTCGAGAATGGCGGTCGCCACGTCGGCTTCCTCGATATTCATGTGGTAGCAGTCGAGATGCACCTTGACGTTGGCGAGGCCGACGCGTCGGCAGAACTCTACGCCTTGCGAGGCGGTGTTGAGCACGTTGGTCTCGTAGCGGTTCACCACCTCCATCCCCAACGTGATGCCGCTCGCGGCCGCCTTCTCGCCGATCCGGCGAACGACGTCGACAGAGCGCGCGACACCCGCGGCGGTGGTGGGAATGCTGTATTTCTGGAAGGCCGAATAGAGAATGCCGCACACATGCGTGGCACCCAGATCGCGGGCGATGGCGATGATTTCCGCAAGGGTCTGCTCGCCGCGACGGGTCTTGTCGTCGTCGTTGCTGGAGATGTCGGCGTCGGAGGCGAGGCCGAGCGAGAAAGTCAGGCCGATGCCGGCCGCTTCGAGCTGACGGCGGGTGAAGTCGACGTCGATGCTGGAGGGGTCGAGCGCGCAAGCCTCGATCAGGTCGTAGCCGAGGGCTGCGGTATTGGCGATCGCGCGGGCGCATTGCTCGCGATTCCAGCCGGCCTCCCAAACGAAGCCGTGCAGACCGAGCTTGTTGCGCATTGTCATGAGTGGCGTCTCCCCCAAGGCAGCTAAGTCCCGCCGGCGATTGGCGTCAAGCAATGCGGGCGTGCTATGCGCAATGCTCATGCCTGAGCACTGGAGTTGAAATTTGCGATCACTTCCGACCCTGTTCGCAGCCGCACTGCTGGCGACGACCACGTTGAGCGCCGTAAGCGCGCGTGCCGATGACAAGACCGACAAGGCGGACAAGACACCGATCCTGCAGCCGACGCAGAGCCTGACCGATGGGAGCGTCACCATCGGCGGCCAGAAGATCGACTACCAGGCAGCCGCCGGCACGTTGATCGTCCATCCGAAGGGTTGGGACGACCAGGAGACGACCGCCGCGGAGCAGAGCGACAAGGCGGAGAAGAAGTCGGCGCAGGCGTCGATGTTCTATGTCGCCTATTTCAAGAAGGGTGCCGCGGCCGCGCACCGGCCGATTACGTTCCTGTTCAACGGCGGTCCCGGCTCATCGAGCGTGTGGCTGCATATGGGCGCATTCGGACCAAGACGGGTCATCACCCCCGATGACAGCCATCCCAACGGCGCGCCCTACAAGCTGGTCAACAACGACGAGAGCCTGCTCGACGTGAGCGACCTGGTGTTCATCGACGCGCCCGGCACCGGCTTTTCGCGGGTCGTCGGTCACGACGGCAGCAAGGCGTTCTACGGCATCGACCAGGACGGGCACGCGTTCACGAACTTCATCGCCGAGTTCCTGTCGAAATACCGACGCTGGGACTCGCCGAAATACCTGTTCGGCGAAAGCTACGGCACCACGCGCTCGGCGGTGCTGTCCTACGATCTCGAGAACGACCAGTCGATCGACCTCAACGGTGTCATCCTGCTGTCGCAGATCCTCGCCTTCGACAACAGCATCGACGGTCCGGAATTCAACCCCGGCGAGGACATGCCCTATATCCTGGCATTGCCGAGCTTTGCCGCCACCGCCTGGTATCACCACAAGCTGGGGACGCAGGGCGACCTGCCGACGCTGCTCAAGCAGGTCGAGCAGTTCGCCACCACCGACTACGCGCAGGCACTGGGCCAGGGCGACGCGCTCGATTCCGCCACGCGTGATAAAATCGCGGCCAAGCTGCACGACTATACCAGCCTGCCGGTCGACTACATCAAGAAGTCGGACCTGCGTATCAATGGCGGCCAGTTCGAGAAAATGCTGCTCACCGGCACCGACACCACCACCGGGCGGCTGGACAGCCGGTTTGCCGGTCCGAGCATGGATCCGCTCAGCAAGGAGTCCGCCTACGACCCGCAAAGTGCCGCGATCAGCGCCGCCTATGTCGCGACATTCAACGACTATGTCCGCCAGACTCTGCATTACGGCGACGGCATGACCTACAAGGCGGTCACCGAGATCGGCCGGCAATGGGACATGAAGCACCAGCCGCCGGGCGCGCACCACCCGGCACGGGGCTCTGCCAATGTCATGCTCGACCTCGCGGCGGCGATGAAATACGACCCCAAGCTGCAGGTCATGCTTAACGCCGGCTATTTTGACCTGGCCACACCCTTCTACGAGGGCATCTACGAGATGCAGCATCTGCCGATCCCGACACGCCTGGATGGCAACATCGAATTCAAGCAGTACGATTCCGGCCACATGGTCTATGCACATCTGCCGTCCCTGAAGAAGCTGCACGACAATGTCGCCGCCTTCATCGGCCGGACCGACAACCAGGGCTCTGGGGCTACCGCACAGTGACCAATTAAAAGATTGCATTCCCGCGCTTTGCACGCTAAGGTTGTATGAGCCATGGGGCTGTTGTCATGTCCGGTTCACTCTCCGGCTTTTCGCCGATCTCGACCTATCTCTCGATCGTGAAAGACGAGCAGACCCAGGTTACGCAGTTCGTCAAGTCGACGCCGGCGGTGCAGCGTACGGTGGCGGCGTTCCAGGCAGATACCGTCAACATCGCCACCGGCGTCGACCTGCTGTCGTCCAAGAACCAGTCGGCGCTGCAGGTCGTGCTCGGCGCCTACAACATGAGTGTGCAGAGCCAGGAGACCGGAGTGCTGCGGCAGTTGCTGACGCAGGACCCCTCGGCCAGCAACTCGCTGGTCAGGCAGCTCGGCAGCACGGCAGACCTCGATTTCGTTCGCGCGACGACGGATCGCTCGGCGATCTCACTTTCGTTCGGCGACCCGAAGGCCGCGAGCTTCACCGCCGGCGGCAGCAGCGCCTCCCAGCTCTCGGTCAGCAACCTCTATTACGCCGAGCCGAACAGCAGCCTGACCGCGGCGATGCCCGCAAAGTCCTGGTCCTATGTGCTCGACGACGGCACCGGCGGTGCGTCCATCGCCGCGGCGCTGACCACCGCACTGCAATCCACCGGGACCACTGCCAATCCAGTCACCGGCAGCTACAGCGTCAGTGCGAGCGGGACGATCGTGGGCTCGGCCGGCGCGCCCCCGTTCACCACCAATAAGGACAGCGCCGGCAACACAGTCTACAACCTGACCTTGGCCAGTGACAGCAAGGGAGCCGCCATCCGAATCGCCAACGTGGTCGGCGTGGCGGCGCCACCGCTCGGGGCAGGTGTAAGTGGCCCAAACACCCTCACGGCGTCCGCCGCCACCGCCTTGCTCGGCACCGCTCTCACGGCGACCGGGTTCAATGTCACCACGAACCCTTCGGCCCAAACTGGCAGCACACTTGCCATCGTCAATCCGATCAGCAACGGCACCTTGTCGCTGTCGCCGATCTCGTACACGAGCTTCGCGGCGCTGGCGCCGCGCGAGATCATGACCAGCCAGAACGTGCTGCCGTTGGGCACCGCGGGCCAGTCGATGACCGCCGGGCAGGTCCTGATGAGCGGCAGCAGCGAGATCGGAACCATCAAGTCGGTCGATTCGCTTGGCAACGTTACCCTGACCGCCAATTCGTCGATCGACGTGGCGAAGGGTGCGACGATCAGTGTCGCAATCGGCGCCGGGCTAAGCCATATCGGTCCGCAAATCACCGCAACGAGTGCCGCCGCCACGACTGGAGCGACATTGGCACTGGGGAGGACTGCGAGCGACCTCCAGGCCGGCGCGATCATCACCGACGGGAGCAAGGTCGTGGGCGTTGTGAAGTCTGTCGACAGCGCCGGCAACATCACACTACAGGCCAATCTCGCCGTAGCGGTCGCCGTCGGCGACACGCTGGGCGTCGTGCCCAGGGTCGCGGATACGCAGACCGCGGCGCTGGCCGATGCCAGCAATGTCAAGAGCATCCTCTCCGGCTACGAGACCAGCCAGTATGAGGCGCAGGAGGGGCAGCAGATCCCAGGCATGGATAATGCGCTCTACTTCACCCGGACGATGCCCGCGATCACCAGCATCAACCAGTTGATGAGTGACACCACTCTGCTCAAGGTGGTGACCACCAATCTCGGGATCGCCTCGACCTATGGTGCTTTGCCGTTCGCCGAGCAGCAACGGGTGCTGACCAGCAAGGTCAAACTATCCAGCTTCAGCGACCCCGCAACCTTGCAGCACTACGCCGAACAATACCTGGCCCTCACGGGTGAGCAGACGGCAGGCGCCGGCAACGTCGATCCGGCCCTCGCCCTGCTCTCGGGCGGCGGCGGCGGCTACGATGTCGGCGCCAGCCTGTTCAACTCTCTGTATCCGTCAAGCGGCGCCGGCAACAGCTCCGGCCTGACCGGAATATTGGCAGCACTCTACGCCTGAGAAATCGTTTCCAAAGGCGAACATTTGGCGGGATCGAGCCGCGAAGCGGATCGATGGGGCAGAGCCCCTGCGTTATGCCGACTTGGACATAATCTCGTCGGCAATATTACGTGGCACCGGGTCGTAATGATGGAACTGCATGGTGAACGAGGCGCGCCCCTTGGTCATCGAGCGCAGGTGCGAGATATAGCCGAACATCTCCTTGAGCGGCACCTGGGCACGCACCAGGATGGTCGAGCCTGAGCTCTCCTGGTTCTGGATCTGGCCGCGCCGGCGGTTCAGATCGCCCACCACGTCGCCGACATGGTCCTGCGGCGTGGTCACCTCGACATCCATGATTGGCTCGAGGATCACCGGCGAGGCTTTCTTCATGCCTTCGCGGAAGCAGGCCTTGGCGGCGATCTCGAAGGCCAGCGCCGAACTGTCCACGTCGTGGTACTTGCCGTCGGTCAGGGTGAACTTGAAGTCCACGGTCTGGAAGCCCGCCAGCACGCCGGTCGAGGACTGCATCCGAATGCCCTTCTCGACGGCCGGGATGTATTCCTTCGGAACGGTGCCGCCGACCACCTTGTTCTCAAAGACGATGCCCTCGTTGCGCTCCAGCGGCTCGAAGACGATCTTGACCTCGGCATACTGGCCGGAGCCGCCGGACTGCTTCTTGTGGGTGTAGATCTCGGTGTGCGGCCGCGAGATGGTCTCCCGGTACGCCACCTGCGGTGCGCCGATATTGGCGTCGACGCCGTATTCGCGCCTAAGCCGGTCAATGATGATTTCCAGGTGCAGCTCGCCCATGCCGGACAGGATGGTCTGGCCGGTCTCCTGATCGGTCTTCAGGCGCAGCGAGGGGTCCTCGCCGGCGAGCTTCTGCAGGGCCAGCGTCATCTTCTCGACCGCGTCCTTGGTGCGCGGTTCGACCGAGATGTCGATGACCGGAACCGGGAATGCCATACGCTCGAGGATCACCGGATCCTCTGCGGCGGCCAGCGTATCGCCGGTGCCGGTATCCTTCAGCCCGACAAAGGCGGCGATGTCGCCGGCCTGGACCTCCTTGATCTCGGCGCGCTTGTCGGCGTGCATCTGGAACATCCGTCCGATGCGCTCCTTGTGATCCTTGGTGGTGTTCATCACCTGGTCGCCCGACTTCAGGGTGCCGGAATAGACCCGCACGAAGGTGAGCGTGCCGTATTTGTCGTTAATGATCTTGAAGGCGAGGCCGGAGAACGGCGCTTGGGGATCAATCCTGATCAGGCGACGCTGGGTCGGGTCCTCGTCCTCGTGGCCTTCCTCAGCGGCAACGCGTATGCCCTCGACATCGTCTGGGGCCGGCAGATAGTCGAGCACCGCATCGAGCAGCGGCTGCACGCCCTTGTTCTTGAAGGCGGTGCCGCACAGCACGGGTCGGAACTCACCGGAGATCGTGCCCTTCTTGATGGCACGCTTGAGCGTCGCGACCGACACGTCGCCTTTGTCGAAATACTCCTCCATCGCCTCGTTGTCGGCGGCGAGTGCTGTGTCGAGCAGCAACTGCCGTGCTTCGGCGGCACGTTCGGCGAGGTCGGCGGGGATCGGCTCGTCATGGAACTTGGCGCCAAGCTCGCCGCCTTCCCAGATGATCGCCTTCATCTCGACCAGGTCGACGACACCAGCGAACGTGTCCTCGATGCCGATCGGCAACTGCAGTGGGAGGGCTACGATGTCGAGCTTCTCCTTGAGCGTATCAAACGCGCGGTAGAAGTCGGCGCCGGTACGGTCGAGCTTGTTGATGAAGATGATGCGCGGCACCCGGTAGCGGTCAGCCAGGCGCCAGTTGGTCTCGGACTGCGGCTGCACGCCGGCGACGCCCTCGATGATGAACACCGCCCCATCCAGCACGCGCAGGGAACGGTTGACCTCGATGTTGAAGTCGATATGGCCCGGTGTGTCGATGATGTTGATGCGGTGGTCCTTCCACTCGCAGGTTACCGCCGCGGAGGTGATGGTGATGCCGCGCTCACGCTCCTGGTCCATATAGTCGGTCGTGGTATTGCCTTCGTGCACCTCGCCGATCCGATGCGACACGCCGGTATAATAGAGGATGCGCTCGGTGGTGGTGGTCTTGCCGGCGTCGATATGCGCGGTGATTCCGATATTGCGGATTTTCGATAGCTCGGAATGTGCGGACACGGCGGACCTCCAGACGACTGCATTGGTGACGGCAAACGGGCGCTGTCGGACTCCGTGAGGATCCGCGCGCCCTTAAGATCGCCGCCGACAAGGTGCCTGACATGCGTCAGGGGTGGCGCATTTGCAAGCCCGAACGAAGCGATCAGGCGGGCTGGGCGGCCTGCTGCTTGAGCCGGGCGCGCTGGATACGACGCTTCAGCGCCTGCGCCTCGAGCGGCAGGCGGCGGTTCGGCGTGCTCAGCAGGAACGCATCGAGGCCGCCATTATGCTCGACCGTGCGTATGCCATTGGCGGTAACGCGCATGCGCACCGGGCCTCCCAGCACGTCGGAGAGCAGCGATGTCTCCTGCAGATTGGGCAAATAGCGGCGGCGGGACTTGTTGTTGGCGTGGCTGACGTTGTTTCCGGTCAGCACGCCCTTGCCGGTAATCTGGCAGCGGCGCGACATCTTGATGATCCCTCATGAAGGCGCGGCTTATCGCCGTCCGCGCCGCTTTGGTCAAGCTTTAGGCGCGCCCGGCGCCAGACGGCTCGCCGCCGCCCTGATCGTGTAGCTCGCCGGCACGCACGCTATCGGCGGCATTGGCCAGCATGCGCAGCATCGTCGCCTGGTCCATGGTGCGGGCCAGTATGCTCAACGAGCCGCCGAGCAAGGCCGAGGCGATCGCCAGCGGCGGCAGCTCCTTGCCGACCATGTATTCAATGGCGCGATCGACAACCGCGCCGGCATGGCTGAGTTCGGCCGGCACCGAGCCGTCCTGGCCGATGCGCGGATCGGCGCCCTCGCCCTGCGGTATCAGGTTCGGATTGAAGCTCATCGGCGGGTCCTCGTATTCGTCATCATGATCTCAGGCGTGCGCGTGCACGCTCTCCTGGTCGGTGCGTTCTTCCCCACTCCGCTCTTCTTCCGCCTGCGCCGCCCACATGCGCGCATAGACGCCGTCACGTTCCAGCAAGCCGCGATGGGTGCCGCGCTCGGCGATGCGACCGTCATCGAGGACCAGGATCTCGTCGGCGTCGATGATCGTCGACAGCCGGTGGGCGATCACCAGGGTAGTTCGGTCGGCGGCGACGGTGCGCAGCGCCGCCTGGATGTCCTGCTCGGTATGGGTATCGAGGGCGCTGGTCGCCTCGTCGAGGATCAGCAGACGGGGGTTCTTGAGGATGGTGCGGGCGATCGCCACGCGCTGCTTCTCGCCGCCCGAGAGCTTCAGGCCGCGCTCGCCGACGCGGGTGTCGTAACCGTCCGGCAGACGCTGGACGAAGTCGTGCACCTGTGCGAGCCGGGCGGCGTGCTCGATTTCGTCCTGCGAGGCGCCGATGCGGCCATAGGCGATGTTGTAGCGGATGGTATCGTTGAACAGCACGGTGTCCTGCGGCACCACGCCGATGGCGGCGCGCAGGCTGGCCTGGCGGTAGTCGCGCACGTCGCGGCCGTCGATCAAGACGTGGCCGCCATCGATATCGTAGAAGCGAAACAACAGCCGGCTGATCGTCGACTTGCCGGCGCCGGTCGGCCCTACGATAGCGACGCGTCCGCCCGGTGGCACCGAAAAGCTCACCCCGTGCAGGATCTCGCGGTCCTCGCGATAGCCGAACCGCACGTCCTCGAAGCGCAGCGCCGCCGCCGGCGCCTCCTCCAGCCGGCCCGGCAGGGCGACCGCACCAGGACGGTCAGAGACGTCCTGCGAGCGGCCGAGCAGGTTGAACATTTGCTCCAGGTCGACCACGCCCTGACGCAGCGACGAATAGACGAAGCCGAGGAAGTTCAGCGGTTGATAAAGCTGCATCAGATAGGTGTTGATCAGCACGAACTTGCCCACCGTCAGCTTGCCGTCGGCCACCTCGCGGGCCGCCATCAGCATGACCACGGCCATCGCCACCGCGATGATCGCCGCCTGGCCGAGATTGAGCATGTTGAGCGAGACCTGGGTGCGCACCGCGGCGCGCTCATAGCGTGCCTGCGCCTCGTCGTAGCGGCGCACCTCGTGGCCCTCGTTGCCGAAATACTTCACCGTCTCGTAGTTCAGCAGGCTGTCGAGCGCCTTGCCGCTGGCCTCGCTGTCGATGTCGTTCATCCGGCGGCGGATGCCGATGCGCCAGCCGGTGAAGCCGATGGTGAAGCCGACATAGACCACCACGGTGACCAGGGTGGCGAGCGCGAAGCGCCAGTCGAAGATGTGCCAGATGATCGCCGTGACCATCAGCGTCTCGAGCAAGGTGGGCACGATGTTGAACACGCCCAGGCGCAGGATCAGCTCGATGGCGATGGTGCCGCGCTCAATCGCCCGCGTCACCCCGCCGGTCTGCCGGTCGAGATGAAAGCGCAGCGACAGCGCATGCAGATGCTGGAAGGTCTGCATCGCGACCTGGCGGATCACCCGCTGCTTGACCGGGGCGAACACCGCGTCGCGCAGCTCGCCGAAGCCGCCCGAGGCGATGCGCAGCAGGCCGTAGGCGACGATCAGCCCGACGGGGACGGCGAGCACATGCGAGGGATCGTGCTTGGACAGCACATCGACCGCGCGCGAATAGACCAGCGGCACATAGACCGTGGCCACCTTCGCTGCCACAAGCAGCAGCACGGCGGCCACCACCAGCAGCCGCCCGCGCAGGTCGCCGCGCGGCCAGAGGTAGGGCAGCAGGCCGCTGACCGTCCCGAGCGCCGAGTGTCGGGAGAGGGAGGACCGAGATGCCGGAGAACTCATGTCTGCGGATGTGGCATGTGCCACCCGGATTGCAAATGCTTCCCGCCCTGGTCCTGCGTGGCCGGACGTGAGCGACGTGGAACGCTTCGGCCGCCATATCGCGGCCTGCAACAATGCGTCCTTGCCGGGGGACCGGCTCGCTGTGCGGCTGGACGGTGTGCGGCTCGGTTGGGCGGCTCGGTCGCAGGCCGCCGCGTTGCGCGAACTCGGGCTGCGCCAAGGATCCGCGGACGGCTTCGACCTCACCGACGCCGGCCAGTTGCAGTCGCTCGCCCAAGCCCTGGCGCGGCGCGGCGCGCTGCACCTGCGCGGCGAGCCATTCGACATCGTGGCGTCCCCCGGCGGCCCCAGTCTCGGACGGATCGACCGCGGCGCCCTGCCCTGCTTCGGGCTGCTGGCGGCCGGCGTGCACGTCAACGGCCTGGTCGAGCGGGCCGACGGTCCATATCTGTGGATCGGCCGCCGTGCCGCGGACAAGGCGCTCGATCCGGGCAAGCTCGACCACCTCATCGCCGGCGGCATTCCGGCCGGCCTCTCCATCGCCGAGACGCTCGCCAAGGAGGGCGACGAGGAGTGCAGCCTGCCCCCCGAGTTGGCGGCCCGCGCCGTCCCGGTATGCACGATCACCTACAGCATGCAGCGTCCCGAGGGGCTGCGCCGCGACCTGCTGCATTGCCACGACCTGGTGCTGCCGCCCGACTGGACGCCGCTGCCCAAGGACGGCGAGGTGGCCGAGTTCACCCTGCTGCCGCTCGGGCAGGTGTTCCAGACGGTGCGCGACACCGACGACTTCAAGTTCAACGTCAATCTGGTGCTGATCGACCTGTTCCTGCGGCGCGGCCTGATCGATCCGGCGAGTGCTGACGGCCAACGCCTGCGCGCGGGTCTCACGGGCGCTCTCTAAGCAGGAGTTTGCTTCCCACGCCCGCTATGTTCACTGTATGTTCTAGTGATGACCGGAACCCTGACAGTGGAGGCCCAGACTGTGCAGGCCCAGACTGTGCAGGCCCAGAATGTGCAGGCCCAGACTGTGCAGGCATTGCGTCTGCGCATCGCCGCGATCGAGCGCCAGGGCACGTGCAAGGGCGCGTGCAAGGGCGCGCGCAAGGCGGTGGACGTATCCCCGCGTGTGCGCTTCGGCATCGCCGCCATCGACGACCTGCTGCCCGATGCGGGGCTGGCCGGCGGGGCGCTGCACGAGGTGCTCGGACAGGGCGCCGATAGCGAACATGCCGCCCTCCCCAGCCAACTGGTCGGCGCCCTGCTCGCCCCCGCACCGGGCCAGGTGCTGTGGGCGATGCGCGGACGCGACCTGTTCGCCCCTGCCCTGGCCGCCATCGGGCTGCATCCGGATCGGCTGATCCTGGTCGAGGCCGGCAGCAGGGTGCTCGACGTGATGGAGGAGGCGCTGCGCCATCCGGGCCTGCTCGGCGTGGTCGGCGAGATCGAGGGCAAGCTCGGCCTGACTGCCTCGCGCCGGCTGCAACTCGCCGCCGAGGCGTCTGGGGCAATCGGCTTCGCCATTCGACGCAGCCGGCAGTTCGACGATCCACAGCTCTGCGCGCCCAGCGCCGCGGCCAGCCGCTGGCGGGTGGCCAACCTGCCGCATGGCAGCCCGCAGGCCAGCCCCGAACGCATGTTGGGACCGTCGGTGTGGCGGCTCGACCTGCTCCGCTACCGGGGCATGCGCACCGCTTTGCCGACCCACTGGATCCTGGAACGCTGCGATGAGACGCATCGGCTTTCTCTGGCTGCCGCACTGGCCGACCGACCGGCTGTTACGCGACGCAGTGCATGAGACGGGGGGGGATGAGACAGAACCGCTGGTCATCTGCCGCACGGAGGGGCCGCGCCTGGTGATCGCGGCCGCCTGCGTACGTGCCACCAGGCTTGGGCTGCGCCCCGGCATGGCGGTCGCGCAGGCGCAGGCGATGCAGCCCGGCCTGCGCGTAGTCCGCGAGACCCCAGAGCAGGACCAGGCGGCGCTGAACAAGGTCGCGGCCTGGTGTCTGCGCTATACGCCGCTGACCCGGGCGGTGCCGCCGGACGGGGTCTGGCTGGACCTCACCGGCTGCGCGCATCTGCATGGCGGCGAGTCGGCCCTGTTGTCCGACCTCGCGGCCAGGCTGTCACGCGCCGGCCTGCACAACCGCATCGCCCTCGCCGACACGCCCGGAGCCGCGCATGCGCTGGCACATTACGGCGCGCAGCCGCTCACCATCGCGCCGCCCGGCGACCAGCAGGCGCTGCTGGCGCTGCCGGTGGCGGCACTTCGGATCGGCGACGAAGCCGCCGCCCTGCTGCGGCGTCTCGGCCTGCGCCGTATCGGTGACCTCGCCGCCCTGCCGCGAGCGCCGCTCGCGCGTCGTCTCGGCACTGCGGTGACGCTCCGGCTGGACCAGGCGCTCGGCCGCGTCGACGAGCCGATCACACCACAAGCCTCACCGGCGGAAATCGCGCACCGCCTCTGCTTTGTCGAACCGCTGCTGACGGCGGACGCGCTGGCGGCCGGGATCCGCATGCTGGCCGCCGCTTTGTGCCCGCTACTGGAGGCGCGCGGCCTTGGGGCAAGACGGCTGGCGCTCTGCTTCGAGCGCGTCGATAACAGCCGGCAGGTCCAGCTTGTGTCCCTGGCAGGGGCCTCGCGCGATGGCCGCCACATCGCCCGATTGTTCGAGGAACGGCTGGAGCAGGTCGACCCTGGCGACGGCATCGAGGCGATAGCGCTGAGTGCCGCCATCGCCGAGACGCTGACGTCAGACCAGCAAGGAGAGCCCGACGTCGCCCCGCTCATCGACCGGCTCGCCAACCGGCTGGGGACGAACCGGCTGTGGCGCCCGGCACCGGTGCAGAGCGACGTGCCGGAACGCGCGGTGCGGCCGGTCGCACCCATCCAGACGCAGCGCACCGACTGCACGCTGGCCTGGCCGCCCAGCCTGCCGCGTCCGATCCGGCTGTTCGATCCGCCGGTGCCGGTGCAGACCCTGACGGCGCTGCCGGACCAGCCGCCCAGTTTCTTCATCTGGCGCCGCCACCGCCATCAGGTGCGACGCGCAGACGGCCCCGAGCGGATCGCCGGCGAATGGTGGCGCCGGCCCGGCGAGCTGCTGGCGGTGCGCGACTATTTCCGCCTGGAGGACGAGACCGGCCGCCGCTTCTGGCTGTTCCGGCGCGGCGATGGCGAGGATGCGCAGACCGGCGACCTGAGCTGGTTCCTGCACGGCCTGTTCTGAGGCATGGCCAAGTTTGGGCTTCAGCCAATACCCAGCAGCTCGACATCGAAGATCAAGGTCGCGTTCGGCGGGATCGCACCGCCGGCGCCGCGCGCGCCATAGCCATGCTCGGGCGGCAGCACCAGGGTCCGCTTGCCGCCGACACGCATGGTGGCAACACCGAGATCCCATCCCGAGATCACCTCGCCGGCGCCCAGCGTGAAGCGGAACGGGCTGCCGCGATCGCGCGAACTGTCGAACTTGCGGCCAGGCTTGCCGCCGTCATCGAGCCAGCCGGTGTAATGCACCTGCACCCTCTGGCCGGCCGAAGGCTGCGCGCCCTCGCCTATTGCTTCATCGCGGTAGCTGATGCCGTTCGGCATCGACACCAGCTCGAACTCGTCCGCCATCACCACTCCCCTAACCCATGCCGTCCAAAAACACGGCGGCTTGCGACCGCATCGCTTCTATACGACCCGGGTCCATGCGCGCCAGGGAGCGCACCGGCATCGCCATGCGCGGATTGGCGCTCAAGCGATCCTGGTGGCGGGAGATGAAGTCCCAATAGAGGAAATTGAACGGACAGGCGCGAGAACCGGTCGCTGCCTTCACATCGTAGGCGCAGCCGCGGCAGTAGTCGCTCATCCGGTTGATGTAGGCGCCCGAGGCGGCATACGGCTTGGAGCCCATCACGCCGCCATCGGCGAACAGCGCCATGCCACGCACATTGGGCATCTCGACCCATTGATAGGCGTCCGCATAGACGATCAAATACCATTCATCGACCTGGTCGGGATCAAGACCGGCGAGCAGCGCGAAATTGCCGGTAATCATCAGCCGCTGGATGTGGTGCGCGTAGGCGTGCGCGCGGGTGTCTGTGATCACGTGGGCCATGCAGTTCATCCCGGTCTCGCCCGACCAGTAGAACTCGGGCAGCGGACGGGTCGCACCCAGCGCATTGAGGTGGCCGTATTGCGGCATGCGCAGCCAGTAGATGCCGCGCACATATTCGCGCCAGCCGAGGATTTGCCGCACGAACCCCTCAACCGCGTTCAGCGGCGCGATCCCGTCGCGCCAGGCCGCCTCGGCCGCCCGGCAGGCGTCGAGTGGCGCCAGCAGGCCGCAATTCATCGAAGTCGAGATCAGCGCATGGAACAGCACCGCCTCGCCGCTGCGCATGAAATCCTGCCAGTCGCCGAAGCCGGCCAGCCGTTCGCGGATGAAATGATCAAGTGCCACCGACGCCTGCTCGGCGGTGACCGGCAGATCGAAGCCCTCGAGCTCGCCGAAATGAGCACCGAATTCGCGCGCCACCAAGTCGATCACCGCCTGCGTGACCGCGTCCGGCGCGAACCCAGGGACCGCTGGTGCGCGAACGCCGCCCGGCATCCGCTTGCGGTTCTCGGCATCGAAGTTCCAGCGGCCGCCGGCCGGCTCGTTCTCGTCCATCAGCACCGCGTGCCCACGACGCATCTCGCGATAGAAGAACTCCATGCGCAGCGCCCGCCGTCCGGCCGCCCAATGCCGGAACTGACGCTGTGAACACAGGAAGCGGCCGTCGTCACGGATCTCGACCGCAACCCCGCTCGCCTGCTGCCAGCCGCTGATATCCTCAAGCAGCCGCCATTCACCAGGCTCGGTGACGACGATGCGCTCGCATTGCAGGCGACGGGCCGCGCGCAGCATCTCACCGCGCAGCGAGTGCGTGTTGTCCGGATCGTCAAACGTCACGTAGTCCACCCGCACGCCGCGGGCGCGCAACCGCTCGGCAAAGTGACGCATCGCCGAGAGCACCAGCACGATCTTCTTCTTGTGGTGGCGGACATAGGTGCACTCGTCGCGCACCTCGGCCATCAGCACGGTGTCGGCCGCGACGTCGAGGTCGGCCAAGCTGGCGATAGAGTCCGAGAGCTGGTCGCCGAGCAGGATGCGCAGGGTCGTCATGCAGCACGCCTCAACAGGATTCGTACCGCGCCCTGATTGGCACGATGCGGGTGCACGACCGCCAGCACCAGCAGATGCAGGTCCGCCCGGCTCAGCCAGTGCGGCAGCTCGCGACGCAGGATGCCGCCCTCGGTGCCGGTGCCGACGCCGGTGATCACCTCGACGCAGCGCAGACGCTCGGCCTGGGCGCGCAACAGGAAGCCGTGCAAGGCGACGAAGGCCGCTTGCGCGGTACGGCCGTGCAAATCGAGGGTGCGCTGTGGCCGCATGCGGCCGTTCGAGAGCGCGCGCCAGCTGGTATCATCGAGACCCGGCTGACGCTGGCCGATGGTGACGGCGCGCGATACCGTCGCCGGCTGCGGCATCGCGCGTGCCGGCGCGGCTGCTGGCGGTACTGGCCGGGGCGCCGGCTCCGGCAGACATGGCGGCGGCGCACGGCCCTTCAGCGGCCGAATTTGTCGGGCGATCGCCTCCCAAAGCAGACGCTCGGCTTCGCTGAGGCAACGCGCCATGAACTCCACTCTCCCTTCCCCGGCGGCGACGCCAAGCCTAAACAGCCGCCGTGCGCTCCATCCCGGCCTTCGCTCTGATCCTGGCGGTGCTCGCCATCCTCTGGTCCGGTGTGAAGGTCACACCGCTCTCCAGCTACGACCAGCGCTTCTATCTGGGCATCGCCTACGACATGCGCCAGCACGGACGCTTCACCGACGGCTTCGCCTATGGCGGCGGCAATGCCGACACCCGGCGCCCTCCCGGAATGCGCTTCACCCCGCTCTATCCGGCCTTCCTCGCGGCAATGGCAAGCCTCGATCCCCGGTTGCGCCAGGGGATTGCCTGCGTCGAGCACACGCTCGGCCGCGATCCCGCCTGTCCGCGCGCGGCGCCGCTGACCAGGCTTGCGCAACTGCTGATGCTGGCCGGCTTCTATTGGCTGCTATGGGCGGCGATCGGCAGTGCGACCGGCTCAGCTCGGGCGGCCTGGACCAGTCTCGCACTCGCTTTGCTGACCGCACCCGACATGCTGCGCTTCGCCGCCACGCTGATGACCGAGACGATGAGCCTGCTGCTCTCCGGTGCGGCCTGCGCGCTCGCCGCGGCCGCCGTGCGTCCGGGCTTGGGCGCCCGCGCACGCGCGCTGCGCTGGCTCGCCTGCGGCGCGGTACTCGGCCTCGCCGCACTCAGCCGGCCGGCCTTCCTGTATCTGCTCTGGGCAGGGCTTGCCGCGGCAGGCATCCTCGCATTGCGCCAACGCAGCATCGCGATCGCGACCCAGGCCTTCGCGTTCGCATCGGGCACGGCCCTGGTCGTGCTGCCCTGGGTTTTGCGCAACGTCCTGGTGATGCATCGCGCGGCGCTGACCTTCGGCTATGCCTCGCATACCCTGATCCAGCGCGTCGCCTTCGATGCGATGACGCCGCGCGAATACGCCCTAAGCTTCGTCTGCTGGCTGCCGAACGGCGCCGGCCTCGGCCGGCTGATCGCGGGCGCGCATGCCTGCGACCGCTTCGGCTGGGACGAACATGCCAACAGCTTCTACGCCATCGGCACCGGCCCGCTACTGGCGCAGAGCCTCGCCGCCGCCGGCGGCTGGTCGAACCACCTGCACTATGTCGTGCATCATTACCTGCTCGCGCACCCGTTCAGGCACCTTCTGGTCACCATCCCGCTGGCGTTGCGCGGGCTGTATATCGACCATTACTGGGGGCTGCTGCTGGCCCCGGTCAGCGTCGCCGTCATGGTGCGGGCCTGGCGCCGTGGCCGGGCGGCGATCCTGCTGCTCTCGGCGCCGGCCTGGTTCCTGCTGGCCTTCAACGCCTTTGTCGCGGTGAACCAGCCACGCTACAATTTCCTGCTGATCCTGCCGTTCTCGCTCGCCGGGGCGCTGCTGATCGAGCGGCTGTTGACGCGCGGCAGTCGGCGGTCCTGTCTATGATCCGATCCAGAAGCGGGAGACGCGCATGTTCGGCTTCATCGGCGCCATCATCATCGGACTGATCGCCGGCCTGATCGCCAAGCTCATCATGCCGGGACGCGATCCGGGCGGCATCATCGTCACCATCCTGCTCGGGATCGGCGGCGCGCTGGTCGCGACCTGGCTCGGCCGGCTGCTGCACATCTACCATCACAACCAGAAGGCCGGCCTGATCGGCGCCATCATCGGCGCGCTGATCATCCTGTGGATCTATCGCGCGATCGTCGCCAATCGCGGCCGCACGTCCTGATAAACGGCCCGCGGACCTTTCCGCCTCAGGCCGGATCGAGCGCGCTCATGGTGGCGTGGTATCCGCCGGACTCGGAGTGGCTCCGCAGTCCCGGTGCTGGAATTGACGTGCGGCTCCTCCTCCAGCCGGCTTAGAAGCGCGCCGCTTTGTCAAAGCGATGCCGAAGGTGTCGACTTGGCCAGTCCGTGCGATGCCGAGTTGGCAACAGAAGCGCTTGCAGGTATGGACCTTCTGGGATACAGTGTATCTCTCAAGGTGCGGATGGCGGAGCAAGGCAAGAAGCTACCAGCGATCTTCTACCGCTCGACAGGCGGCTCTGAGCCTGTCCGCGACTGGCTCAAGACGCTGCAAACCGATGACCGGCGCATGGTCGGCAGCGACATTGCCCGCGCGGAATTCGGCTGGCCCGTCGGTATGCCGCTTTGCCGGTCTCTGGGTGGCGGCCTGTGGGAGATCCGCAGCAATCTCCTGCATGGCCGCATTGCTCGTGTGATCTTTTGCACCAGCCGAGGAAACATGGTTTTGCTGAATGGGTTTGAAAAAAAGTCGCAGGCGACCCCGAAGCCTGAGCTGGACCTTGCCAGAAAGCGGCAAAAGGAGATCGAACGATGAACGATGACACCAACCCGCATTTCGGGTCCACATTCGAGGATTTCCTGCGCGAGGAAGGCATTGCCGATGAAGTGAACGCCGCTGCGATCAAGCATGTGCTGGCGTGGCAGATAGAGCAGGAAATGAAGGCGCAGGGCATCACCAAAAGCGAAATGGCCCGCCGTATGGGCACCAGCCGCGCCCATCTCGACCGGCTGCTCGACCCCAGGAACGACAAGGTCCAGCTCGACACCGTTCAACGGGCCGCTTCCGCCATCGGCCGCAAGTTGCGCCTCGAGCTGGCGTGAAAGTGACCATGCGAGGCGAGCCGCCGTGCCGCAATCCGGCTTCTTGCATCCCCCCGCCATCTCGACAGATTTCATTGAGCAACAAAGTCCAGGGATACCCCACTCGAACGGGTTGTGCGTTCCGACGACACCGTTGAAACTCGCGGCATGACAATTGGCTATGAGCGAGTCTTGACCAGAGACCAGCATCTTCACTGGCCTCACGCGTGGTTGGGGTGCATTTTCCGAGTCTCAGGCTTCCACATGGCAGTGCCGCAGCCAGCCTTATACCAACGCGTCGGCCGCGCCGGTGACAAACTCAAGATGCGGAAGCTTGGCCGTCCCTGCCGCATCAAGGCAAACCAGCTGATCGGGGACAAGGTAGCCAAGCCCGGCTTCCTCACAAGAAGCGTTCATGCAACCACGGCAGCAGCATGGCCCAATCCCGTGGTAGGGGGGCTCGCCGAGTTCGAGCGACGCCCGATCATCGGGCGCATCCACGTCCGCAGGAAAGTCGCCAACGCGCCGACCTTCAAGATCGGCTGCAAACGGTCGCTGACACCTGCTCAGCTCGACCACGACGACCAATCTCGTCGAACTGGCTGGCAATCCATCGGCGGTCGTGTTGTGACGCGATTGCCGACACCGATGACATACCTGTTTAAGAATAAATCGGCAAAAAGGTTGTGGCGAACCATCACCGCGAGGTGCCGTATCGGTTGCTTCATTGCGAGAAGTCCAAATTGGCTGGTAATCCAGACGCAGGCAATCTGCTCGTAAAAGGTGATAACCTCGAAGCGCTGAAAGCTTTGTTGCCCTCAGCATGATTGCGCGGTCTACATCGACCGCCTTCAAGAGACCAAGAGGTTGGCACGCAATACGTCACAGAAGCAGAACTCATTGCGGATTCAAAGCTCGCCGAACAAATTCTATCCCGACTTCGTAGTCGAGCTGCAAGATGGCCGGATCCTTGTCGTCGAATATAAGGGCGACCGTGCCGAGCTGCCGGAGAAGCCCGCAACCGATCGCTTCGGCGTGAATACCCTGCTGCCCGCGGAAGCGGTCCGGAGAGTGGCAAGACGACAAGAAACTCGACCTACTTGCGCAGTGGCCGAGAAGGACGCAGCCAGGCGCACGGCCAGCTATTTCGCTGAGCGCCGAGGCCGCGCTGACTGGGAGGCGTTCGACCGGTTGATGCAGCGGCCGCTTCGGGAGACGAGTTGCCGGCGGACTGACGGGCTGGCGGCGATCGCTACGATCGTCACACCTACGGCCTGAGCACCGTCAGCCTGAACGGCCCCGCATGCGTGGCCGCATGCGCGACGGCGTCGTTGACCGCCGCGAGCGGGAACTCTGTCACCGCCCAGTGCCCCAGATCCAGCAGCCCGCCTTGGATCAGCCCGAGCATTCCTGGTATCGCCACGGTGTCGTACATCCATTGGCCGCGCACCGTGATCAGGTTGCGCATGATCCAGGGATAGGGCAATGCGAGGTCCTCGCCGCCCAGCATGCCGACCCCGCCCATCAGCACCGCACGGCCGCCCTGCCGAAGGGTCATGATTGCTGCCCGCGCAACATTGGCGCTCACCGAGGGCGGCAGAAAATCCTGCATTGCGTCAATCGGTCCGGGTGCGGCCCGGCGCATCGCCTCGGTGTCCGTCGCCGCATCACCCGTCAGACGCACGGGCAGCAGGCGTTCACCGAAGCGTCGCCGTAGATCGTCCAAGACTGCCACGTTGCGGCCGGGGGCGATCACGCAGCGCGCGCCCATCGCCAGTGCCAGAGCCACCGTCGCGGAGCCGAAATTCCCGGTGGCGCCGCTCACCAGGAGCGTCTCGCCGGCCCGAAGCTGCATCGCCAGCAACCCGCCATAAGCGACCATCAGTACCGCAATCGCGCACCATCGTCCGGCCTCCGCCGGCTCGATCGCGCCGATCGGCACGGCGTTCTCGGTCGGCACGCGCATCGATTGCGCATAGGCGCCGTCGCGGAAATAGCGCTGCAGCTTTTGTCCGCCTTCACCGCGCGCGCTCCAGCCCTGCAAGGTGATGTCAGGGGTCAGGGCACCATCGCGCGACCGCACCGTGGAGTCGCAGAACACCCAGTCGCCGGGTTGCAGGCGGGTAGCATCCGGCCCCACGGCGCGCACCTGCCCAATGGCGCCGCAGCCCGGTATCACCGGCGTGGGCAGAAGATACCGGCGGGCGCCGCTGAACACCTCGCCGGCGTAGGACGGCACCGGTGCGGCGATCACATCCACCAGCACCTCGCCGGTTCCCAGGCCTGGTGCCGCCACCTCGTCCAGGCTGAGCGGCTTGCCGAAATCCTTCAGAATAGCGGCCCTCATGCTTAGTCTCCCTCGACAACGAGGCTCTGACATGGCGCAGTCCGGACCGGTCAGGGAGAACCGGGTAGATACTGGTCTCCCGCAGGCCCACCTTCGGAGGCAGCGCATGCAAGGCAACCGGCTTTTTGGGGAATTCCTGCGCTCCCGCCGTGCGCGGCTGAACCCCGAGATCATGGGCGAAGCAAGTCTGGGCGAGGTCACGCGCCCGCGACGTCGCACGCCGGGCCTCAAGCGCGAGGAGGTCGCTCGGCGCGCCGGCATCAGCGCCGAGTGGTATGTCAAGCTGGAACAAGGCCGCGCCGTCTCGCCCTCCCACGACACCGTGGACGCGCTGGGCCGCGCGCTGATGCTCGATGCCGTGGAGCTCACCCATCTGCGTGCGCTCGCGGCGAAAGGTGGTCGGGCACCCTTCCGGCGCGAAACGGTGCCCGACACCCTCCGCCGCCTCGTGGAGGGCCTGCCCGAGCCGGCCTATCTCACCGGGCAGCGCTGGGACATGCTGGCCTGGAACGCCGCCGCCGTGGCGTTGTTCGGAGATTTCGTCCGCCTGGAGGCCAGCGATCGCAACATCCTGCACTGGATGCTGACAGATCCGGCCGCAAGATCGCTGTTCGGTGATGGGTGGGCCGACGAAGCGCGGCGCATGGTGTCCCTGTTCCGCGCGACACACGACCTCTGGGAAGGGGACGCGGCCTTCGCTGCCCTAGTCCGCCAAGTGGGCGCGGGGTGCCAGGAATTCGAAGGCTGGTGGACGGCATACGGCATCGCGGCACCGGTGTCCGGCACCAAACGGCTGTATCATCCGAGCCTGGGCACGCTCCACTTCGCGTATGCAAGCTTCCAGGCGAACGATGATCCAGCCCTCAAGCTCGCCCTCTACACCCGGCGCTGAGGCGTCCGGTGGACAAGGACCAGCCGGCAGACCGGCGCACGATCCTGGCGGAGGACCGCACGGTGCTTGCGGCCGAGCGCACCTATGCGGCCTGGTTGCGTACCGGCCTTGCCTTTCTCGTCTCGGGACTCGCCGCGCAACGCGTACTTGGCGACCAGCTGGGGAGCCTGGCACTGCGTGTGCTGGCCACGGTGCTGATCATCTGCGCCACAGCCAGCTTCGGGGCCGGCGGCTGGCGCGATACACGATTACGGCGCCGCCTGCCGGAGCCCGCCATCCAACTTTTGCCCAAAGCACTGACTTTGGCTCTCTCGGCGTTGTTGATCATCCTGTCGGTTGCGGTGGCCGTGCTGATCTGGCTGCGCTAGTGCACCGTCACCCGCACGCGGTGCCAGGCGGCGCTCAGATAGCCCTTGAAATTCCAGGTCTCCTCGGGCGAGCACGGCTGCGTCTGTCCGGCACTATCCCAGGCGCGCACCGCCAACTCGTGCTCGCCCTTGGACAGGTCGAGGCTGGCTTGCCAGAGAGTCCAGCTCCAAGGTGCGGCCGGATCGTGCCGCAAGCTGGCCTGCGCCCAGGTCCGGCCGCCGTCCACCGATACGTCCACACGCGTGATCCGACGTGCGCTCGCCATCGCCCAGCCGCTCAGCATGGTGGGGCCGGCCGGCAGTTCGGCCATTGGCGCCGGTTCGCAGATCGCCGAATTCACCGGCAGGTCGTCGATGGTGATGCCCTGGTCCCAGTCGACGGTTGCCTCGCTCACGTTCGGTGGAAACAGCTTGTAGTCGCGCGCCTGCGGCTTTGTGTCGCTCGGGGTGTCCTGCACGGTGATGCCGGTCAGCCATTTCGGGCTGCGGCAGCCGGCGAAGCCGGGCACCACGACGCGCAGCGGAAAGCCGTGCTCGGGTGCCAGCGCCTCGCCGTTCATCTCGAGTGCCAGCAGCACCTCGGGCGACAACGCCTTGGTCATCGGGATGGAAGCGCCGTAGCGAAACGTCTCGCCGTCCGCCTCGCATATGTCGACCGCGGAGAAGGCGACGTGCATGGCGGCACCCTGCGGGGCACTCTCCTGGGCGCCCGCCGCGCGCAGCACCGCGGCCAAAGGCACCCCGGTCCATTCCGCGTTGCCGATCGCGCCCGCTGACCATGGATCGCCGGATACGGGTGCCACGGCCAGCATGTCGGCGCGGCGGTTGCCAGCGCACTGCATGACCGCCGTCACCGTTTGCAGCGGGAAGCGCTCGCGCAGGTCTGCCACCGACAGTTCCAGCGGCGTCGACACCCGGCCGTCCACGCGCAGACGGTGTGTGCGGGCGTCAAGATCGGGGATGTTGCCGTGGCTGCGGACATAGAAGTCGGGCTGCGCCGTGATGGTGGACGCGCGCAGGCGCTCCAGCGGCGGCTCGGCGTTGAATGGCGCCTCGGAGTGGACGATCAGTGCACTCTGGACCAAGGTGCTGCTCCCGCTGTCAGATCAACTGCTTCCACAAACGCGTCGACAGTTCCGCCGCGCGCTCGCGCAGCGAACGGGATTCCCACTCGCGCAACGACACAGCGTGCGCCAGGGCAATCTCATTGCGCAGCATGGCCTCGATGGATGCAGCGGTCTCGTGGCCGAGCACGATCGCGTCGATCTCGTTGTTGTAATAGACTGAACGGCGATCGAAATTCGACGAGCCGATCGCGGTCCAGACGCCATCGATGGTGGCGACCTTGGCATGCAGCACACCGCGATGCACCTCGTGCACCCGAACTCCGGCGCGTAGCAGCCCGCCATAGATGGCGCGCGCGGCATGCGTCGCCGCCGGCACGTCGCTATAGCCGGCCAGCAGCAGATCCACTGCCACCCCGCGACGGGCGGCGTCGGCGAGCAGGCGCCACTCGCGCCGGGTCGGCACGAAATAGCCGGTCGCGAGCAGGATGTGCCGTCGCGCGCCCTCAATCGCGGCACAGATGGAGACGTTGTAGAGCGGACGGCGCTGCCGCGGCGCGCTGCCGGCGACCCGCAGCGTCTGCGTGCCCTGGCTTGGCGTTGGCGTCGGTGCGTCCTGCGGACCGCCGCGCATCGGCAGGTCATCACCGGCGCCGCGACCGGGCCGACTGTTGCCCCGGTCGCGCCAGGTTTTGAAGAACAGCAGCTGGATTTCGGCGACGGCCGGCCCTTCGATGCGGATCGCGTTGTCGATCCAGAACGCCGCATTCGGCTCCGGCCCCTGCCCGGCGCTGGCCGGAGTCTCGTAGGCCTTGGACATGTTGACCCCGCCAAGAAAGCCGATGGCGCCGTCCACCACGGTGAGCTTGCGATGGTCGCGGTCGTTGACGCTGAAATCGAAGGTGCGCCGCAGCGGGTTGACCGAGTGGTATTCGAGCAGACGCACACCGGCGCCGCGCAGGCGTGCGAACTGCGCGTCAGGCGTGTCGGCAGACCCGATCGCATCCCAGATCAGCGCCACCTCGATCCCCGAGCGGGCGCGAGCTTCCAGCAGGCTGAACAGCGACCGGCCGCCAAGGACCACATCCTCGGACGTGTAGTATTCCATATGGACGTGGTCGCGCGCCGCCTCGACGGCATCGAAGATGGCGCAGATCGCGCTTTGCGCATCCTCGAGCAGGGTGACCCGGTTGCCGGAAACCAGCGGGCACTCCGACAATGGCCCGCTCAGCCTCGTATGGTGGTCGAGGGTATCCTGGCGCCAGCCCCGGTCGTCAGCCCCGCCTTGATCGTCAGCCATATCGTCGATCCCGAGGCCACCAAATCCGGGGATTCGGGTCTTTCGTGCGCGCGCCTTTTGCCCGGGCGCGCGTGAGGGTAGAGAGAGGCATGACCGCGCTGTATGCCACCAGGCTCGATCGGTATGTGCTGCGCCAGCTGCTCGCTGCCCTGCTGGCGACGACAGGGGGGCTCGCCGCCCTGATCTGGCTGACCCAGTCGCTGCGCTTCGTGGCGATGGTGGTCGACCGGGGGCTGTCGCTGCGCGTGTTCCTGCAGCTCACCGGCCTGCTGGTCCCGTCGTTCGTCGCGGTCATCCTGCCCATCACCACCTTCGTCGTCGTCCAGTTCATCTATCAGCGCCTGGCCGGCGACCGCGAGCTGACGGTCATGCGCGCCGCCGGGTTGTCGGACTTCGCCATTGCCCGACCGGCGCTGGGCTGCATCGGGATCGCCGTCGTGCTCTCCTACGTGCTGAACCTCTGGATCGTTCCCGTCAGCTACCATGCATTCCGTGAATACGAGTTCGAAATACGCAACAAGATGGCGGCGTTCCTGTTGCAGGAGGGCGTGTTCACCCGCGTTTCGGACAACCTGACCGTCTATGTGCGCACGCGTAGCCAGGACGGCACCCTGCACGGCATCCTGGTCGAGGACGACCGCCAGCAAAATACCCCGGCGACCATCCTCGCCGAGCGCGGCGACTTGGCGACCGCCGCGAACGGCACGCCCACGGTGGTGCTCTATAACGGCTCGCGCGAGGAGATCGATCGCGCCACCGGGCGGCTGAACGTGCTCACCTTCAAGCGCAACAGCATCGATCTCAGCGCCTCGGAGAAGGGCGGCGCGCGCGACCTGGATTCCGCGGAGATGTCGCTCGGCGAGCTGCTGCACCCGGATCCGCGCAGGGTCGCGGCGCGCGACCGCGGCAAGCTGCTGGTCGAGGCGAACCGCCGCCTGACCGCGCCGCTGAGCGCCTTCTCGTTCGCCATGGTGGCCCTGGTGGCGGTGCTGATGGGCGCCTTCAGCCGGCATGGCAGCACCTTGCGGCCGTTGATCGCGATCCTGACGGTGGTTGGGCTGCTCGCCGCCAGCCTGGTCACCCAGAACGTCGCCGCACGCCATACGGCGCTGATCCCGCTGATCTGGGTCGAGGCGATCCTGCCCGGGCTGATCTGCGGGTTCGTGCTGTTCCGTACGCAGGTGCGCCCGGCTGGAACCGCAAGCTCTGGAACCGCAAGCTCTGGAACCGCAAGCTCGGGCCCCACCGCCCCGCGCGCCGCCTGAAGACTGTCATGCCGGTCGCGACCACCCTCTCGCTGTATCTCGGGCGCCAGTTCATCGCCGCCGTGCTGGCAATGATCGCAGCCCTCACCGGGCTGGTATCGCTGTTCGATTTCATCGACCTGCTGCGCCGCGCCGCGACAAGGCCGGATGTCGGCACCGCGCTGGCGCTGCAGATCGCGGCCCTGCGGCTGCCTTATTACTGCATGGAGATCCTGCCGTTCGCGGTGCTGCTCGGCGGCATCGTCTGCTTCTGGCGGCTGACCCGCTCGTCGGAACTGATCGTCGCCCGTGCCGCCGGGGTCTCCGCCTGGCAGTTCCTCGCGGCTCCCCTGGCCAGTGCCCTGTTGCTCGGGGCACTCGCCACCGCCGTGCTGAGCCCGCTCTCGTCGGCGATGTTCGCGCACGCCGAGGCCTTGGACAATCTGTATCTGCGCAACGGCGGCGGCACGCTTGACCTGTCCGGCGGCCAGCTCTGGCTGCGCCAGGCCGATCGCGGGTTCGCACCAGGCGGGGTTGCGATCCTGCACGCGCGCGCCGTGCACATGCAACACGGCGAGCTTGATCTCGGCGGCGTCAGCATCTTTCGGCTCGACGGCTCGGACCATCTGCTGCTGCGCATCGAGGCGCCGCGCGCGCAGCTCAAACACCGGCAATGGCGGCTCGAGAATGCCCGCACGGTCAAGCCGGACCATCTGCCGGTCGCGGTCGGCACCATCAGCCTGCCGACCGACTTCACCGTGCGCCGTGTGCAGGAGAGCTTCGCCTCGCCGGACGCGCTCTCGGTCTGGACCTTGCCGGACTTCATCGCCCTGCTGCAGCGTTCCGGCTTTTCGGCGATTCGCCACCGCCTGCATTTCCAGGCGCTGCTGGCGCTGCCGTTGCTGGCCGGCACCATGGCGCTGGTCGCCGCCGGCTTCTCGATGCGCCCCGCGCGACGCGGCGGGGTCGCGCGGATGATCGGCAGCGGCGTGGTCGCCGGATTCGCGCTGTTCACGGTCTCCAAGATCGCCGAGCAGTTTGGCGATTCCGGCGCGCTGCCACCGATCATGGCGGCCTGGGCGCCCACCGGCGCCGGCCTGATGCTCGCCATCACCCTGCTGCTACATCTGGAGGATGGCTGATGCGCGGCCGAATTGCAGCGTCCGGTTTCGCCGTATGGGCGCTTTCAGCGGCGAGCCCGCCGGCTTTGGCACAAAGCGCGCTCACCGGCCTGTCCGGCGGCAAAGGCGCGCCGGTCTCGCGCAGCGCGCCGGTGACCTTCGAGGCAGACCGGGTCTCCTATGACAACGCGCACAACCTGGTCACCTGGAGCGGCCACGTCGAAATCTGGCAGAACGACCATGTATTGCGCGCCGACGAGGTCACCTTCGACCGCAACACCGGCGTGGCCGCCGCACGCGGTAATGTCGCCATCATCGAGCCCGACGGCCAGGTGCTGTTCGCGCAGTATGCCGAGCTGACCCAGGGCATGCGCGAGATGGTCATGGACAACATGCGGGCCATCCTTGCCAACAACGGCAAGCTCGCGGCCAACGGCGCGCGCCGCACCGACGGCAAGGTCAACGTGATGTCCAAATCGGTCTATACCGCCTGCAAGATCTGCGCGGCCCATCCAGACCAGCCGCCGTTCTGGGAGATCAAGTCCTACAAGGCGACGCAGGATCTCGAGCACAAGCGCATCGAGTATCAGGACAGCACGCTGAATTTCTTTGGCTTCCCGGTCGGCTACCTGCCCTATTTCTCGGTGCCCGACCCGTCGGTGCGTCGCCAGAGCGGCTTCCTCCTCGGCGACATCTCGCCGCACGACAAGCATCTCGGCACCTATGTCACCCTGCCTTATTACTGGGTGATCAACGACCGGTCCGACGCGACCTTCATCCCGCTGATCGCGTCCGCCACCGGGCCGCAGCTCACCAGCCAATACCGGCAATTCTTCAACGAGGGCCGCTTCAGGATTACCGGCGCGATCGCCGACGACACCCACGGTCCCTATGTCTCGGCGGCGGAGCCGCAAGGGCCCGGCCGCGTCGGGGTGTCCGGCTTCGTCTTCGCCAACGCCGACTTCAACTGGAACGACAACTGGCACTACGGCGCCGACGTCAATGTCGCGAGCTCGTCGGACTACATGCGCGACTACCGCATCCCCGGCTACGGCAACGATATCCTGACCAGCGTCGGCTATATCGAGGGCTTCGGCGTCGGCGCCTACTCCCGGCTCGACGCCATCGGCTTTCAGGGGCTGAACACCGGTGCCATCAACCAGAGCCAGTTGCCGTTCGTACTGCCGCGCTACCAGTACAACTTCTTTGGCCAGCCGGATCTGCTCGGCGGCCGCTTCTCGCTGAGCACCAACGATTTCAACGTCTATCGCCCGGACGGCACCTCGGATGAGCGCGCCAGCCTGGTGCTGAACTACGACCGCCCGCTGAAGGGACCGCTCGGACAGCTCTGGGTGCTGACCCTGCACCTCGATTCAGAGACCTATAACGCCCATAAGCTCGATCTGGCGCCGAACTATTCCACCGTGAACGCGGCCAGCACGGCGCAGGCCCTGCCGACCGTGGCGCTGAAGATGAACTGGCCATTCGTGCGCGCACTGCATAACTCCAGCCAGATCATCGAGCCGATCGTCCAGCTCATCGCCGCCCCCAATGCCGGCAACAGCGTCAACGACCATATCCCCAACGAGGACAGCCTCGCCTACGAGTTCACCGACACCACCCTGTTTCAGCTCAACCGGCATGAAGGCATCGACCGGCTCGACGGCGGCTTGCGCGCCAATGTCGGCCTGCACGCCAACTGGACCTTCGGCAGCCAGCAGATCGACGCGCTCGTCGGCCAGTCCTACCAGGAGCATATCGACCGCAATCAGGTGCCAGACAGCGGGCTTACGACGCATGCCTCGGACATCGTCGGCCGGCTCAGCTTTACGCCGGCGGACTGGATCGACTTCACCGCGCGCGGCCGCTTCGATCACGCGACCGGCCAGACCCACTTCGCCGACGGGCTGATCAGCGCCGGCAACACGCTGCTGCGCGTCAGCGGCGGCTATATCTATAACAGCCACGACATCTACTACTACTACGACTCGAACTACCGCACCGGGCACGTCGACCCGCTCTATTTCCTGCCGACCAATGAGGCGACCCTGGGAGTCTCCAGCCAGTTCCGGCAGTACCGGCTGAGCGCCTTTGGCCGTCGCGACCTCGCCACCAATCGGCTGGTCGCCGTCGGCGCGGACGGCGCCTACGAGAACGACTGCTTCATCTTCGACCTGTCGTTCATTCGCCGCTACACCACCATCAACGGCGACGGCGGCGACACCTCGATCCTGTTCACGCTCACCTTCAAGACGATCGGCAGCTTTCCGGTCAATGGCTAGAAACCAATTTCGCAGTGCTCGTGACAAAGAGAAACCCGTGAGAGAGAACCATCGCATGCGCTTTCCCCGCCTCCGGCCAACAACGTTCCCGGGCTTGTTGGTCGCGGGCCTGGTCATGCTGAGCGTCGTGCCCGCGTCGGCGTTCGCGGCGCATCACGCCCGTCCGGCCGCACCTCCGCAGGACACCAACGAGGATGCGATCGTAGCACTGGTCAATGGCGGCATCATCACGCGACGCGACGTCGACAACCGCAGCCGGCTGTTCGCGCTGTCCACCGGACTGCCGATCAGCCCGGAGGTGCAGGCGCGGCTGCGGCCGCAGATCACGCGCCAGCTCATCGACGAGAAGCTGCGCATGCAGGAAATCCAGTCGCGCCACATCGTCATTACCGCCACCCAGATCGCGGCCGCGATCGGGGGGATCGAAAAGCGCAACAACATGCAGCCGAACGCGCTGCGCGACCATCTCATGAAGGACGGCGTGTCGCTGACCACGCTGATCGACCAGCTCCGCGTGCAGCTCGGCTGGACCCAGGTGCTGCGCGAGGATCTCGGCATGCGCGCGCGGGTCTCCAACAGCGCGATCACACAGCGCCAGGCGGCCCTCAAGCGTGAGACCGGTCAGCCGGAATATGACGTCAGCGAAATCTTCATCCCCGTGGAAGACCCCAAGCACGACCAAAGCGCACTGGCCTTTGCACAAACCGTTATCAAGCAGTTGCGCGCCGGCGCGCCGTTCCCGATCGTCGCTGCGGAGTTCAGCCAGGCGCAGACCGCGTTGCAGGGCGGAGCACTCGACTGGGTGCAGGCCGACGCGCTCGATCCGGAGGTGCTCGACATCGTCCAGCAGATGCCGGAGGGCGCGATCAGCAACCCGATCCGGGTAGCCGGCGGCTACGACATCGTCACCCTGCTGGGCAAGCGCACTATCGGCAACCAGATCGCCACCCTCCTGGATCTGCGCCAGGCGTTCGTGCCGTTCACCAGCACGCTCAACCCGCAGGCGCCGACCGCCCAGCAGCAACAGGCGCTGGCGCACGCGCAATCGATCTCGAGCCACGCCACGTCCTGCGACGACATCGAGAAAGCCAACGCCGCCGCCGGCAACGTCCGTCCTGCCAACCCCGGCCAAGTGCAGCTCGCGGCCCTCAATCCGCAGATGCGCGACGTGCTCGATAAGCTCAAGCCGGGACAAGCCACCAAGCCGCTGGTCTCCACCGACGGCATCGCCGTCATCATGGTCTGCGCGCGCGAGACCAAGAACCTCGCCGACCGCACACCCGACCAGATCGCCGACGCCATTCTCGACGAACGGGTCGAGCAGGTCTCGCGCCAGGCGGACCGCGACCTGCACCGCCGCGCCTCGATTTCGATGCGCACCGCCGGCTGACCTGACTCGCGCGGTGGCCGCCGGCACGATCCGCGCGGTCATCGCCCGCCACGGCCTCGATGCGCGCAAGTCGCTCGGGCAGCACTTCCTGCTCGACCTGGCGCTGACCACGAGGATCGCCTCCCTCGCCGGCGACCTCACGGGACGCCATGTTGTCGAGGTTGGCCCCGGTCCGGGCGGGCTGACCCGCGCGCTGCTGGAAAGCCGGGCTGCCACCATCACCGCCATCGAGGTCGACCGGCGCGCCATCGCGGCCCTCGAGGAGTTGCGCGCGGAGCACCCCGAACGGCTGCGCGTCGTCGAAGCGGACGCGGTCGGTCGCGACCTTACGCAGCTCTGCCCGGCACCGCGGCACATTGTCGCCAACCTGCCTTATAACGTGGCCACCCCGCTCCTGGTCGGCTGGCTGCGACAAGCAGCACTCTGGGAGCGGCTGAGCCTGATGTTCCAGTGGGAAGTCGCCGAACGGATTTGCGCGGCACCGGGCAGCGACGCCTATGGGCGGCTCGGGGTGCTGGCGCAATGGTGCACGACCCCCGCGCTGCTGATGCGCATTCCCCCGGGCGCGTTCTGGCCAGCCCCTAAAGTGTTCTCCGCCGTCGTCGGCCTGACCCCGCACCCGACGCAGCCCGAGCCTGCGCTGTTCGCCACCATGGAGCGCCTGACGGCCGCCGCCTTTGGCCAGCGGCGCAAGATGCTGCGCGGCGCCCTCAAGCCGCTCGGCGGCGAGGCGCTGCTGGCCCGCGCCGGGATCGAGGCGAGCCGTCGCGCCGAGACCCTGAGCATCGCCGAGTTCGACCGGCTTGCGCGCCTGTTGGCGGAGCCTTGAAGACCTGGTCGCTCAGGCGATGGACGCCCCGCCAATCATCGGGCATGCCGACCCGGAGCAGGTCATGTAGGTGACCGGGTAGCTTGGTGTGTGGCCATCCTGCGACATGAAGACGGCGCCTTCAACGTTCGCCTGCGCAATAAGGAGGTGGTCCCAAGGATCCGAGTGGTGCCGAGGCAGCGCGCCAAGTGCGACCAGGTGCCTCGGCGCGATCTCCAGCAGGTCGAGGGCCTGGTTTCGCATTTCGGTCACGATGTCCTGAAGATCGGCCTTCAGTTTTCCGATACGCACCTTGACCTGGATCTCCCAAAGCGAAGCTGCCGAGACGAGGACGTCGTTCGCCGGATCCGCGATGAGGCTTCTGGCAGGTGGCCCGACCTTCGCATCACCTGCGAGCCACCAGAGCAGAGCATGTGTATCGAGGAGAAGCTTCACGCCCCTTCACTCTCCATCACAGCCAGTAACTCGGGCGGCAAAACATCGAAGTCCGGGGCAATCTCGATTCTGCCGCGCAAGGTGCCAGGCTGACGGCGGGACGGCGGCGCAGGTTGCGGCGGCTGGATGACCGCGACCACTTCGTCGCGCGAGGTCACGACGAACGACGCGCCGCGGCGGACCTGGCGCATGAAGCCGGAGAAATTGCCGCGGAACTCGCGCACACCGACCTTTCGCGGCGGCAGGGTCGGGGCTTTCTCCTGCTCGGCCATGGCTTGCTCCTCATGTGACCACAATATGTGTACACATAAGACTTGAAGCAGTCAACGAAATGACCATGACCGCGGCATCCGGGTCACTGGCCGGCAGGGACCGGCAGGCACGGCTCGACAGCTAGTGCCGCAGGAGAAACGTAACGCTCTGTTCGCCGACGACCATTCCCAGGAGACCGACGAGGGCGACGAGCGGAGGTGCCGGCGAGCGCACGCGGAGCAAACCGTAGAAAGCGCCGACCACCAGACCGATCGCCAGCGAGATCAGAAAACTCACGCCGTCGCTCCCCAGCTTTCTGGTATCATTGCAGGCTCGTCACCTCCGCTCACCTCATGCAGACGGAATCTGCATGCCTTTTGCGACCGCCGGGCGCGCGCCGACCACGGCAAGCCAGCGATGCAGCGCCGGCTTGTCCTGCAGGCTCCTGGTCAGCGGCTCCTTGAGGATTGTGGTCGCCGCCACCAGCCAAGGGTAGCAGGCGATGTCGGCAATCGAGTACTCGGTTCCGGCGAGATAAGGGGCTTCGGACAACCGCCGCTCGATCACGCCCAGCAGGCGGCCGGCTTCCTGGGTGAAGCGTTCGATCGCCAGCGGCGCCTTTTCTTCCGCGCGCACGGCGAAGAAACCGAGCTGCCCCAGCATTGGCCCCAGTCCCCCGATCTGCCAGTGCAACCACTCAAGCGCCTTGAACCGCGCCGCACCGGACGGAGCCAGGAGCTGTCCCGAGGTTTCGGCGAGATAGGTCAGGATCGCGCCGGATTCAAAAATCGCGAGTGGCGCGCCGTCGCCGGCCGTATCGACGATACGATCGTCGGTAATCGCCGGGATTTTGTTGTTCGGCGCGATCTTCAGGAAGTCGGTCGCGAACTGGTCGTTCTGACTGATGTCGATCGGATGCACCTCATAGGGCAGTCCGATCTCCTCGAGCATGATCGGGATTTTGCGGCCGTTCGGTGTGCTCCACGTATAGAGATGAATCATCTGCGTCTCGCTCGTTTTTGGATGGGACCTGAGTACTCAAGCGGTTCATCTTTACGGCTTGCCGTTCAGCCGAAGAGTTTGGCCGCCGTGCGCGCGACAAGCTCGCCCTGGTGGCGTGCGCCGGCGAGTTCGATGGCGCTTGGCTGACGCGACCCGTCGCCGCCGGCGATGGTCGTCGCACCGTAGGGCGAGCCGCCCACGACCTCATCGAGCGTCATCATCGCCTGGTGGCTATACGGAAGCCCGACGATCACCAGCCCGAGATGCATCAGGTTGGTGATGATGGAAAACAGCGTCGTTTCCTGCCCGCCATGCTGGGTTGCGGTTGACGTGAAGGCGGCACCCACCTTGCCGTTCAGCGCACCACGCGCCCAAAGGCCGCCGGTCTGGTCGAGGAACGCCGCCATTTGCGAGGAGACGCGGCCGTAGCGGGTGCCGGTGCCGACAATGATGGCGTCATAGCTCTCCAGTTCGGCCACCGTCGCAATCGGGGCCGCCTGGTCCAGCTTGAAATGCCCATCACGCGCAACCTCCTCGGGCACCGTCTCGGGCACGCGTCTGACGTCGACCTGCGCACCTCCGGCCCGCGCGCCCTCCGCCATCGCATGCGCCATGGTCTCGATATGACCGTAGGTCGAGTAGTAGAGAACCAATACTTTAGCCATTGAAACCCTCCCGTCGAAGTTCAGCCGGCGTTTCGCGACGCATCCAGTTCGCCTGCCCGCGAAACCGTTCAGCAAAGGCTACGAGACTCGGACGTTCGGTAAAACTGACAAACTTTCGTCAGTTAGGTTCGAGCAAGTCGGTATGTCCGTTGATCTTGGCCTCGGATCGCCTGGCGCGGTCTCAGGATGCGGCGGCCACGAAGCAGCCTGAAAGATAGGGATCCGCCGCCAGCAGGTCGCGCAGGGCGACGGCCTGGTCGTCGGGCAGGCACACAACCAGCGCGCGAAAGAACCCGACCTCGCCGCGTGCCCGCGCCTGGAACAGATGGGTCAGGGCCGTGGCCCATGCCGGCCTGCCGCCGCAACAGGCGCAGGCGACCGGGTGCGCACCGGCCGGAGGCAGCACCAGAGTCGCGGCCCAGCCGGCGACGGAGGGGGCCGACCCGGCCCCCACGATCAGGGCCGCGGCAGGCGATGGCTGCGGCACGTAGGCTGCGAAACGCACCGGGATGCGGGCATCGATTAGCATAGTCTTCTGGACAGAGGCGTCGGCAGACGCAACATACCCTCCTCATGATCTGCCTCCTCATGCTCGGGGGCGACACCGGAAGACAAGCCCCGAATGACCAGACCGCATCTTCTCGAAGCCCTACGCGACCAGGTGCTGCTCTGCGACGGCGGCATGGGCTCGCGCGTGCAGATGCTGACCCTGGACGTCGAAGCCGACTATTGGGGCCGCGAGAACTGCACCGAGGTGCTCAACCTGTCCCGCCCGGAGCTGGTGCGCGAAATCCATCGCGGCTATTTCGCCGCGGGCGCGGACATGGTCGAGACCAACAGCTTCGGCGGCTCGCCGATCACGCTTGCCGAGTTCGACCTGCAGGACCGCACCCTGGAGATCAACCGGATCGCCGCCGAGCTTGCCCGCGAAGCCGCGGACAGCTTCTCAGACGGCCGGCATCGCTACGTGATCGGCTCGATCGGGCCCGGCACCAAGCTGCCCAGCCTGGGCAATATCGCCTATGATCCGCTGGAAGCCGCACTCGCCGAGCAGTCCCGCGGCCTGATCGCCGGCGGCGTCGATGCGCTGCTGATCGAGACCTGCCAGGACACGCTGCAGATCAAGGCCGCGGTCAACGGCGCCAAGCTCGCGCGGATGGAGGCCGGCACCGACACGCCGATCTTCGTCCAAGTCACGGTCGAGACCACCGGCACCTTGCTGGTCGGGCCGGACATTGCCGCCGCCGCGACCACGATCCATGCGCTCGACGTGCCGCTGCTGGGGCTGAACTGCGCCACGGGCCCGCAGGAGATGGCCGAGCATGTGCGCTGGCTGGCGCAGAACTGGCCTGGTTTGCTCTCGGTGCAGCCGAACGCCGGCCTGCCGGAGCTCGTCGACGGGCTGACCCACTACCCACTGGGGGCGGCCGAGATGGCGTCCTGGGTCGAGCGATTTATCGTCGAGGACGGGCTGAACCTGATCGGCGGCTGCTGCGGCACCTCGACCCCGCATATCGAGGCGCTGGATGCGATGCTGCGCGCGCGCGCCGGCGGCGGTCTGCGGCCGCGCCCGGTCGCCCGCACCCCGGTCTGGATCCCCTCGGTCGCCAGCCTCTACGGCCAGGTGCCGCTGCGCCAGGAGAACAGCTATTTCTCGATCGGCGAGCGCTGCAACGCCAATGGCTCCAAGAAGTGGCGCGAGCTGCAGGAAGCCGGCGACTGGGACGCCGCGGTCTCGGTCGGGCGCGAGCAGGTCGCCGAGGGCAGCAACAGCCTGGATGTCTGCACGGCCTTCGTCGGCCGCGACGAGCTCGGCGAGATGAACGAGGTGATCCGCCGCTTCACCAGTAGCGTCAATTCGCCTTTGGTCATCGACAGCACCGAGACACGCGTCATCGAGGCGGCGCTCAAGCTGCATGGCGGCAAGCCGATTATCAACTCGCTGAACTTCGAGGATGGCGAGGAGCACGCCGCCGCCCGCCTGCGGCTCGCACGCAAGTTTGGCGCCGCCGTGGTCGCCGGCACCATCGACGAGACCGGCATGGCCAAGACCGCCGAGCGCAAGATCGAGATTGCCGAGCGCCTGGTGTCGTTCTGCTGCGACACGCACGGCCTGCCGCAATCGGATCTGATGATCGACCCGCTGGTGCTGACGGTGGCGACCGGTAACGAAGACGACCGCAAGCTCGCCCTCTGGACCCTGCAGGGCATCCAGGGGATCCATGACCGTTTCCCCGACGTGCAGATCGTGCTCGGGCTGTCCAACGTCAGCTTCGGCCTGAACGCGGCGGCGCGGGCGGTGCTGAACTCGGTGTTCCTTGATCTCGCGGTCAAGGCCGGCATGACGGCGGCGATCGTGCATGTCAGCAAAATCCGCCCGCTGCACCAGATCGCGCCCGAGGAGGCGCGCGTCGCCGAGGATCTGCTGCTGGATCGTCGCTCGGAGGGCTATGATCCGCTGCACCGTCTGCTGGAGCTGTTCGCCGACCGCAAGGCGTCCGAGGCGGTCAAGAAGAGCCGCGCCGAGACCGTCGAGGAGCGGCTGCGCGACCGCATCGTCGATGGCGACCGCAAGGGCCTGGAGAACGAGCTCGATCTCGCGATGACCACCAACAAGCCGCTCGACATCATCAACACCATCCTGCTCGACGGCATGAAGACCGTGGGCGAGCTGTTCGGCGCCGGCAAGATGCAGCTGCCCTTCGTGCTGCAATCGGCGGAGACGATGAAGGCCGCCGTCGCTCATCTCGAGCCGCACATGGAGCGGCTGGAGGGCGACACCCGCGGCACCATCGTGCTGGCCACGGTGAAGGGCGACGTGCACGATATCGGCAAGAACCTGGTCGACATCATCCTCACCAATAACGGCTACCGGGTGGTCAATCTCGGCATCAAGGTGCCGCTCGCCGACATGGTCTCCGCCGTACGCGAGAAGCGTGCGGACGCCATCGGCATGTCCGGCCTGCTGGTGAAATCCACCGTGGTGATGCGCGAGAACCTCGAGGAGATGTCGCGACAGGGCCTGCAAATCCCGGTGCTGCTGGGCGGTGCCGCACTCACCCGCAACTACGTCGAGGAGGAGTGCGTCGCGGCCTACGCCGGCGGCCGGGTGGCCTATGCGCGCGACGCCTTTGACGGGCTAGGGCTGATGGACAAGGTGGCCTCGGGGGGCTTCGACGACTATCTCGCGGCCCTGCAATCACGCAGGAAGGGCAAGGCACGGGCCAAGCCGCGTGCGCCGGAGCAGGCGGAGGTGCGCGGCTTTGCCCCCGTGGACGTGCTGGCCGCACAGGCACGACGCCACCGGGTCAACCAGGGGCTGGAGCCCGCAACGCCGCCGTTTTGGGGGGCGCGGACGATCGCGGCCACCCCGGAGGCGGTGCTGCCGTTCCTCAACGAGCGCAGCCTGTATCAATTCCAATGGGGCTTTCGCAAACAGGGCCGCTCGCTCGACGATTTCCTCGGCTGGGCCAAGCAGGAGCTGCGTCCGGTGCTGCGTCGCATGCTGGCGCTCAGCAAGCAGGACGACATCCTGCATCCCCGTGCCATCTATGGCTACTGGAAGGCCGCCGGTCAGGGCAACGACCTGATCCTGTTCGAACAGGATGGCAGCACCGAGGCTGCGCGCTTTACCCTGCCGCGTCAGCCGCGCGAGGACGGCGCCTGTGTCGCCGACTTCGTGCGCGACATCGACGACAATGTGCGAGACGTAATCGGCCTGCAGGTGGTCACCGTCGGCCAGCAGGCATCCGACGTGGCCCGCGCGTGGTTCGAGGCCAACCGCTACCAGGATTATCTCTATCTGCACGGCCTGTCGGTGGAGATGGCCGAGGCGATGGCGGAATACACCCACAAGCGCATACGCGCTGAACTCGGCTATGCCCGCGAGGACGACCGCGACATGGACAAGCTGTTGCAGCAGGGCTATCGCGGCTCGCGCTACTCCTTCGGCTACCCGGCGGTGCCGCGCCTGGAGGACCAGGTTCCGCTGCTCGGCCTGCTCGGCGCCGAGCAGATCGGCGTCACCCTATCGGACGGCTACCAGCTGCATCCCGAGCAATCGACCAGCGCCCTGGTGGTCCTCAACCCCGCCGCGAAATACTTCACGATCTGAAGGCGAAGAACGGGCTGACGGCGATGAATTGGGTCGATTTCGGCATGCTGGCCCTGATCGCCCTGTCCGCGGCGGCGGGCTTCCTGCGTGGGTTCGCCCGCGAACTGCTCGGCCTCGCCGCCTGGATCGTCGCCGGGGTCCTGGCGAGCCGCCTCTATCCTGGCGCGCTGCCCTTCGTGCAGCGCTGGATTGCCGATCCGCTGATCGCCGACCTGATCTGCTTTACGGTCGTCTTCGTCGTCATCCTGGTGCTGCTCTCGATAGGTGCGAACCTGCTGAGCCGGTTGGTGCGGCTGTCGCTGCTGGGCGGTGTCGACCGCATCTTCGGCGCCGCCTTCGGCCTGGTGCGTGGCGGCGCCCTGCTGGTGCTGTGCTATATCGTGCTCCACTTCGCCCTGCCGGCAGGGGACTGGCCCGCCCTGATACGCACGGCCCGGGGTCTTCCCTATCTCGATGCCGGTGCCCATCTCGTGCTAGCCCACGCACCGCCCCGCTGGCGGCCGCTCCTGCCCCGCATCGGGGCGCCAGCCGGTCAGGAAAGCTTCTGAAGATGTCGGACGATCTCTTTCATGACGACGACAAGCCGCACGACGAGTGCGGCGTGTTCGGCATCTGGAACACCCAGGATGCCGGCGCCATGACCGCTCTGGGGTTGCACGCGCTGCAGCATCGCGGCCAGGAATCGACCGGCATCGTCACCTACAACCGCGACGCGGGAGACGGCGAGAGCCGCTTCCACAGCCACAAGGGCATGGGCCTGGTCGGCGACGTGTTCGGCGATGCGCGGATCATGGCGGGTCTCCCCGGGCGGGCGGCGGTCGGCCATAACCGCTACGCCACCACCGGCGCCACGCTGCTGCGCAACGTCCAGCCGCTCTACGCCGAGTTCGAGTTCGGCGGCCTGGCCGTCGCCCATAACGGCAACCTGACCAACGCCCGCAGCCTGCGCCGGACGCTGGTGCGTCGCGGCTGCATCTTCCAGTCCACCACCGACAGCGAGGTGTTCATCCACCTGATCGCGATCAGCCTGTATTCGACGGTCAGCGACCGGCTGATCGACGCGCTCAAGCAGGTGGTCGGCGCCTACTCGCTGGTGGCCCTATCGCAGGAGGCGATGCTGGGGGTGCGCGATCCGCTGGGCGTGCGCCCGCTGATCCTGGGCCGCATCCCCGGCGACGGCGGCGCGCCGGCCTGGGTACTGGCGAGCGAGAGTTGCGCGCTCGATATCGTCGGCGCCGAGTTCGTGCGCGACGTCGAGCCCGGCGAGATCGTCATCATCAATGCCGACGGGGTGCGCTCACTCAAGCCGTTCGCGCCCACCCGCAGCCGGTTCTGCGTGTTCGAATACATCTATTTCGCGAGGCCGGACTCTGTCCTCGACGGCCACGCCGTCTATGACGCGCGCAAGCGGATCGGCGCCGAACTGGCCCGCGAAAGCGCGATTGACGCCGACGTCATCGTGCCAGTGCCGGATTCCGGCGTGCCCTCGGCGATGGGCTATGCCGCACAGAGCGGCATCCCGTTCGAACTCGGGATCATCCGCAATCATTATGTCGGCCGCACCTTCATCGAGCCGACCGAGCAGATCCGCAATCTCGGCGTCAAGCTGAAGCACTCCGCCAACCGCCCGGCGATGAACGGCAAACGCGTGATCCTGGTCGACGACTCCATCGTACGCGGCACCACCAGCCGCAAGATCGTCGAGATGGTGCGTGCCGCCGGCGCCACCGAGGTGCATATGCGCATCTCCTCGCCGCCCACCACACATTCGTGCTTCTACGGCATCGACACGCCGGAGCGCGGCAAGCTGCTGGCGGCGCGACACGACGTGCGCGAGATGGCGGAGCTGATCGGCGCCGACAGCCTCGCCTTCATCTCCATTGACGGGCTGTATCGTGCCCTTGGCCAGCCCGGGCGCGCACCCGAGCAGCCGCATTTCTGCGATGCCTGCTTTACCGGTCAATACCCGATCGACCTCGCCGACCTTAATGTCGACAGCCGCGCACGGCCGGATTTGTGTGCCGAAGCGGTCTGAAAGGCGACCTGCCGCAAGCACGAGGCTGACGGTGTGGAATGGCACGGCCATCCCACACCGTCGCAGATGTCAGTACTGCGTGTAGTTGACGATCAGGTTGGTCACGTTGACCGTGCCAAGGCCGGTGGCAAGATCGTAGGCCTGGGTGGCCGGGAAGGCTGCGTTGAGGGCATTGGGCGTAATTGACAGCACGCCGATGCCCTTGGTGGAGTTGGCGTTGCTGAAGCAGTTCGGGCTGCCGGAGACGCAGGGCGCGCTGTTGTCGCCTTTGGTCACGTCATAGAACACGCAGGCGCGCGAGACCTGGTTGCCCCTGCTCGCATTGCAGGAATTCACGAGCACCGGATTGCTGTATTGCGACTGTGCGAGCTGATAGAGGCGCGGTGCGATGTTGCCGACCCTGAAGCCCTGATATTGCGCAATGAGAGCAGTGATGCCGGCAAAGGCGGGTGCTGCGAACGAGGTGCCGCCCGCGGCCGAGCCGAGGAAGTCGGTCGTATTGGTATAGTCGCAGGGGACACCGCCTTGCGCCTTGTCGGACATGCAGAACAGATAGAAATGGTTCCAGATGCCGTTGGCCGCGAACAGCGAGATGTCCGGCAGGTCGCGGACGCCGTCATTCGGTACGCCGGGGATCGACGGAGACTGCCAGTCCGGCTTGGCGTAGAGCAGGCTCTGGCCGCCGCCGCCGCCGACGGTGTTCTGTTGACGGAACACCTTCGGCGGATTGTTGCAGCTCTTGATCGGTCCGCCGGAGCCGTAATACGCGTCGATGATTACGTTGGAGCAGGAATTATCCCACGGGATTTCCGGGATGTAGGAGAGCGCCGAGCCGCCGGAACTGCTGTTTTTGCTCGACCAGTAACGGCTGTTCTGACCGAGTGCGGTGTCCTGGAAGTCGGTGCCGCCGACGGCGGTATCGTAGGGGTTGGAGGCCAGCCCGTTTACCGCGAGACCGCCCTTGGCAGCAGTGGCACCCGCCGGATCGCAGCCCGCGCTGGCGCTGTCGCCGCTTGAGACGAAGATCGAGATCCCCTCGGACGCACCCTCCTCGATCAGGTTTGACCACATCTGCAGGAAGGTCAGTCCGTTGCCCTGCTCGCAACCGCCGTAGGAGATCGAGATCGCCGCCGCCGGGGTGCCGAGCTGCACCAGGTTCTGCAGCGTCGTCATCACACCGAAGGTAATGCCGACATCGGCGCAGGACGCTTCGATGATGTTGGCATCGGGTGCCGCGGCACTGGACCATTCGGCATCGAGTGCTGCCTCGCCCTCGTCTGGCGTCGTGCCGGGATCGGCGCAGCCGCCAGGATGGCTGAAGCTCAGCGTGCCCTTGTAGCCGGTAAGGCCGAAGGTCGAGCGAAAGCTGTTCCAGTCGGCCGCCTGGATGTTGGTGCGCTCGGCGACGACGATGGTCTGGCCCTTGCCGGTGATCTTGGCGCCGATGGCCGGCGCGCCGGTGAAGGCCTCGTTCTCGTCATAGATGGTGGCGAAGTCGGACGGGGTGACCGCATAATAGGTCCTGCCATTCGCATTTGCGGTGTAGCTGGTGCCGACATGCGAGACCTTCATCGCCGCCACCGTTGAGGCCGCCAATGGAGCCATGCGGGTGATCTGCGGGGTCGGGAAGAAGTTGCTCATGGTGACGCCGGAGACGACCGGCGCCAGGGCGGCCGGGATTTCGGGCGCGCTCGCGGGTGCCATATGCGCCTGGCCGTTTCGCTGATAGCCATGCATCTGCGTATGGAACGCGCCTGCAACGACCGCAGCACTTCCGGAGAAATCAATCGACATACCGGTGGGCGAGACGCTGTTGACGGTCAGTCCGCTCGCTTGCAGCCACTGCACGGTGGCCGCGATATCCGCGGGCGCCGGACCGTAATCACTACGCAGGGTCGCGGGTGTCAGCCATTTGTGGAAGCTTGGCGAGCCCGGCTGCGTCTGTGCCGCGACCAGGGCGTCGAGTGCGACCTGGCGCGCCGGCGAACGGGCGAGTGCCAGTTGCATATGCTGCACCATCGCACTCCCGTTGAGCGCTCCCTGATCGGTGCTGGACGCGACCGCCGCCGGCATCGAAGCCGCAAGACTGATCATGTGCGCATCCGAAACCGGCGCGGTCACCATGGGCGTTGCGGGTATCGCCGGCGCGGCCAGGGCGTGACCCCCGGCGAGCGCGCACCCAAGCGTCGCGCCGCCGAGCGCCGCACTTCTACAATAAGACCTGAGAGACATTCTTGAATTGCTCCGATGCCCCCGGTGTCCGGGAGAGGTTTTTTCGGGAGGGATTTGGCGACCCAGCCACGTTCGGCTGCCCTTGGCTTTGTTACGGCCCCCGCGTGGACGCAGGCGCTCCGGAGATTGGACTCACGTTTCGATCATGGCAGACCCCCGGCGGTGGCATACCCAACCATGTCGCCTGTCCAAAAAACTCCAAAACGTTTTCTTTAACAAATGGCATCACATCATCACGATGTATCGCGAGTGCAACGCTGGCCGCTATGCCAGGGCGCGCGCCACCGCCTCCGCGGCGCGGATACCGTCGATGGCCGCCGACAGGATGCCGCCGGCATAGCCTGCCCCTTCGCCGGCCGGGAACAGCCCTTCGGTGTTGAGACTCTGGCCGTCCTCGCCGCGCGGGATGCGCAGCGGCGAGGAGGTGCGCGTCTCCACGCCGGTCATTACTGCATCCGCCAACGCAAAACCGGGGATGCGACGGTCGAAGTGCGGCAGCGCCTCGCGGATCGCGACTGTCGCGAAATCGGGCAGGCACGCGGCAAGGTCGGCTGGTGTCACACCGGGCTTGTAGGACGGTATCACCGCGCCGAGCGTGGTCGAGGCGCGGCCGGCGAGGAAATCGCCTACCCGTTGCGCGGGCGCGCGGTAGTCGCCGCCGCCGACGACAAAGGCGCGACGCTCCCAATGCCGCTGAAAACCGATTCCGGCGAGCGGCCCGCCGGGGTCGAATCCGTTCGCGTGGAGCGCGAAGTCGCCAGGCTGCAGCCCGACCACGATGCCGGCGTTTGCGTTGCGCTCGGCGCGAGAATACTGGCTCATGCCGTTGGTCACCACGCCGCCAAGCTCGGAGGCGGCGGCGACCACGGTGCCCCCCGGGCACATGCAAAAGCTATAGACGCCGCGGCCGCCGCTCGCGTGGTGCACCAGCTTGTAGTCGGCGGCACCGAGCAGCTTATGGCCGGCCTGCGGTCCAAACCGTGCGGCGTCGATCAGCGATTGCGGATGCTCGATGCGAACACCGATCGACAGCGGCTTGGCGTGCATCGCAATCCCCGCCGCGTGCAGCGCCTCGAAGCTGTCGCGGGCGCTGTGGCCGATCGCCAACACCACCTGGCGGGCGGCAATCGTGCTGCCGTCGGCCAGTTCCAGCGCCTCGATCCGATGCCGCCCGTTCGCGCCGGTATCGAGATGAAAGCGCGTGACCTGGCTTTCGAAGCGATATTCGCCGCCGAGCGCCTCGATCGAGGCGCGCAGGCTCTCGACCATGCTGACCAGGCGGAAGGTGCCGATATGCGGCTTGGCGACGACCAGGATCTCCGCCGGCGCCCCGGCCTGGACAAACGTCTGGAGCACCTTGCGCCCATACTGGTGCGGGTCCGAGACCTGGCTGTAGAGCTTGCCATCGGAGAAGGTGCCGGCACCGCCCTCGCCGAACTGCACGTTGCTCTCGGGGGTGAGTTCGGCGCGGCGCCAGAATGCGAACGTATCGACGGTGCGACGGCGGACAATCCGGCCGCGCTCAAGGATCAGCGGCCGCAACCCGAGCTGCGCCAGCACCAGGGCGGCGAGCAGCCCGCAAGGGCCCGCACCAATCACCACCGGGCGCAGGAGCGGCGGCGGAGGCAGCGCGACCGGCCGGTAGCAGGCCTCCGGGGCGCGGGTCAGTGCCGCATGGCGCACAAGTGCCGCATCCTCGTCGCGCAAGGCGAGGTCGAGACTATAGACCAGCCGGATCGCGCCGCGGCGGCGGGCGTCGTGGCCGCGCCGGACGATCCGCCAGGACAACAGCTCACCCGGCCCAAGGCCGAGCCGTTCGATCACCGCCTGCTCCAGCGCCTCAGGCGGATGCTCGAGCGGCAGCTTGAGTTCGTTCAGTCGCAGCATCGCGGCTGTGTAGCCCAAGGCCGTGGATCGGCCTACCATCCGCCTCGCAAACGCCCTATCGAGGCGCGATGACGAACCCACATGATCATGACCATGAACACGGGCATGCCGGGAATGGGCATACCGGACACTCTCATGCAGGACACGGGCATGCTCCGGCCAGTTTCGGCCGCGCCTTCGCGATCGGCATTGCGCTCAACATCGCCTATGTCTGTGGCGAGGCAGCCTGGGGCGTGCTCGCGCATTCGATGGCGTTGCTCGCTGACGCCGGCCATAATCTTAGCGACGTGCTCGGCCTCGCCTGCGCCTGGCTCGCAGCGGGCCTCGGCCGCAGGCGTCCGACGCTGCGCTTCACCTACGGCCTGCGGCGCTCCTCGATCCTGTCGGCACTGAGCAACGCCGTGGTCCTGCTGCTGGTCACCGGCGGTATTGCCTGGGAGGCGATCCTGCGTCTGCTGCATCCCGTGGGGGTCGCGGGCCGCGTGGTGATGATCGTGGCGGCGGTCGGCATCGTGATCAACGGTGCCACCGCGCTGCTGTTCATGTCCGGCCGCAAGGGCGACCTGAACCTGCGCGCGGCCTTCCTGCACATGGCGTCGGACGCTTTGATGGCGGCGGCGGTAGTGGTGGCGGGGGCGGCGATCTGGTTCACCGGCTGGCGCTGGATCGACCCGGTGGTCAGCCTCGCGGTGGCGGCGGTGATCGTTGCCGGCACCTGGTCGCTGCTGCGACAGTCGCTCGACCTGGCGCTGGACGCGGTGCCGCCCGGGATCGACAGGGCGGCAGTGGAGCAGTTCCTGCGCCAGTTGCCGGGGGTGACCGACCTGCACGACCTGCATATCTGGGGCATGTCCACGACCGAGACGGCGCTGACCGCGCACCTGATCAGGCCGTTGGGTCAGATCGACGATGCGCTGCTGGCCCATGCCGCCGAGGCGCTGGCAACGCATCACGGCATCGGCCATGCCACCTTCCAGATCGAACAGGGCAGCGGCGGGCGCTGCGCCCAGGCGATGGAGGGCGCCCTCTGAAAGCGGGGCCCATGAAAGCGCCCCCATGAAAGTGCAATGAGCCAGGTTCTCAGGCTCGGCTGGGCCAGCCTTGCGGTCAGCGCGGTGGCACTCGCCCTGAAATATGCAGCCTACGTCGCGACCGGCAGCGTTGCCCTCTACTCGGACGCGATCGAGTGCATCATCAACGTCGTCGCCGCCCTGGGCGGCCTGCTGGCACTTTCGGTGAGCGCCAGGCCCGCTGACGCCAACCACCCGTATGGCCACTACAAGGCGGAATATCTCTCAGCCGTGGTCGAAGGCGCGCTGGTGCTGCTGACCGCCTTTGCCATCGGGCGGCAGGCCTGGTTCGGCCTGCAGCACCCGCACGTGCCGACAGCGCCGGCCCAGGGCATCGCCTTGAATGCCGCCGCCAGCGCGCTGAACTGGGTCTGGGCGCTCGTGCTCAGCCGCGTCGGCCGCCGCCGCCGCTCGCCGGCGCTGGCCGCCGCCGGGCGGCATGTGATGAGCGATGTCTGGACCTCGGCGGCGGTGCTCGCCGGCTTCACCCTGGTGCCGCTGACCGGCTGGCTCTGGCTCGACCCGCTGCTGGCGGCGCTGATCGCGATCAATATCCTGCGCGTCGGCTATGAGATGGTGCGCAGCTCGATCGGCGGCCTGATGGACGAGGTCACCGATCCGCACGCGGTCGAGGACATCCGCCGGGTGATCGCAGAAAACGCCGAAGGCGCCATCGAGGCGCACGACGTGCGCACCCGTTGCGTCGGTTCGATGACCTTCGTCGAATTTCACCTGGTGGTGCCGGCGCAGATGGCGGTGCAGACCGCGCATGAGATCTGCGACCGTATCGAAACCGCGCTGCGACGCGACCTGGGCGACGCGCTCATCAACATCCATGTCGAGCCCGAACAGAAGGCCAAGCGCGAGGGTGCGGTGGTATTGCCGTAGGGCAAAATCCCAGAGCGACGCGCGGAAGATTCAGAAAAGCAACATCTGTGCGGCATTCACCAGCTTGCCACCGGCAACCGGGACCGCGAACTGACCCGTGCTCAGCGACATCGGGTTTGCCAATCCGAGCGCCCGCACGCAGCGCGCGAAACGTTGCGAGAGCATGTCGGCATAGACGCCCTGGCCGCGGAAGCGATGGCCGAAGCGGCTGTCGTTGAGGCCGCCCGCGCGGGTCTCGCGGATCAGGTTGAGCACGTGCTGGGCACGGCGAGGATAATGCTGGTGCAGCCACGTGGTGAACATCTCGCGCAGCTCCAGCGGCAGGCGCAGCAGCACATAGCCTGCATCGGTGGCGCCGGCATCGCGCGCCGCGGTCAGGATGCGCTCGAGTTCGCTGTCGTTGAGGCCGGGGATCATCGGGGCAGCCAGCACGCCGGCCGGGATGGCGGCGTCGGCAAGGCCGGTAAGTGCCGCGAGGCGGCGCTGCGGGTTGGCCGCGCGCGGCTCCATCCGCCGGGCAAGCTCCGCATCAAGCGTGGTGACCGACAGCCAGACCCGCACCAGGCCGCGCGCGGCCATGCGCGAGAGGATATCGCGATCGCGCAGCACGCCGGCCGATTTGGTGACGATGCTGAGCGGATGGCCGAAGCGCTCCAGCACCTCCAGCACCGAGCGGGTCAGCGCCAACGTGCGCTCGACCGGCTGGTAGGGATCGGTGTTGGAGCCGAGCGCGATCGGCTGCGGCACATAGCCCGGCCTGCGCAGTTCGCGTTCGAGCAGTGCCGCGATCTCCGGCTTGTAGGTCAGCTTCGTTTCAAAATCGAGGCCCGGCGAATAGCCGAGATACGCGTGGCTCGGGCGCGCATAGCAATAGACACAGCCATGCTCGCAGCCGCGGTAGGGATTGACGGCGCGGTCAAACCCGAGATCGGGCGACTGGTTCCAGGCGATGGCGCTGCGGCTCGCGTCGCGCGCGAGGGTCGTCGGGAGCGGCGGCGGAGCGAGGCTCTCGGCTTCGATGCTGGCCCAGCCGTCATCGAAGGGCGCCACCGTGAGGCGCTCGAACCGGTTCGCGCTATTGGTTGACACGCCCCGACCCTTGCGCAGCGGGGGGGCGGCGTCTGTCGTACCTTGCATGTCGCGATGATCCGCCGGCGCGCCGCTTCTGTCAAGAACATAGGGTGAACGAAATCATTCTGGTGGAGTGCGCGAAGCGATCGGATTAGGCTCGGGCTTGGCTCGCGCGCGGGCCACGCCGGTGCTACACAAAGATTTGATCCTGGATCACGGACGGTGGCATAGCGGGCATGACGCTTATCGCGATCCTCGATGACCGTGCGAGCAACCGCCAGATCTATGCCCGGCTCGCCGCCACAATCAATGAAGGCGTGGCCGCGCATACCTTTTGCGACGCACCGGCGGCGCTGTCCTGGGCAGAGCAGACGGTGCCCGACCTGGTCATCACCGACTACAAGATGCCGGCCCTGGACGGCGCCGAGTTCACCCGACGGTTCCGCCGATTGGCCGGCTGCGCCGACGTGCCGGTGCTGGTGATCACCGCCTATGACGATCGCGCCTTCCGGCTCGCCGCCCTTCAAGCCGGCGCCACGGACTTCCTGCGCAGCCCGGTCGACCATGCGGAGTTCGTCACCCGCTCGCGCAACATGCTGCGCATGTACAACCAGCATCGGCTGTTGCAGACCCGCGCGGAACGGCTCGAGATCGACCTGCGGCAGAGCGAGCGATCGCGCGAGAAGCTGCTGCGCGACAGCCGCGAGTCGCTGGTCCAGGTGATCGACACGGTTCCCGCCGCGATCAGCGCCAGGGATCGCCAGGGACGCACCGTGTTTGCCAACGCCATGCACGCGCGTCTGGCCGGCGATGCGGCCGCGGTGTTCGGCGAGGTGCATGAAAGCCATAGTTCCCTGCTGGACCAGATGGTGTTCCGTACGGGCAACGCCTTGCTCGGCTTCGAGGAGGAGGTGGTCGACCAGACCGGGGCACACCGCATCCTGCTGACCACGAAGTCACCGTTGCGCAACGGCAGCGACGAAGTCGAGAGCGTGCTGACCACCTCGCTCGACATCACCGAACGCAAGCGCGCCGAACAGCGTCTTGCCCATATGGCGAGCCATGATCCGTTGACCGACCTGCCGAACCGCACGCTGCTGCGCGAACGCCTCGAACGCAGGCTCGGGCAGGCGCCGCGCAGCGAGACGCCGCTCGCGCTGCACTTCATCGATCTCGATCGCTTCAAGGAGGCCAACGACCGCCTCGGCCATCACCTTGGCGACATGGTGCTCAAGCAGGTCGCGCGGCGCCTGGTCGATCTGGCCGGACCGGGCAGTCTGGTGGCGCGTCTGGGTGGCGACGAGTTCGCGGTGCTGCAGGACCGCTGCATCGATAACGCGGCCGCCGAGGCGCTCGCGCGCAGGATCGTGGAGGCTCTGCGCATGCCGTTCAACTTCGGCGAGGAACAGGTTCGGATCAGCTGCAGCGTCGGCATCGCCTTGCACCCGACCGACGGCTCCGAGGTCGAGGAACTGCTGCGCTGCGCGGATCTTGCGATGTACCAGGCCAAGGCCGAAGGGCGCTCCGGCTTTCGGCTGTTCGTGCCCGACCTGAACGAACGGGCGCTGCGTGCGGTCCGGATCAAGGCGGACCTGCGCGGGGCACTCGCCTGCGACGAATTCGTGCTGCACTACCAGCCGCAGGTGACCCTGCAGACCGGGCGGATCAGCGGCGTCGAAGCCCTGCTGCGCTGGAACCGCCCAGGCTACGGACTGCTGATGCCCGGCGAGTTCCTCACGGCGGCACAGGAGAGCGGGCTGCTCGGCATGATCGACGACTGGGTGCTCAGGCGCGCCTGCGCGGAGGCCGCGGGCTGGCACGCCAAGGGGCTGCCGCGGATACGGGTCGCGGTCAACCTCTCCCCCACCGACCTCGCCGGACGCAACATCCTGGGCACCGTCACCGACGTGCTGGCACAGACCGGGCTGGACCCGGCCAGGCTCGAACTCGAGCTGACCGAAGGTGACCTGGTCGAGGATCCACAAGCCGCCGCCGCCGTCCTGCTGGCGCTGCGCAGCCTCGGCGTGAAAATCGCCATCGATGATTTCGGCATGGGCTATTCCTCGCTGGCCTACGTCAAGAACTTCCCCGTCGATCGGCTGAAGATCGACCGTGCCTTCGTTCGCGACCTCGGCACGGTGAGCCCGGATGCTGCGATCGTGCGGGCGATCGTGGCACTCGGTCACAGCCTGGGCATGAGCGTCATGGCCGAGGGAGTGGAGACCGTCACTCAGCTCAGCCTGCTGATGGTCGAGGGCTGCGACGAAATCCAGGGCTACTACTTCAGCCGGCCGGTGCCGGCCGGCGAACTCGAGGACATCCTGCAACGCGAGCAGGCTCTGCAAGCGCCGTTGGGAACGCTGACATGAGGCCGGCGGCAACGCGCGAGCCGGGACAGGATTTCGGCGGCGACACTGCCCGGCATGGCCGCGAGATGGCGATGAATCGCCTGCTGTTCGGCCTGTTGATTGCGATCTATTTCGCCGCCGGAGGCGCCGGCCCGGCCTTGCTGGCCACCCTGATCGGCTACATGGTCTTCGCCCTGCTGCTCTATGGCTGGTTGCGGCTGATGCCAGGCCGCGCCCAGTTCGCGACCTCCGGTTGCGCCATGATCGCCGATCTCGGCGTGATTTCGCTCGGCATGCATCTCGACGGGCCGGGGAACGCGGCGCTGTTTCCGCTTTATTTCTGGGTGATCCAGGGCAACGGCTTCAGGTTCGGCATCAAGCCGCTGTTCGCCGCGACCGCGCTCGCGTTTGCCGGCTTTGCCGCGGTGGCGGCCACCACCCCCTACTGGCGCCAGCAGCCGGCACTCTCGGCCAGCCTGCTCGCCGCTCTCGTGGCATTGCCCAGCTACAGCGGCGCGCTGATCCGCCGGCTGTCGCGCGCCCGCCTGGCCGCCGAGGAGGCGAGCCACGCCAAGAGCATGTTCCTCGCCGCCATCAGCCACGAGCTGCGCACGCCGCTGAACGCCATTCTCGGCTCGGTCTCGCTGATCGAGGACACTCCCCTCGACGAGGAGCAGCGCGGCCTGTTCGCGGCGATGCGTACCGGCACCCAGGCGCTGCTGTCGCTGATCGGCAGCGTGCTGAATTTCTCGCGCGTCGAGGCCGGGCTGATGCCGGTGGCGCGCGAGGCGGTGGACATCGCCCGGCTGCTGATCGAGGTGCGCGACCTGGTTGCGATCCAGGCGCGGATGAAGTCGTTGCGGCTCAACGTCCATGTCGGCGCCGCCGTGCCGCGCCACTGCCTGGGCGACCGCGTGCACCTGCACGAGGTGCTGCTCAACCTCGCCGCCAACGCGATCAAGTTCACCCAATCCGGCGGGGTGTGCCTCAGCGTCGAGGTGACGGCGCCGATCGCGGGCAATTCAGAGGCGCCGCTGCTGCGTTTCGAGGTCAGCGACACCGGCATCGGCATCGCGCTCGAGGCACAGGACCGCATCTTCGAGGTGTTCTCGCAGGCCGATCCCACCATCCTCGATCGCTTCGGCGGAACCGGGCTGGGGCTTGCGATCTCGCGCCAGCTGGTCTCGCTGATGGGCGGCAGCATCGGCGTCGACAGCCGGCCCGGTCGCGGCAGCAGCTTCTGGTTCTCGCTGCCGCTGACGTCAGCGAACCCGGGGGGGGCGCCCGACGCCAATATCCAGTCCGCTGTCAAAGCGGTGCTGCTCTGCGACGATCCCGACCTCGTCGAGCCGATCGAGACCGACCTGCGCGCCCACGGTATGACAGTCCGGCGAGCCACGGCACTCAGCGGCCTGCTTGCGGCCGGCGAGACGTCGCCACCTGAGGTCCTGTTCCTCTACCGTCGCGATCCGCACGGCGACCTGCCGTCCGACTGCGCGTTGCTGGGCCGGCTCGATCCGCGCGGCGCGATCCCGCGCGTGCTGCTCTGCGCAGGCCCGGTGCCGCCGCTGCCGCCCTCGATGCTCAAGCGCCATTTCAACACCACGCTGAGCGTTGCGGCAGCAGAGGAAGACTGGTCGCGCGGCTGCGCGGTCGGCGCCGCCGGGTGTCCTGCCACGCCTCCGCCGCACCGGGATACGGCGCCGACACGAAGCACCTCCACCCTGCATGTCCTGGTCGCCGACGACAACGAGATCAACCGCCGGGTGATCGGCAAGATCCTCGAGCGTGCGGGCCATCGCATATCACTGGTCGAGGACGGTCTGCAGGCGCTGGACGCGATGGAGGGCGGGGGGTTCGATCTGGTGCTGATGGACGTCAACATGCCCGGCATGAACGGGCTCGAAGCCACCCGCATGTTCCGCCTGGCAGCAGCGCCGGCGCCGCATCTGCCGATCCTGGCGCTGACCGCGGACGCCACCGCCGAGACCGAACGTGCCTGCCTGCAGGCCGGGATGGACGCCTGCATCACCAAGCCGGTGACCCCGACGCGGCTGGTGGCGTTGATCGAGGCGATGCTGCCGGCACAATGCCACGACCATCTCGCCAACCTCAAGGTCGTGCCCGACGACAGGGCGGTGACGGCGATCAGCGAGCACCCCCGCTTTTCCAAGCGGCTGCCGGCTCTCGATCTGGACGTGCTGGCCGAGCTCCGGGGCCTGGGCGGCCCTGCGTTCGTCAACGAGCTGCTCGAAGGCTTCGTCGCCGACGCCGGCGTGTTGATCGGCCGCATCGAGGCGGCCATGGTGGCGCGCGACATGACCGGCTTTCGCTGCGAGCTGCACGCGCTGTGCAGCGCCGGCGCCAATATCGGCGCGGCCTCGATCCGCGATGCCGCGACGATCCGCACCGTCACGTCGGCAAGCCTGGCCGCGGATGGGCCCGCACTCGTCCGGCGACTGCGTCAGGAGCTGACCGGCCTCGAAGACGCCTGGCGCGGAGCCAAGCACCCGCCCGGGCAATCCGCCAGCTGATCCCGACAGGCGGGTCGGCCACGCGCAAGCAACGACGCGCTCCTACTCGGCGGCCAAAAGGGGTACGTGGGAGGCTTGCGCCGGACGCAGCCTGCGGCTCTGGGCCATCGCCAGGCGTTCCATCTTACGCAGGTCGGGCTCGGTGACCGTCATCGCGGTCTCGACCCAGATTTCGACAACCCGACGCAGCTCATCGAGGGTGACCGGATTGATCTGCCGGCGGGTACGGCACAGCGCATGATGCGCGTTGAACTTGCGCGTGGTGCGCTCGATGTAGTCGCGCGTGGCGGCCTCGCCCTGGCCATCCTCGGCGAGCACGTCGACGATGCCCATCGCGTGCAGCTCGGAGGCGCTATACAGGTTGCCGGACATGATCATCGCCTCGGCGGCGGGGGCGCCGATGCGTCGTGACAGAAAGCTGTACGCGCCCATTCCGGGAAACAGGTTGAACAGGATCTCAGGCAATCCGAGTCGAGCGGAACGTTCCGCTACAATAACGTCATGGGAAAGTGCGTTCTCGAAGCCACCGCCCAGCGCATCACCTTGCACTAGCGCGATGCTGATGACCGGCAGACCGAACGAGACATGGTTTGCGTAAATGACGTCGATACACTGATGAGCATAGGCGCGCATCGCCTCGCGGTCCCCGGCGCGGATGCGGTCCGCGAAAAAGACGATGTCGCCACCGAGATTATAGACGGTCGGGATCCTGGATCCGACAACAAAGTAACGAATTAGGTCCGCTCCCTCCCGCAGCTGCGCCTCGTGCAGCGCGCCCAGATTGGCCTGCAGTTCCTGGATGTCGGACAGCAACGAGCTGGTTGCGCGGCCACCGCTGCGACCGAGCAGCGCATAGGACCAGCAGGTGCGCAGCGCCTCCTCGTATTCGACATCAAGGTGCTCGAACCGCAACAGGGCGATATCGCGCGCGGCGCGCGGCGCTGCCATGGACGAGAGTTCCTGCGGATCACGCAGTGGCGGGGTGCGATGGAATAGCATGGCGAGGTCCTTATGCTCGGTTTCAATGGGACCATCATGCAATGGAGGAGATGTAATACACCACTACAGTTTTGGGTATCCGCACGATTCAGTGCGATGTCGTTATGTTATCCAGCTTTTGAGATTTACGCAAAATGCGATCAAGCGGCAGCACCGGGGCCGCACCCCGAATACAGTCCGTGTTGGCGCTGCAAACTCAGGCGTGCGTGCGCGTGCCACCAAGATCGACCAAGGCCATGCCTCCGGCCTCGGTGGCAAAGGCGAGTGCGGCGCCGTTTGGGGCGAAACAAAGGGCGGAAATCGCGGCCGGCCCGGGTGCGCAAATCTGAAGCGCGCGACCATTCGCGATCTCGGCCATCAAAACCCTGCCATCGGCAAAACCTGCGGCCACGATCTCATGCAGCGGATGGAAAGCCACGCGGGTACACACCACACCTGCGACGCCGGCCAGCTCGTTGGGTTCCCGCCCCATCGGACCGCCACCGAAAAACGGCCACAGCACGACCGCGTCGGCACCCGATGTCGCAAGCCAGCGTCCATTGCGCGAGAACGACAGCGAACGGGTCTTCTGCGGATAGCCGCTCATGCGCATGTTATGGCCATCGGCGAGACGCCAGCCATGCAGCTCGCGCTCCTGCATGCTGCTGACCACCGCCTCGCCCGCGGGATGGATCGCAACCTCCAGATGGCTGCCCTTCCAGGCGAGCAGACGCGGCTTGTCCTCACGGACTGCTACGAAGCGCAGCGACACGCCGCCATAATGCGCAGCCGCGAGCCGCTTTCCCTTGGCGTCAAAGGCCAGGCCCGCCACGGTGGAGTCATGGGCGTATTCGCGCACCAGTCCACCCGCCGCGTCACGCAACGCCACCTGCTTGCCCTGCGCGCTCGCGATCCAGCCACCCTTGCCGTCGACAACGCTACAGACATGCTCGACCCAGCGGCGCCCACGGGAGAGTTCATGCACCTCCGCCCCATCGATCCGGCACAGCCGGTTGTCGTCGCCGCCGGTGAGAAAGCTGCATGCGCCGACATCCACCGCCAGCGACAGCACCGAACCGTCATGCGCCTGCACTGACCGCCATTCGTCCTGCGGTGTCGGCACACAAGCCAGGTGCACGATGCCTTCGGCGGTCGCGAACGCCGCCAGGTTGCCATCGCGCGAGACGGCGCACGCGGTGATGAAGGCGCCGGCGTCCCGCGCGCTGCCTGGTGCGGCGAGCCGCGGCGGCGCGTCGGTCGTCATTGCGCGATGCAGCCCTCGAAGCCGCGACGCAGGCGTGGCCGGTTGAGGTTACGGCCGATCAGCACCAGGCGTGAATGCCGTGGCTCGCCCTCCGGCCATGGCCCGATGAAGTCGCCGTCGGCCATCATGTGCACTGCCTGGAAGGCGAAGCGCCGGCTCTCCTTGGCATAGGCAAGGATGCCCTTGGCGCGCAGGATATCGGCGCCCTGCTCGGCCAGCACGGCGCCGATCCAGGCCTGGAACTTTTTGCCGTCGAGCGGCTGCTCGACGGTGAAGGAGAGGCTCTGGACCGCCTCGTCGTGACTATGCGCATCGCTGTCAAGGAAGTCCGGCGCGGTCTGCAATGCGCGGGCCAGATCGAAGCCGCCCTGATCGAGGAGCGATGCCACATCGACGCGGCCGCGCTCGGCGCGATGGATGGCGCACAAGCGGTTGATGCCGCGAATGGCGGCCTCAACTGCCTCAAGGCCCGCTTCATCGACCAAGTCGGTCTTGTTGAGCACGATCACGTCGGCGAACGCGATCTGGTTCTGCGCCTCGTGGCTGTCCGCGAGCTCGGCCTTCAGGTTCAGCGCATCGACGACGGTGACCACCGCGTCGAGCCGCGCCTGCGCCCTGATCTCCTCGTCGACAAAGAAGGTCTGCGCCACCGGCGCCGGATCGGCGAGCCCCGTGGTCTCGACGATAATCCCGTCGAAACGGCCGCGCCGCTTCATCAATGCGCCGAGAATGCGGATCAGGTCGCCGCGCACCGTGCAGCAGATGCAGCCGTTGTTCATCTCGAAGACCTCCTCGTCGACATCGACGACGAGGTCGTGGTCAACGCCGAGCTCACCGAACTCGTTGATGACCACCGCATATTTGCGTCCGTGCTCAGCACTGAGGATGTGGTTGAGCAGCGTCGTCTTGCCGGCGCCGAGGAAGCCGGTCAGCACGGTGACCGGGATCAACTGGGTATCAGACATGAAGGTTACCCCTGGTTCGGCCGCCAATATAAGACGGCGTCGCCGCCAGCCCCACCCCCAGCAGCAGGAAGAACCAGCCACCCAGCGGCATGTTGGTGAAGGCGCTGGTCGAGGCGATCGGCCATTCCTGGATCAGCACGGCGCAGAACAGCCCGGTGCGCCATGCGTGCAGGATGGGCGCCTGCGGCCGCGCGAGACCACGCGAAAGCACCAGCAGCCAGGCCAGCACCATCGCACAGAACAGCACCAGGCCCGGGATGCCGGAGTCTGTCACCGCCTGCAGATAATGGTTGTGGGCATGCTGGACGCAAAACGCCGCCCCACCGCCATTCGAGCTTGCTGCGGAGAGCGGCGGGAACCCATGGAAATAGAGTGGGTCCGCGCAGCCGGTGCGAAACCCGTCGAAGCCGCGCCCGGTCCAGGGCTCGTCTTCGGCAATCACCATCGCCCGCGCGTAGATCAGCCCGTAGGGGCTGGCACCGAAATGCCGCATCTGATGCTCGAACAGCACCACCAGGTGGCCGAAACTGCGTGGCGTCACCACCGCAGAGGCCGCGACCAGCGCCGGTACCGCGAGCAGGCAGGCGAGCAGCGGCACACGCAGCCGGCGCAGCATCAACCCCGCTACAAGCAGGCCGAGACCGGTCAGCAGCAGCGGCATGCGCTGGCCGGCCAGCACCATGATCGCCAGACCCGCGAGCAGCACCGCGACGGCCCCGGCGATGCCCCCCCTGCCGCGCCCCATCGCCCAAGCGGCGGCGGGCAGCAGCACCACGAACAGCAGCCGCGACAGGGGAGCGGCCGCGCGCGGCTCGTCATACGGGCCGGTAAGGGTGCCGTCATGAAAGCGCGGATCGCCGAACAGGTTGAAGCCGGTCGCCGCCTGCAGCAGCAACTGCGCCGCGATATAGACGAAGCTCGCCGCCAGCAGCCAGCCCATGATCCTCCGCCGCCGCGGCTCGCGCAAAGTCCAGCCTTGCAGGGCGGCGGCAAACACCAGGAAGCGCAGCGTCGCCAGCGCCTCCAGCAAAGAGTGCATCCCTCCCTGCCCCAAACGACCCACCGGCAGCGAGCAGACCACCAGCCAAACCCACCACACACCGGCGATCCGCACCCAGATCTGACGGATCCAGGCCGAGTCCCCGCGCCACGCCGAACGCAGCAGATAGGCGATCGCGACGGTGTCGATCATCGCCTCGGCGAAGGCGCGGCCATGCACGAGAAAGATCGGGCAGAGCATGGTGGCAGCCAGGCCGATGCGATCCAGCGCGCGGATCATGCGCGCAACGCCTCCAGGCGGGCGCGGGCGATCGGCCGCGCGAAGCAAGCCGCCCTCGCGCGCCCCAACGCGCCCAGCCTGCGTTGCAGCGCGGCGTCACCGGCGAGACCGACGATCGTCTCGGCAAGCATCTCCGGCGGATCCGGCTCGGCCAGCAAGGCGGCGTCGCCGACCACCTCCAGCAGACCCGGACGCTTGGAGACGATCAGCGCCGCACCACACGCCATCGCCTCCAGCGCGGTCATGCCGAACGGCTCCTGCCAGCGGCTCGGCACCACCACGATCGCCGCTTGCGCCATCGCCTCCAGCACACGCGCGTGCGGCAGATAGCCAAGCAGCGCGATGCCCTCGGCCTCGGCGGCCGGTCGCAGGGCGGCCAGGAACGGCGTCTGCGGGCTGGCTGCCGCAAAGCGGTCGGCGCCGATCATCGCCGCGCGCCAGCCCTCAAGCCGCGGCAGTGCCTGCGCGCAGGCGGCGACAAAGGCGTCCGCCCCCTTGTCGGCGACCATCCGACCGGCGAACAGGATCAGCCGCTCGCGCGCAGGCGGCGAAGGCGGGATGTCGTCGAGGTCGATGCAGTTGGGCAGCACCGCAACCGTGTGCGGCGTACGCACGCCTTCAAGAAAGCGCGCCCGCAGCGTCTCCGAGACGCAGACGACCCGCATCCTTGTCAGCAGGGAGGCACGCGCGGTAGGGCTGCGCGCGCGTCGCATCGCCTGCGGATCGTTATGCAGAAACAAGGTCAGCGGCACGCCGGGAAACCGCCTGCTCAGGCCGCGGGCGATCTCGGGCCGGTTATGCACCTCGATGCGCGTCGGCCGCAGGCGGCGCAGCACCCGCGCCACCGCTTCCGTGTAGCGTCCGGGCCCTACCAGCGGCCAGCGCCCCGCTTCAGCCGCGACGAAGCGGCGGCCGGCAAAGGCGGGGCCGGCGAGCGGCGCGCCGATGATGGTCTCCGCGTCGGTACTGAGACGATGCACCAGCAACCCGATGGCGCCGACCGCTTCGGGCGAAAACCCCTCGCGCGGCGGCAGCACGATGGCGATGCTCAGGCAATGTCCTCATAGCGGTCGAGCTGCCATTCGGACGGCTCGGCGACGGCGGCCTGATACCATGCATCCATCAGCGCATGACAGCGCACGACATCGCGGTAGCGCGCGGCGGGCACGCTCAGCGGCGCCGCATAGGCGATCATGCGCGAGACCACCGGCGCGAACGCAACGTCGGCCAAAGTGAAATCCTCGCCGATCAGGAAGCGGCCCGATGCCTCGGACCAGATCCGGTCGATGCGGGCGATGTCGGCGGCGACATCGGCGGGGATGCCGTCCTTGAGCGGATGCGGATCGCGCCCGCAATTCATCGGCATCGCCAGGCGCAGCGCCCGGAAGCCCGAATGCATCTCGGCGACCAGGCTGCGTGCCCTGGCGCGCGCGACCCGCTCATCTGGAAGCAGGCCGGGTGCCAGTTCGGCGCAATACTCACCGATCGCCAGGCTGTCCCAGACCACGGCCCCGCGATGCTCCAGCACCGGCACCAACCCAGCCGGGGTGGCTAGTCGGATGGCATCGGTCGGCCCGTCGCTGAACGGGATGACCTCCTCGGTGACATCGAGGTCGGCGAGCCGCACCGCCAGCCAGCCGCGCAGCGACCAGGAGGAGTAGCGCCGGTTGCCGATCACCAGTCTGCCATCGGCCATGCTCAGGCCTCCTGTTCGGGGGGTTCGCGGCAGAGGAAGCCGCCGCCGAGCACGCGCGCGCCGTCATACAGAACGCAGGCCTGCCCGGGTGCCGCGAGGGCGGCCTCGTCGAGCAGCAGTTCGGCACCCTCGGATGTCGCGCGAATGCTGGCCGCACGGGTCGCCTCGCGGGCGCGCAACTGCACGGCGCAGCGCAGCCCGGCCGCGTGCGGCGGCGGCACCAGCCAGTTCATCGCGCGCAGCCGCCAGCCCCGCCTGCCGCCGCCGCCCCTGCTGCCGCCGTCGCGCGGACCGATGACAATCCGACGGGTTGCCGGCTCGATGGCGAGGACCTGCTGGCGCGCGCCCGATACACTGGCAGCGATGCCCAGCCTGCGGGTCTGTCCTACTGTGTAGCGGGCGATGCCCTGGTGGCGGCCAAGCCGGCGGCCGTCGCCGTCGACGATGTCGCCGTCCCCGGCGATGTCGGGGCGCAAGGTCTCGACCAGATCGCCATAGCCGGCTCCCGGAGGCACGAAGCAGAGGTCCTGGCTGTCTGGCTTGTCCGCGACCACAAGGCCCAGCCGATCCGCGTGCGCGCGTACGATACCCTTGTCCGCCATCTCGCCCAGCGGAAAGCGCAGGAAGTCGAGCTGCCGCGCCGTGGTGGCGAACAGGAACCAGCTCTGGTCGCGCTCCGCGTCGCGGGCGCGGTGCAGCTCGATCCCCCCTTCGGTCTGCCGGCGCCGGACATAGTGCCCGGTGGCCATCGCGTCGGCGCCCAGCTCGCGGGCCAAGCCCAGCAGGTCGGTGAACTTGACACCGCGGTTGCACTGCACGCAGGGAACCGGCGTCTCGCCGCGCGCATAGCTGTCGGCGAAATCGGCGATGACGCTGTCGCGAAACCTCTGCTCGGCGTCGATGACGTAATGCGCCACGCCGATGTGGTCCGCCACGCGACGTGCATCGTCGATGTCGCGCCCGGCGCAACACGCACCCGCCTTCGGGGTGTCGCCGCGATGGTCATGGAGCTGCAGGGTGGCGCCGACCACCTCGTGGCCGGCCTCAGTGAGCAGGCCGGCCACCACCGAGCTGTCGACGCCGCCCGACATGGCAACCAGGATACGCAAAGCGCGCCGCTCAGCCGGTGCGCGGCAGACGCACGACAAGCCCGTCGAGCGCCTCGGTCATCACGATCTGGCAGCCCAGGCGGGAGGTTTTTTCCAGCGCAAACGCCAGATCGAGCATGTCCTCCTCGTCCTCGGTCGGCGGCTGCAGCTTCTCCGCCCAGGCAGGGTCGACTACCACATGGCAGGTGGCGCAGGCGAGCGAGCCTTCGCAGGCGCCTTCGAGGTCGACGCCGTGACGGTGCGCGATCTCCAGGACGGAGAGACCGAGCGGCGCCTCCACCTCGCGCACGCTGCCGTCACGCTCAAAGAAGCTCATCTTGGGCATGGATCGCGGGTTCCAAGGTGCTGGCAGTCAAGGTTTGGTCAGGATCGTGCGCGCGCACCAGGATGCGCGCGGCCTGATCCAATTCCGCCGGTGAGGTAAAGCGTCCGATTGCCAGGCGCAAGCTCCGCTCGGCCTGATCGCGGCTCAGGCCCATCGCGCGCAGCACCGCGGAGGGTTCGATCGAGGCGGACGCGCAGGCGGACCCCGTCGACAGGCAGAGCTCCGGGGCGCGGGCGATGATCTCCAGGGCCGGCGCGCGCGGAAACCGCAGATTGAGGTTGCCCGGAATTCGATGGGTCAGACTGCCATTGACCACCAGCCCGGGGATCTCGCGCGCAAGATGCGCCAGCAGCCCGTCACGCAGGTCGCCCAGGCGTCGCCGCTCCGTCGGCAGCGCCTCGCGTGCGAGCGCGCAGGCGACGCCGAACCCCACCACCAGCGGCACCGGCAAGGTGCCCGAGCGCAGGCCGCGCTCCTGGCCGCCACCGGAGAACAGAGGTGCCAGCCGCACCCGCGGCCGTCGCCTGACATAGAGCGCACCCACACCCTTGGGTCCGTACATCTTGTGGGCGCTGAGCGAGGCGAGATCGAGGCAGGCAGTGTCGAGCGCGATCTTGCCGACGGCCTGTGCCAGATCCGAGTGGAACAGCGCGCCCGCGCCACGCGTCAGGGCCGAGCAGGCGGCGAGGTCCTGGATCACGCCGGTTTCGTTGTTGACCGCCATGATGCTGACCAGCAGGGTCGGCGTGCGAAGCGCCGCCTCCAGGTCCGCGAGGTCCAGCCTGCCGTCCGGCTGAACCGGCAGGACCACCGGCTCGAAGCCCTCCGACGCGAGGTCGCGCACGCTGGCCAGCACGCAAGGATGCTCGGTGGCCAGGGTAATCAGGCGGCGGCGCGGATCGCCGATGGCCAGCGCCTGCCGGGCTGCCCCCTTGATGGCGAGGTTGTTCGCCTCGGTGGCGCCCGAGGTGAAGACGATCTCGCGCGCCTCCGCGCCCAGCAGGGCCGCCACCGACCCGCGCGCCTGCTCGGTCGCGGCCTCGGCGTCGCGGCCCATCGGGTGCTCGCCGCTATGGGCGTTGCCGTAGGTGCTGCTGAACCAGGGCAGCATGGCGTCCAGCACGCGCGCATCGCAGGTGGTGGTCGCCTGGTTGTCGAGATAGATCACGCCGCCGCCCGCCCCATCAGTACCATCGCCGCATAAGCCTCGATGAAGCCGGCGACCGCCTGGGGCTCGACGTTCCAGGGCAGCGACACCCGGATCGCCTCGCCGGCGGCGTCGCCATACCCCATTGCGGCCAGTACATGCGAGCGGGCCACCTTGCCGGACGAGCAGGCGCTGCCGGCGGAGACGCCGTAGCCGGCGAGGTCGAGGGCGATCAGCTGGCCTTCGGCGCGCCGCCCGGGCAGGACGAGGCAGACGGTGTTGGGCAGGCGCGCGGCGCCCTCGCCGCCGATCCGCGCACCGCATGCGACCGCCGCCTGCTCGATCGTGATGATGAGCGCGCGCTGCACGCCGGCGCGCGCGACGCGGTCCCCGCAGGCCGCGACCGCGGCGGCGGCGAAGCCCGCGATCGCCGGCAGCGCCGGGGTGCCACCACGCCGGCCACGCTCCTGGCCGCCGCCGGCGAGCACTGGGGCGAGCGCGCCGCGCCTGGCGCCCGCGAGCAGCAGCGCGCCGGCGCCCTTCGGTCCACCGAGTTTGTGCGCTGAAAGCGCCAGACTCTGTGCGCCGAGGGCGGCGAGATCGACCGCGATCCGCCCGGCCGCCTGCACCGCATCGACATGCAGCCAGGCGCCATGATGCGCGCACAAGGCGGCCGCCTCGGCTAGCGGATGCACAACGCCGGTTTCGTTGTTGGCGAGCATCAGACAAACCAGGGCGGGACCTCCGGCCTCGCGCAGCCTGGTTTCGAGTTCGTCGAGCCGGATGGTGCCGTCGGCCGCGACCCCGATCAGCGTGGCATCCGCCGGCAGGGCCGCACGCACGCAGTCATGCTCGGTGGCGCCGGCAAGAACCGGCCGACCCGGATTGTGCAGAGCCAGGGCGTTGGCCTCGGTGCCGCCGGAGGTAAACACCAGGTCGTCAGGTGCCGCGCCGAAGAGGCCCGCGATCTGCGCGCGGGACGCTTCGAGACATTGCCGAGCCTGCCGACCGGCGCGGTGCGGCGAGGCCGGATTACCGCAAAGGCCAGCGGCCGCGACCATCGCCGCCAAAGCCTCCGGCCGCAGCGGCTCGGTAGCATTGGCGTCAAAGCAAGTAAACATTTGGTTAGAAAATGCTGCCATTCAGGCATGACCTTCGCTGTTGGAACAGCATAACGATGCTGGTGGATGGCTAATCACAAAGCCGTGTCTGAATTCGTTTCAGGACATCGAGGCGTGGAACTTGATTTCTGTGTGATTCCGCGCCTCGGGCCGCTATAGAGATGCCGATGCGCTTCTCCGGATCATCTGCCCAGAAGGTTTCCAGCAATGAAGGCGCTCCGCATGACCTTGCATACTCGCCCGATCGCCGGTCATCGACATCTTCGCCATGCGCAATGCACGCCTGAGTATCGCGCATTTTGAAACACTTCGCGGGTAGGCCATATGTCTGTTTTATTACCGACGAATCGGATGTCGTCTGCCGTTCCACAGACAGGTGATCCTGGTCGTTCGCTGAGACAAGATCGCCCCGCGGAGCATCGCGGGGTGGCAGTATTGCGTTGCAACATAGCTGTTGTCCATGCCTCGAGGCACAGCAAAAAAAGTGCGGGAAACAATGCCTGAGGTCATGTTCGCCGGCCCGGATGGCCGCCTTGAAGGTCGCTACCATCATTCCGGCGAGCCGAATGCGCCGCTCGCCCTCATCCTCCATCCGCACCCGCTGCATGGCGGCACCATGAACAACCGGATTACGTATGCGATGTACCGCGCCTTCGAGCGGCTCGGTTTTTCGGTCATGCGGTTCAATTTTCGTGGTGTCGGTCGCTCGCAGGGCCGCTATGACGGTGGCATCGGCGAGATCAGCGACGCCGCCGCCGCTCTCGACTGGATGCAGACCGTCAACCCGAATTCGAGTGGCCTCTGGATTTCCGGCTACTCCTTTGGCGCCTTCGTTGGCATGCAACTGCTGATGCGCCGTCCCGAGATCTCCGGATGGATCAGCGTCGCGCCACCGGCCAACCATTATGATTTCGGCTTCCTGGCACCCTGCCCCTGCGGCGGGTTGTTGCTGCACGGCGATGCCGACGAACTCGTGCCGGAGCCCGCGGTGCGCAAGCTGGTCGACAAGCTCAACACGCAAAAGGGCGTGCAGGTCGACTATCGCGTCTATGCGGGCGCCGACCACGTGTTTGCCAATCACGCCGACCACGTGTCCGAGGCGATCGACGACTATGTCGGCAAGATCATCGCCCGCAAGACCATGGCCCTCGCCGCCGACTGAGCGATTCCAGGCGCCTTATAAGACGCAATGCCTGACAGTGCGTTCCTGCGCGAAGCCGAGGCACGCGGCTTCGTCTTCCAATGTACCGACAGCGCCGCCCTCGATGCGGCGCTGTCGGCGGGCGTAATCAGCGGCTATGCCGGCTTCGACCTGACCGCAGACAGCCTGCATGTCGGGCACATGATCCAGGTCATGCTGCTGCGGCTGCTGCAACGACATGGCCATCGCCCGGTGGCCCTTCTCGGTGGCGGCACCAGCCGGATCGGCGATCCCTCGTTTCGCGAGGAGGCGCGGCTACTGCTCGACGACGACGCGATCGAACGCAATCGCCAGGGCATACGTCGCGTCCTGCAAGCGATGCTGCGCTTCGGGACGGGTCCGTCGGATGCGATCCTCGCGGACAACGCGCAATGGCTGGACGCGCTGGGGTATGTCGACCTGCTGCGCGAGGTCGGCGTGCATTTTTCGGTCAGCCGCATGCTCGGGTTCGATTCCGTGCGACAGCGCCTGGAGCGCGAGCAGGGGCTGACCTTCCTGGAATTCAATTACTCGATCCTGCAAAGCTATGATTTCCGCGAACTCGGCCGTCGCCACAATGTCAGCCTGCAGTTCGGCGGCTCCGACCAGTGGGGCAACATCGTCTCCGGCGTCGACCTGGTGCGTCGCACCGAACAGAAGCAGGTGTTCGGCCTAACCACGCCGCTGCTGACCACCGCCTCGGGTGCGAAGATGGGCAAGACCGCCTCCGGCGCGGTCTGGTTGTCGGCCGCGCGGCTGACCCCGTTTGACTATTGGCAGTTCTGGCGCAACACCGAAGACGCCGATGTCGGCCGCTTCCTGCGCCTATTCACCGAACTTGACATTGCCGAGTGCGACCGACTGGCGAGCCTCAAAGGGGCTGCGATCAACGAGGCCAAGAAAATCCTGGCCACCGAGGCGACGGCGATCTGCCACGGCCGCGACGCAGCCCTGACCGCCGCAGGGGCCGCACGGCAATTGTTCGAGGACGCGACCGGAGACGCCCAGGCCCTCCCCTCGCGCCACCTTGCGGGCATCGACCTCAATGGCGGCATCGCGGCCTGCAGGCTGTTCGTGCTGGCGGGCCTGGCGGCGAGCAACTCCGAAGCACGCAGGCTGGCACGCGGCGGCGGCTTACGGGTCAACGACCAGACGCTGCGCGACGAGAACCAAATAATTTCGACGGACGACCTGCGGGACGGCGCGGTCAAGCTCTCCGTCGGCCGGAAACAGCATCTGCTGGTGCGCACCGGCTAATCGTGAAATCTGACACTGGACCGCCGGAGCAATCGGGAACTTCGCGGTGTCGAAAGTCAGTCTGGTGCCCGGCTCCAGTCTGACCCACATCCTGCGTTGCCAGGCGTTTGGCCCGGTGGGCAAGCTGGCGACGTGATCCTGGTGAACTTCGTTCTAGGCGGCCACTGCGTCCAGGCTTTGAACGGTGGCGCGCCGGCCAGCTACGGCACTGCGGCCTCTATTTCGGTAGAGTGCGCCGACCAGGCCGAAATCGACCGTCTATGGACGGCGCTCATCGCCGATGGCGGCGCGGCAATGATGTGCGGCTGGCTATGAGACCGATGGGGCGTCCCTTGGCAGATCGTGCCCGAGATATTGCCGCGTCTCCTGCTCGACGCGGACCCGACGGTCTCGAGCCGCGTCTTTGCCGTCATGACGGAAATGGTTAAGCTCGACGTTTCGGCACTGGAGCGTGCGGCCGCCAGGTGACGCCTGTGCATTTCGCTTCTACGCACGAGATTGATGGCACCAAGTATCAGATCGCCGGTGATGTCCGGCCTGCCCGAGAGTGCGCTCGCCATTCGACGCGCCGCGGCACGACTATGTGGCCAGTTCGGCTGGGTGGTGCTGCACGAGGTGCCGCTGCCGAACGGACGCCGTGCCGACATCCTGGCGTTACGGCCGGACGGCGGCTTTGCCTGCATAGAGGTGAAATCCGGCGCCCGCGATTTCCTCACCGACACGAAGTGGCCGGAGTATCGCGACTATGCCGACGCGCTGTATTTCGCCGTCGATGAGCACTTCCCGCAGGCGCTGCTGCCGGCAGAGGTCGGTCTGTTGGTCGCCGCCGACGGCGAGGCGGCGCTGTTGCGCGAGGCGGCGGTGCATGCGCTGAGCTCGCCACGGCGCCGGGCGCTCACGCACCGGTTTGCCACCATCGCGGCCAGCCGCCTGGCCATGCTGGAGGATCCGGCGATCACCGCCTCGCTGCGCGCCGCCCTGCGCGCCCAATAGACCGCTCCACCGCCGAGGGTTGCGATGCAGACAGAGTCCATCCGCCGGCGCCTCGAGGCCGCCGCCAGCATTATTGAGGAGGCTGGACGGTTGGCGATGCGCATGCGGCCGCCGCCTGGTATGGCAACGGCCAAGCTGAAGGGGGCGCAGGATTGGGTCACCGAGGCGGACGGAGCCGTCGAGCGGCTGATCGCCGGCAGGATCGCGGCCCGCTTCCCACAAGACGATGTACAGGGCGAGGAAGCCGGCCTGCAAGCCCGCAGCGGGCCAAGCTCGTCGCTGCGCTGGGTCATCGACCCGATCGACGGGACCGCGAATTTTGCTCGCGGCGCCTCGCGTTGGTGTGTCTCGATCGGGTTGCTCGCCGATGGAGTGCCGGTGCTCGGACTGATCGAGGCACCCGCGCTCGGCGAGCGGTTCGCAGGCAGCATCGGTGGCGATGCGACGTTCAACGGTGCCGCCATGCGCGCGGCGCGAACCGCGAGCCCGGCCTCGTCGATCATCGAGATCGGTTGGGGCCCGAAGAGCATCGCCGCCGAGCACGCGGCCCTGGTCGGTCGGGTGCTGGCCCTTGGCGCCGCAGTGCGCACCGGCGGCTCGGGGGCCCTGGCGCTCGCCGACGTCGCGGCCGGTCGGCTCGATGGCTACATCGAACAATCGATCAACCTGTGGGACGTGGCCGGCGCCCTGCCGATCCTGGCGGAGTCGGGGGCAACCGTCTCGGCTTTCCTAAGCAAAGGCGGCATGACCGGGCCGGCGCCGATCCTGGCCGCCGCCCCCACCATCGCCGAGGCGCTCGGGCTGGCGTCCGGGATTGCCTTGATCTAAGCCATGCAGCACGGATGCCGGGGAGTGACACGATGCGATTGCGATTGAGGATTGCGCTGCCGCTGGCCGCCTTGTTGAGCGTGGCGCCGTTCTGCCTGTCGGCACACGCCCAAGCCGATGGGTCCCGGCGCGCGCAGCGGCAGCAGCGGCTGGTCGACCGGGCGACGCTCACCGCCGAGGATATCCTCGACTCCAACGACATGGGCAAACAGACGCAGCGTCTGCTCGCCCGCGCTCGCGGCGTGCTGATCTGCCCGAGCATCTTTCGCGTGTCGTTCCTGTTCGGCGGCTCCGGCGGCGGCTGCACGCTGCTGGCCCGCGACGGCGCGGGATCCTGGTCGGACCCGGCGTTCTACTCGATGGCATCGGGCTCGGTGGGCTTTCAGGCCGGCATCCAGGATGCCGAGCTGATGATGTTCATCATGAACCCGCATGGCCTGCGGGCGATCATGGACAGCCAGTTCAAGTTCGGCGCCAATGCCTCGGCCACGATCGCAACGCTGGGTGCCGGCATCGAGGGTGCGACCTCGACCGCGCTCGACGCGGACATCGTCGCCGTCGAGAAGAGCAAGGGCCTGTTCGCCGGCATTTCGTTGCAAGGCAGCAAGCTGACCTACGACGGCGTCGGCAACCAGGCCTATTATGGCCAGCCGGTCGGCGTCTACGAAGTCGTGGTGGGAATGCGGGTGAACAATCCGGGCGCGGATCCGTTGCGAACGGCGTTGATGCGTTACGGCAGCGGCCCTGAAAGCGCGTCCGGGCGGCCGAATACCACCTATGACAATCCTGATACCACGAGCCAGCGCAACACCGGTCCGACACAGCTCGCCCCGTCCTCGTCCGTGCAGAGCCAGCCTTTGCCGCCGCCGCACTAGACCAGCCGCATGCACAAGCCGCTGCCCGGCGGGTCGTCCGATCCCGCGACAATGCCGGTGCCCGCCGTGCCGCCTGTGGTGGTGATCACCGGCGGCTCGTCGGGGATCGGACGCTGCACCGCGCGGCTGTTCGCGCAACGCGGCTGGCGGGTCGGCCTGATCGCCCGCGGCGCCGCCGGTCTCGCCGACACCGCCGCCGACATCGCGGCCCTCGGTGGCATCAGCGCCGGCGCGATCGCCGACGTCGCGGACGCCGCCGCCCTGGAGCGCGCGGCGGACAGCCTTGTAGCGCGGCTCGGCGGCATCGACGTCTGGATCAATGCCGCCGGCAACGGCGTCTACGGACGGTTGCTCGACGTGCCCGAAGCCGAATTTCGCCGGGTCACCGATGTCACCTACATGGGCACCGTCAACGGCACCCGGGCAGCGCTCGCCCGCATGCTGCCGCGCGATTGCGGCAGCATCGTCAATGTCTGCTCGGGTGTCGCCTTCCACGGGCTGCCGCTGATGACCTCCTATGTCGGCGCCAAGGCGGCGGTGCGCGGCTTCAGCCAGTCGGTGCGTGGCGAGTTGCGCATGGCACGCAGTGCCGTGCATCTCTGCACGGTGTTTCCGCCGGCGGTGAACACGCCGTTCTTCTGCCATGCGCCGTCCCATACCGGCTATGCGTCGCGTCCGGTGGCGCCGGTGTATCAGCCCGAGATCGTGGCGCGGGCGCTGTATCTCGCGGCCACCGGGCGACGAAGGGAGATGGTCATCAGCGGCATCGTGCTCGCCTTCTCGCTGGTCTCGCGCGTCTCGCCGGTGCTGGCGGCGTGGCTCACCGAGCAACTGCGCTTCGAGAGCATGATGTCGCGCGACCGCGGCGCGCGCGGCGAACCCGCGCTGTTCGCGCCGCCGGCACGCGGGCCAAGCGCGCGCGGACCGTTTGGCGCGCGCGGCTGGAGCGCGCATGTCTGGCTGCTCGGCGCACTCCGCGCGGTGCTCAGCGCCTCGGCAGCCACGCCGCGCAAAGCGCCTCCGTGCCTGCCAGCACCCGGGCACACAGCGCCGGATCCGCGGCCCGCGGATTCGTCGCCGCCGGCTGGCATCGTTTCCAGTATTGGCCGCTAACCTGCGCGCAGGCCGCCGATAACGCGACATGCAGCGGCGTTTGCGCACCCTGCGCCTCGGTGAGCAGGAACGGCGCCATCAGCCGCCACGCCAGGCCGACCACGCCCGGATTGCGCACCAGCCCGGTCGCCACCATGCCGGGATGCACGACGTTGATGCTGACCTCGGGCGGCGGCAGCGTCCGCGCCAGCGACAGGCTCGTCATCAGCAAAGCCAGCTTCGAGGTGGCGTAGGCGCGCACCATGCGCCAACGCCGCGCGCCTTGCAGGTCGTCCGGATCGATGCGCGCACGGTCCGAGGTCGACGAGCCGACATTGACGATGCGCGCGCGACCCGTGCGCCGCAGCGTCTCCAGCAGCGTATGGGTCAGTACGAAGGGGGCCAGATGATTGACCGCGAGCGTGCGCTCGAACCCCTCGTCGGTGAGCACGCGACGCGGCGACAGCGTCCCGGCATTGTTGATCAGCAGGTCGAGCCGGTCGGTTTGCGCAAGCACGCGCAGCCCGGCGTCGCGGGTTTGCGCGAGCGATGACAGATCGGCCTGGACTACACGGATGCGTCCGCGGCTCTGCGGCGCCCGCGCGACGATCCAGTCCCGCGCGGCATCGAGCCGGTGCGGGTCACGGCCGATCACGAACAGACCGTATCCGGCCTCGGCGAGACCGAGGGCGATGCAGCGCCCGATGCCACCGGTCGCACCGGTGATCGCGGCGACCGGCTCGCTCACGGCGTGGCCGCCGCGCGCCAATGGGCGACGTTGCGCAGATGCTGGGCGAGCGAGTTGGAGAAGCTGTGGCCGCCGGTGCCGTCCGCCACGAAATACAACGCATCGCTGGCCGCCGGGTGCGCCACCGCCTGGAGTGCCGCCACCCCCGGCGCGCAGATCGGGCCCACCGGCAGACCGGTGACGACATAGGTGTTGTAGGGATTGTCGAGAGCGAGGTCGGCGCGGCTGAGCGGACGCGGCAGCGGGCCGAGGCCGCCGGCGGCGGCGTAGATCACCGTCGGATCCGATTGCAACTTCATGCCCAGGCGCAGCCGGTTGAGGAAGACGCGCGCAACCAGCGTCCGCTCGGCCGGACGCGCGGTCTCGCGCTCGACCATGCTGGCCAGGATCACCAGCTCGTCGGGGTCGGCGAGGCCCGCGTTCAGGTCGCGCTTGGCCCAGATCGCGGCGACCTGCCGGGCCATCGCCTGTTGCATCCTGGCGACCAGGGCGGCGCGTGTGGTGCCGCGCACATAGTCGTAGGTCTGCGGCAGGATGCTGCCCTCGGCGGGCACCGGCGTCGGGCCCGAGAGCGCCTCGGCCTGGGCGATGCGCCGCGCGATCTGCGCGGCGGTCAGGCCTTCGGGGATGGTCAGCTCATGCTGCACCGGCGGGCTGGTGCGCAGCACATGCAGCATGGCTTGCAGCGAGGCGTGCGCCGGGAAGGCGAACTCGCCGGCACGGATTGGGCCGTCGCCGCGGGTCAGCCGGGCCGCGACACGAAAAACTTGTGACGCGACCGGTCCGGCCGGCAGCGCGCCCGCTTGTTGCAGGGCGGCGGCCGCCAGGTTCACGGGGCCGTGCGGCACCACGATGGCTTGCGCGTGCGGCAGCGGCCCGGAGCGTTCGTAGAGCGCGCGCGCGCCGAGCAACAGCACCGCCAGGACAAGTGCCGCACCCAGGAGCCAGCGCACTCCGGTGCACCGACGCGGTCAGAGTGCGCCGAGTAGGATGCTGGCGTTGGTGCCGCCGAAGCCGAAGCTGTTCGACAACGCCACACTGACCCGGCGCTCCTGGGCAGTGTGGGCAACCCGGTCGATCACGCTCTCACGGCTTGGCGCATCCAGGTTCAGCGTCGGTGGCACCACCCCGTCGCGGATCGCCAGGATACAGAAGATCGCCTCGATGGCGCCTGCCGCCCCAAGCAGGTGGCCGGTCGCGGATTTGGTCGAGGACATCGCAAGCCCGCGCGCGTGCGCGCCGAACAGCCGCTCGACTGCGTCCAGTTCGAGGTCGTCGGCCATCGTCGAGGTGCCGTGCGCGTTCACATACTGGATGTCGGCCGGGGTCAGCCGGCCGTTGCGCAGGGCCGCCATCATGGCGCGGTGGGCGCCGGCATGCCCCTCCGCGGGGGCAGTGATGTGATGGGCGTCGCCAGACAGCCCGTAGCCGCGCACCTCGGCATAGATGGTGGCGCCACGGGCGCGGGCATGCTCGTATTCCTCGAGCACGACGATGCCGGCCCCCTCGCCCATGACGAAGCCGTCGCGGTCGCGGTCCCACGGCCTGGAGGCGCGCTCGGGCGTCTCGTTGAACGCGGTGGAGAGGGCGCGCGAGGCGCAGAACCCGGCGATGCCGAGCGGACAGACCGCGGCCTCGGTGCCGCCGGCGATCATCACCTCGGCGTCGCCGAGCGCGATCAGCCGGGCGGCGTCGCCGATGGCGTGCACGCCGGTGGCGCAGGCGGTCACCGCCGAATGGTTCGGACCCTTGAAGCCATAGCGGATCGAGAGATGACCGGAGACCAGGTTGATCAGCGCGGACGGAATGAAAAACGGCGACAGCCGCCGGGCGCGGCCCTCATGCACCTGGACGGAGGCGTCGTAGATGGTCTGCAGGCCGCCGATGCCGGAGCCGATCATCACCCCCGTGGCGCAGCGATCGTCTTCATCCTGCGGCATCCAGCCGGAATCCTCGACCGCCTCGAAGGCTGCGACCAGACCGAGATGGATGAAGCGGTCCATCTTTTTCTGATCCTTTTGCGGGATCCATTCGGAGAGGTCGAGCCCGCCGGACGCACGATTGCCAATGGGCACTTCACCCGCCACCTGTGCCGCGAGGCCGGACGGGTCGAACGACGTGATCCGGCCAATCCCGGTGTCACCCTCGATCAGCCGATCCCAGAACGGCTTGATCCCGACGCCGAGCGGACCCGCGATGCCGAGGCCGGTGACGACGACCCGCCGCTCCCGATCGACGCCGGTGAGGAATCCGCTCATGCCGAATCGGACCTCAGGCCGTCTTCTGCTTTTCGATATAGTCGATGGCGTCCTTGACGGTGGAAATCTTCTCGGCGGCGTCCTCGGGAATTTCGACGCCGAAAGCTTCCTCGAAGGCCATCACCAGCTCGACCGTATCGAGACTGTCGGCACCCAGATCGTCAATGAAGGAAGCCTCCGGTGTGACCTTGCTCTCTTCGACGCCGAGGTGTTCCACGACGATCTTTTTGACCTTGTCGGCGATCTCGCTCATCTGACTCTGCTTCCTCTTTGCCCGGGAAAGATGGGCGGTTCGAACTCGTTCGTCCTGTCCTTTGCGAGCCGGCCGGCTGCGGACAAAGCAGCGGGCGATTAGCATGGAATTTCATCGCACGCCAAGGCGGCGCCCCAAGGCGGGGTATCGATTAGAGCATCGCCATCCCGCCATTGACATGCAATGTCGCGCCGGTGACCCAGTTCGCCTCGGTGGAGGCGAAATACAGCACCGCGGCGGCGATGTCCTCGGGCGTGCCCAGACGACCAAGCGGGATCGCGGCCGCGAGCTTTTCCTTCTGCGCCTCGGGCAGCCCATCGGTCATCGCCGTCGCAACAAAGCCGGGCGCGACGACATTGACGGTGATCCCGCGCGAGCCGACCTCGGCTGCGAGGGACTTGCTCATGCCGATCAGCCCGGCCTTGGCGGCGGCATAGTTCGACTGGCCGGCATTGCCGGTGGCGCCGACCACGCTGGCAATCGAAATGATCCGGCCGGAGCGCCGCCGCACCATGCCTTTCAGCGCCGCGCGGCAAAGCCGGAAGGGCGCCCCCAGATCGACATCGAGCACCAGATCCCAGTCAGCGTCCTTCATCCGCAAAGTGAGCCCGTCGCGGGTCAGGCCGGCATTGTTGACGAGAATATCCACGCCCTGGCCTGTCTTGCGCTCGGCGTCGGCGATCAAGGCGTCGGGTGCCGCCGGGTCGGCGAGGTTGGCGGGACAGACATGCGCGCGCGGGCCGAGCTGGGCCGCGAGATCCGCGAGCGCCGCCTCGCGGGTGCCGGAGAGTGCCACCGTGGCACCCTGGGCGTGCAGCATGGTGGCAATCGCGCCGCCGATGCCGCCCGAGGCCCCGGTCACCAGCGCCATCTTGCCGTCGAGCCTGAACATGCAGCGCCCCCGTCATCCTTGGTCAGAAAGACCTCAGCAGATCCTCGATCTCCTCGGGGGTGCCGACCGATCGCGCACGCGCATCCGGCGCGATCCGGCGGCAGAGGCCCGAGAGTACCTTGCCGGCGCCGAGTTCGATGAAATCGTCCACGCCGATGGCCAGCATCGCCTGCACGCTCTCGCGCCAGCGCACCGTGCCGGTCACCTGGCGCACCAGCAGGTCGCGTATCGCATCCGGCGAGGCGACCTTGGCCGCGGTGACGTTGGCGATCACCGGCAGCCTTGGCGGCGCGATGTGCGCCGCGCCCAGCGCCTCACGCATCGCGTCGGCAGCAGGCGCCATCAGCGCGCAATGAAAGGGTGCCGAGACGGGCAGCACCATCGCCCGGCGCACGCCGCGCTCGCGTGCGATCTCGAGCGCGCGGCCGATGGCCCCGGCGGCGCCGGAGATCACCACCTGGCCGCCGCCGTTGTCGTTGGCGACCTCAAGCACCTCAATGCGGTCGGGTGCCCCCTCGATACGAAGCACGGCGGCCGCGACACAAATCTCGCGTGCCTGCTCCAACTCGGCACCGATCAGCGCCGCCATGCCACCCTCCCCCGCCGGCACCGCGCGCTGCATGGCATCGCCGCGCAGACGCAGCAATCGCGCGGTGTCGGCAACGCCCAGGCTGTTGGCCGCCGCCAGCGCCGTATATTCGCCGAGCGAGTGGCCGGCGACGAGGGCCGCCCGGGCCGCGAGGTCGAAGCCGCCTTCGCGTTCGAGCACACGCAGCACGGCCATGGACACCGCCATCAGGGCCGGCTGCGTGTTCCGGGTCAGGGTCAGCTCTTCGATGGGACCGGCGAACATCAGCTTGGACAGCCGTTCGCCGAGCGCCTCGTCCACCTCCTGGAACACCTCGCGCGCCGGCGCGAAGGCGGCGGCGAGGTCGCGTCCCATGCCGGCGAACTGGCTGCCTTGTCCGGGAAAGACGACGGCATGAACAGGCATCAGGCGGATCCGCTCCAGAACGACAACCCGGGACATGGGGGAGACATCGGGTCGATGTCAATTGCAGGCCCGACGCTTGCCGGCACGCCGCATGAATGAGACAGGACTGCCATGACGCAGGATGCTCCACCGACGGACCGGCGCCTCGCGCTGCTGGCCGGCCTCGATCTCGCGGCGACCCGCGGCCTGGAGATCGGCCCGCTGCACAACCCGATCCTGCGCAAGTCGGAGGCCCGCGTTCTCTACGTCGATCATGTCGGCACCGCGGAACTGCGCGAGAAATATCGCCGCGATCCGCACGTGCCAGGGCCGCGGATCGTTGACGTCGACATCGTCTGGAGCGGCGGCGACCTGAACGCGGCCTGTGGGGGAGACCGCTTCGATTACGTCGTCGCCTCGCACGTCATCGAGCATGTGCCCGACCTGATCGGCTGGCTCGCTCAGCTCAAATCGGTGCTGCATCCCGACGGCACGGTGCGGTTGATCGTGCCGGACCGACGCTACTGCTTTGACTATCGCCGCGAGAGCAGTTCGGCCGCCGATGTGATCCTGGCCGCGCGTGCCGGCGCGATCGTCCCCGGGTCCCGGCAAATCCTGGATTTTATGCTCAACGTGGCGCCGCTGGATCTGCAACACGCCTGGAGCGGCACATCTGGCCTCGAACCGCCGCACACGCGCCAACTCTACGACGACGCCGTCGCGGTGATGGAACATGCCCTGCGCGAGGGCGCCTACCACGACGTGCATTGCTGGGTTTTCACCCCCGTTGAGCTTCGCCCGCCTGATGCGCCAGCTCGCCGCCTACGGGCTGATCGGGTTCGCCTGCACGCAATGCACAGCCACCGCGCCGAACAGCCTGGATTTCTTCGTGCATCTGCTGCCCTCGAACGACGCCGGACTGATCGCCTCAAGCTGGGAGTGGGCGGTGCAGCGGCATGCGGCCGAGCCGAAGGACAACGACGCGATGCTGCGTCTGCAGGCGGAGCTGGCCATGCTGCGGCACTCGCGAAGCTGGCGGCTGACCGCGCCGCTGCGCCGGCTTCGCGGCCTCGGGCGGCGGGGCTGACAACGCTGCAATCGCTTGCGTTGGCCGCCTTGGTGTCCTATTGTGACTACAGTAGTCGCATGGAGTCCATCATGTACGAAATCCAGCTTCGCAGCGCCAAGGCCACGCTGTCCGCCGTGATCGACCACGCCCAACAGGGCGAGCCGTCGATCATCACCCGGCATGGCCGGCGCGAGGCCGTTGTACTCAGCTTCGAGGATTGGGAGCGCTTGTCGCGCGTGCCGTCCTTCGGGCGTCTGCTGATGGCCGCGCCGATCGAGCCGGGCGATCTCCCCGAACGGGACACCAGCGGGCCGCGCGAGGTGGATGTGTGAGCGGGTGTATCTGCTCGACACCAATGTCCTTTCCGCCAGCGCGCCAGCGAAGGCCCAGCACACTCCCGAATTGATCCGTTGGATGGAGTGCCACAGCAACACCCTCTATTTGTCGGTCATCACCGTGGCCGAAGTCGAGGACGGGATCGCCAAGGCCCGTCGCCAGGGTGCAGCGCAAAAGGCGGACCGCTTGGCCGCCTGGCTGGAGACGCTGCTACATCTGCACAGCGCCCGCATCCTGCCGCTCGATGTCGCGGTCGCGAGACGGCTCGGCACGCTCTCCGACCGGGCGCGCGCGGCGGGTCTGGAGCCGGGATGGGCCGATCTGGCGATCGCGGCGACCGCCGCAAACCGGGGCTATACGGTCCTGACGCGCAACCTGCGGCATTTTCGGGACCTTCCCGTGTCCGCTCACGATCCGTTCGAAAGCCTGCCGGCAGTAATCGGATAGTACAGCCGCTATTCGGCGGCCTGCGCGAAGTCTTCGATCGGCGGGCAGGAGCAGACCAGGTTGCGGTCGCCGTAGCTGTTGTCGAGGCGGCCGACCGGCGGAAAGTAACGGTCGATGCGCCGGCCCGGCGACGGGAAGCAGCCTTGCTCGCGCGTGTAGGCACGGTTCCAGTGCGAGGCGGTCAGGTCGGCCACGGTGTGCGGCGCGTGGCGCAACGGGCTGTCGGCGGCGCTGATCCGGCCCTGCTCGATGGCGGCGATCTCCTCGCGTATCTCGATCATCGCGTCGCAAAAGCGGTCGAGCTCGGCCTGGTTTTCCGACTCGGTTGGCTCGATCATGAAGGTGCCGGCAACCGGGAAGCTGACCGTCGGGGCGTGGAAGCCGTGGTCGATCAGGCGCTTGGCGATGTCGTCGACGGTGATGCCGGTGGCCTCCTTGATCGGCCGCAGGTCGATGATGCACTCATGCGCGACCCGTCCGGAGGCACCCCGGTAGAGCACCGGATAATGCGGCGCCAGGCGTTCGGCGATGTAGTTGGAATTGAGGATTGCGATCTCGGTGGCGCGGCGCATGCCGGCCTCGCCCATCAGCAGGATGTAGGCGTAGGAGATCGGCAGGATCGAGGCGGAGCCGAACGGCGCGGCGCTGACCGCGTGGCTGTCGGTCTCGAGCGGGTGGTGCGGCAGAAAGGGTGCGAGATGGCGGCCGACACCGATCGGGCCCATTCCGGGACCGCCGCCGCCATGCGGGATGCAGAAGGTCTTGTGCAGGTTGAAGTGGCTGACGTCGGCGCCGTAATGGCCCGGCCGGCAGAGCCCGACCTGGGCGTTGAGGTTGGCGCCGTCGAGATAGACCTGCCCACCCGCCGCGTGCACGGCCGCACAGATCTCGCGCACCGACTCCTCGAAGACGCCATGCGTGGAGGGATACGTGATCATGATGGCGGCGAGACGATCCGCATGCAGCGCGATCTTGCGATGCAGGTCCGCGACATCGACGTTGCCGCACGCATCGCACCCGACGACGACCACGCGCATGCCGGCCATCTGCGCCGAGGCGGGATTGGTGCCGTGCGCCGAGGCCGGGATCAGGCAGACGTCGCGCAGCACCTCGCCGCGGTCGCGATGATAGGCGCGAATGGCGAGCAGGCCGGCATATTCGCCCTGGGCACCCGAGTTCGGCTGCAGCGACACTGCGTCGTAGCCGCTGAGCCTGCAGAGGGCGCGCTCCAGCTCGTCGAACAGCCGCCCGTAGCCGCGCGCCTGGTCGGCTGGCGCGAACGGGTGCATGTCGCAAAAGCCGGGCCAGGTGATCGGCATCATCTCGACGGTGGCGTTGAGCTTCATGGTGCAGGAGCCCAGCGGGATCATGCTGCGGTCGAGTGCGAGGTCCTTGTCGGAGAGGCGCCGGAGATAGCGCAGCAGGTCGGTCTCCGAGCGGTGCGCGTGGAACACCGGATGGGCGAGCAGCGTCGCAGTGCGGGCAAGCGGGGCCGGAATGGCAGCGTCCGGCGGTGGTAGCGAGGTCTCCATGACGGCGATACGTGCGGCGTTGTCGCAAAACGCTCGCCAGACGCGGCGCACGGTGTCCGGGCTGCTGGTCTCGTCAAGGCTGATGCCGATCCGGCCGCCGCCCGCGTTGCGCAGGTTGAAGCCGGACGCGCAGGCGCGGGCGAGAACATGGCGGGCGTCATCGCCGGCATTGACGGTAATGGTGTCGAAGCAGCTGTCGGTCAGCACCTCGGCACCGAGCGCCCGCAGGCCGGCGGCGAGGATCACCGCCAGCCGGTGGGTGCGTCGTGCGATCGCGAGCAACCCCTCGGGGCCGTGATAGACCGCATACATCGAGGCGATCACCGCCAGCAGCACCTGGGCGGTGCAGATGTTGGAGGTCGCCTTTTCGCGGCGGATATGCTGCTCGCGGGTCTGCAGGGCCAGCCGGTAGGCGCGGTTGCCGTGGCTGTCGATGGAGACCCCGACCAGACGTCCTGGGATCGCTCGCTTGAAGGCGTCGCGCACCGCCATGTAGGCGGCATGGGGGCCGCCGTAGCCCATCGGCACCCCGAAGCGCTGCATCGAGCCGATGGCGATGTCGGCCCCGAGCGCGCCCGGCGAGGCGAGCAGGGTCAGCGCCAGCGGGTCCGCGGCGAACGTCACGATGGCGCCGGCAGCATGCAGGGCGGCGATGGCGGCGCGATGGTCGCGGACTGCGCCGCTGCTGCCGGGATAGGAGAGCAGCGCGCCGAACACGGCATCGGCGTCGAAATTGCCCGCGTCAAGGTTGGGGGCGGGGTCGCCGACGATCACCTGCCAGCCGAGCGGCTCGGCGCGGGTGCGCAGCACGGCGATGATCTGCGGGTGGGTATCGGTGTCGACGAAGAAGCCGGTGGCCTTGCTGTGCGAGACCCTGCGGGCCAGCGCCATCGCCTCGGCCGCCGCGGTAGCCTCGTCGAGCAGCGAGGCGTTGGCGACATCGAGCCCGGTCAGGTCGCAAACCAGGGTCTGGAAGTTGAGCAGCGCCTCCAGCCGGCCCTGGCTGATCTCCGGCTGGTAGGGTGTGTAGGCGGTATACCAGGCGGGATTCTCCAGCACATTGCGCTGGATCACCGGCGGCAGGATGGTGCCGTGATAGCCTTGTCCGATAAGCGAGGTCAGCACCTGGTTCTCGGCCGCGATCGTGCGCAGCCGTGCCAGCACTTCGGGTTCGCTCAGGCCCGGTGCGCTCGCCTCCGGTGATGGCTCCAGGATCGCCGCTGGCACCGTCTGGGCGATCAGCGCATCAAGGCTGTCCACGCCGATCGTGCGCAGCATCGCGCTTACCTCGTCCGTGTCGGGGCCGATATGACGCTGCGCGAAGGCCGTGGGGTCGGGCGCCGTGCCCTGCCAGAGCTCGGATGGAGTCATGATGCTGTCCTTGCAGGGGGTCGCTTGAAGCCGGGTGTCACGAAGGGCAGCGGTGCGATGTGCGCGCGAACCGGGCGCCCGCGCAGGTCCGCGATCAGAGAGCCGCCCACCATGCCCTGAGAGATGTCGAGCATGGCCATCGCCATGGGTGCCGACAGACTCGGGCCGAAGGCGCCGGACGTGACAATGCCGAGCGGGCTGCCGGTGAAATCCTCGCTGGCATAGAGGCGCGTGCCGGCGCGCAGCGGCGCCCTGCCCTCCGGCAACAGCCCGACCCGCCGACGCGCAGCACCGTTGGCCAACTGCTCGAGGATGATGTCGGCACCGGGAAAGCCGCCGGCGCGCGCGCCACCCGGCCTGCGACTCTTGCCGATCGACCATTCCAGCGCCGCCTCGACGGGGGTGACAAGCGGATCGAGATCGGTCCCGTAGAGACAGAGTCCAGCCTCCAGGCGCAGGCTGTCGCGGGCGCCGAGGCCGATCGGCAACACACCCGGCTGGGCCAGCAACAGGGCGGCGATTCGCTCGGCGTCGTCAGCGGCGATGCTGATCTCGTAGCCGTCCTCGCCGGTGTAGCCCGAGCGCGAGATCAGGCATGTCGCACCCGCGATCTCGATCGTCCGGACATCCATGAAGCGCATCGCGGCGGCTTCCGGGGCGAGTGCCGACAGCACCGACTCCGCGCCCGGTCCCTGCAAGGCCACGAGGGCGCGGTCGAAGCGGGGCTCGATGTCGCACACGGCCGCGAGATGGGCGGTGAGGTGGCCGAGATCGGCCCATTTGCAGGCGGCGTTAACCACCAGCAGGAGCGCCTCGCCGGTGTTGGCCACCATCAGATCGTCGAGGATGCCGCCGCGGGCATTGGTGAACAGGGCGTAGCGCTGTCGCCCTGGGGGGAGCGAGGCGAGGTCAGCGGGAAGCAGCCGCTCCAGCGCCAACGCGGCATCGGCGACTTGCCCGGAGCGTGGAAGCAGCCTGATCTGGCCCATATGGGAGACGTCGAACAGGCCAGTAGCAGTCCGCGTGTGGAGATGTTCGGAGAGGATACCGGCTTTGTAGTGCAGCGGCATCGCGTAGCCGGCGAACGGCACCATGCGCGCCCCTGCCGCACGGTGCAGCGCGTCGAGCGGGGTGGTGGCCAAGGGACCCTCGGCAAGTGGGGCTGCAGGCTCTGACATCGGACACACCCTGGTTGCCGGCGGATGCCGGGCCGGTCGGTGCCCCTTCTGTCTGTTTGCCTGAGATCGTTATCCCGTCGGCGGACGCGCGCGGCGTCACTTTCCAGAAGTCGGTGCTGGGCGGTCCTTCTGCCTGAGAGTTTCCGGGGCGGTTGCTCCTTCGGCGCCGGCAGATGCCGATCTCTCCCGCTTCAGCCAAACAAAGATGGTTCAACTGACCTCGCCGGTCAAGTTTTTACCGGATACGGGCTTCCCCGGCGCCGGCGCAGCGGCTTTGCTGACAACAACCCAAAGGACCCTGATGTTGGATAAAGCCTTACCCGTGCTTGCCTCGCTGCTGGCGCTGAGCGTGTGTCCCGCGCGCGCGGAAGTCCCACAGCCCCAACCCCCTCTTCCCCTGCCCCCTCTTCCCCAATCATTGCCGTTCCCACCTACCGTCGCCCCGCCCCAGGACACCACCTGGCCCGGCACGATCAAGCTCTCCGTCAATGTCACCGACCTCGCCCGTCATGTCATGCAGGTGCACGAGACGATCCCGGTGCAGCCCAACGCTGTGCAGGGGGGCAAGCTGGTGCTGCTCTACCCGAAATGGATCCCCGGAGATCACGGACCCACCGGGCCGCTGCGCGACATCGCCGGGCTGACCATCCAGGCCGGCGGCAAGACCGTTCCGTGGGTGCGCGATGTGGTCAACATGTATGCGTTCCACGTCGATGTGCCGCAGGGTGCGACCAGCCTGGATGTGAGCTTCCAGTATCTTTCGCCGACCAGCACCAGTCAGGGCCGCATCGAGATGACGCCGGAGATGGTCGATCTCGCCTGGAATACCGTGGTGCTGTATCCGGCCGGCCGCTTCAGCCGCGGCATCACCGTCGCACCGAGCCTGACGCTGCCGCAGGGCTGGAAGTTCGGCACCGCGCTCGAGACCAGCACGGTGGCAGGCAACCATGTCGACTTCAAGCCGGTAACGCTGAACACGCTGGTCGACAGTCCAGTGTTCGCCGGACGCTATTTCAAACGTGCCGACCTTGCTCCGGGTGCCGCGGTGCCGGTGCATCTCGACGTGGTGGCCGACCGGCCAGGCGATCTGGCGATCACTCCGGACGAACTCGCCAGGCACCGCGCCCTGGTGCATCAGGCCACGACGCTGTTCGGGTCGCAGCACTATAACCATTACGACTTCCTGCTGGCGCTGAGCGACCAGCTGGGTGGCACCGGGCTCGAGCATCATCGCTCCAGCGAGAACGCCACCGACCGCGATTATTTCACCGGTTGGGACAAAAGCTTCGCCGTCCGCGACCTGCTGTCGCACGAATACACCCATTCCTGGAACGGCAAGTTCCGCCGTCCGGCCGACCTGTGGGCGCCCAACTTCAACGTGCCGGAACGCGACAGCCTGCTGTGGGTGTATGAGGGCCAGACGCAATATTGGGGCCAGGTGCTGGCCGCGCGCTCCGGCCTGTGGAGTCGCGCACAGGCGCGCGGCGCGATCGCCGACGACGCCGCCAGCATGCAGCTCGAAGTCGGGCGCGCCTGGCGGCCACTCCAGGACACCACCAACGACCCGATCATCAACGAGCGCCGGCCGCAGCCCTGGCATAGCTGGGAGCGCGAAGAGGACTACTACACCGAGGGTCTGCTGATCTGGCTCGACGCCGACACCCTGATCCGCGAACGCACCCATGGCCAGAAGTCGCTGAACGACTTTGCCCGCGGCTTCTTCGGTATCGACGACGGCAGCTTCGTCACCGTGACGTATCGATTTGACGATATCGTGCATGCCCTCAACGCCGTCATGCCCTTCGACTGGGCGCATTTCCTGCGCAGCCGCCTGGACCGCATCGGCGGCAAGGCACCGCTCGACGGCATCACCCGCGGCGGCTACCGCCTGGTCTATACCGACAAGCCCTCAGCTTTCCTGAAAAGCGAGGAGGCGGCCTACAAGCGGCACATCTTCGACTGGTCGATCGGTCTCTCTTTGGGCAAGGACGGCGCCATCTCCGACGTACTCTGGGATGGGCCGGCCTGGCACGCCGGGCTCGCCAAGGGCGGCAAGATCGTGGCGGTCGACGGCCTCGCCTTCTCCGGCGCGGACGATCTGAGCGACGCGATCAAGCAGGCAGCGAATGACAAGGCGCCGATCTCGCTTCTGGTCCAGGAGGGCAAGCAGTTTCGCACCGTACAGATCGGCTATCATGGCGGGCTGCGCTATCCGCATCTCGAGCGCATTCCGGGCAAGACAGCGCTGCTGGACGACATCCTGGCACCACTGCCTTGAGGCGCTTCAGGAATTGCCTGGCTTTTGCATCACCACCAGCACCTGCGGCAGGCGTGCCGGGTTGTCGAGGAACTCGACCAGACGGAACATGCCGCTCCAGTGCTTGACGATGTAGCCGCGCGGGATGATCGCCTCACCATAGTGCGAGAGCGGGTTGGGGCGGGCGATCGGGGCGGCGTGCAGGAAATGGCCCGCCTCGTAGCGGGCATTCTCGTGCGCCTCGTCGATGAAGCTGTCGGCGCAGGCCTCGTACCAGCCATGTTCGAGCCTGATTCCCGAGGCCCGTCGCAGCCGCATTTCGGCGCAGAAGGCAATGAAGCGACGGCTCTGCGTGGTCAGCATCAGCAATCCGCCCGGCTTGAGCAGGCGGACGAACTCCTCGATCCAGCGGGTCGCCAGGAACTCGTCGAGATGGCTGAACACCGACCAGGAGATGATATAGTCAAGGCTGTCGGGGGCCAGCAGGGTCGGCGGCGCGACACCGCTGGCAAAAAAGTTCAGGTTGGGGTTGCAGCGCCGCGCCTCGGTCAGAAAGCGCGAGGTGGAGTCCGTGCCGAACAGGTTGTCCGGCTCGATGTCCTTCATGAACAGCCGCACCATGCGGCCCCAGCCGCAGCCGAAATCCAGCAGCCGGCGGTGCGCCGCGAGCGGCCGCCCGGCATAGACGGCATAGGCCTTAATTTCGCGGAAGAAGGCGTGCGCCTCGTGCAGCGACACCTCGCCGCAATGGCCGTGCATGGCGTTCTGCACCGCCTCGTCCGGAAAGCCCGGCATCGTCACGTTCTCGATCTGCGGAATGCGCAGCGAGCTGACCAGGATGTCCAGCCAGTCCTGGTCGCTGCGCTCGCGGAACGTCCGGAACAGCGCGTCTGCGTCCTCTGCCTGCACCGTGGCGTGCTCTTGCCCGTTATGATACCGCATCGATATGGACCAAATCGCGCGCGGTTGCCAGCTTTGCCTTTAGCGCTTCCCCCTCTTGCGCCCTGTGTGCCGCAGCATCAGGACCGCGTCCCAAGGCAGCGCCGCGACCTCACGCAGGCGCCAGTACCAGCGCCGGTGCCAGCGCGTCGATGCGGGCAGTGCCGGCGGCGGCACGGCGGCTGCTGCAACACCAGCCAGGCGCAGCAGCAACAGGCAGCGCGGCAGGTGATAGGCGCTGCTCGCGGCATAGACCGGGGCGCGATGGCCGAGGCCCGCGAGCAGGGCGCGGCAGGCGATGACCGAGTCGAAAGTGTCCGATGCGGTCTCTTCGGGAAGAATGTCGCGCGCATCCACACCGGCCGCGCGCAGGCTGGCGGCCATTGCGGCGCCCTCGGACGCACCGAAGCGGCCAACCCCGCCGGTCGGCATGTAAAGCGGGTTGGAGAGGGTCCGGCCGAAAGCCAGCGCCGCCTCGATGCGTCGCGCCAGCGTCAGGCTCGGCGTCCCGTCGGGGCGCAGCCCGGCGCCAAAAATGATGATCGCCGGCCGATCAGACAACGCTTAGCCGCGCGGCGTGAGCTTGCCGCGCTGCCAGGCGTCCGCGGCAGCCTCCGCGCTCATGCCATCGAGACGAATGGCGTGGGCCATGGCACTGACCACCTTGTTGCCCAGGGTCAGCTCGTCGAGTTCATCAATCAGGTCGCGGTCGAGGGTCTCGCGCAGGCCGGCGCGGAGCAAAATGCAGGCCTGCTGTTCGACGCCGAGGGCGACGAGCGGGTCCAGCAGCACCCGCCAGGGGCCGGTGTGGAGCAGTTCGTGCGGCCGGGTCAGCGGCACGACATGCGTATGGTCCGCCGCCTGCGCCCAGGCGAAGGCTTGCGCTTCAGGCAGCGGGTCGATCACGTAGCCGGAGCCGGCCAAGTCATAGGCATCGCGCACGCGTGCCGCGGCGTCGGCGACTTGCGTGTTCGCGGGGACGACGATGCGCCGGTCCAGCTCCGGGCATGCGGCGAGTTCGTCGATACGCTTGGGCGCGTCCGCCAGCACGCACCAGATCAGTGACGGACGGTAGACCAGCCCGATTGGCTGCATGAGGTCGGACATGGCCTCGCCGGGCGCCAGCCAGGCGGCGACAAACAGGTCGATCCCGTCGCGTGGTGCCCCGGGCGGCAATGCAATCGCCTCGACCTCATGGTCATGCGCTTCGAGCACGCGCGCCACGGCGGCGGCGGCGGCCTCGTGCAGCGCGGTTGCGGGGAAGCCCAGTCTCAGCGGATCCATTGCGTCCTTGCAGCAGGTGCGCGGTTGGCAGGCAACCCCACCCTCAAGGCTGGCCGGTATGCAGCGCTCGGATGAAAGCGTAGGCGACCAGCGGCACCGCGATCAGCACATAGATCCTAAGCAGCAGCAGCAGGGTGAGCACCCAGCGGCCGAGCACCCGGCGCGGCAGCTTCGTCTCACTGGCAGCGGCGAGCTGCTCCGGTTCGAGGACAAAGTGCGAGTCGTCGGGCATAGTCTAGCTGTTGAGCAGGTCGGGAAAAACGGTGATGACGCCGTAGAACGCGCCCACGAGGCAGAGGGCGACGACGATGCTGCCGCCTGCGAGGTTGCAGCACCTGCCATTGGCCAGGTCGCGCATGATCTCGCGGTCGTTGGCCAGCAACAGCAGGAATAGCAACGCAGGCGCCATCAGCAGGGTGGCGATCACGTTCACCGTCAGGGTCATCGCCAGCAACGGCGCGCCGGGGATGAGCACGGTCGCGGCCGCCAGCAGGGTCGAGCCAATCGCCGCCGCGTAGAACCAGCGGCCACGGCTGAAATCGAGGTTCAGGCTGGACCGTAGCGAAAACGTCTCGGCCAGGGCGTAGGACGAGCTCGTCGAGATCGTCATTGCCGCGACCAGGCCCGCCTCGACGATACCGAGCGCGAACAGGGTCGCGCCGAACGCGCCGAGATGCGGACGCAAAGCGGTGGCGAAGTCGGCACCACTGGCGAAATGCGAGACGTCGACATGCGCCCGGAACAGAGGTGCCGCCGCGACCAGGGTGGCGATTGCCGCAATCGCCGCGACCACCGCGCCGATCGCGGTGTCGAGCCTGCCTTGAGCGAGATCGGCCCGGGTCAGACCCTTGTCGACGACCGCGCCCTGCTGGAAAAAGATCATCCACGGTGTCACCGTGGCGCCGATATTGGCCAATACCAGGGTGACGAACGCGGTGTCGAAGCCGCCCGGCAATGGCCCCCAGCTGGCCAGCGCTTGCGTCAATGCCGCGCCGTTCGGATGCGCGAGCAAGGCCGCGGGAATGAACAGCAGGTTGCAGGCAGCCAGTCCCAGCAGGCAGCGCTCCCACGTCGCATAACGACGCAGCGCCAGCGAGCCGATCACCAGCGCCACCCCAATTGCCACAGAAAGCCAGGACGGCAGCCCGAAATACAGGCCGCCCGCCTGTATCGCGATGAACTCGGTCACCAGGGTCAGGACATTGCCGAACACCAGGTCGGCCATCGCGAAATAGCCCCAGAACGGGCCGAAGCGCTGGAAGATCAGCCCGGCATGGCCGCGATGCGTCGCTACCCCAAGCCGCACCGTCATCTCCTGCACGACGAAGGCCATCGCAAAGGTGAGCAGGATAAAGGGCACGAAGAAGCCGACGCCGTAGGTCGCCCCGGTGGTCGCGTAGGAAACCATGCTGGGCCCATCGTTCTCGCCAAGCATGACCAGGACACCGGGGCCGGCGAGCAGCCAAAGCAGCCGCATACGATGCTTCGAGGCGCGGCTGAGCTTGACCTTCAGCCGGTCACGAGCGCGCAACAGGTCTTCGCGGGAAGTGAGCGGTGCCGTCTCCTGATCCACTCGGCCTCCCTGGCATGGACATGAACCCTGCCCACAGATATAGCTACGGCTACATTTACGTCAACCGGCATCGTTATGAAGCCGTAAGATAGAATGGTGGCGCCCTCGCGCACGCTTCTGTTACAGGTGATGTGTATGGCCGCGTCAGAGCCAGCTTCGTGGGGGATTTGCCGGTGACCGAGGGATCAGCCGCGCGCAGCGCCGGCGCGGTCAAGATGCCCGAGGAGCCAACCCAGGCGCGCCGCTTCGGCAAGGCGCGCACCGCCCGCTCGTCCAGTCTGCTCGAGGATTACGTCGAGCTGATCGCGGACCTGCTGGCGTCGCAAGGCGAGGCGCGCGCCACCGACGTCGCCAAGCGCTTCGGCGTGACCCATCCCACCGCGATCAAGAGCATCAACCGACTCAAGCGCGAGGGGCTGGTAACCGCGCGTCCTTATCGCGGCATCTTCCTGACCCATACCGGTCAGGCGATGGCCGATCGGGTGCGCGCCCGACACCGACTCATGGTCGAACTGCTGCTTGCCGTGGGTGTGGCGCCCGAAGCGGCGGAGACCGATGCCGAGGGCATGGAACATCACGCCTCCGAGGCGACCCTGGAGGCGTTCGCGCGGTTTTTGGGGCGCAGGGACTAAGAGCGGTCAAACGGCTTGCGAACTGGAAGCCGATGGCTGCCATCCACTGAAACCAAGCAACAAGGTGCGCGCAACGGCTCGCGCTTCCGTGGCAAGCGCCTCGTCGGGCAGTTCGCCCGCAGTCCAGAACGACAGCACACCACGAAAGGCAACCGCGAGTTGCCTCGGCAAACAGACGAGCGCCTGTTCCCGCCGCGCCGCGATCAAGCCCTCTCCCGCGCCCAGTGCAAGCGTCCAGAGAGCCATTGAGCGCACCCAGACCTGGCTGGGCGAAGGACTCGCCGTTCCAAGCCAACCCATGACCGCGCGGTTGACGTCCGGCTTCTCCAGCATCACGGCGACTGCCATATCGATGGCCAGCAGGACGCGTTCCGCCGTGTCAGTCAGCGACGGCGCCGCGGCAAAGCGCGTCTGCATGGTATCGATCCGCCGTGTGGAGAGAGCCTGCATGATCGCCGCCTTGCTCCCGAACTGGTTGAACGGGGTGGCAAAGCTGACCCCGGCCTCGGCGGCGAGGTCGGGCATCGAGAAATCGGCTTTGCCTTCGCGGAGCAACCGTTCGGCGCAAAACTTTCCTCATCACAGGTGTCAGCTCGGGCCTGGGCCGAGCGTTCGCCGAAGCTGCGTTGCGGGCCGGCCATCGGGTGATCGGCACGGTACGGCGCCCCGGTGACGCCGAAGCCTTCGCGGCACTGGCATCGAATCGCGCCCACCCGCTCGTGCTCGACGTGACCGATTTCGACGCCATCCCGGCTGCCGTGGCGGAGGCCGAGCGACAGGCGGGCGTTGTCGACGTGCTGGTGAACAATGCCGGGTATGGCCGTGAGGGTGTCCTGGAAGCATCCTCGATCGATGATCTCCAGCGCCAGTTCGCCGCCAACGTCTTTGGTCCAGTCGCGATGACGCAGGCAGTACTGCCTAGCATGCGCAAGCGGCGCCGTGGTCGTATCGTCAACGTCACCTCCATGGGCGGCTTCATCACCATGCCGGGGATCACCTTCTACTGCGGCAGCAAATTTGCTCTGGAAGGCATCCCGGAGGCGCTTGGCAAGGAGGTGGCGAGTTTCGGGATACGCGTGACGGCCCTGGCACCCGGCCAGTTCCGCACCGACTGGGCCGGGCGCTCGATGGACCGCACACCCCGCAGCATTGCCGACTATGACCCGGTGATGGACCCGCTTCGCGCCGCAAGGCAGGCCAAGAGCGGCAACCAGCCAGGCGACCCGGCAAAGGCAGCCCGGGCGCTGCTTGCGCTGGTCGAAGCCGAAAACCCGCCGGTGCGGCTGTTCCTGGGCGATGACGCCCTGGGATTGGTTGAGCAAAAGCTTACGGGAATGAAGGTCGAACTTGCCGATTGGGATGCGCTCTCGCGCTCCACCAGCTTCGGGTCGGACTGAGGGTACCGGCTCTCACCCCTACATCCCGAGCTCGGCGAGCCCCGGATGGTCGGTTGGCCGCGGGCCGAGTGGCCAGCGAAAGCGCCGGTCTGCCTCGGTGATGGCCACGTCGTTGATGCTCGCCTCGCGCCTGCGCATCAGGCCGTTCGGCGCGAACGCCCATTGCTCGTTGCCGTAGGCGCGAAACCAGTCGCCGGCCGCATCGTGGAACTCGTACTGGAAGCGCACCGCGATCTGGTCGTCGTGGTGCGCCCAGAGTTCCTTGATAAGCCGATACGCCTGCTCGGCCTGCCATTTGCGGTTCAGGAAGGCCGTGATCGCCTCTCGGCCAGAAAGAAATTCCGACCTGTTTCGCCAGATGCTGTCGGCGGTGTAGGCGCCGGCGACGCGCGCTGGGTCACGTGTGTTCCAGGCATCCTCCGCCGCGCGCACCTTGAGCCGCGCGGTCTCGTGGGTGAACGGCGGCAGCGGCGGTCGTTCGTCCATGTTCGGCTTCCTACCAAATCATCACGCGGTCCTTCGGCGCGAGATAGAGCGCGTCGCCCGGCCTGACGTTCCAGGCCTTGTACCAGCCGTCGATATTGCGCAGCGGGCCGTTCACGCGCGCCATCGGTGGCGAATGCGGATCGGCGACGAGAAGCTCGCGCTGCCGATCGGGACGCAGCTTTTGGCGCCAGACCTGGGCCCAGCCGAGGAACACCCGCTGATCGCCGGTCAAACCATCGAGGACCGGCGCCGGCTTGCCGTGCAGTGATGCATGATAGGCATCCAGCGCCAGCGTGAGACCGCCGAGATCGGCGATGTTCTCGCCCATTGTCAGCTTGCCGTTGATATGGGCGCCAGGGAGCGGCTGCATCGCATCGAACTGCGCGCCCAGACGGTCGGCGCGCGCATCAAACCGGGCCGCATCCTGTTTGGTCCACCAATCTTGCAGGCGCCCCTGCGCGTCGTATTTGCGGCCTTCGTCGTCGAAGGAGTGCGTCATCTCGTGCCCGATGACGCCGCCGATTGCGCCGAAGTTGATCGCGGGGTCGGCCGCTGGATTGAAGAACGGCGGCTGCAGGATCGCCGCCGGGAACACCACCTCGTCGAACGGCGGATTGTTGTAGGCGTTCACCGTCTGCGGCGTCATGTCCCATTCGTTACGGTTGACCGGGTGGCCGAGATGATCCAGCCAGTAGCGCCATTCGAAGCCGATGGCGCGTTCGCTGTCGTCGTAGAGATCGTCAAGCCTGACCGTTAGGCCGGAATAATCGCGCCACTTGTTGGGGTAACCGATCTGGACCGCAAAATGATCGAGCTTGCCTACCGCTAGCGCCTTGGTGTGCGGGCTCATCCAGCTGTTGTTCTGCAACCTCACCCGGAACGCCGCCTTCAGCGCGTCGGTCAAATGGCGCATCGTCTCGCGTGCCGCGGGCGGAAAATAGCGCGCCACGTAGATCTTGCCGATCGCCATGCCCATCGCGTCGCTGGTCGCGGCCACGGCGCGCTTCCAGCGCGGCGCGTTCTGCGGCTGGCCACCCAGGGTCTTGCCGTGGAAATCGAAGGCGGCCGTAACGAAGACGCGCGGCAGCACACTTGACGCATTATCCACCAGATGGAAGGCGAGCCAGGCGCGCAGCGTCGGCATGTCGGTAACAGCGGCGATCCTGGTCTCGTCGATGATCGCGGATTTCTCCTGCAGCACCAGCATGCCGGTCTTTATGCCGGCACCCTGCAGATAGACGTTCCAGTTGAAGTCGGGCGCGAACTTTTGTAGGTCGGCGAGCGAGGTCGGATTGTAGGTCTTCACCGGATCGCGCTGGGCTGCCTTGGACCATTGCGCATGCGCGATCTTGTCCTCGAAGGCTACCACCGCGGCCGCCTGCTTGCTGGCGTCCGGCCAACCGATCAGACCCAGCATCTGGCCGACATAAAGCTGATAGGCGGCCTTCTTGTCGGCAAATGCGGGTTGTAAATAGTAGTCGCGGTCGGGCAGTCCTGTGCCGCCCTGTCCGAGGACGACGGAATAGATCTTCGGGTTCTTGGCGTCGGGTTCGATCGACAACGCGAACAGCGATGTCTGATAATTGCTCTGGGCGGTGCCAAGCAGGCGCGCGAAGCCGGCTCGGTCGCTGATCTTGCGAATGGCGTCGAGATCACCGGCCAGCGGAGCGTCGCCGCGTTTCTCGACCGCCGCCTCATCCATGAAGGCGGCGTAAAAAGTTCCCAGCTTCTCCTGGGTGCTGCTCGGCGCGAATACGGGGTGCGCGGAAACCTGGACGAGAATCGTGTGCACACGCTGGCGCGACAGCTCGGCCAGCATGTCGAAGGCGCCCCAGGAGGTGTGGTCCGCGGGGATCACCAGGTTCCTGACATAGGTGCCGTCGGCATAGCCGTAAAAGTTGTTGCCAGGCGCGATTGCGGTGTTGCGTCCGGAGAGGTCGAAACCCCAGGGACCGAATGCCTTGGACGCGGTCTGGGTGGCGTGTACGGGCACGCCGGCGGCGAGGAACAGGGCCGCCACGCAGGCGCGGAGGATTACGGCGCCTGGCTTCATGTCGCGTCGCCCGTCGCGCGCGCGATGAAGCGGCTTCGGCGCCGTCGCAGTGCGAGAAAGGCGAGCGCGGAGGCAGCCCGCCGCACGCGCCCATGTGGCGTGAACCCGATCGTCTTGAAGATCATGCCGACCGCGCGGTCGAGATGCGGGCGACGGTAGAACCCCATCGCCCGCGACATGTAGGCGGCGATGCAGCGTTGATGATCATACGGCAGGCCGGCCGCCTCGTTTGTGCAGTGAAAGGCGAGGGCAAGTTCGTCGTCCTCGGTCTCGGTCACCCGGCCAAGCGCGATACGGGTGCGTCGCAGGACGCCAATCTGCTCGCGCTTCAGGTAGCGCTGCATATGGTCGTAGAATAGTTTGAAGTGTCGGTACTCGTCGGCGGCGATCTGCTTGCAAATGGCTTTCAGCACCGGCTCGCCAGTGGCGTCCGCCAGCGCCGTATAGAAGGACGAGGTGCCGGTCTCGACCATGCAGCGCGCGATCAATTCGCCGGTGCGCGAGCCACGCACCGAGGCATCAACCTCGATCGGGATGCTGTAGGCGGCGCGGTAGCGGGCAAAGGCAGCCGGGTAGTCCCAGGACGGCTCCGCCAGCATCGCCCAGCGTCCCAAGGCATCGCCGTGCTGCACCTCCTCGACGGACCAGTTCTGGGCGGCCATGCGAAAGTCGGGATCGTCGGTGAAGACGTTCTTGAGGTAGGTGGCGTAGTCGGTGCCGTTGCGCTCGACCACCGACGCCGCCTTGACCAGGAGCACGATCTCGGGGTCGACCCGGCTCGCATCGAACTGCTCCCATGCCATGTCATCGATCCGCCAATGCTTCATCGTTCAAACTGCCTCATATTCGTCCGCGCCGTCTCGTGCGCATAAGGTGACACCGCTTGGCCAAAGGTGAAACCGCGCGCGGCCGATCTGTTGCTTTGTCGCCACGGAACATCCGTTGTCGGCCCCCAGGGCGCCCCCTGGTGACTCGCCGCCGACACGGTGCGATAATTGCAGACCAGGGAAAGGAGCCGCAGCCCTTATGAACATCCATGAATATCAGGCCAAGACCTTGCTCAAGGGTTTTGGCATGCCGGTGCTGGAGGGCCGCGTCGCGCGCTCGCCTGAGGAAGCCCTGATCGCCGCCCGCACCCTCCCCGGTCCGGTGATCGTGGTCAAATCGCAGATCCATGCCGGGGGACGCGGCGCCGGACGCTTCAAGGAAGATCCGAACGGCAAAGGCGGCGTCCGCCTGGTCAAGTCGCCCGACGAGGCCGAGCAGGCGGCGCGTGCCATGCTCAACAGCACGTTGGTCACCAAGCAGACCGGGCCGGCCGGCCGCATCGTGCACCGTCTCTATATAGAGGCCGGCTGCGACATCGCCCGTGAGCTGTATTTGTCGCTGCTCGTCGATCGTGCGACCGGGCGGGTGACCATTGTCGCAAGCCAGGAAGGTGGGATGGAAATCGAGGAGGTGGCAAGCCACAGCCCCGAGAAGATCCTGCGCGAGAGCATCGATCCCGCGATCGGGTTTTCGCCGTATGTCGGCCGCAAGCTCGCCCGCGCGCTGGGGCTCGCGGGCAAGTCGGCCGCCGCCTTCGCGCGCGTCGTCGGCAGCGCCTACGAGGCGTTCGTGGCACTCGATTGCGCGATCATCGAGATCAACCCGCTGGTCGTCACCGGCGCGGGCGGCCTCGTAGCACTCGACGCCAAACTGAGCTTCGACGACAACGCGCTGTTCCGGCATCCCGAACTCGAGGAACTCCGGGACGAATTTGAGGAAGATCCCAAGGAGCTCGAGGCCGCCAGGCACGGGCTGAGCTACATCGCGCTGGACGGCAATATCGGCTGCATGGTCAACGGCGCGGGTCTGGCGATGGCAACCATGGACATCATCAAGCTGGAGGGTGCGGAGCCCGCCAACTTCCTCGATGTCGGCGGCGGCGCCACCAAGGAGCGGGTCGTCGCGGCGTTCAAGATCCTGCTGTCGGACGCCAACGTCAAAGGCATCCTGGTCAACATCTTCGGCGGCATCATGCGCTGCGACATCATCGCGCAGGCGGTCATCGAGGCGTCGCGCGAGGTCAAGCTGCACGTGCCGCTGGTGGTCCGCCTGGAGGGCACCAACGTCGAGCTCGGACAAAAGCTGATCAACGAGTCCGGCCTTCCCATCATCAACGCCGACGATCTCTCGGATGCCGCCCGCAAGATCGTCCACGCAGTCAAGCAGGGAGCGACGGCATAATGGCCATCCTCGTCAACGCCCAGACCCGTGTCATCACCCAGGGCTTTACGGGTGCCCAGGGCACCTTTCATGCCGAGCAGGCGATCGCCTACGGTACCAAAATGGTCGGCGGCACCACCCCTGGCAAAGGTGGGCAGACCCATCTCGGCCTGCCGGTTTTTGATACCGTCGTTGAGGCGCGCGCGAGGACCCAGGCCGATGCCTCCGTCATCTACGTGCCGCCGCCGTTCGCGGCCGACGCCATCCTCGAGGCGATCGATGCCGAAATGCCGTTGATTGTCTGTATCACCGAGGGCATTCCGGTGCTCGACATGATCCGGGTCAGCCGTGCGCTGGTCGGCTCGAAAAGCCTTCTTGTCGGCCCCAACTGCCCTGGTGTGATCACCCCCGAGGCCTGCAAGATCGGCATCATGCCGGGCCATATCCACCGGCGTGGCAAGGTCGGCATCGTCTCACGCTCCGGCACCCTGACCTACGAGGCGGTGGCGCAGACGACCGCGGTCGGGCTCGGGCAGAGCAGTTGCGTCGGCATCGGCGGCGACCCGGTGAAGGGGATGGACTTCATCGAGGTGCTGGAGCTGTTCCTGGGCGATCCGGAGACGGAATCGATCGTCATGATCGGCGAGATCGGCGGCGCATCGGAGATCGATGCCGCAACCTTCCTCAAGGACAACAAGGTCAAGAAGCCCACCGTCGGCTTCATCGCCGGCGCCACGGCGCCGCCCGGGCGTCGCATGGGCCATGCGGGGGCGGTGATCACCGGCGGCAGCGACACCGCGGGTGCGAAAATCGAGGCGCTGCGTTCAGCCGGAGTGCGGGTCGCTCCCAGCCCCGCCGTGCTCGGCCCGACCCTGCTGGAGGCGATCCGAGGCTGACGTCGCGGCCGCCGAGACGATTGCGATCATCTCGGCAAAGCCGTCGGCGGTCCACGCCGCGCGACCGATGAACAACCCGTCCACATCAGCACCACCCGCGATCAATTCTGCCCCGTTCGCGGGTGTGACGGACCCGCCATAGATAATGCGCAGGCGCTGGGCCACGGCGTCGCCGTAGCGGCTGGCGGCAAACCTGCGCAGCGCGCCGTGACGGTCGGCCACATAGGCGACGGACGCCGCCTGTTGCTGACCGATGGCCCAGCGCGGCTCGTAGGCGATCACGACATCCGCGATGTGTTCGCAACCTTCAAGAACACAGCCGACCTGCCGCTCAAGGGCAATGTCGGCAACACCGGCTTGCCGCTCGTCGCTGCTTTCACCCACGCACAGGATCGGTGTCAGACCGGCACGCAAGGCGGCACTGGCCTTGCGCCGGACCAGATCGTAGGTCTCGGCGAAATAAGCGAGCCGTTCGCTATGGCCAAGTGCCACATAGGTGCAGCCTGCTTCGACCAGCATGGCGGCGGAAATCTCCCCGGTCCATGCGCCGGACGCTTCCCAATGCATATTCTGGGCGCCGAGACGCACCGGCGAGCCCGCGAACGCCACGCGCGCCGCGTGCAGCGAGGTGAACGGCGGCAACACGAACATATCGATATCGGCGGGCGGCATGGCGCGTAGCCGCTCGCCCAGGCGCGCGGCGTAAGGCGGCACATCGCGCGCGAGCAGGTTCATCTTCCAGCCGGTGCCGACAACAAATCTGCGCGCCATGAAAGCTCCCCGGTCCGACCCACAAAGTGCTCGCCGACACCAATCCACGGCCGATATTTGGAAGCCTGCCGGCGAACGGGACCCGAAATGACCGATTGCGCCGACGAGGCACTCGCATTGGCCGACCCATAATTATCGGAGGGGGACGCGCCATGCGACACACGAATGAGGGTAATTGAATTGGGTCGCAATCCGTATATATTGCGAATCGGCAAACCTGATCAATTGGGCGCCACGACTTCACGACATCAACGCAACAGGAAAAAACATGGCGCGCGCGACCACACCCAAATCTCCGGCACGCAAGTCGCGCTCGATGGTTATCGAGCCGGCACCGAAGCGCAAGCCCGGCCGGCCGGCCGGCTCGACCAACGCGAAGAAGCCCGTAGCCAAGGTTTCAGCGACCAGGGCCTCAGCACCCAAGGTGTCAGCAGCCAAGACCCCAGCACCCAAGGTTGGTGTGCGCGCCAGCAAGATGTCGGGCAAGCGGACCCCTGCCGCAAAGCTCGCGGCCTCCGCTCCGAAGATGAGCAAGGCCGATCTGGAGGCGCACGTCACCAAGCTCGAACGCACGGTTTCCAGGCTTCGCGAAAAGAACAAGGAACTCAAGCAGGTTGCCAGCGACGCGCGCGAACATGCCGACACGCTCGAGGTGGAGCTCTCGGCACGCCACGCCCCTGAGGCTGCAAAGCCGCCGCGCAAGCAGCGCCGCAGCGCCAGTTCGCAGCCAGAGGTGTCCGAATCGGAGATGACGGAGACAGAGCTGCCGGAAAGCTGACGGTCGTGGGCGGCATGGTCGAGGATGTCTGGACCTATCCACGGCCGCCGGCCCTGCAAGCGGTTCCGGATAAAATCCGGATCCGTTTTGCCAGGCTTCTGATCGCCGAGACGACCGCCGCTTTCCGGGTGCTCGAGACCAGCCATCCGCCGGTCTACTATCTGCCGCGCGAATGCTTCCGCGATTGCGTTGTTGTTCCTGCGCCCGGCGGCAGCTTTTGCGAGTGGAAGGGCGGCGCGCGATATTGGACGATCCAGGCGGGTGGTCGGCAGGCAGACTCCGTCGCCTGGAGCTATCCGGCGCCCACGCCCGCCTTCACCGCGATTGCCGATCATCTCGCGGTCTATGCCGGTCCGATGGACGGATGTTTCGTCGGCGACGAGCAGGTCACACCACAGCCGGGCGGCTTCTACGGTGGCTGGGTCACCATCAACCTGAAGGGCCCGTTCAAAGGCAGTCCGGGAACCGCCGGCTGGTAGCGGCTACAGCGCCAGCACCGTCTCCGCCTCGCGCACGACATCGTGGAGTGCGCCGGGACTGAACGGGCTGACCAGTCCGGCCGAGGCGACCAGGTCGGTGAACGACGCCGAACCGCCTTGCCCGCACAGCGCGGTGTAACGCCGCATGGCATCGTCCGCATCGCGCCGCGCCGCCAGCCAGAACTGCATCGCGCAGCACAAAGCCAGCGTGTAATCGATATAGTAGAACGGCAGGCGATAGATGTGCAGCTGCGCCTGCCAGCGTCCGCCTTTCGCCGGATAATCCAGATCGCCATAGTCGCGCCACGGCATATAGAGCCGCTCCAGCCGGCGCCACAGCGCATGCCGGCCCTCGGCGCTCATCGCAGGGTCGGCATAGATCTCGTGCTGGAAGTGATCGACGCAGACGCCGTAAGGCAGGAACGCCAGCGATGCGATCAGGTGCATGCGCCGGTAGCGGTCGGCGGCACCTTCCTCGACCATCAATTCCATATGCGGCCAGGTGAGGAACTCGAGCCCCATCGAATTGATCTCTGCGGCGTCCATGGTCGGCCATAGCAGGTCGATGCCCGGAAGGTCACGGCTCTGCCAGTTCTGAAAGGCGTGCCCCATCTCGTGCGTGAACACCGCGATGTCGTGATGGGTGCCGTTGAAGTTGGCAAAGATGAAGGGCACGCCTTCGGTCGGAAACGACGTGCAAAAGCCGCCTCCCGCCTTGCCGTCGCGATTGCGCAGATCGAGAAAGCCGCCGTCGTTCATCGTCCTGAAGAAGGCGCCGAGTGCCGGGCCCATGCGGTCGAACATCATGGTGGCGCGTTCGATCAGCAGGTCGTGCGCGCCGGCAGGACGCGGATTGCCGGCCGGATCGATCAGACTTTCGTCCCAGGCATACAGCCGGTCCCAACCCTGTTCCGCGGTTCGCTGCCGCAGCAGCCTGTGCACCAGCGGCACCACATGCTCGAGCACCTGGGCGCGGAACGCCGCCACCTGCTCGGGACCGTAATCCACCCTGCGCATGCGCCGGTAGCCGAGCGGCGTGTAGCTGGCAAAACCAAGCGTCGCCGCCATGTCGTGGCGAAGCGTCACCAGCCGGTCATAGAGCCCGTCCAGCCGTTCCGCGTTGGCTGCAAAGAACGCCCAGCGCGCCTGCTCCGCACGATGGCGCACATCGCGGTCGCGCGTTTCCTGGAACGGTGCGAGACCGGACAGATTAACCCGGGTGCCCTCGACGTCGAGGCGTGCCGAGGCGAGCAGCTCGGTATATTCGGCGCACAGGCGCGCCTCTTCCTCGAGCGCCGGCGCAATTGCCGGATCGAAGGTGGTGATATCCATCTCCCAAAGCCGCACGCGATGCGCGCCCTGCTCGGCGATCAGGGCGGCGCGATCCGGATGGTCCAGCAGATGACGCTTGACCGAAACCTCGTGCCGGGTCGCCTCAGGTGCCAGTGCGTCGGCATAGTCGCGCTCGGCGCGCGCCTCGGCGTTCGCGGTGTCCTGCGAGAAGCGCAGATGCACGAGCGCACTCCAGCTCTCGTAGCGCCGCCGCTCCTCGTCCCATCGTGCCAGCGCCGTGCCGCGACGATCCGCAGCACCAGCGGCGAGGTCCGTATGGATCGCGGCATGGGCAGCCTCGAGGGTCTGCCTGGTTGGCCGCGGCGGGTGCAGGTCGGCGAAGTGCAAGGTCATGACGTGCTCTCCTGGAGACACGCTATCTCACACCAGTGCCGGCGCGGTGGGAAGCATTCACACTGTATCCATCTTTTGCAGCCATGCTCCCTTCCGGACGGCGGCCGTAAGCAAAGGTGGGGGCATGAGCGATCAATTGGCGGCCGAGTGGCAGGATGCGCGCAGCCGTCTAGAACGTGCGACAGCCGATCCGTCCCTGCGCCGACAGGCCAACCGGCTGCTCTGGGATCTCTGTCAATTCCTGCGCGACCGCGACGCGGCGCTGACGCATCTGCATGCCGCCATCGCCGAGGACCCGCTGTTCACCCGGCCGCATCTGGCGGACGTACCGCCAAGCCGCTCGGTGCTGGTGCTGGCAGCCCCCGGCGACTACCAGACGAACCTGCCGCTCGATCGGCTGTTCGACGAGAGCACCCTGCTGCACACGCTCTGGATTGCCGACCCCGATGCCGTCCTGCGCGATCCCCATGCTGCAATCCCCCGGGACCTGCCCGCGGTGGACGTGGTCTTCATTGCGATCGCGGAGGACGCGCGGAGTGGTGCGATGCTGCGCGCCGCCGATGCGCTGGCCGCGTCACTCGGCAAGCCCACGATGAATTGCGGCGCACGCATTGCCCGCCTGTCGCGCGCCGGCACCGCGCACCTGCTCGAGAACCTCGCAGACGGCGTCGTGCCCTCGCATCATCTGGTGCCGCATGGCGAGCCGTCGCCGATCGCCCTGCCCATCATCATCCGCCCGCTCGGCTCGCATGCGGGCGAAAAGCTGCATTGCGTGCGCAGTGACGCCGAACTGGACGCCTATTACGTCGAGCATCGCCGCGTGCGCGTGTTCACCATCGCACCGTTCATCGACTATCGCAGCGCGGACGGGTTTTGGCGCAAATACCGGGTGATCTTCGTGGACGGCATTGCCTATCCGCTGCATCTGGCAATCCACCACGACTGGGCGGTCTGGTATTACAATGCCGGGATGCAGGCGTGCCCGCGCAAGCAGGCCGAGGAGCAACGCTTCCTCGACAACCTTACCGCGGCGATGCCGGCGCGAGCGGTCCGTGCATTGACCGAGATCGCGCGAAGGGTCGGGCTGGATTATTTCGGTCTCGATTGCAGCGTGCTTGCCGACGGCAGGCTGCTGGTGTTCGAGGTGGAGACCGGCATGATCGTCCAGAACGGCAGCGGCACTGCCAGCACGCGCATCCGCCAGGCGACGGAGCGGCTGATCGAGCGCCGGCGCGCGCGCTAAAGCAACGCCGAAACCGCGAGCGACGCCCAGCCGAGCATCAGCAGGCTGCCGCCGGTGGGCGCAAGAATGCCCAGATGCGGGCCGCCCAGCACCGGCACCGCCACACCCACCGTGAAGCAGACGGCTCCTGCCACGAAGCATGCGCCGGCGAGATGCACGGCGATCCGACCGCCCTGCCGCAGCCACAACCCGCACGCCAGCAGGGCCGCTGCATGCCAGCCCAGCATCTGCACGGCGGCACGCAACGCCTCGCGGCCGCCGGCATGCAGCATCCGCTCGGGCAGATGCGCCGACACGGCCGCGAACGCCACCGCGCACAGACCCATCACCGCGCCGGCGCCGAACCAGGCTCTGCCCGCGCCTGCATCATGCAGATGCACCCTCATACCGCGATCCTAGCGGTGCCGCCGCATACGGGTATAGTCGCGACATGGCGCGCGGCGATCTGTTTGCGGAAATCGACCCCTATGAGACCGGATATCTGTCCGTCGAGGGTGGTCATTCGCTCTATTGGGAGCAGATCGGCAATCCACAGGGACGGCCGGCGCTGTTCCTGCACGGCGGCCCCGGGGCCGGAGCCGGCGCGGTGCATCGGCGCTTTTTCGATCCGGGCCACTGGCGCGTCGTGGTCTTTGATCAGCGCGGCGCCGGCCGGTCGCGGCCGCACGGCAGCATCACCGGCAACACCACGCCGGCCCTGCTCGATGACATCGAGGCGCTGCGTCTGCACCTGGGGATCGAGCGCTGGCTGCTGTTTGGCGGCTCCTGGGGCTCCACGCTCGGCTTGTGCTACGCGCAGATGCATCCCGAACGGGTCAGCGCGATGGTGCTGCGCGGGGTCTTTCTCGGGCGACCGGAGGAACTCGACTGGTTCCTGCATGGTCTCGCCCAGGTGTTCCCGGACGCGCACGCGGCGTTCGCGGGCTACCTGCCCGAGACCGAGCGCGGCGACCTGCTCGGCGCCTATCTGTCGCGTCTGACCGACCCGGATCCTACCGTCCATCTCGCAGCCTCGCGCGCCTGGTCGATCTACGAGGGCACCTGCTCGACCCTGCTGCCGACCCCAGCCGCCGTCGCCGGCTTCTCGCGCGACCGCGCCACGCTGGGTCTCGCCCGCATCGAGGCGCATTATTTCGCCAACAAGCTGTTCCTGCCGCAGGACGGCCTGCTCGCGCGCATGCACCGGATCGCGCATCTGCCAGCGGAAATCGTGCAAGGCCGCTACGACATGATCTGCCCGGCGCGCAGCGCCTACCAGCTCGCCGATGCCTGGCCCTCGGCACGTCTCACAATCATCCCGGACGCCGGCCATTCGGCGCTCGAGTCCGGTATCCGTCGCGCCCTGGTCGCGGCCGTGGAAGGGTTTCGCGATGACCGTTGAAGTGCGCCATGATTGGACACGCGCGGAGGTCGCGGCGCTGATCGCCCTGCCCTTCCCGGACCTGCTGTTTCGGGCACAAACGACCCATCGCGCGGCGTTCGACCCACGCGACATCCAGCTCTCGACACTGCTCTCGATCAAGACCGGCGGTTGCCCGGAGGATTGCGGCTACTGCTCGCAGAGCGTGCATCACGAAAGCGGCCTGAAAGCGAGCAAGCTGATGGCGCTCGATGCGGTGCTGGCCGAGGCGCGCGCGGCCAAGGCGGCCGGTGCGAGCCGGTTCTGTATGGGGGCCGCTTGGCGCGCGCCCAAGGATGCCGACCTCGACCGCGTCTGCGTCATGGTCGAGGAGGTGCGCAAGCTCGGCCTGGAAAGCTGTGTCACGCTGGGGATGCTGACCGCGCCGCAGGCCGGCCGTCTGGCCGACGCCGGGCTCGACTACTACAACCACAACCTCGATACCTCGCCCGAACATTATGGCGCGGTGATCACCACCCGCACCTACCAGGACCGGCTCGACACGCTGGCGCATGTGCGCGACGCCGGCATCAATGTCTGCTGCGGCGGCATCATCGGGCTCGGCGAGAGCGAGGAGGACCAGGCCGGCCTGCTCGCCACCCTCGCCTGCCTGCCGAAGCACCCCGAGAGCGTGCCGATCAACCTGCTGATGCGCGTCCAGGGCACCAGGCTGGCGGACGCGCCGCCAATCGATGCGATCGACTTCGTTCGAATCATCGCCGCCGCCCGGATCATCATGCCGGCCAGCATGGTCCGGCTCTCCGCCGGCCGCGAGAGCATGAGCGACGAGGCCCAGTCTTTATGCTTCCTTGCTGGCGCCAATTCGATCTTCTGCGGACCGAAACTGCTGACCACGCCCAATCCCACCCAGAGCCACGACATGCGCCTGCTCGAACGCCTCGGCTTGCGTCCGATGGCCTGAATAGGCGACACCCCGGCCCATGGCCTATGCGGTGAAGGAAATTTTCGCGACCCTACAGGGCGAGGGCGCGCACTCCGGCCGGGCGTCGGTGTTCTGCCGCTTCGCCGGCTGCAATCTGTGGTCGGGACGCGAGGCGGACCGCGCCGAGGCTGTCTGCCGCTTCTGCGACACCGATTTCGTAGGCGGCGAGCGCTTCGCCGATGCCGAGACTCTGGCGGAGGCGATCGCGCGCTGCTGGCGCGGCGGGCCGGCTCAGCGTTACGTCGTCATCACCGGCGGGGAGCCGCTTCTGCAAGTCGACGCACCGCTGATCGAAGCCCTGCACCGCCGCGATTTTACCATCGCGGTCGAAACCAACGGCACCATCGAGGCGCCCGCCGGGATCGATTGGATTTGCGTAAGCCCGAAAGCAGGAGCGGCGTTCCGGCAGCGGCAAGGCCACGAACTTAAGCTGGTATTCCCCCAGGACGCGCTCGATCCGGCCTCGTTCGAGACCTGCGACTTCCGGCACTTCTTCCTGCAGCCGATGGACGGCCCGGACCGCGCGCGCAACACCGAGGCCACGGTCGCCTATTGTCTCGCGCACCCGCACTGGCGGCTCAGTGTGCAGACCCACAAGATGATCGGGATCCCCTGATGATCGGCGACGAAGGTGCGCTGGTGCTGTTCTCCGGCGGTCAGGACTCCGCGACCTGCCTCGCCTGGGCACTGGACCGCTTCGCGCATGTCGAGACGCTCGGCTTCGATTACGGCCAGCGCCACGTCGTCGAGCTCGCCTGCCGCAAAGCCGTACGCGAGGGCCTTGCGCGCATCGATGCCGGCTGGGTGCCACGCCTCGGCCCCGACCATACGCTCGAACTTGCAGCCCTCGGCCAGCTCTCCGAGACCGCCCTGACCCGCGACGCTGCAATCAGCCTTGGCGACGGCGGCCTGCCGAACACCTTCGTGCCGGGACGCAACCTGCTTTTCCTGACCTTTGCCGCGGCCCTCGCGATGCGTCGCGACCTGCGCCATCTGGTCGGCGGCATGTGCGAGACCGACTATTCCGGCTATCCGGACTGCCGCGATGACACAATCAAGGCCTTGCAGGTGACGCTCAATCTCGGCATGGACCGCCGCTTCGTGCTGCACACCCCGCTGATGTGGCGCGACAAGGCGCAGACCTGGGCCCTCGCCGAGTCCCTCGGCGGCACCGGCCTGGTCGATCTGCTGGTCCGTGAGACCCACAGCTGCTACCTGGGCGTGCGCGAGACCCTGCATTCCTGGGGCTATGGCTGCGGCACCTGCCCGGCCTGTGAATTGCGACGCCGCGGTTGGGAGGCATACCGCGCATCATGAGCGGGTCCTGCGCCATGGTGTTCAGCCGCCGCTTCTCGATGGGGCACCGCTTGATCAACGGCGCCGGCGAGAGCTGCGCGCTGCCGCACGGCCATAACGAGACCGTTCGCGTCCGCCTGCAACCAACCTCGCTTGCACGCTTCGACGGCGCTACCAACATGGCGCTGCCATTCGCGCGCGCCAAAGCCACCTGGCACCGCTGGATCGACGAGCGGCTCGACCACGCCTTGCAGCTCGGCGCGGGCGACCCGCTGCTCGGCTGGTTCAGGACGCACGAGCCGGCCCGCGCCGCGCGCATCATCATCACCCCAGGCGATCCGACCACCGAGCTGATGGCCTGCCTGATGATGGCCAAGCTGGCAGCCTTCCTGCACAACGAGGGCGACGTGCTGCGCTGCGTCTCCATCACGCTGGAGGAGACGCCCACCAACAGCGTGATCTTCGACGGCGATCCCAGCGCCGTGCTGCCGACGCCGCGCGAGTCCTGCTGGTGGCAACGCCCCGATATGAGCATCGCCGATGACTGAACCCCGTACCCAACTCGGCCAACCAACGCCGACGCCATCGAGCCCCGAAGAGGCCGTGCTAGAGCGGGTCGCCTCGCCGCATCCGCACCATCGCTACCTGGTGCGCTTCACCGCACCGGAATTCACCTCGCTCTGCCCGGTCACCGGCCAGCCCGATTTCGCGCATCTGGTGATCGACTATGTGCCGGACGGCTGGATCGTCGAGAGCAAGTCGCTCAAGCTCTATCTCACCAGCTTTCGCAACCACGGCGCCTTCCACGAGGCGTGCAGCGTGCAGATCGCGCAAACCCTGGTGGATCGTCTGCAACCGCTCTGGCTCAGGATCGGCGCCTATTGGTATCCCCGCGGCGGCATCCCGATCGACGTCTTCTGGCAAACCGGCGAACCCCCGGCCGGCGTGTGGATACCCGCCCAGGACGTGCCCGGCTATCGCGGGCGGGGGTAGCGTATCCGCACAGAAGTTTCGGTTTGCTACCGGAGCAATCGTGTTGTGGCATATAGGACAGCAACGTAGCCAAAGGCCTAGCCGAAGAAACAGTTCGTTGATCGGCAGCCAGGCAATACAAAAGGGGGAGGCAGTAAGGTGGCGGGCTCGACGTTTCAGACAAACCCAATTGACCTGGAAAGACTTCTCGACGATTGCCATCGAGGCGTCATTCAGCTTCCTGATTTTCAGCGTAGCTGGGTTTGGGATGAGAACCGTATAAAGAGTCTGATCGCATCAGTTTCTCGAGCCTTTCCAGTTGGCGCTCTCATGTCACTCGACACGGGCGGTCCGGTGAACTTCAGACCGCGCCTTGTCGAAGGCGCACCTGCGACTGGCCGCCAGACGGCTCCGCAATCGCTCCTCCTGGACGGCCAGCAGCGTATCACCTCGCTTTACCAAGTCATTCTGCGCGGCAAGGTTGTCGAAACCGTCACGCCCAAAAAGAAGAAAGTCCGCCGGTGGTTCTACATCGACATCCGAAAGGCGCTTGATGAAGCCGTTGATCGGGAAGAGGCAATCATTGGTGTTCCGGAGGACAGGACCGAGCGCACGGACTTTGGCCGCGAAATCACGCGCGATCTTTCAACGCCGGAGAAGGAGTACGCAGCACTTGTGTATCCCGTCTGCCAGGTGTTCGATTGGGATAAGTGGCAAGACGGCTTCGATGATTTCTGGTCAGGTGACCAGAACAAAAAACTCCGCGAGGATTTTCGAAGCTTCAAGCGTCAAGTCCTTGAGAACTTTAAATACTACCGCGTCCCGGTGATCGCCCTGGACCGATCGACCTCAAAAGAGGCCGTGTGCGTCGTCTTCGAGAAGGTCAACACCGGCGGCAAAGCGCTCGATGCCTTCGAGCTCGTCACGGCGTTGTATGCCGCGTCGGGGCACGAGCTCCGCAAGGACTGGTACGGTGACGACAGCACGAAGGGGCGTCATCGCCGACTTGCTGACGCTCTGAGGCCGGCGCACTCCGATGCCGGCATCCTCGCGAGCGTCAGTAACACGGATTTCCTGCAAGCGATCTCGCTGTTTTATACCCGCGAACGGCGGCGCACGGCTGAACAGGCTGGAAAGCAAGGCAAGGAACTGCCAGCCGTTTCCGGCAACCGCCAGGCACTCCTCGACCTCCCGCTGGATGCCTACAAGCAGTTCGAAACCAAAGTGGAGCATGGGTTCACTCAGGCCGCCAAATTTTTGCACATGCTGCACATCTACCGGATTTTTGATCTGCCCTATCAGTCCCAGATCGTCCCCTTGGCCGCGATCCTTGCCGACGTCGGGGAAGCCTGGGAACACGACGCGGTACGCGCAAAGCTGGTCCAATGGTATTGGAACGGGGTCTTTGGCGAGCTTTATGGCTCTGCCGTCGAATCCCGGAGCGCGCGCGACTTCATGGAGGTACCTCTCTGGCTCAAGGGAGGCTCCGAACCTTCGACCGTAAGCGAGACGATTTTCCGCTCCGACCGACTGAAGACAATGCGGATGCGGCTGTCTGCTGCCTACAAGGGAATGAACGCACTCTTAATGAAGGAGGGTGCGCAGGACTTCCGATCTGGGCAAAAATTCGATCATACGGTTTTCTTTGGAGAAAACGTCGACATCCACCACATTTTTCCACAGGGTTGGTGTAGGTCTCAGGGTATCGAGCCGGCGATTTTTGATTCCATCATCAACAAAACACCGCTCTCCTTCAGGACGAACCGAATTATCGGTGGCGTTGCACCGTCGCAATACATTGCAAAGTTAGAAAAGGGGAACGAGACAACACCTGCGATCGAACGGCAGAAACTCGAGACCTACCTGCGATCGCACCTGATCGACCCGATGCTTTTGCGTGGTGATAAGTTCGAAATCTTCATGGATGTCAGACAGAAACAGTTGCTGGCCTTGATCGAGCAGGCGATGGGCAAAGCCGCCTACACCGGCAACCTTACAGAAGAGGGCGACGATGCTGAAGCAGACGAGGACGCGACCGAAGCCGAGCTGACGATCGTGGCCGCGTAGATCACCGTGCGCGCGAGAGGGGCCGATGACCGACTACGCCGCCCTACGGAAGGTGAGATTGTAGCGCAGCGCGCCAGTCAGGGGGTGCGTGCTGGGCGCCAAGGTATCGATGCCGTGGAAGGTGAGCCGGGCAGGGCCGCCCCAGACGACAACGTCGCCGTGATGCAGCGCGAGGCGACGGGGGCGGTCGGCTCGGGTTGGTCCGCCCCACAGGAAGCAGGCGTCGACGCCGAGCGAGACAGAGACGATCGGCTGGTCGAGGTTTCGTTCGTCGCGGTCCTGGTGCAGCGACAGCTTGGCGCCGGGTTCGTAGCGGTTGATTAGGCAGGCCTCGGGCGCGAAGTCGTCGAAGCCCGCTTTCGCCGCGGCGTTGCGCGCCAGGGCTGCGAAGGCTTGCGGCATGGCCGGCCAGGGGGCGCCGCCGAGCGGGTCGTTGGGATCGTAGCGATAGCCGCGTGGGTCCGAGACCCAGCCGAGCCGGCCGGCGTTGGTCATCGCCACCGACATGCGTCGTCCGCCGGGTGTTTCGAGATGGCGGAAGGGCGCTGCCTCGGCGATCGTTGCGATTGCCTCAAGCAATAGGCGATCATCAGGCAGTGCAAAGCCGCCGAGCAGAACGGCGCCGGGATCAAGCATCAGGCGGCGGCGATCGTCGGGGAACAAATCCATCGCGCAATCACGCGGCATCATGAAAGATGATTCCGAGTGTATGGCGCTGTCCGCGGCACACCGGGCTGACGCCGTGCCGCATCGTTACGCGATGGTCGCCGCGCGCGCCGCGTTGCGGTCGGCTGTTGACGGCGAACACCACCGCGTCGCCCTTGCCCAGCGGCACCACCGCTACCCTGGTCTGGGCACGCGGACGCTGCTGCGTCAGCACGAATTCGCCGCCAGTGAAGTCACGGTCGGGTGCGGACAGCAAGATCGCGACCTGCAGCGGGAAGACATGCGCGCCATACAGATCCTGATGCAGGCAGTTGTAATCGTTGGGGCCGTAGCGGAGCAGCAGCGGCGTCGGCCGCGTCTGTCCTGCCGCGTGGCAGCGTTCGAGGAATGCCTGGTGGGTGTCGGGGAAGCGGGTGTCGATGCCGAGCCGTTCGTGCCAACGGTTCGCGATTGGCGCGAGATTTGGATAGAGGTCCGCGCGAAGCGCCTGGACCCGCGGCGGCAGCGGGTAGGCGAAATAGCGATACTCACCCTGCCCAAAGCCGTGGCGCGCCATGTCGACGCGCTTGCGAAAGCCCTGCTCGGCGTCATAGAGGGCTGTGATGGTGTCGCATCCGGCATCGTCGATCAGGTCGGGCAGCACCGTCCAGCCCTGGCTGTCGAGGTCGGCGCCGATGGCGGCCCAGTTCACGGCCTTGCCTCCCGTTGCAGGAGCCGGCGCTTGCGCTCGACGCCCCAGGCATAGCCCGACAGAGCACCGTCGCGACGGACAACCCGGTGACAGGGAATGGCGACCGCGATCGGGTTTGCGGCGCAAGCGCCGGCGACGGCGCGGACGGATTTGGGCGCACCGAGCCTGGCCGCGATCTCCGTGTAGGATGCCGTGCGCCCGGCCGGGATGTCGGCAAGGGCCCGCCAGACGCGCTGCTGGAAGGCGCTGCCGCGGATGTCGAGCGGCAGGTCGAGGCCGAGACCCGGGGCCTCGACGAAGCCGACGACCTGGGCGACGAGCGTCTCGTACTCAGCGTCGCCGCCAAGCAGGCGCGCCTTGGCAAAACGGTCCTGGAGGTCCTTGGCGAGCACATCCGGATCGTCGCCGATCAGGATTGCGACCACACCCTTGGTGCTGGAGGCGACCAGGATCGCGCCCAGCGAACACTGCCCGATCGCAAAGCGGATGTCTTCGTCGGCGCCCTTGGCCTTAAAGCTGCGGGGAGTCATGCCGAGCATGCCGGTGGCGTTCTCATAAAAGCGCCCGCTTGAGTTGAAGCCGGATTCGTAGATCGCCTCGGTGACGCTGCCTTGCCTGCCGAGTGCCGCGCGGACGCGGCCGGCGCGATGGCCGGTGGCATAGGCGTTCGGTGTCAGGCCGGTGACCTGCTTGAACAGGCGGTGGAAATAGCCTGGGCTGAGGGCCACGGCTTGCGCCAGATCGGCCAAGGACGGCGTCTCCTCGTTGTGCTCGATCAGGCGGCAGGCCTCGGCGATGCGCCTGGCATTCGCCTCGATCGGCGACAGACCGTCCGGATGACAGCGCCTACAGGCGCGGAACCCGCGTGCCCTGGCGTCGGCGGTTGTCTCATGCAAGGCGACGTTGTTCGGATTGGCCGCGCGCGAGGGGCAGGACGGGCGGCAATAGACGCCCGTGGTGACGACGGAATACCAGAACAGGCCGTCCGCGGTGCCGTCGCGGGCGAGCACGCGCGCCCAGCGTGGATCGTTTGCGGTGCCGGTCTGCGCGGTGCCGGTCTGCGTGGTGCCGGTCTGCGTGGTGCCGGTCTGCGCGGTCGGGTTCGTGTCCATGGTCGGTCTCTCATTGTGGGGTCGGTGAGGCGAGTTTGCACGCTCGGTCGCGACGCCGAACTCCGGGTCTTGCTGCCAAATCCACGCCTTGCGCATGCGGTCGCGTCGCGCAGGCAGCGTATATAAGTCGGCAACAACCGATGCTTGAAGACGTTGCTTTACCCGAATGCCCATCAACCCGTTCGACCCAGTGCCGACACCTTCACCTTTGGTGTGAAGGTTGCCGAGGCGCCGTTTGCGGTCGAGGATACGTAGGAAGCGGCCGCGCAACTCGAGGCCGTTGCGTCAGGGACGCAGGAGTGTTGCGATGGATAATCCGCTGCTTGCCTCGATTGGCCCGCGTATCCACCGTCCCGGCTACGACCGCGCGGGGATCACACCCGGCATCGCCCATCTCGGCGTCGGCAATTTCCATCGCGCGCACCAGGCCTTCTATCTCGACCGGGTGCTGACCGATCCGCGCCAGCACGAATGGGGCATTCTGGGCATCGGCGTGCAGGACACCGAAGCCGAGCGCGACAAGGCGCAAGCGATGGCCGCCCAGGAAGGCCTCTACACCCTGACCATCTGTCCGCCCGCGGCACCGCCCTCGGTGCGGCTGATCGGCGCGATCGTCGAATACCGGCACGCGCCGGACGACGTCGAGGCGGTGCTGGCGCGGCTGGCCGATCCTAAAGTCCGGATCGTCAGCCTGACGATCACCGAGGGCGGCTATAATCTCGATGCCGCGGGCACGTTCCGACTGGACACCGTAGCCCACGACCTCGCAGGCGGGCCGCCGCGCAGCGTGTTCGGACTGGTGACCGAGGCGCTGCACCGCCGCCGTACCGCCGGAGTCGGTCCGTTCACGGTGCTGAGCTGCGACAACCTGATGCATAACGGCCAGACCGCGCGCACCGCCTTTCTCGGCTTCGCCCGCGCCCGCGACCCCGCGCTGGCCGACTGGATCGAGCGGCATGTGAGCTTCCCCAACAGCATGGTCGACGGGATTGCGCCGGCGGTGACACCAGCGGACGCCGCACGCCTGCGCCAGCAGAGCGGCGCCGACGACCGCATCCCGGTGTTCCGCGAGGATTTCACGCAATGGGTGCTGGAGGATGATTTCTGCGCCGGACGGCCGGATCTCGCCGCCGCCGGAGCGCTGTTCACCGAAGCGGTCGACCCCTACGAGCTGGTCAAGCTGCGCATGCTCAATGCCGGACACAGCATGATGGCCCTGCCCTCCATCCTGCTCGGCCATCGGCTGGTGCATGAGGCGATGGCCGACGAGTCGGTGGCGAGCCTGCTCGATCAGTTCCTCGCGCGCGACGCCGCCCCGCATCTTACAGCACCACCCGGCATGCAGCCCTCCGACTATGCCGCGCTGATCCTCCGCCGCTTCGCCAATCCGGCGATCCGCGACCAGGTTGCCCGCATCGCCGGCCAGAGCGCCGCCAAGCTGCCTGTCTTCCTGCAGGCGACCACACGCGCGGTGCTGGAGGGCACCCACTCGTCGGTGCGCATCGCCTTCCTGCTCGCCTGCTTTGCGGAATATCTGCGCGGCCGCGACGACAACGACGCCCCCTACGCCGTCGCCGAGCCGCTGCTGACCGAGGCCGACTGGGCGCTGGTGCGCGCGCACGACGCTGGCGCCTTTTTGCGCATGAGTCCCTTCGCCGGCTGGGACTTGTCGCGCTATCCAGACTTCCTGACCGAAGTCGCGGGCATCCGCCGGGCGATCGCCTCCGAGGGCACCCGGCAGACGTTGCGCGCCGTGCTGCAGGAGTAGGCACTGGCCGAGGCGCTCGCCGGCCTGGTGGAGCGGGTCACGTTCCATAGCGAAGAGAGCGGATTTTGCGTGCTTCGCGTCAAGGCACGCGGCCAGCGCGACCTGATCACCGTGGTCGGGCATGCCGCCACCATCGCCGCCGGCGAGTGGGTGCAGATGACCGGGGACTGGGTCGTTGATCGCACCCACGGCCCGCAATTCAAGGCGGCGTTCCTCAAGGCAAGCCCGCCCTCCACCCGCGAGGGCATCGAAAAATATCTCGGCTCCGGCATGATCCGCGGCATCGGCCCGGCCTATGCGAGCCGGCTGGTGCGCGCCTTCGGCACTGAGGTCTTCGAGCTGATCGAACAGCAGCCGGCGCGCCTGCGCGAGGTCACCGGCATCGGCCCCGCGCGCGCCGCCCGCATCGTCGCCGGCTGGGCCGACCAGAAGGTAATCCGCGAGATCATGCTGTTCCTGCACGCGAACGGGGTCGGCACCTCGCGCGCGGTGCGTATCTACAAGACCTACGGCGTCGACGCGGTGCGTCTGGTCAGCGAGAACCCCTACCGGCTGGCGCGCGACATACGCGGCATCGGCTTCCTGACGGCCGACCGCATCGCAGCCCACCTCGGCATCGAGAAGACCGCGATGATAAGGGTGCGCGCCGGCATCAGCTACGCGCTCGCCGAGGCAACACAGGACGGGCATTGCGGCCTGCCGCGCGACGAGCTGCAAGCGCTGACCGAGCAACTGATCGCGGTGCCGGCCACCCTGATCGACGCGGGGCTCGCCCTCGAACTCGAAGCCGGCATGCTGATCGCCGATACCGTGCTGGGACGCGACTGCGTGTTCCTCGCCGCCTTGCACCGCGCCGAGGCGACCATCGCGGGACGGCTGCGCGCCCTCGGCCAGGCGCCGCTGCCCTGGGCCGCGATCGACGTCGACCGCGCGATTGCCTGGGTGGAGGGCAAGACCGCACTCGCTTTGGCCGCCAGCCAACAGGCGGCGGTGCGACTCGCCCTCGCATCCAAGCTGCTGGTAATCACCGGCGGTCCCGGTGTCGGTAAGACTACGCTTCTCAACTCCATCCTCAAAATCCTGCGCGCCAAGGACGTCGAGGTCGCCCTGTGCGCCCCCACCGGACGCGCCGCCAAGCGCCTGACCGAAAGCACCGGGCTGCCAGGTCGCACCATCCACCGGCTGCTGGAGAGCGACCCCGCCAGCGGCGGCTTCAAGCGCTGCGAGGAGCGGCCGCTCGCCTGCGACCTGCTGGTCGTCGACGAGGCCAGCATGGTCGACGTGCCGCTGCTGCGCGCGCTGCTGGCGGCCCTCCCCGACCACGCGGCACTGCTGGTCGTCGGCGATGTCGACCAGTTGCCCTCGGTCGGCCCGGGCCAGGTGCTGGCCGACATCATCGCCTCGAACGCGGTGCCGGTGGTGCGCCTGACGGAAGTGTTCCGGCAGGCGGCGCAAAGTCGGGTCATCGTCAATGCGCACCGGATCAATGCCGGGCGGATGCCCGAGCTGGACGCCGCCCCCGACTCCGACTTCTTCTTTATCGATGCCGCCGAGCCCGAAGAGGGGATGCGCAAGCTGCTTGCGGTGGTGCGCGACCGAATCCCGGCCCGCTTCGGGCTGGATGCGGTGCGCGACGTCCAGGTACTATGCCCGATGAACCGCGGCGGCCTGGGAGCCAGGGCGCTGAACGTCGCCTTGCAGCAGGCCCTCAATCCGCCCGGCGAGGCGCGGGTGGAGCGGTTCGGCTGGGTATTCAGCCCGGGCGACAAGGTCATGCAGGTCGCCAACGACTACGAGCGCGACGTCTATAATGGCGATCTCGGGATGATCACCGCACTCGACCGCGAGCAGTCGGAACTCACCGTCCGCTTCGACGGCCGCGACGTCACCTACGGCTTCGGCGAACTCGACGAGCTGGTGCTGGCCTACGCCACCACCATCCACAAGGCCCAGGGGTCGGAATATCCGGCGGTGGTGATCCCGCTGACCACGCAGCACTACACGATGCTGGCGCGCAACCTGCTCTATACCGCGGTGACACGCGGCAAGCGCCTGGTGGTGCTGATCGGCCAGCGCCGGGCGCTTGCGGCAGCACTGCGCAATCCGGGCGGGCGGCGGCGCTGGTCCAAGCTGCGTGAGCGGCTTGCGCTCAGCTCTTGAAATAGGGCTCGACCGGGCCTTGCAGCTTCATCGTCATCGGGCTGCCGCGCCGGGTCATGGTCTTGCCGATGGTGACCCGGACCCAGCCTTCGCTGACGCAGTATTCCTCGACATTGTCCTTCTCGACACCCTTGAAGCGGATACCGACGCCGCGCCCGAGCAGGGCTGCATCGTGGAACGGGCTGCCTGGATCGGCGGATAGCCGGTCTGGTGGGGTTTCATTGTCCATGACGGTGTCATACGGGTTTCACGCCGCTTGCCAAGGCTGGCCCAACCTGTACACCGGCATTGGTGCTTCCATTCGTCTCGAAAACGGATTATTGTCTTATTTCTGGAATGGATGTATCCCCATGCGGATCGAAGCAACGCCGCCCGTTAGTCCCAGCGCGCCAAGCTCCAGCGCGTCAAGCTTGGTCTCCTCCCAGGCCGACACGCAAGCCAGCTCGTCGCCAAGCCAGGCGCCGCTCGGGCTCAACCCCAACCTGCATATCGATCAAGAGCTTGGCATCGTCGTCATGCGCTATCTTGACGCGCAGGGCGACGTGACGGTGCAGTTCCCGGCAGCCCGGATCATCGAAAAATACCGCGTTTACGGCATGCAGGACGGAGCGCCCTCAGCACGCTCGTAGCCCCAGCAGCGCACGCGCCTCCGATGCCGTCGCGGGCCTGCGACCGTGGGCGGCGATCGCCTCGGCCGCGACCTGAACGAGTTCGGCATTGCCGCTGGCAAGCCGGTCCTTTGTGATACGGATATTGTCCTCGAGCCCGGTCCGCACGGCGTCGGCGCCACGCTCCAGCGCCCATTCCATCACCGGAGATTGATTGACGCCGATCCCAGCCGCGGTCCAGGTCGCATGCGGCAGGATGCGACGCAGTTCGGACAGCATCAGGTCGAGCAGATGCTCCTCGGCCGGCATGGCGTTTTTGACGCCGAGCACGAACTGCACGTGCGGGCGCTCGTTCATCAGCCCGGCCTCGACCAGGCGCCGAGCGCAGTGCAGATGCGACAGGTCGAAGATCTCGATTTCCGGCAGGATGTCGTTCTGCTGCATGCGGGTGGCGAGATCGGTGACCAGGGAGGCCGCGTTCTCGTAGACGATCGTCGGGAAATTGACCGAGCCGGTCGAAAGCGACGCCATGTCAGGCCGGTGGATCAGCGAACTGCCACGAAGCGCCTGGTCGCGTCCGCGGCCTCCGGTCGAGAACTGCACGATCATCCCCGGGCAGTGCCTGACCACCCCTTCCTGCACCTGAGCGAACAGGTCAGGATCCGAAGACGGGCTCTCGTCAGGGTTGCGCACATGAATATGCACCAAGGCCGCCCCGGCCTCGAAGGCCGCGTGGGTACTTTCGATCTGCTCGAACGGCGTCACCGGCAAAGCCGGGTTGTCCTTCTTGCGCGGCACCGAGCCGGTGATGGCAACCGCGATGACGACCGGGTTCATGACCTTATCTCCTCCGCGCACAGTGTCGTTGCTTCAATTCAGGCACCAGCTTGCCACAGGAGAAAGATACCGACTACCGCCTGCAGCCATCGACATAAGTCGTTGCATAAGACAGGCCGCGGCTTGCCGCCAGGAACGGAAGCAGTCGTTCAATCGTGTGTATTATGGTTCCGTCGACCGGCAAGGGCTCCGTCGGATAGCTGTCCCAGGTTAAATCAAGCCGCAGCAGCGGATGCAGCGCGGCGGCACGACACCAAAACATGTTCCCAATTGGAAAGTCGAAGTGCTGTGGCAATGCCTTGGGTAGGCCCATCCTGGGCGCCAGATCATGAACGACGTCATTATTATGATCCCAATCATTGAGGTGCGGGTCCTCCGCAAAGACCAGCCCCAGCTGCTTGTCGTCCTCGAACGCCTCCATCACATGATCAACCACCGGATATTCTCCGCCCAAGAGCTGCTCCCACAGGAAATTGCGCCAACGCTCTCCGAAAGAGGCATCGTATTGCGGGCTTTTCTTTGAGTGGATGTGCCCGATGATGTCATAGCTTTCCAAGGTCGATGCACCCAACCCCGTGATCATTGCGCCGATGTCGCGCCCACGGTTCGGCACGACACGGATTTCACAATTTTCCGGCGCATCGAGGGCAAGTAGCCGCGCATCTCGCTGATTGGTCGTGGTGATGATAAGATCGAACGTCGTGCTGTTCCTGCGGGTGCGCCTCAAGAAGTCGGGCAGGAGCTCAGGGTAGAAGAAGTGGCAATGGAGCAGGATGCGAAGCGCGCTTGGTTTCGGAGGATCCTGCCTGGAGCGGAGCCTCATCACCGGGTGCGTCCAGCGGCCTTGCGGGGAGCCGCTCCGAATATAATGAGCGAGTGGATCTTCACCAAGGCCTTCATCGTAATCCACGCAATCCTCAGCGTAAATCATCGGATGAAAACCCTCGGTCGGTCGCCGGACCGACCATCCGGTCCGAGTACGGCGGCGAGGCACGACGGCACGTGATTTCTTGAGATAATCCACGATCGCCTGCTGCAGAGTCCAGTTACCTCGATTGATGTCGCTAGCCAACCCGATATTGAAGATGCCGCTATCGATGATGACTCGCAGGTCGGAAAGCATAGCCTTGTCCAACACGAAACCGGCCTCTCTACCCAATAAGTCACGTCACGCCATAAAGAAGTTTCAGGCGACGAAGCTCAGCCTGGGTGTCTTCGAGAGATTGTCTGCACTTCTGAAACGCGCCTGAATTCTCTGCCTCTTCGTTCCTGATGCGGTGCAGCAGGCCGGTTCTGATGGTTGCATAATCCTCTGGCCTCAGATCGTTCGTATCCGTCACGGGCTGCAAGGACGCATGAAACTCGTATCCTTGCGACGCCACCTCGGCGACAGCAAAGCGTGTCAAACCCAAGAAGCCACAATCCCGCACCAGGAGTTCAAACGACGCAGGGGTAAAGACGGAACAATGCGCGTCGACATACTCGTCTTCGCCAAAGCCGCTGGCTGAACCATGTGCGCGGACCCGCGACGCCCAGAAGTCCCACTCCTCGGCAAGCTGTATGTCGCAGCGCACCGTCTCGGCGGGAGTTGTGGGGAAGAAATCGTAACGCGTGCGGCCGCCGTCCAGGTAATGTGCGAACACCGCGCGGCCTTCGAAGACGTTGGCAAGCGAGGGCCTGTGCTGATCCGTGTAGAAGCTTTGTATCCAGTCGGAAAGACGGGTGATCGGTCGGAAATAGTCAAAGCATATGCGGTGATCGGGGATTGCCATGCGCAACATGCCGCCCGGCTTCAGGGCGCTCGCACACCCATTCAGGAATCGAATCGGGTTTGGCAGGTGCTCGAAGTTGTGCGATGATACGATATAATCGAATGTCCCGGAACCACCTCGCGCCTCGATCAGGTCGCCGATCGCGATCGATGACCCGACGAGATCGACATCCTCTATGTCCATGAGCTGTTGAGCGGTAATGTGTGGATCGGCGTTCGCTCGTGATCGAAGCGTCTCCGTGTCGAAGACATCCATTGACAGGCAGTTATACCCCTCTCGCTTCGGCGCCAGCGGATTAAACCATGGCCCGACCTCGATGCCGCGCTGGCCGACGGATATGTCCTTCATGATCAGGTCACGTCGTGTCATCCACAGGCTCCCGTTCAGTAGCGATGCTTGGCGCGCGTCATAGACGGATTGGAAAGGTTCTCGATGGGCTTGGGCGGCAGCGTCAGGCGGCCTTCGTCCGTGAGAGCCGCATAAGCTGCCCGGCCTGCACGCCAATCGCCGCCTGCTGCTCGACCATCTCCATGAAGCGCGCACCAAAGGCATCCAAGGTGAGTTCCTGTTCGAAGACGTGCCGTGCCGCCTGTCCCATGGCCGGGAGCTCGTCGCGGCGCTCGTAGGCCGCCAACAGCTGCCCCGCCAGCGATAACGCGCTGCCGCACTCGAAGCGAAAGCTGCTGTCTTCGTTGAACAGCTCTCCGGCGCCGACGCACTCATTCACGATGCTGGGCTTGCGCGACATGGCGGCCTCCATCACGACCAGCGACCATGGTTCATCGCGAGAGGCGCAAACGATCACGTCAGACTTAGCGATGAGCCGAAGCTGTTCCAGGTGGTCCCGTAACCCGAGATAGGCGACCTCGGGCAATCGCGCCATCTTGCCCTCGATCTCCCGCCAGAACTCCTGGTGCATCTCCCATAGATACCCGGTCATCAAAAAGCGGCAGCCGTGGCGTACATGCTCCGGCAACAGGGCGATTGCCTCGACGAGGAGGTCCTGGCCCTTGCGCGGTTCGATTGTCCCCGACAGCAAGAAGGTCATGGGCCGCGGACCGTGCGGCGCCTCTTCGGCCGGCTGAACGTCAGGGACGCCGTAATGCAGCACCTTGGCGTCGATGCCCTCGGGCACGAAGCGACGCGCATAGGCGCCGTTGCACAGAACCTGCACACGCGCCCAGTGCACGTCGGCAACCTTTTGCAGGTCGACTGCCAACGACCTCGCCTCGTGCAGCCACCACACCGTCCGGAGGTTCTCGATCGCCGACAATTGCCTGATGACGGCGGAGAGCGCGATTGTGTTAACAACGGCAAGATCGAAGTTGCGCGCAAAACGTTCAAACAGGAAGTGGTTCTGCCCGAGCGAGGCATCAAGGATCGTGACGATCCCGGCTTCGGTGATCTCCTGCCGCAGCGGCCCGTCTTCCCGTGCGACAATCACCGGAAAGCCTCCGGCTTGCAGCACCACCTTTGCGGCATAAAGCAGCATGCGCGGCGCCCCCGTCAGCGACAGCTCATGGGAGACGAACAGGACGTGCGGCCCCGCGGCAGGAGGTCGCGGGTCGAGATGCTCGGCGAATATACGGTAGGGATATGAAAAATCCCGGTACAGCACCCGCTTCATAGAGGCCGTGAAGAACGGGTCCTTCGAGAGCTGGCCGCCCCAGCGCCGCAGCATGAAGGCGTCGGCGCGATCCTTGCGCCGCTTGGCACCCCAGGAATGGTTGCCGATATGCCTGAGCAGCGCATGCGGCGTGTAGACGCAGCGCAACCCTGCCTCCGTCACCTTGTAGCTGAGGTCGAGATCGGAATGCGCGTCGGGTGTATTGTCGGCATCGAAGCCGCCGACCTGCCAGAACACGTCCTTGCGCAGTGCGCAGCAGGCGCCCGACAGGATCGAGACGTTTCTGACATATTTGTGCATCGTCAGGAAGGAGTCGGGCGCATCGGCCGGTACGTTGTTGTAGGCCGTGCCGCACAGGCCCGGTGTGCCCGAGATCATGCCAGCATACTGGATGGTGTCGTTGGCGTGCAGCAGCTTTGGCGAGATGCCGCCCACGCCGGGAACCCAGAGATATTCGACCAATCGCTCGATCCAGTCGCGCTGCAGCGGAAACACGTCATCGTTGTAGAAGACCACAACATCGCCGGTGGCGGCCTTGGCACCCTCGTTGCACTTGTCGGAGAAGTTGTAGGGCTTGTCGTAAGGCGCAAAGATCAGGGCGCCCCAATCGAACTCGTCCGCCAACCGCGCGGCCAATGGGCCGTTGCAGACCACGACGACTTCATAATTCGCGTAATCCGTGCCGGTCCGGATCGCCTGCAACGCGAGGCGTAGGTTCTGCAACGAGTCCGACGGGATGATGATGGACACCATGGTGTCGTCGGCTGGCACCGCGATGCGTACGCAGTTCGCATAGTGAAGCGGCGTCGCCTGGCCCGGGATCTCCCGCCGTTGCAATGCTGCGTTCAGCGCGCCGATGTTGCTGACCCGGGCATCCACCTTGTCGCCGCTCGCCGCCGAGCCTGGGATCGCACGCCAGAAGTACAGCACACGCTCGACATGGACGATGTGCCTTGCCGCCTCCGAGACGCGCAACGCCAGGTCATAGTCCTGCGAGAAATCGTACGCGCTGCGAAAGCCACCCAGCTGCTCGACCAAAGTGCTACGGTAGATCGTCAAATGGCTGGTCAACATGCAGTTGAACATGATCTCCGGCGACCAGTCGGGCTTGAACACGAAGTGGAACAGGCGACGCGTTGGCGTGTCGTCGATCTTGCACTCGTCGCTATAGATGAAGTCGGCATCGGGCTGGCGGTTGATCGCCTCGACCATGCGCAACAGCGCGTCCGGCGTCAGCTCGTCGTCGTGGTCAAGCAGGGCTATGAACTCTCCCTGCGCCATCTGCAGCGCAAGATTGGACGCCGCCGATATGCCGCCGTTGCGCTCCATGACGGCCGTGCGCACCCTGGGATCGGCGGCGGCGAACTCCCGCAGCAGGTCACGTTGCTCGCTGCCTGGGGATCGGTCGTCCACCGCGCAGAGTTCCCAGTCGTCGTAATACTGCTCCTGGAGCGACTCGATGGCGCGGCGGAGCCATTGCACCGGCGTACGGTAGACCGGCATCAGCACGGAGATCAGCGGACGGTGCGTAAAGCCGTCGATGACCCGTGCCGCCGTCTCGTGCGACAGCTCGGCCTGTTGCTCCGCGAAGATCCCGCGCGCGATGACCTCGTACGGGTCTTCATTGTGCAAAGCTGCGCCGGGCGACACTGTCAGGAGGGGAGGCGGCGACGGCGGCAGGCTGACTCCGCGCTCGTAGCCGCGCAGCGTCGTGCGCAATCCGCTCAGCCCGTAGCGGCCCAGTACGCGTATGCTGCCGCGCACGAGCCGGGGAACGCCTCCCGGACGCGCCGCCAATCTGGAAGCCAGACCCACCGTCCGCCTGCCGCGCTGGATCTGCAGCCCGACCCACCTGATCGGCCCGCTGACCCGCCAGCTGGTCGACCGCCAAACGGCGTCCAGGAGTGCTTGCCGTGCCTCCCCTGCCGACCGCTCGGCAATGTAGCCCGCCGACAATGCCGCGACGTGGCGTTCGAATTCGCCGATCCGGCTCGTCAGCGCGGCAGTGGCTGCTTCCGCGGCCGCCGCCCGAATTTCCAGCTTGCGCGAGAACTCCTGCGCGATCTGCAACTGCCCGGCCCTGACGGCGACGGTCCGGCGCAGTCTGTCGGCGATAAGTGACTGCGCGTCGAGTGCGCTCGCCTGCTCGCCGAGAAGGCGCTCCTGTTGCGAGATGTGCAGGGCCTGTTCCGGTATGATGCGCGACTGCTTGTCCAGCTCGCGCGCATGCGCGTCGAGAAGGCGCTTCAGTTCCGAGACGAGCGGGGTTTGCTCGCGGATGATGCGAGCCTGTTCGTCGAGGATGCGTGCTTGTTCCCCGAGCACGCGCTCCTGCTCGGCTTTGGCGTGCCGCAGCCCGACCAGCTCGTCTTCCGGCAGCGGCAGCGCCGACCATGGGTTCGCGCCCTGGTCCGCCGGGACAGACACCGACCCGCTGCGCGCCAGGAGCCGTTCGGCAACCTCCTCGCGACCTTCGACCACGCGCGGACCCAGAACATTATCCGCACTCGGCCGCTTCCTGACCACGCAAATCGAATTCAGGAACTGGACGGAATGGATCTGCGCGAGCGTGGCATCACTCAGCGCCACGCCATAGCGGTCATTGAACGAGCTCAGGATCTCCGACCGGGCGTGCGGCACGCCCCAATGCTCATGGTTCAGGATGTCCGCCAGCCGCTTGAAGAACGACACGGAGGACCAGGGATCAAACAGCCCCCCCTCGTATTCCGTCCAGTAGGAACAATGGAGGTCCTCGGCAACGAACAAGCCGTCGTCCCCGAGCTTTGGGAAATAGCGGGCGAACGACCGGATGATGTCGCTCGACCGGTGCGAGCCGTCGTCGATAACCAGGTCGAAGCCGGCGCTGATCTCGTCAATCTGGGCCGCGGTATCGTCGGAATTGGCGTCGCCCACGACCACGTGGACGCGCGGGTCGTCGTAGCGCAGCTCGGCGCAGGCGGGGTTGACGTCGCAGCCGACAAGGACTGTGGCCGCGCCGAAATACTGCGCCCAGAGCGTCAGGGAGCCGCCGTTCTGGATGCCTATCTCCAGCAAGCGGACCGCCTGGGGACGGTAGCGAGAGAACATCTCATCGTATGCTTTGATATAGAACGACCAACGATCAATAGTCTTGCCTTGGTTTTGCAGGCAATACTGCAGCAGAGTCGGAGCTTCGGTCACGTCTGCCATCTATATCCGTCGCGCGCTCTACTGAGTTGAACGTCCTACCATGCGTAGGCTATCGCCGGTCCCGTGGGGAGGCAAACCGAAGGTCGCGGCCCCGAACCTTGCCCGCCGTGCACCGCGAGTTCAATGCCACGAACTGGTGCGAAGGTGCGCAAGCGTCGCCCTCGGATTGCTCCCCGAGAGGACCGAAGATAGCTTACGCAGCCAGACTTTCTGGTTGAGGAAGCCATTCGTGGATAGAAGAGACCATCTTCTGAAATACGTGTCCAAGCAAAGCCTTGGCATTGAGGTCGGACCATGGATGAGCCCCATTGCGCCGAAACGGGACGGCTATAATTGCCTTGTGCTCGACGTCTTCGACACCCTCACCCTGAAGGAACGCGCAGCGGGCGATGTCAATATCGCCGAACGGGCGGAAGAGATCGAGGAGGTCGACCTTGTCGGCTCCGCCGTGCAGATTGATCGGATTGTGGCCGGGCGTTATCCTCTGTCCAGCTTCGATTACGTGGTCTCCTCTCATAACTTCGAGCATCTGTCCAACCCAATCAAGTTTCTGCAGGGCTGTGCGAGGATCCTGAAAACGGGTGGCATGGTGTCGATGGCCATCCCGGATCACCGGACCTGCTTTGATTTCTTTCGCCCGCTGACGATGCTCACCGATTGGCTCGCAGCCTATATCGAGGACAGGGAGCGGCCGACTCCGTTCCAGAACTTCCATCATGCAGCTTATTTTGCAAGCTATGATGACGGCATCCGTCGTGACACGTCGTTCTTCCGCTTTTCACCGGTTGAATGTGTCGGAGGGCCCCCGAACCTGCGGGAGGTCTTTCAGGAGTTGATAGGGCGTGTCGCCCAGAAAACGGAAGAGTATGTCGACGCGCATTGCTCGGCGTTTACGCCGGCGTCAATCGAGCTTCTGCTCCTGGATTGTGAGTATCTTGGGCTACTGCCGTTCAAGGTCGTCGAAGTTGCCGACCTCGGATGCGAGTTCCATGCGCATTTGAGAAAGTCGGACGACAATGCACCGATGGATCCGGTGACGCATCAGGCGGCTCGGGATCGGTTGATGCATCGCATGAAGAATGAAGAGGCAGAGGCGTCCGGGCAATATCGCGCGGCCGTTGCCGAACGCGACGAATTGCGCGTGTTGTCCGCACAGCTTCGCGCAGCCATCCAACACTACGAACAGTCGACCTCCTGGAAGGCTACGGGCCCGCTGCGCTGGATGGCATCAACTGCACGCCACCTTCTCGCCCTCAGAATGCGCCCCCCCGGACAGACGGAGGCTTCCTGACCCTCAGCCCTGCGCCGCCTCGATATGGGCGCGGGCCGATTGCAGCCGGTCGAGATACGGGCCCAGCGTGGTGATGTCGCTTTTGTCGGCCTCGTCATAGGCGCGCTGGGCATCGGCGAGCTTCTGTTCGCCCTCGGCGCGCGACAGGCCCGAGAGCGGTGTCGCCTCGTCGGCGAGGATCGTGCAGCGCTCGCCGGTGATCTCGGCAAAGCCGCCGGCGACGAAGAAGCTGTCCGACACGCTGCCGCCGGAATGCAGCGACACCACGCCACCGCGCAGCAGCACGATCATCGGCGCGTGGTCCGGCATTGCCGCGAGGTCGCCCTCGGAGCCCGGCATCACCACCATGTCGACGGCGCGGTTGAGCAGACGGCGCTCGGGGCTGACGATCTCGACGTCGATCGGCATGCTCAGTCCTTCTTCTTGGAGGACTCGTGCTTGGCGGCCGCCTCGTCGATGGAGCCAACCATGTAGAACGCGCTCTCCGGCAGATGGTCGTATTCGCCGGCGACGATCGCCTTGAACGAACGCACGGTGTCCTCGATCGAGACCAGCTTGCCGGGCGTGCCGGTGAACACCTCCGCCACGTGGAAAGGCTGGCTCAGGAAGCGCTGGATACGACGGGCGCGGGCGACGGTCTGCTTGTCGTCCTCGGAGAGCTCGTCCATGCCAAGGATGGCGATGATGTCCTGGAGCGACTTGTAGCTTTGCAGGATCTTCTGCACGTCGCGGGCGACCTGGTAGTGCTCCTCGCCGACGATCTTGGGGTCGAGCGAGCGCGAGGTGGAATCCAGCGGATCGACCGCGGGATAGATGCCGAGTTCGGCAATCGAGCGGTTCAGCGTCGTGGTCGCGTCCATATGCGCGAACGACGTTGCGGGTGCTGGATCGGTGAGGTCGTCGGCGGGCACGTAGATCGCCTGCACCGAAGTGATCGAACCCTTCTTGGTCGAGGTGATCCGCTCCTGCAGCGCCCCCATGTCGGTCGCCAATGTCGGCTGGTAGCCGACCGCAGACGGGATGCGCCCGAGCAGGGCCGAGACCTCGGAGCCGGCCTGGGTGAAGCGGAAGATGTTGTCGATGAAGAACAACACGTCCTGGCCTTCGTCGTCGCGGAAATACTCGGCGACGGTGAGGCCCGACAATGCAACGCGCATGCGCGCGCCGGGCGGCTCGTTCATCTGGCCGTAGACAAGTGCTACCTTGGAGCCCTCGGTGTCGTTGTCGTTGAGCTTGATAACGCCGGCGTCCTTCATCTCGTGATAAAGGTCGTTGCCCTCGCGTGTGCGTTCGCCGACACCGGCGAACACCGACACACCGCCATGCGCCTTTGCGATGTTGTTGATCAGCTCCTGGATCAGCACCGTCTTGCCGACACCCGCACCGCCGAACAGGCCGATCTTGCCGCCCTTCAGATAGGGGCAGAGCAGGTCGACGACCTTGATGCCGGTGACCAGGATTTCCGCATTAGCCGCCTGCTCGTCGAAGGCGGGCGCCTCGCGATGGATCGGATCGCGACGCACCGCCGGCACCGGGCCGCGCTCGTCGATCGGATCGCCGATGACGTTGAGGATGCGCCCGAGCGTGCCCGGTCCCACCGGCATGCGGATTGGCGCTCCGGTGTCGGCGACCTCGGCGCCGCGCACCAGCCCGTCGGTGCCGTCCATGGCGATGCAGCGCACTTCGCGCTCGCCGAGCTCCTGGGCCACTTCCAGAACCAGCTCCTGGTCACCCAGCCGGCAGGTGAGCGCATTGAGGATGTAGGGCAGCGTGCCGCTGAACTGCACGTCGACCACGGCGCCACGTATCTGCATGACCCGGCCGACGACGTTGGAGTTGGGCTGTGGCGCCTTGCTCGGAGCGTCAATGGTGCTGCTGTCGGACATTCGGGGCTCCTGGATGGGCTCTCAGACCGCGTCGGCGCCGGAGATGATCTCGATCAGCTCGCGGGTGATGTTGGCCTGGCGGGTGCGGTTGTAGTTCAGGGTCAGCCGGTCGATTGCCTTGCCGGCGTTGCGTGTGGCGCTGTCCATCGCGGTCATGCGCGCGCCCTGCTCGCCGGCGGCACTCTCCAGCATGGCGCGATAGATCTGAATCGCCAGGTTGCGGGGCAGCAGCCGGGCCAGGATGGTCTCCTCGTCCGGCTCGAACTCGTAAGCCGCCCCGCTCGGATCGCCCCGCTCGTTGTCGTTCGAGGGCAGCGACAGCGGGACAAGCTGCAGCTCGGTCGGGGTCTGCGACATGACGTTGTTGAAGCGGTTATAGACCAAAGTGCAGACGTCGAACTCGCCGGCTTGCGCCATCGCCGCGATCCGATCGGCCAGATCGCCGGCTTGCGAAAAGGCAACGTCGCGGCCGCCGGAGCCGGCGAGCCGGTCGATCAGCGCGTCCGCATAGTCGCGGTTGAGGCTGTCGCCGCCCTTTCGCCCGACGGTCAGCAGCTTGACGGTCTTGCCCTGCCCGCGCAGCCGTCCCGCGAGCAAGCGCGTGGCGCGCGCGATGTTGGCGTTGAAGCCACCGGCGAGGCCGCGATCCGAGGTGATCGCCACCAGCAGATGCACCTGGTCGCGGCCGGTGCCGGCGAGCAGCACCGGCAAGCCTTCTCGCGCACTCCCGTCTTGCGCGGTCACGTTGCGCGCCAGCGCCGCCAGCATGCGCTGCATCGCCTCGGCATAGGGACGTGCCGCCTCCGCGCGGGCCTGAGCGCGCTTGAGCTTGGAGGCGGCGACCATCTTCATCGCCGAGGTGATCTTGCGCGTCGACTTGACGCTGGTGATCCGCCCGCGCAGCTCCTTGAGCGAGGGCATCGGTCAGTCCTGCTGGAACTGCTTGGTAAAGTCGTCGAGGAACTTCGACAGCGCCTCCTCGGTCTCCTTCTTGATCTCGCGTGCTTCGCGGATCGCGCCAAGGATTTGACCGTCGTCGCGCGCGCGCAGCTCCGACAACATCGCCCGCTCGTAGTCGACGATCTTCTCCACCGGCACCTTGTCGGTAAAGCCGCGGGTGCCGGCGAACAATACCGCCACCTGCTCCTCGACTGGATAGGGGGTGTTCTGCGGCTGCTTGAGCAGCTCGGTCAGGCGCGCGCCGCGTGCGAGCTGGGCCTGCGTCGACGCATCGAGATCGGACGAGAACTGCGCGAACGCCGCCATTTCGCGATACTGCGCAAGCTCCAGCTTGATTTTGCCCGCCACCTGCTTCATCGCCTTGATCTGGGCGGCGGAGCCGACGCGCGACACAGAGCCGCCGACATTCACCGCGGGGCGTATGCCACGGAAGAACAGCTCCGTCTCCAGGAAGATCTGGCCGTCGGTGATGGAAATCACGTTGGTCGGGATATAGGCGGAGACGTCGCCGGCCTGCGTCTCGATCACCGGCAGCGCGGTCAGCGAGCCGCCACCGAATTCATCGGACATCTTGGCGGCGCGCTCCAGCAGGCGCGAATGCAAATAGAACACGTCGCCCGGATAGGCCTCGCGTGCCGGCGGACGGCGCAGCAGCAGCGACATCTGGCGATAGGCGACCGCCTGCTTGGAGAGGTCGTCATAGGCGATCAGGGCGTGCATGCCGTTATCGCGAAAGAACTCGCCCATCGCACATCCGGTATATGGGGCGAGATACTGCATCGGCGCCGGGTCCGAGGCGGTGGCGGCGACCACGATGGTGTAGTCCATCGCGCCGTTCTCCTCGAGCGTGCGCACGATCTGTGCGACCGTCGAGCGCTTCTGGCCGATGGCCACATAAATGCAATAGAGCGACTTCTTGTCGTCGCCCAGCGCATTGATCGTTTTCTGGCCGATGATGGTGTCGACAACGATGCTGGTCTTGCCGGTCTGGCGATCGCCGATGATCAGCTCGCGCTGGCCGCGCCCGATCGGAACCAGGCTGTCGATCGCCTTGATCCCGGTCTGCATCGGCTCGAATACCGACTGCCGCGGCATGATGCCGGGCGCCTTCACCTCGGCCCGACGACGCTCGACATTCTCCAGCGGCCCCTTGCCGTCGATCGGCTCGCCGAGCCCGTCGACGACGCGCCCGAGAAGGCCACGCCCCACCGGCACGTCGACCACCGAGCCGGTGCGGCTGACGGTATCGCCCTCGCGAATCGCGCGGTCGTTGCCGAACACCACGATGCCGACATTGTCGGTCTCGAGATTGAGCGCCATGCCGCGCAGGCCGGAGCCCGGGAACAGCACCATCTCGCCGGCCATGACGTTCTGCAGGCCATAGGCGCGGGCGATGCCGTCGCCGACGCTCAGCACCGTGCCGGTCTCGGAGATGTCGCTCTCGGAGTCGAAATCCGCGATCTGCTGCTTGAGGATGTCGGAGATCTCGGCCGGACGGATTTCCATCACGCGGCTCCCTTCATGGCATTATTCAACCGCGTGAGGCGCGAACGCACGCTCGAATCATACAGTCGCGCGCCGACCCGCACCACCAGGCCGCCGAGCAGATCGGCATCCACCTGCTCATGGATGTCGACGCGTCCATAGCCGGCTTCGGTCAGGCGGGCGCGCAGTTGCGTACGCTGCAGATCGGTGAGCGTGTGCGCGCTCGACACCTCGGCGATGATGATCCCGCGTCGCGCGGCCACCAGAGCCGCGAACGCACGCAGCATCGCGCGCAGCGTCGGCAGCCGACGGTTGGCGGCGATCACGCCGACGAAATGCTGCAAGATCGCCTCGAACCCCTGCTCTCGCAGCACCGCGAGCACGGCGTCGCGCGATTGCTTGGTGTCCAGGGTCGGGTCGGCGAGCAACGTGCGAAGCGGCGGGCTCTCGTCGATCAGCCGTGCCAAGGCGGCGGCCTGCTCCACCACCTGATCAAGGCCGCGGCTCTCATCCGCCACCTCATACAACGCGGTCGCATAACGCCCGGCCAATCCGACCGAAGCCCCGGTTCCGACACTCGGCGTTTGCATCTCTTCTCGAAGCTGTTTTTGTTGGATCGAATTGGGGGTCGGACAGGCCACACAGAGCCGCGCCTCTACCATGAGGGCAATGACCACGCAACCGAGGCCGGTAGCCCTTAAACGTGATGCCACATCCGATACCGGGTGGCGACTGGCGCTGGATGCTCGGCCTTTCCGCAGCTCCCGGGCTGATGCTTGTCGCGGTCGCCCTGGTCACACCGCAATCACCGCGCTGGCTGATGCGCATGGGCCGTCGCGACGATGCCGCCATTCAGATGCGCAAGCTGTACCCTGGCGCCGACCCTGGAGCGGCACTGGACGCGATCGCGAAGGCGCTGGCCGAGGATCGCGGCTGAGCCTCCTGGGGCGAGGTGTTTACCGCGCGGTGGCGGCGGCCCTTGCTGGTTGGGGTCGGCCTTGCCGTGTTCCAGCAGATCACCGGCATCAAAGCGATCATCTATTAAGCCGACCAGATCTTCGCGACGGCCGGGTTCGCGAGCCGCTCGTCGCAGACGATGGCCACGACCTGAGCCGTCGGCGGCGTCAACGTGGCCGCAACCTTCATCGCCATCGCCTTTATCGACCGACTGGGGCGACGCAAGCTCCTGCTTGCCGGCCTGCTGGGGATGGGATCGAGCCTGGCGGTCGTCGGCGCCGCCTTCGCGTTCAAGAGGGCCGGCGCCCAAGCGGGATCACCAACCATCGCCGGAATCGTAACATTGCTGGCGCTGGTGACGTTCATCGGAAGCTTCGCGTTTTCGATGGGCCCCGTCGTCTGGACGGTGGTCAACGAGATCTTCCCCAGCCATGTCCGCGGCCGTGCCGTGGCGGTGGCGACGGCCGTGAACTGGGCTTCTGCCTTTCTGGTCAGCCAACTGTTCCTGTCCCTGATCAACCTGATCGGGGATTCATTCACGTTCTGGCTGTTTGCCGGCTTCTGTGCGGCGGCCTGGATCTGGATCTTCATCGCGGTGCCGGAGACCAAGGGTCGGTCGCTCGAGCAGATCCAGCAACTTTGGACGACGCACGGATAACCCCGCGTCAGACCACCAGGCCACCTCCGTCGACCGGCAGGATTTGTCCCGTCGCGTAGGCGTTAAGCATCAGATAGACGTAGGCGTGTGCCGCCTCGGCGGGCGTGGCGGCGCGAGCCAGCGGCAGGGAAGCGACGAAGCCCTTCTGCGCTGCCTCCGGCATCGTCTGCTGCACGTGCTCGGTGAGGATCAGGCCCGGGCACACGGCGTTGACACGAACTGGAGCGAGGTCAACCGCAAGACCGCGGGCCAGATGCTCGATTGCTCCCGCCATCGCGGTCGCGATCGGCGCGCCCTTCATCGGCCGGTGCGCCAGCATGCCGCTGGTCAGCGTGATCGAGCCGTCGCGGGCGATTGTGCCGCTTGAGTGCTTCGCGACCGCGAGCGCCCCCAGGAAGCGCACGGTAAGCCCCTCCCGGGTCTGGGCGAGGTCGATCTCCGATGTCGGGCCGAACATTGCGCCGGTCCAATCGCCCGCGGTCATCGTCAAGTGATCGAACGGACCAAGTTCCGCAAAGAAGCCGGCGACGCCGGCCTCGTCGCGCAGGTCGACGACGCGACCCATCGAACCGCGCAGGCGTTCGACGGCTGCATCAACGGTCGCCGCCCGGCTCGAGGCGATCACCACCTCCGCACCGACCTCGCGTGCCAGTTGTGCCACGGCAAAGCCGATTCCCGAGCTGCCGCCGATCACCACCACGCGTTTGCCGTCGAGCGACAAAGATGCTTCGGTCATGTTTGTTCTCCCCTCATGCCTGCGCGTAGTAGCCGGGCTGATCGAGATCGGTGAGCAGGTCGGGACCGGTCGGCTCCCAGCCGAGCTGCGATCGCGTCAACGCACTCGACGCCGGCATGTCCAGGCCCGCGAAGTCGGCGAACCACTCGAAATGCTCCCGGCCACGGGACTCGACCGGCAGGCCGAGCTGGCGGCCGATCACCTCGGCAATCTGCTTGAACGGCACACCCTCGTCGGCAACCCCGTGATAAGCCGGCTCGCGGGCGCCGCCTTCGAGGGCAAGACGGTAAAGTCGCGCGGCATCAAGCCGGTGCACACCAGGCCAGCGGTTCAGGCCCTCGCCGAGATAGGCCGACATACCCTTCTGGCGCGCCATTCCGATCAGGATCGGTACAAAGCCGTGGTCGCCGATGCCGTGCACCGAGGGCGAGAGCCGGATGGTCGTGGCGCGCACGCCGCGGGCGAGCAAAGCGCGCGCGGCGGCTTCCGACTGGCGCGGATAGGATGGAATGCGCTCGGGCACGTCGGTCTCGGTCGCGACCCGGCCGGGTGCCAGCAGGGCGACGCCACCGGTGACCAGCAGCGGCCGGTCGGACCCCTCCAGCGCGCCGCCCAGAACCTCGATGGCGCGCCGGTCCTGCTCGGAATTTTCGGCGAACTTGGAGAAATCATGGTTGAAGGCGGTGTGGATCACCCCGTCCGCGGCTGACGCGGCATGGCGCAGCGTGTCGAGATCGTCGAGCGTGCCGTGCAGGACCTCGGCACCGGCCGCGGCGAGGGCCGCCGCCTTGGTCTCGGACCGGGCGAGGCCGGTCACCCGATGGCCGGCGGCGATCAGGTCCTCGACCAGCGCCGAGCCGACCCAACCGGTGCTTCCCGTGACGAATACGTGCATTGGTTTACCCTCCAGATTATCGAACGAGGCAATTGTTGGCATCCTCCCAGTGCGGTTAAAGTAGTGGCGTTATACGGGTATAATCGCTGACAGGACGCGCGCTCATGCTCGACGGCAATTCGCTCGGCACCTATCTCAGGAACCGGCGCACCAGGCTCGATCCCGGGTCGCTCGGCATCGCCGCCGGCCGCCGGCGAACCACCGGGCTGCGTCGCGAAGAGGTGGCGCAGCGGGCCAATATCAGCGCCACTTGGTACACCTGGTTGGAGCAGGGCCGCGGCGGCAGCCCCTCGGCCGACGTGCTCGACCGGATCGGCCGCGCGCTGATGCTGACCGCGGTCGAACGCGAGCACCTGTTCCTCGTCGGCCTGGGCCGTCCGCCCGAGGTCCGCTACCAGGCACCCGACACGATCACGCCGCGCCTGCAGCGCCTGCTGGACGTGCTGACTTATAGCCCAGCGGTGCTCAGGACCGCGCGCTGGGACGTGGTCGCCTGGAACCGGGCGGCAGCCCTGGTGCTGACCGATTACGGCCTGCTGCCGCCCGATCAGCGCAACATCCTGCGCATGATCTTCAGCCATGCCCCGATCGGTGCCTCGATGGATGCCGAGCAGTCCGACTGGAACTCCCTGGCCCGCTTCGCGGTCGCGAGCTTTCGGATCGACGCTGCGCGCGCCGGTGCCGACGCCGAAATCGCACCGCTCGTCGCCGAACTCTGCGGGTCGAGCCCGGCGTTTGCCTCCATGTGGCACGACCAGGACGTGCGGGCTCCTGGACACGACGTCAAACACCTGCGCCACCCTCGAATCGGGTCGATCGCCCTGGAATATTCCGCTTTCGCCGTCGATGCGCGGCCTGATCTCAGTCTGATCGTCTTCAATCCGGCGACGTCGGCCGACCAGGACCGCGTCAGGTCCCTGGTCGACAATGCATAGTGAGGCCGCGGCACCCCTGCTGCTGACCCTGCAACTCGACGAGCCGGCGCAATCGCTGTTCCAGGCGCTGCGACAGCGACATTTTCCAGCCGCTCGAAACCAGGTGCCGGCGCATGTCTCGCTGTTCCACGCTTTGCCCGGCGCCGAGCGGGAGGCAATCACCCGGGTCATTCAGGCGCTGCGCGAACAGGAGCGGCCGCGTATCCGCGTCGAGGCGCCGCGCAGCCTGGGCCACGGCGTCGCCTTCCCGCTGGTCTCGCCGGACCTGCTGGCCCTGCGCGGCCGGCTTGCCGCAAGCTGGTTGGAGTGGCTGACGCCGCAGGACCGCGCCCGCTACGCCCCGCACGTGACGGTGCAGAACAAGGTGACGCCCGAGCGGGCGCGCGCCACCCTCGAGCAGCTCGCAAGCGGCTTCGTGCCCTGGTGCACGGAGGGGACGGCGCTGCTGCTCTGGCGCTATCTCGGCGGCCCATGGGAGAGGCTCGACTGCATCCGGCTCGCGCCGCGCGGCTGAGGCTCTGCTTCGTCGACGCTGCCGGGGACTGCCACGATGCGCGACGGCAGGATCACCACCAGGGCCGCCGCGACCAGGGCGGCGGCGGCCAGCACATACAGGCCCGCGGCAGTCCCGCCGAACTGCTGATCCGCCCAGTTGCGCACGTTGGGGGCGACGAAGCCGCCGAGATTGCCAAGCGAATTGATCGCGGCAATGCCGCCGGCCGCCGCCACGCCGCCGAGATAGCCGGTCGGGAAGGTCCGGAAGATCGGCTGCACGCAAATCGCGCCGGTGGTGACGAAGCACAGGGCGATGATCGCCGGCAGCGGCGGCACGTTGGCCGAGACCACCAGCCCCAGCGCGATGAAGCCGAAAAACCCCAGCGCATAGGCGCGCGGCTGGCCGGTGCGCACGGCACGTGCCGGCCAATACGCCGCCATCAGGGCCGCGACCAGCCAGGGAATACCGACGACCAGGCCGACCAAAGGGCCGATCTTCACCCCGAGCAGCGCGCTCACCTGGCTCGGCAAATAGAAGGTCACGCCATAGACGCTGATCTGCAGGAAGAAATACACACCCAGCAGGTGCCACAGGCGCGGGTCGCGCAGGGCCTGGCCAAGATGGATGCCGCCGCGCGACGACTTCGTTTTGGTCTCATCAGCGATCGCCTCGGCCAGCGTCGTGCGCTCCGCCGGCGTCAGCCAGGAGGCGTCCTTCGGATGGTCGGTCAGGCCGAACAGCGCATAGATGCCGACCCCGCAGGCGAGCAGCCCCTCGATCAGGAACATCCATTGCCAGCCGGCGAGGCCGAGCCGTCCGTCGAGTGCCAGCAGGCCACCGGAGAGCGGACTGCCGACGGTGAGCGCAATCGGAAAGCCGAAATACAGCAGCCCCAGCGCGCGGCCGCGCTCGGACGCCGGGAACCAGTAGGTGATGTAGAGGATGGCGCCGGGAAAGAAGCCCGCCTCGGCGGCGCCGAGCAGCAGCCGCAATCCGACGAACCACGCATCGCCGCGGATGAACACCATCGCCGAGGCGACCAGGCCCCAGCTCACCATAATCCGGCACATCCAGATCCGCGCGCCGACCTTGTGCAGGATCAGGTTGCTGGGCAGCTCGAAGATCGCATAGGTGATGAAGAAGGCGCCGGCGCCGAGCGCGAACGCGGCGTCACTCACCGCCTCACGCGAATGCAGCGCCTGACGGGCGAAACCGATATTCGTCCGGTCGAGCATGGCGACGAGATACATGACCAGGATCAGCGGCATCAGCCGCCAGCGCGCCTTGCGTATCGCGCTTGCCAGAATGGATGGATCGGCCATTGCGCTCCCCTTCGTCTGCCACCTTCCACTAATCCGAACTTCCGAGCCGGATTTTGCATGGCTCAACTCTGGATCATGAGGCGATCTCAATTTGGCACGCCGTCGCAGGCATGTAGAGTGTGACTTTCCAAGTGTGCCGGGCTTCCCGAGGTGCTTGCGTTCGCACGTATTTGTCACCGGCGCGCCCATTCACCGTCGCCGCCTGCGAAGCTCCTGCTCGAGAGCGATCGTGACGGCGGCAAAATGCAGCTCGGCCAGGAGGCGGTTGCCCTCACGGTCATCGTCGCTTTCACCCACCAGCTCAGATCATCGAGAGGCGCTTTGGCCGCGGGGAAAAGTCCCGCCTCCTGAGGGCGCCGGTAATAGAGTGGTTGTATTCCGCGACGACCAAGATGAAGCCATCGATACCGGGTTTGGTATCCATGTTGTTTTCACGCTTGCTGTGCTTTGGCGCTGTGCTTTGAAACGTTTAATACATTTACGGACCTGACCGGCCGCGCCGTCAGGCGGTCTCAAGCGTTCCCGGTGGCTGGGAGACGACCGCACCGAAGCGGTAGCTCGACGCGGTGATCGCGCCCATGAAGTCGGGTTGGTGGTAGATACGCGTGCCGGCATCGTCGCCTGCCGCGCCCACCGCGACCATCAGCGGCAGGAGATGGTCCTCACGCGGATGCGCGGCGCGGGCCGCCGGCGCTGTTGCCCAATGAATGACGCGCTCGCGACGCGCGTGCGGGGGCGATCCGACAAGCGTGTCATTCAGCCAACGGTCGAACACGGCCGATGACGCAGTCCCTGTGCCGCTGCGCATGGCGAGCGTGTCGTGAAAGCTGAAGCCGCTGCCGACGATTACCACGCCTTCGTCGCGCAACGGCGCAATCAGCTCGCCGACCTTGATGTGGGCAGAGGGATCGAAGTCGGATCGGAGCGCCAGCTGTACGAGTGGCATCGTTGCCTCCGGATACATCGTATGCATCAGGCTGAAGGTGCCGTGATCAAAGCCTCGCTGCGCATCGAGGTCGGTGGCCATGCCGCCACGCTCCAACAGGGAGCGAACCTGCTCTGCCAGCGCAGGCGCGCCGGGTGCGTCGTAGCGGATGCGGTAGGTGTGCTCAGGAAAGCCGCCGTAATCATACAACATCGGTGGTCGAGCGGACGATGAAACAAGGAAGCGGTTCGCTTCCCAGTGGCCTGAAATCATCAGGATTGCGCGGGGCGTCTCTCCAAGCTCGCGGCGAACGTCAAGGAGGGAGGTTTCGAGTTGATCGTAGAGTCCGGGGCGGAGGGCCTTCAGCCAAGGCCAAGGTCCACCGCCATGGGAAAGGAAATATGTCGGCATTCTCGTTTGCGTCATGATCCTGTCCTTCCAACGAGGGATGCAGTATCCATCCGAAACCACATTTCGGGCAGTTCGTTACAGGGACAAGGAGGCACTTTGCACGCACCAGGTTACCAGGTGGAAACCGAGCAGTGCGTTTCCATCAGTCGCATGCTGGGGCGCGTCACCGACAAGTGGACGGTGCTGGTCATACGCGTACTCGGGCGCGGGCCGCGCCGGTTCAATGCGCTACGTCGGGACATCGGCGAGATCAGCCAGAAGGTGCTGGCCTCCACGTTGCGCGACCTGGAGGAGAATGGTCTCGTCTCAAGGACGGTGACTCCCGTCAATCCGCCCCAGGTTGAATTAGCGCTCACCGATCTTGGCCGGGAGTTCCTGCGGCCGATCCGGGGCCTTGCCGAGTGGGTGCTGGAAAATGCTCCTCGTATTGAGGCGGCACGCTCAGCCTATGCCAGGCGAGCGATAGTGTGACAGAGACTTGCCGTTCTTCGCAAAGCCGTAGGCCGGGAACCGGCCGCCCCCTTCGGGCGACCGATACCAGAGCTTTGTCTTGCGCAGGGGCGCCTTGCCAACCGCACGCGCATACCGGTCAGCCCGGAGGGCTGCCGGTATTAAATGTCGTCCGTGGTCACCATCGTCGCCATCAGAGCCGTCCGCTCCTCGCGCACCACTTCCGGCTCCGTCACGACCTGGCGGTGGAAGTCGCGCAGTTGCTCAGGGATGTACCAGTGCAGCTTGTCGCCGTGATAGGCCGACCAGACCACCTGGGCCACCTCCCCGACCGGCACCAGGCGCCACATGCCCTCCTCCGGCGCCATGGCGCGCATCGGGTCGGAAAGCAGCGGCGTGTCGATGAGGCCCGGCAGCAGATCGGACGCGCGAACGCCGTAGCGCTTGAACTCGATCGACAACGCCTCCACCAGGCCGCGCACCGCATGCTTGGTGGCCGAATAGACGCTGATGCCCGCGGTGCCGAAGATCGCCGAGGAGGACGAGTTCACCAGGCAAAGCGAGCCCGTGGTGGCGCGCAGCAACGGGAGTGCCGCGCGTATGCCGATCATGACGCCGAGGAAATTGACGCTTACGACCTGCATCGCGTCTTCCCAGGACTGCTCGTCGAACAATCCCGCCCCGCCGATGCCGGCGTTGCTGAACATCAGGTCCAGCGTGCCGCCGGTCGCCGCGCTGAAGCCGGCCATGGCGGCTGAGAAATCCGCGCGATCGGTCACATCCAGCCGGCCGAAGAGGCCGTTGCCTTCGCCGATTTCCGCCTTGAGGGAGGCCAGCCCCGCATTGTCCAGGTCGTAGGCACCGACGAGCCAGCCCTTTTGCGCGAACAGCAGCGCGGTTGCGCGTCCCATGCCGGAAGCGGCACCGGTGATGAAGATCGATTGCCTGCGGGTGTTTGACGTCATGGCTCAGGAGACCTGCTCGTTGGCACGCACGCCATCTGCTGCACGCCCACCACTGGCTGCAAGCGTACCGCTGGCTGCAAGCACGGGGGCGCCGTCGAGTTCGAGACCGGCGAAATCACCCGCCGTGCGCCATTGCCGCAGCAGGTCGATGAAGGCCACCGGGCCGGCCCCATAAGGGAAGCTCAGCGCCGTCGCATCATTCATGCGGCCTTCGTTGTTGTAGTAGCCGGGTGTGCAGGTCTCGAGGAAGGCGCGGCGATCGGCGCCGCCTTCGCGGATCGTCTGCACCCAGGCGCGCTCGGCCGCGTCCGACGCCTCGATTGTGCGCACGTCTTGCTCCAGGCAATGCCCCACGAGATGCGCAATGTGGCGCGCCTGCTCGCTGATCATGTGCGGGAAGTTGGGCGACATGCCCGATTGCGCCTGGCTGATGACGAAGCAGTTCGGGAAGCCGCGGCTGTGCATGCCGTGCAGGGTGGACAACCCGCCACCCCATTTATCCGTCAGCGTGCGGCCGTCCGTGCCATGCACCTCGAAGCCGGAGCGCCTGGTGTAGTCGGTGCTCACCTCGAAGCCGGTGGCGAAGATCAGGCAATCGAGCGCGGTCGACTTGCCGCCGGCGATGACGCTGTCGCCGTCGATGCGCTCAACGCCGCGTCCGGCGGTATCGACCAGTGTCACGTTCGGCTGGTTGAAGGCCGCGAGATAGTCGTCATGGAAACAGGGCCGCTTGCAATACAGGCTGAACCAGGGCTTCAGCGCATCGGCGGTGGCGGGGTCCTTGACGATGCTGTCCATGCGGGCGCGGATCTGGACCATCTTCTGCATGTCCGCCTCCGCCAGCAGCGTCATGAAACTCTCGAGTGGCGCGCCATTCATCAGCCGTTCGCGAACGGCGCGCGCGAGCACGGTCCAGCCGTCGCCGACCATGTCCGGCTCCTGCAGCTGGCCGGCCATCTGGGCGGTGAAGTTTTCCATGCGCGCCTGCTGCCAGCCGGGCTGCAGGGCGGCGGCCCAGGCGGGATCCGTCGGGCTGTTGTTGCGGGCATCGACGGACGATGGCGTGCGCTGGAACACGGTGAGATGTCCGGCTGCCTCGGCCAGTTTCGGCACGCATTGTATGGCGGTGGCGCCGGTGCCGATGATGCCGACGCGCTTGCCCGCCAAGCCGGTCATCGGCGACATCGCGCTGCCGCCGGTATAGCCGTAATCCCACCGGCTGGTGTGGAAGCTGTGGCCGGCGAAGCTCTCGACACCGGGGATCGCGGGCAGTTTCGGCCGGTTCAGCGGCCCGGTCGCCAGCACCACGAAGCGGGCGCGGATACGGTCGCCGCGGTCGGTCTCGACGCGCCATGCGGCGTCCGCGTCCCAGGTCAGGCTCGTCACCTGGGTGGAGAACAGCGCATCGTGGTAAAGGCCAAAATGATCGGCGATGCGGCGGCAGTGTTCGCGTATCTCGTCCGCCTTGGCATAGCGCTCGGTCGGCATATAGCCGGTCTCCTCGAGCAGCGGCATGTAGATGTAGGATTCGATGTCGCAGGCAGCGCCAGGATAACGGTTCCAATACCAGGTGCCGCCGACATCACCGCCGGCTTCGATGATGCGGATGCGTTCCACGCCTTGCTCGGGCAGCCGGGCCGCGGTGAGCAGACCACCGAACCCGCCGCCAACCACGAGCACATCGACGGCGTCGTCGACCGGGGCGCGGTCGAACGGCCGCGCATAAGGGTCCGTCAGCAGGTGGGAGAAGCCTTCGGCAACGTCCTTGTATGTCCGGTCGCCGCCTGCGTTCATCCGGCGGCTATACTCGGCCGCGTAGTGGGCACGCAGCGCGTCGACATCCGCCTCCGAAGTGTTGGTCATGATCTGCCTCTTCCCCTCTAAAGCTGAATTCCTGGGTGCCTCGGACGATAAGCCTCTGCACCAGATTGATTTTCTTGAAAAACCTGCTGGTCGGTATGGCTGAGCTTACCTAAGGTTGTTCTAAGCTCCAAGGGTCTGCTGCAACCTTGCAGGGCATTTGAGCAGTTTGCTCTTAAAGGAACGAGATCGGATCCACGTCGACGTCAACGCGGATACCGCGCGGGAGTGCCACGCCGGCGAGCCAAGCGCGCAGCAGTAGGGGGCGCCGGCGCCGGGCCAGCACCTGCATTCCCGCGGCCGAGGGCGCGTTGTGACCGAGGGCGCGTGCTGCCGCGTCGGCGTGCGGGCTCGCCTCCTACTGGGATGCGCTGCCGCTGGCGACCGCGGCCGAAGGCCGCTGTGGGACGATCCTCACTGAGGATACGGCTGGCGGCACGACCGTCGAAGGCATACGCGTCGTCGACCCGTTCGGCAGGAACGCAATGACGAGGGAGGCCGCCCGTCTGCTCTCCTGAACGATCTCATTGAAGCCGCGCACAAAATCCCCTTACCCACCCTCTCCGTCGATCGAGCCAACACGTGGTCGTATTATGTCATTGGTCACGGTGCGCTTGTATGAATGCTGGGCATAAAACGTGAGATCGGATTTGAACCGCTTAGCGCCACCCCTGGCACTACCTGGTGTCCGACGACGCTCGCCAAACAGGTGTGTTCGCTCTCGACAAACGGATACCGACTATGCGCTATGGTTTCAGGTCGATTTGCCAGTTCTCCTTTTGAATGCGCATGTCGAGCGTGCGCAGTTCCTTCGAGAGGTCATCCGCATGCTTTTGTGTGGCGGCGACCGGAAGCGTCGCCCGGAAGCGCACTTCTGATCGCGTTCTCGCCGTCTCGGTCATCGTCGCGGACTGGGCGAGGTCCCGGTAGAGAGCCTGACGCAACTTCAAGGTATCGCGCTGCGCCAGCGCCTCGGTGAGCGTCGAGCCATCGAACGCGGTCGCGGCATTGGTGAGATTGATTTGCGCCACCAACTGGCCGAAGCGGGCCACGACACTCTCATATTCGGAGATCAGATCTCCAGGAGCCTCCGCCGGCTGATCTCCCTCCTGCACCTTTGCGTTCCGTTGCAGGCGCGCCTTGAGCTGTTCCAAACGTTTGGACAAGTCGGCGCGGAGCACCAGAGCCTCGGCAAGCTTCACTTCAGGCCTCCCCTCCAAGGTCCTTGATCCTATGGCGTTCGACCGCACTATAGAAATGAAATCGGGTCGACATCGATGTCGACGCGCACGCCGCGCGGCAGCGTGACACTGGCCAGCCATTCGCGCAGCAGCGGCTGCACGGCGATGTCGCGCCGGGTGCGCAGCAGCAGGCGGCGGCGGTGGCGGCCGCGCAGGATGGCGAGCGGCGCCGGCGCCGGGCCCAGCACCTGCACGCCCTCGGCTGCCGGCGCATTACGACCAAGAGCGCGCGCCGCCTCGTCGGCGGCGGAGGCGTCGGCGGCGCTGACGATGAGGGCCGCGAGCCGGCCATAGGGTGGCCAGAAGCCGGGGCGCCGGCTTTGCGCCTCCTGTTGCATGAAGCGGGTGAAGTCGTTGGCGATCAAAGCCTGCATGACCGGATGCTCGGGCGCGTAGGTCTGCAGCAGCACCCGCCCCGGCGCCTCGGCCCGACCTGCCCGCCCACCGACCTGGTGCAGCAACTGCACCGTACGCTCGGCCGCGCGCAAATCGCCGCCGGCCAGGCCGAGATCGGCGTCGACCACGCCGACCAAAGTCAAATGCGGGAAGTGCCAGCCCTTGGCGACGATCTGGGTGCCGACGATCAGGTCGATTTCGCGCGCCGCGATCCGCCGCACCGCCTCCGCGCTCGCGGCGGGGCCCGGCAGCGTGTCGCTCGCCATCACCAGCAGGCGTGCCTCGGGGAACGCCGCCCGCACCTCCTCGGTGATCCGCTCGACCCCGGGGCCGATCGGGGTCAGGCTGGCGCTGGCGCCACAGGCCGGGCAGGCCTGCGGCACCGGCCCGGCCTGGCCGCAATGATGGCAGGTGAGCACCCGCCGGGCCCGGTGCTCGACCAGCCAGGCGGTGCAGTTCGGGCATTGCAGACGGTGGCCGCAGGCGCGGCAGAGGGTCAGCGGCGCGTAGCCGCGACGATTGAGGAACAGCATCGCCTGCTCGCCGGCGGCCAGGGTCTCGGCGATGGCGCTGCCGAGCACCGGCGAGAGGAATGTCCCGCGCGCGGGGGGTGCGTCGCGCATGTCGATCGCCGCGACCGCGGGCAGGCTGGCGCCGCCGTGCCGGGCCGTGAGCGCCACCCGGCCGTAGCGTCCGGCCTGGACATTGGCCAAGGTCTCCAGGCTGGGGGTGGCGGAGACCAGCAGGCAGGCGGCGTCGGACAGGCGGGCGCGCACCACCGCCATGTCGCGGGCGTGGTAGGTGACACCGTCCTCTTGCTTGAAGGCGGTTTCGTGCTCCTCGTCGACGATGACCAGGCCGAGATCCGTAAACGGCAGGAACAGCGCCGAGCGTGCGCCGACCACGACCCGTGCCGCCCCGGCGGCGACCGCGCCCCAGGCGATGGTGCGTGCCCGTGATCCGAGGTCGGAATGCCAGACCGCCGGCGCCACCCCGAAGCGGCGGGTGAAACGCTGCAGCCATTGCGACGACAAGGCGATCTCCGGCAGCAGCACCAGGGCCTGGCGCCCCTGATCGATGCATTCCGCGATCGCCTCGAAATAGACCTCGGTCTTGCCGGAGCCGGTGACGCCGTCGAGCAGCGTTACCGAAAAGCGTCGCGCGCGGACCGAATCGCGCAAGCCCGACGCCGCCTGCGACTGGGCCGCGGAGAGTGTCGCCGCATCGACGTGTCGAGGGTCCGGGCGGCCGAAGGCGGGCGCCAGCACCAAGGCTGCCGGCAGCAAAAGCCCGGCTGCCGCCATCGCGCCGATGACGCCGATACCCACACCGGCGGCGGCGGCGAGGCTCCTGGTATCCGTCGGCGTGCCCGGCAGTGCCGCCAGCACGCGCCGGCGGGCTGGCGTCAGCCGCACCTCGGGCGGCAGCGGGTCGGCGGCGATCCAGGCCTGCGCCACGCGCGGCGTCGCACCCGCGCGCACGCGCAGCGCCATTGCCATCACCAGGCCGGGCGGGGTCAGCGTATAGCCGGCGACCCAGTCGACGAAGCGGCGCGACGCGCGCGGCATCGGTGGTGCGTCGATGCGGGCCGCGACCGGCTTCAGCCGAGAGGCAGCCACCAGGGCGGCGACGGATGCCTGGAACTCGGGCGGGATGCTGGCGGCCGCGTCCCACACCACGCCGATCGCGGCACTGCGTTGCAACGGCACGATGACGACGTCACCCGGCTGGAGTGCCATCTCTGCAGGCGCCAGGTAGTCGAATGGCCCGGCGAACGGAAAGGGCAGCAGCACCTTGACCCGGTTTGCCGAACCGTCCGGGACGTCTACACTGGACTGCGTGATGATCTGGAGATCCCGCTCGCGTTGCTGGGGCCGCCCATTGTGGGGGCATGCGGACGCGTCGGCAATCGACCGGGGCCGCGGCGCATGAGGCCCGATACCCCGCACCCGGACGCGGTGGTCCGCTTCCTGCGCGAGAACCCGGGCTGGCTCGCCGAGCAGACCGGACTGTACGAAAAGCTCGTGCCGCCCAGGCGGGTGCATGGCGAGCGCCTCGCCGATCACATGGCCGCCATGCTGGGCGAGGCGCGCCGGCGCGCTACCGACACCGCCGAGCAGGCGGCCGGCATGCTGCGGGCGCTGCGCGCGGGGACCTCGATCGCTGGCCAGGTGCAGGAGGCGATCCTCGCCGTTGTGCGGGCCGAGGATCTCGCGGCCTGCATCGCCATCGACCTGCCGGCGCTGCTCGGCATGGATGCGGCCTTGCTGTGCAGCGAAGCGGGCACGCCGTCACCGCTGCAGGCACGTCCATTGCCGCCGGGCGCGGTGGCCACCCTGCTTGGCAAACGCGACGTGCTGCTACGCGCCGCCCCCCCTGACGCCGCGATCCTGCATGGCGAGGCCGCCCCCCTTGCGCGTCACGACGCGCTGCTGCGTGTGCCGGCCGCCTGCATGCCGCCGATGTTGCTGGCGCTGGCGGCGCGCGACGACGCCATCCTCAATGCCGGGCTTGCGGACGGCGCCGGCGGGATCGCACTCGGCTTCCTCGGGCGGGTCCTGGCCGCGCGCATCGAGGCACTCTGGCCAGACTTGCTGCCATGAGCGGGGCGGCGGCGCTGGAGGCGTTCCTCGGCTGGATGGCGGACGAGCGGCGGGCGGCGGCCAACACGCTCATCGCCTACCGCCACGACCTCGCCGGACTGCTCGACTTCCTCACGCAGCATCTCGGCGGCGAGCCGGACCTCGCCGCCCTCGGCGCCTTGCGGCTTGCCGACCTGCGCGCCTGGCTCGCGTTCGAGGCGGCGCGGCTGGAGCGCGCCTCCGTGCGCCGGCCGCGCTCCAGTCGCGCCGGACGCAACCGCACCCAGGCACGCCGGATTGCCGCCCTGCGCGCGTTCTATCGCTATCTGGCGCGGCGATGGGGGATCGAATGCGCGGCTCCTGCCTTGCTCTCCGGGCCGCGCGCTGCCACCCGCCTGCCGCGTCCGCTGCCGGTGGTCGACGCGCTGGACATCCCCGAAGGACTGCGCGCCCTGGCCCGCGACCCGGTGGCGGCCGCGCGCGACGCGGCGTTGTTCACCCTGCTCTACGGCTGTGGGTTGCGGATCGGCGAGGCGCTGGCGCTCGATGTCGGCATGCTGCCGGCCGCTTCCGGGCAGCCGCTGCTGATCCGCGGCAAGGGCGGCCGCGAGCGGCTGGTGCCGGTGCTGCCGGCGGTGTTCGACGCGCTGGCCGCTTGGCGCGCGCGCCATCCCGATCCGCGCGCCGATGCGCCATTGTTCCGTGGCATGCGCGGCGGCCGGCTCGATCCAGCGGTGGCGCAGCGCGCGTTGCGCACCTACCGACGGCTGGCCGGGCTGCCGGAGCACGCCACCCCGCATGCGCTGCGGCACTCGTTTGCCACCCATTTGATGGAAGGCGGCGCTGATTTGCGCGCAATTCAGGAGCTGCTCGGCCATGCCAGCCTGTCGACAACGCAGGCCTACACCCTCGCCGACGAGACCCGGCTGATGGCGGTCTGGCAGGCGTCGCATCCGCGCGCCCGCGCCTCTCGCAAGGACGGCCCCGATGCCGTTTGATCCCCCGCCGCGCGGCTTCTATCCGCCGATCGAGCCCTACAGCCAGGGTATGCTGGACACCGGCGACGGGCACCGCATCTACTGGGAACTGTGCGGCAATCCCCAAGGCATCCCGGTGGTGTTCCTGCATGGCGGTCCGGGCGGCGGCACTGCGCCGATGCAGCGGCGGCTGTTCGATCCGCGTCGCTACCGTATCCTGCTGTTTGATCAGCGCGGCTGCGGCCGTTCGCTGCCGCACGCCTCGCTGGAGCGCAACACCACCTGGGATCTGGTCGCCGATATCGAGCGGCTGCGGCAGATGACCGCAACCGAGCGCTGGCTGGTGTTCGGCGGCTCCTGGGGCAGCACCCTGGCGCTGGCCTATGCGCAACACCACCCCGAACGCGCCACCGGGTTGATCCTGCGCGGCATCTTCACTTTGCGTCGGGCGGAGCTGCTCTGGTACTACCAGGAGGGCGCGTCCTGGATATTCCCGGACAAATGGGAGCGGTTCATCGCGCCGATCCCGCTAGAGGAGCGCGGCGACCTTATCGCGGCCTATCGCAAGCGGCTCACCGGCGAGGACGCACGGACGCGGCTGGAGGCGGCGCGCGCCTGGAGCCTGTGGGAGGGCGAGACCCTGACCCTGCTGCCGAGTGCCGAGATCGCCGCCCAGCATGGCGACGACCGCTACGCGCTGGCGTTCGCACGCATCGAGAACCATTATTTCACGCATGGCGCCTGGCTCGAGGAGGGTCAGCTCCTGCGCGACGTCCACCGCATCGCCCATCTGCCCGGCGTGATCGTGCAAGGGCGCTACGATGTCGCGACCCCGGCGCGCAGCGCGTGGGACCTGCATCGCGCCTGGCCGGACGCGCAATTCCAGCTCATCGACGATGCCGGCCACGCCACCAGCGAGCCCGGCATCCTGCACGCGCTGATCGGCGCCACCGACGCCTTTGCCATGAGGGAGCAAACACCATGACCGACAAGCCAGGCGCGCACGGATCGTTCGACTGGGCCGACCCATTGCTGCTCGACGACGAACTGACCGACGACGAGCGCGCGATCCGCGATGCTGCGCGCAGCTACTGCCAGGAGCAGCTGATGCCGCGCGTGCTCGCCGCCAACCGGCACGAGCGCTTCGACCGCGAGATCATGACCGAGATGGGCGCCATGGGCTTTCTCGGCGCCACCCTGGACAGCCACGGCTGCGCCGGCGTCGGCTACGTCGCCTACGGGCTGATCGCGCACGAGGTCGAGCGTGTCGACAGCGGCTACCGCTCGGCCTTCTCGGTGCAGTCCTCTCTGGTGATGTATCCGATCTGGGCATTCGGCACGGAGGAACAAAAGCAGCGATTCCTGCCCGGGCTGCGCGCGGGCGAGCTGGTCGGCTGCTTCGGCCTGACCGAACCCGACGCGGGCTCCGACCCGTCCTCGATGCGCACCCGCGCCCGCACCGCCCCCGGCGGCTATGTGCTCAACGGCAGCAAAACCTGGATCACCAATTCACCGATCGCCGACGTGTTCGTGATCTGGGCCAAGAACGACGCCGGCGAAATCCGCGGCTACCTGCTGGAGCGCGGCATGGAGGGCCTCACCGCGCCGAAGATCGAGGGCAAGTTCGCGCTGCGCGCCTCGACCACCGGCATGATCATGATGCAGGACGTGTTCGTCCCCGAGGAGAACGCACTCCTACGTGTGCGCGGCCTGCGCGGACCGTTCTCCTGCCTCAACAACGCCCGCTACGGCATCGCCTGGGGTTCGATGGGGGCGGCGAGCTTCTGCTGGCAGGCGGCACGCGACTATGCGCTTGCCCGCCAAATGTTCGGCAAACCGCTGGCAGCGACGCAGCTTGCGCAAAAGAAGCTGGTCGACATGCAGACCGAGATCACGCTGGGGCTGCACGGCGCCCTGCGTCTCGGCCGCCTGATGGAGCAGGGCCGCGCCGCACCGGAGATGATCTCCCTGCTCAAGCGCAACAATTGCGGCAAGGCGCTCGATATCGCCCGCCTCAGCCGCGACATGCATGGCGGCAACGGCATCTCCGACGAGTACGGTGTGATCCGGCACGTCATGAACCTCGAGGCGGTGAACACCTATGAGGGCACCCACGACGTGCACGCTTTGATCCTCGGCCGCGCGCAGACCGGGCTGAGTGCCTTCGGGTAAGCCGCGACGACGCCGTCACCGACGGCCTTGCGGCTCGCGGCGCTGGTCGCCTGCCTGATCGCGGCACCGCCAGCCCGGGCGGAAAGCTGCCAACGCGTCGCCAGCCTGCCGCTGCGCGACGATGGCGGGTTCCTGTCGGTGCGCGCGTCGATCGCCGGCACGCCGGTGCGGCTGATGCTCGACACCGGCTCGAACGCCGGCCTGATCACGCCAAACGCCGTGCAAGTCCTCGGATTGCGCATCGACCCAGGAACCAAGGTTGCCGTGCAGGGGACCGGCGGCTCGGCGCAGCGCGTGGCGGTGGCGCAAGCCGCCCGGCTTACCCTGGGCCCATTGGTCCTCGGCGACATCGCGATGCCGATCGCGACACTGCCCGCAGCCCCACGCCTCACCCCGCCCGTCGGAGGCTTTCTCGGCGGTGACGTGCTCTCGCATTTCGACCTCGACATCGACGTCCCGCGGGGCCGAATCGCGCTTTGGCGGATCACGCCCGGCTGCACGCCACCGGCCTGGCTCGGCACCGCGGACAGCGCGCCACTTGTGGCCCACGGCGACCGTCTGTCGCTCACGGTCACGCTAGACGGCGAAAAGGTGAGTGCCCTGCTCGACACCGGGGCCCGCTCGCGTGTCGTCTCGGATGCAACGGCGCGGCGCGTCGGCGTGAATGCTGCCACACTCGCCACCGAGCCTGGCGGGATCAGCAGCGGCGTCGGCCTCGCGCCGCAGTTCTATCACTGGCACCGCTTCGCGAACTTCACCGTTGGGCATGCGGTCGAAAGCAACCCGGTGCTGACCGTCGCCCCACTCGACAGCCGCTTTGACATGCTGCTCGGCACCGACTGGCTGGCGCACCGCGAGGTCTGGATCTCCTACGCCGCTGACACCCTGTTTTTCAGTAAGCCAGGCGCCTGAACTCAATCGATCAAACGATGCCAGAACCATGCCGCGCGGTCATCCGCCGGTAAAGCGCCAGCAGCCACGACCTCGACGGTGCGACCCGCGTCCGCCGGGTCGTAGCGGAGCCGAAAGCCGTCGTCGGCCCAGCGCCAGACAGTCACCTGGCCCAAGTCACTCGACCAAAGTCACTGGGCCAAAATCACTGGCCCAAGCCGCGCAGGCTATCTCGGTCCTCATGCATGATGCTGTTGAACAGCCTTGTGCGCCTCAAAGTCCCGTTCAGCCCGGAACGTTGCGCGCCAGCTCGTCGAGCCAGACTTGGGCGTTGCCGTCCGAGGGCGCCCGCCAGTCGCCGCGCGGCGACAGCGCGCCGCCCGAGCTGAGTTTTGGGCCGTTCGGCATGGCCGAGCGCTTGAACTGGGCGAAGCCGAAATAGCGACGCAGGAACAGCGCCAGCCAGTGCCGGATGTCGTCGAGCGTGTGGGTGTCGCCCCAGGCCCGCAGCGCCAGGAAGGCAATCTTCGAGGGACGGAAGCCGTAGCGCAGCGTGTAGAACAGGTTGAAGTCCTGTAGCGCGTAGGGCCCAATGATGGCCTGCGTGCTCTGTGGTGCCGCGTCGGGGCCGGCGGGCACCAGCTCGGGCGAGATTTCGGTGCCCAGGATCAGCCCGAGCGTGTCCAGCACCGCGGGTGCGAACTGCGCGCTTGCGATCACCCAGCGGATCAGATGCTGGATCAGCGTCTTCGGCACGCCGGCATTGACGTTGTAGTGCGACATCTGGTCGCCGACGCCGTAGGTGCACCAGCCGAGGGCGAGTTCGGACAGGTCGCCGGTGCCGAGCACCAGGCCGCCGGCCTGACCCGCCAGGCGGAACAGATAGTCGGTGCGCAGGCCGGCCTGGACGTTCTCGAACGTCACATCATGGACCGCCTCGCCGCGCGCGTAAGGGTGGCCAATCTCGCCCAGCATCAGCCGCGCGGTGGGGCGGATATCGAGCACCGAGGCGGTCACACCGAGTGCGTCCATCAGCGCCGTCGCGTTGGCGCGGGTGGTGTCGCTCGTGGCGAAGCCGGGCATGGTGAAAGCGAGGATGTTGGTGCGCGGCAGACCGAGCCGGTCCATCGCGCGCGCCGCCACGATCAGCGCCTGGGTCGAATCGAGGCCGCCGGAAATCCCGATCACCACCCGCTCGGCGCCGGTGGCGCGCAGCCGCTGCTCGAGCGCGCTGACCTGGATGTTGTAGGCCTCAAAGCAGTCCTGGTTCAGGCGCGCCGGATCGGACGGCACGAACGGGAACCGCTCGATCGGCCGCTTGAAGCCGATATCGCCGGCCGGCGGGGCGGCGGTGAAGCGGATCCGGCGCCAGGTGCCGCTGGCCGTGCGCCCGTCGGCGAAGCTGCCCATGCGAGCGCGCTCCTGGCGCAGCAGATCGAGGTCGATATCGGCGATGGCATGGGTCGGCCCGCGCGGGAAGCGCTCTGTCTCGGCGAGCAGGGCGCCGGCCTCAAAGATCGAGACCTGGCCGTCCCAGGCCACGTCGGTGGTGGATTCGCCCTCGCCGGCGGCGGCATAGAGATAGGCGCACAGGCCGCGGGCGGATTGCGCCTGGCAGAGCAGACGCCGGGTCTCGGCCTTGCCGATGGTGATGTTGCTGGCCGACAGGTTGGCGACGACCGTGGCACCGGCGAGCACCGCGGCCGAACTCGGCGGCAACGGGACCCAGATATCCTCGCAGATCTCGGCATGCACGACCATACCGGCGACGTCGCCCGCTTCGAACAACAGGTCGGTGCCGAACGCAACCAGCGCGCCGGCCAGGGTGATGGTCTCGCCGATGCGCCCGAGTCCGGCTGCGAACTGCCGTGCCTCGTAGAACTCGCGATAGTTCGGCAGGTAGGATTTCGGCACCACGCCGAGGATTCGGCCGCGATGGATCGCCACCGCGCAGTTGAACACTGCGTTATCGTGGCGCAGCGGCGCGCCCACGAGAAGCAGCGGCAGCAGGTCCTCGGACGCCGCGCGCAGGCGCGCCAGCGCCTCCTCGACGGCATCGAGCAGGGCGTCCTGCTGGCGCAGATCCTCGATGCTGTAGCCGGAGATGCCGAGCTCGGGGAACACCGCCAGCACCGCCCCCGCCTCGCCGCAGGCCCTTGCCAGCGCCAAAGTCGCCTCGGCATTGGCCATCGGGTCGGCCAGACGCACCGGTAGCGTGCAGGCAGTGACCCGCGCGTAGCCGTGCCGGTAGACCGAGCGAAACTCGTCCGGATTATTCATGTTGTCAGTCTTGGGACGCGGCCCGGGCGGATGCAAGGGACGCAAAATCGTGTTTTCAGGGGCGGGTTCCACGGCCGCCACAAAACATCACATCTTCCGGCTGCCGGAAAAGCATGTCACTTCAGGAGCCAGATGATGCCGCCAGATACTCCGTCTCCCCTTTTGTACGCCACGATGGCACGGGCCACGCATTGAGCCGGGCTGTCCTGGTCGTCGGAGCCGGACCCGGTGGCCTCGCGAGCGCGATGCTGCTAGCCCATGCCGGCGCCGACGTGACCGTCTACGAACGCCACGGATCAGTCGGCGGCCGCTCCGGCGGCATGACCGTGGCGCACGCGGCGGGGCGCTTCCAATTCGATATCGGCCCCACCTTCTTCCTCTATCCGAGGATCCTCTCGGACATCTTCGCCGAATGCGGCTGCAGCCTCGAGAACAGTGTCGAGCTGATGCGGCTGGGCACGCATTACGAACTGCTGTTCGAAGGCGGCGAACGTCTGACCGCGACCAGCGACATCGCTGCCCTGCAACGCTCGGTGGCAATGATCTCGCCGAGCGACGCGGCGGCCATCCCGCGCTTCCTCGCCGACAATCGCGCCAAGCTCGACGCGTTCCGACCCGTACTGGAACGGCCGTTCGAGAGCTGGCGCGACCTGCTCAGGCCGGACATGCTGCGCGCGCTCCCACTGCTGCGTCCCGGACGCTCTGTCGAGAACGACCTCAAGCGCTTCTTCAGCGACCCGCGTATCCGGCTCGGCTTCTCCTTCCAGAGCAAATATCTCGGCATGTCGCCGTATCGCTGCCCCAGCCTGTTCACCATCCTCGCCTTCATGGAATACGAGTTCGGCATCTTCCATCCGCGCGGCGGCACCGTCGCGGTGATGCGCGCGATGGAGCGCGCCGCACGCAGCCTTGGCGTGCGGTTCCGGATGGGCGAGCCGGTGCGCGAACTGCTGTTCGAGGGCCGCCGGGTCACCGGGCTGCGCACCGATGCCGGCACCCAGAAGGCCGACGCGGTGGTGCTCAACGCCGACTTCCTGCGCAGCATGGGAAAGCTTGTGCCGGACCGCATGCGCCGGCGCTGGACCGACCGCAAGATCGCCCGCAAGCGGCTCTCCTGCTCCACCTTCATGCTGTATCTCGGCATCAAGGGCGAGCTGCCGGAGACCGCGCACCACACGATTTTTCTCTCGAAGGACTACAAGCAGAACTTCGCTGAGATCAACGCCGGCACCGCCCCACCGAAATCGCCCTCCTTCTATATGCAGAACGCCTCTTGCACGGATTCCTCGCTGGCGCCGCAGGGCTACTCGACGCTCTATGTGCTGGTGCCGGTCGGCCACCTGCGCGAAGGCGGCGTCGGCTGGACCCCGGCCGAGCGCGCCCGCTACCGCGCCGTGGCGCTGGCGCGTCTCGCCCAGGCCGGCCTGCACGATATCGAGAGCCGCATCGTGTTCGAGAAGATCATGACTCCCGACGAGTGGGAGGCCGACCTCGACGTGCATCGTGGTGCGGTTTTCAACCTCGCGCACTCGCTGCCGCAGATGCTCAATTTCCGGCCGCATAACCGCTTCGAGGATATCGACGGCATGTATCTCGTCGGCGGCGGCACCCATCCGGGCAGCGGCTTGCCGGTGATCTTCGAGGGGGCGCGGATCAGCGCGCGCCTGTTGGCCCGCGATCTCGGGCTGAGTTCCGTGAGCACCGAAATGCACTGGTCCGAGCAGCCTGCGGCCACCCCGGCCTTTGCCGAGAGGGCGTCGTAATGGACGGCTCGATCGCGGGCACGCTGCCTGTGGGCGTCATCGGCAGCGGCCTCGGCGGCCTCGCCGCCGCCTGCACCCTGGCCGCGCGCGGCCACCGGGTCGTGCTGTTCGAGAAGAACCCCTGGCTCGGCGGCAAGGCGGCGCAGCACCGGGATTCCGGCTGGCGCTTCGACATGGGCCCGACCATCCTGACGGTGCCCTCGGTGCTGGCGCGTATCTTCGCCGAAGCCGGCGAACGCATGGACGCATCGCTCGATCTGCGACGCATCGACCCGCAATGGCGCTGCTTCTTCGAGGACAACAGCGTGCTGGATCTCGACCAGGATTCAGTCGCGATGGCGCGCCGGCTGCGCGAGTACTCGCCGCAATCCGAAGCCGGCTACGCCGCCTTTCTGGCGATGAGCGAAAAGCTGCACGAGGTCAGCCGCAAGTTCTTCTTCTGGCGCTCGGTCGAGGATATCGGCGACACCCTGGACTTCCGCAAGAACATGGATCTCGCCACCCTGCGCGACGTCGCCAGCCTGCGCATGGGCAGCACCGTCGCCCACCAGATACGCAAGCGCGTGCCGGATGCGCGCGTGGCGCAGATGCTCGATCATTTCGTCCAGTATGTCGGCTCCTCGCCCTATCTGGCGCCGGCGGTGCTCAGCAGCATCGCGCACATGCAGACCCAGGAGGGCGTCTGGTATCCGATCGGTGGCACCCGCGCCGTGCCGGAATCGCTGGTCGCACTGGCCGAGCGGCTCGGCGTGCAGGTCCGCACCGAGACCGGGATCGCGCGGATCGAACGCGCGCCGACCGGTCGCGACGGCGGCAGGGCGTGCGGCGTGGTGACCGAGGCCGGCGAGCGGATCGCGCTGTCGGCGGTGGTCTCCAACATGGACAGCGTGCGCACCTATCGCGAGCTGGTCAGCGGCGAGGCGGCACGGCGCTTCGCCCGCGGCAAGAAGCGCGAGCCGGCCTGCTCCGGCGTCGTGCTCTATCTCGGCCTCGATCGCGCCTATCCGCAGCTCGCCCACCACAATTTCGTCTTCTCGCGCGACGCCGAGGAGGAGTTCGACGCCATCTATCACAAGGGCGAACCGGCACCCGACCCGACCTGCTATGTCGCAGCGCCCAGCGTCACCGAACCCGGCGTGGCCCCACCTGGCGGCGAGGCGCTCTACATCCTGGTGCACGCCCCCTATCTGCGGCCGCATCATGATTGGCAGGCCATGCTGCCGTCATATCGAAGAATTATTCTCGATAAGCTGGCGCGCACAGCGGGGTTGACCGACATCGAATCTCGTATCTGCACCGAACGGGTTCTCACGCCCGCCGACATCCACGAGCGCTATCGCGTGCTGGACGGCGCAATCTACGGATTGGCCAGCCACGGACGCTTCATGGGCGCCTTCAAGCCGGGCAACCGCTCGCGCGAGGTCGAGGGCCTGTATCTCGCCGGCGGCGCCGCCCATCCCGGACCCGGCATGCCGATGGTGATGATGTCGGGCTGGATCGCCGCCGACAGCCTGGATACGGACGTGAAGTCCAACGTGGCCGCCAGGCTCGCCTGACACGATGGCGGCGCGGCGAGAGACCCCGGCAGCGCTTCGATCGCCGATCCTGTTCCGACTGTTCGCATACTATTTGCGGCTGCGTGTCCGCCGTGGCTTCCATGCAATCCGGCTGTCGGGCCAGCTTCCCGTCGTGCCGCGCGGACAGCCGGTGATCGTGTTCGCCAACCACCCGTCCTGGTGGGATCCGGCGGTCTTCATCATCCTCGGGGATACGCTGTTCCGAGGCCGTCCGGGCTATGGCCCGATGGAATCGGATGCGCTGCGACGTTACGGCTTCTTCCGCCGGCTCGGCGCCTTCGGCATCGAGAAGAACACCGCCGCGGGCGCACGGCGCTTCCTTGAAATCGCCCGCGCGGTGCTGGCGGAACCCGGCGCCATGATCTGGGTCACGGCGGAAGGCAATTTCACCGACCCGCGCGTCCGTCCGGTTCGGCTACGTCCCGGTGTCGCCCATCTCGCGCGCTCGATCCCCGACGCGGTGCTGCTGCCGCTCGCGGTGGAATACGTGTTCTGGAACGAAAGCCGGCCCGAGCTGCTGGTCCGTTTCGGCAACCCGATCGCCGCCGACGCCGCGATCCGTCCGGCGGAATGGACGCAGCGCCTGCAGACAGTCCTCGCGCGCGAGATGGACGCGCTCGCCGCGGACTCGGCGAGCCGCGAAAAGCAGCGATTTCAAACGCTGCTCTCCGGCACGGTCGGAAGCTCGATGATCTACGACACCACCCGCCGCCTGGCCGCGTTGTTGCGCGGACGCCACTTTTCGCCAGCGCACGAGGAAGAGGCGTGACCACCGCGGTCCTGCTCGGCTGGATCGCCTTCGGCCTGGCGCTGCTGCCGATGCTGCTTGCACTGAGCAATCTCGGGCTGTTGCGCACGCCGCCTCTCTCCCGCCAGCGGCCGGCAATATCGGTGCTGATCCCGGCACGCAACGAGGAGGCGCATATCGGCCGCGCCGTGCGCGCGGTGCTGACGACGCAAGGCTGCGACATCGAGCTGCTGGTGCTGGACGATCACTCGACCGACGCGACCCCGGCCATCCTGGCCGCGATCGGCGATCCGCGCCTGCGCGTGCTCACCGCACCGGGGCTGCCACCCGGCTGGTCCGGCAAGCAGCACGCCTGCGCCACGCTCGCCGGCCACGCACGCCATGCGCTGCTGGTGTTCGTCGATGCCGACGTCGTGCTGGCCCCGGACGCGCTCTCGCGCATGGCGCACTTGATGACGGCACGGCCGCATCTCGGCCTCGCCAGCGGCTTTCCCAGGCAGATCACCCGCACCTGGTCGGAGTGGCTGCTGCTGCCGCTGATCCATCTGCTGCTGCTCGGCTATCTGCCGCAGCGCCTCGACCGCGACCCGCGTATCACCGGCTTTGCCGCCGGCTGCGGCCAGCTGTTCATCGCCCGCGCCGACGCCTACCGCACCGCCGGCGGCCACGCCAGCATACGCGCCTCGATGCATGACGGGCTGAAGCTGCCGCGCGCCTTTCGACGCGCCGGCTTTGCCACCGCTTTGTTCGATGCGACCCGCTTCGCCGAGTGCCGGATGTACACCTGCTTCGCGGAGGTCTGGGAAGGCCTGGGCAAGAACGCCACCGAAGGCATGGCGACCATGCGGGCGCTGCCGGTCTGGACCGTGCTGCTGGCTGGCGGCCATGTGCTGCCGTTCGCGCTCGCGGTCTTGACGCCGAGCGTGCCGGCCTTGTTTGCCTGCGTCTTGAGCCTGGGTTTGCGGGTGCTGCTCGCGTGGCAGTTCCGCCAGGATGCACGCGGCGTGCTGTTCAGCCCGTTCGGCGTGCTGCTGATGCTGGTGTTGCAATGGAACGCGCTGGTCCGAGCCGCGCGCGGCCGGCCCGCCACTTGGCGCGGCCGTGCCTACCCGATGCAATGAGAGGCGCGGCGCTCCTGCTGATGGGCTTGGTGCTGCTGCCCGCTGGCGCATGGGCCGCAACCCTGGAGGTCACCATCCAGGGTGTTCGCACCGACCGCGGCACGATCCGCGTCGGCGTCTGCCGCAAGAGCGAGTTCCTGTCCAGCCACTGCGCCTACCATGCCGTCGTTGCCGCGCATCAAGGCACGATGGATGTCACAATCCGCGGCATCGCACCCGGGCAATATGCCGTCGCCGTATTCCAGGACCTGTATGGCTCCGGCAAGCTCAAGCGCAATTTCTTCGGCATGCCGGAAGAGGATCTCGGCTTCTCCCGCGATCCGTCGCTGCGCTTCGGGCCGCCCGCGTTCGCGCGCTGCGCCTTGACGATTGGCCAAGGGGGCGGCGAGGCCGGCGGACAGGTGACGGTCACGCTGCGTCATTTCGGACCGGCGAAACCATGATGGTTCGGTGGCGTTTCTTTTGGCACGCCGCCAGGGGCTCTGCCCCTGGACCCCGCTAAGGACTAGTCCTTAGAACCTGTTCGTTTTTTCAAGGGAGTTAGCTTTCATGGAACTGCTGCACTGGACCCTGATCTTCCTGGTTGTCGCCCTGGTCTGCGCCGTCCTAGGCTTCGGCGGCTTTGCCGCGACCTTCGCCGGCATCGCAAAAATCTTGTTCTTTGTCTTTCTGGTCCTGTTCGTCATCAGCCTGTTCTTCGGCCGCGGGCGGCGCCGGCTTTAACCCCGGCAACCGTCAGACGATCTCGCTAACCGCAATGGCGGCGCGGCAGCCGGTTTTGATGATCCGCGCCATCATGCGGTAGGCAGGGGCCAGTTCCGCCTCATTGGCGAGGCCGATATCCCGGTGCTCGAGCTCCTCCAGGCGGAACGTCTCGATGGTCTGGCGCAACTCCGGCTCGCTCTCGTCGAGAGAGGCGGCCTGAGTCGCATAATGCTCGTCGATCGCCTCCTCGACCGCCACCGTGCAGGCCATCGCGGCCCTTGGGCCGATGGCTGCGGTGACCGCGCCGAGCGCGAACCCGGCGACATGCCAGAGCGGCAACAGCGCCGTCGGCCGTATCCGGCGACGGACGATCAGGTCGGAGAACACTGCCTTATGGTGGGTCTCCTGGTCCTTCATGTGTCGCAGCAATTCTGCCTTGTCGCCCCGCCCCAGCACGGCGAGTTGGCCGGCATAGATGCGCTCGGCGCCATACTCGCCGGCATGATCGACCCGGATCATCCGGGCCAGGCGTGTCTGGCGGTCCGGCTCGCCGGGCTGGCTGGTGGCACTCATCTGGCTCTCCTGGAACGCGCTGACAGCATGGTCATTATGCAGGTGAGCAGCGCGTAGATCAGATCAAGCGAGGTCATCGAGACCGGCAGGAAGTTGAACAGCCGGGTGGGCGAGTCGCATGGCTTGACCGGACGCGGCGGCATCGCCGCAAGCCGTTCAGCGATGCTGCCATGGGCCAGACGCGGCGCCATGCAGGCTGGCCAGGGATCCGGCCACCAGCCCTGCTCGACACCGACATGGGTGAAAGACAGCCCGATCGCGGCGACAAAGGCGAGCGCGATAGGGACAAGCAGGACCCGCGCGATCGTCGGCGGCGAGATTGCCGCGAGTACGCCGAACAGGATCAGCGCCCGGTATGGCCATCGCTCGAGCAGGCATAGGGCGCACGGCGCCAGCGACAGCGCGTGCTGGGCAGCCCAGGCGACCGCGAAGGCGACGGCGCCGAACAGCGCCGCAAGCGCGCCCGCGCGCCGCGCCGCTCTAGGCTCCATGCAGCGGTTCGCGCTCCAGTGCCGCGAGGAAATCCCGCGCCCAGCTCGCCGCCGTGACCTTGTGCACGGCCGCATCGAGCGCGTGCCAGCGGGTCCGCCGTTCGGCCTCCGGCATCGACAGCGCTTGGTGCAGCCCTTCGGCAATCTCGTCCGGATCGTGCGGATTGACCTGTATCGCCTCGGGGAACTCCGGGCCGGCGCCGGCGAACTGCGACAACACCAGCACGCCCGGATCGGCGGAGTCCTGGGCGGCGACATATTCCTTGGCCACCAGGTTCATGCCGTCGCGCAGCGGCGTCACCAGGGCGATCCGGGCGAAGCGCAGGAAACCCGCGATGGTGTCGCGCGGAATGGCGCGCGTGATGTAGCGGATTGGCATCCAGTCGAACTCCGCCCATTCGCCGTTGATGCGGCCGGCCAGTTCGTCGAGCCGGCGACGCAAGGCACGGTATTCGGCGACGTCGCCGCGTGAGACGGGGGCGACCTGCAGGAAGGTCACACGCTGGCGATGCTCGGGAAAGCGCTTCAGCAGGCGCTCGAAGCCCATTAGCCGCTGCGGCAGGCCCTTTGAGTAGTCCAGCCGGTCGACACCAAGGATCAGCGCCCGATCGGCCATGCTCTCGCGCAGCCGAACCACCTCCGGGCCGTTGCTGGCGGCGACCGCCTGGCTGCGGAATTCCACCGGGTCGATGCCGATCGCACAGGCGATGACCGCGGCCTTGACGTCGTTCGCGTCCAGGGATTGCTGCAGATGCGCCCTATCCTCCTCGGTCTGCATGCCGACCAGCTCGTAGGCGGCCATCGCCTGGATCAAGTGCGCGGCCCCCGGGAGTGCCCCGAACAGAGCCAGCGGCGGGAACGGCGTATGCAGGAAGAAGCCGATCCGCTGGGTCACGCCGAGCTTGCGCAGGGCGGCGCCGAGCGGGATCAGATGATAGTCCTGCACCCAGATCACGTCGTCCGGCTGCAGCAGCGGCACCAGGCAGCGCGCGAACAGCTCGTTCACCTCGAGATAGGTGTCCAGATCGTCGCGGCTGTACTCTACCAGACCCATACGGTAGTGGAACAGCGGCCAGAGGATGCGGTTGGAAAAGCCCTGGTAGAAGCCGCGATGCTGGGCGGCGGTGAGATCGATGGTGGCGTAGCTGACGCCAGCCTGGCTGCTGCGCTTCGGGGTCGGGTCGCCGCTGGCGCGCCCGGCGATCTGGCCGGACCAGCCGAACCAGAGGCTGGGCTGGCCGCGTATCGCGTCCTTCAGCCCGACCGTTAGGCCGCCCGCCGGATGGCTGCGCTCGCGCGGCGACGGCACCCGGTTGGAGACAACAACTAAGCGGCCCATGCGCCTGCCTCACCGCGCGCGAGCTGCCCGAGCCAGGCGCGCACGGCGGCAGGCTGTTCGAAGTCCGCGGGGATCCTGTAGCCGACACCGCCCAGCGCCACCGCGGCACGGATGCCGTCCTCGTCGGTGACGTCGTCGCCCACGAACACCGGCTTGCGGCCGACGAAGGGCGGACGCGCCATCAGCAACCGGACCGCGCTGCCCTTGTCGATGCCCTTGGGGCGTATCTCCCAGGCCAGCTTCGAGGCCTGCACATGAAAGCCCTTGCCAGCCTCCGCGACCATCGCCTCGGCCTCCTGCCTGAGTGTCTCGCCAGCGTCGGGGGCGGCGCGGTAGTGCAGCACCAGGCCGGCCGCCTTGGTCTCGATCCGAACGCCGGGATAAGCTTGAGCGAGCTGTTCGGCGCGCCTGGCCCAGGCACTCGGCACCGCCGGCAGATCGGCATGCTCGACCGCAGCACCCGGCGCATGGCGCAAAGCAGTGCCGTGCTCACCGGCGACGGCATAGGCGACGTCGGGCAGGAAATGGTCGAGCTCGGCAATCGGCCGGCCGCTGACCAATGCCAGCGCGTCGCCCACCCGAGCCCGCAGCGCCAGCAATGTGTCAACCAGACCGGGTGCCACCTCGACCAGCTCCGGGGCGGCGGCGATATCGACCAACGTGCCATCGAAATCCAGCAGGAAGGCGGCCTCGTCGGCGTTCGGCACAATCCAGCTCATGCGGTCCTCAACCTCGCCACGGCGCCACGGTTCCGGACTCAGTCATTCGTCGGCGGCAGCGGACCCAGTGCTGCGGGCGGCATCGCGGGGGGCGCAACGGGCGGCGGCAGCGGCGGCGCGGCCGGGGCCACCTCGGCGCCGGCGCAGGAGACCAGGTGCACGCCATAGACTGGACTCTGGAACACGCCGACGAACGGCTCGGCGGTGAACATCCAACCGTCGTAACCCGACGCGGCGGCGTGCCGGTCGGTGACGGTCAGCCGCGCCGCGTTGTCCGATGGCAGGCCCGGGGGGTGCTGCAGGCAACCCTGCACGGCAATCGTCAGGCTCTTGAAGCTTGCACTCCCGCCCGCCGGAATGGTCAGGGTCTCGATATGGGCGTCCAGCCGGTCCTGCACCCGCATGACGGCGTCAGCCCTGCCCTGCCAGGTGTCAGGCGGATATATCGCCGGGGGTGCTACAGGCTCCACGGCACCCGCGGCACGCGCAAGCAGACAGCAGGCGAGGACCAACGCCGCCTTCACCGACCTGGCTTCGGGCTTGGCATGCGCTCGACCATGTCGATCAGGATTCGTCGCATTGCGGTCTCGTCGACGCCGATCAGGACCGCGTCCTCGAAGGCGTCGCGCAATACGCCCTCCAGTTCGGCATGGTTCTCGGCCAGCACGCGCAGCTTTTCGCGGCAGGAGACCGGCGTACCGTCGGGCATCGGCCAGATCATGGTATCGGGATCATTGCGGCGCAAGACCCCCGTTCTGGTCCTGCTTGGACGCCGAGTTGGTGACGCTGAAGATGAACTTGCTGAGCAGTTGCTCCAGGCTGATCGAGCCCTGGGTCTGGGTGATGCGGCTGCCGGGTGCCAGCATACTACTCGCGCCGCCGGGCGAGAGCGAGAGGTACTTGCCGCCGAGCAGGCTGTCAGAGGTGACGACGACCGAGCTGTCGGTCGGCAGCTTGATGTCGGGGCGGATGGTCATCGTCACCACCGCCTGGAAGTCCTTGGGGTTGACCGTCTCCTTGACCACCTGGCCGACATTGACGCCGGCCATGCGCACGTCCGAGCCGACATCGAGGCCGTCGACATGGCCGAACCGCGCGGTCAACTGATAGCCGCTCTCGCTCTTGCGGCCATTGCCGATGATGGCGGCGACGATCAGCCCGGCCAGGAGTGCCAGCACCACAAGGCCGGCGGCGAGTTCGATCGGGTCATGCCGGCGCGCCACACTCAAGCGTCGGGTGTCCACGATTCGTAGTCGCCGCGGCCGGCGCGTCGATGGCCGCCGAGATAGTCGCTTCCAGGTGGACGATAGCCGGCGGGATCGCCGGTGCGGTTCGGCTGGAATGGCAATTGCCAGGGCTTGCGCGCACTCGGCGGCAGCGGTGCGTCGTCGGCGTAGTGCAGCCAGTTCCACCATTCCGCCGGCACCGACGAGGCATCCTCGCCAGGACGGTAGATCACCCAGCGCCGCACCCGACGTGGGCCGGCCTGGGTGCGCCGCCGCTCCTGATAATAGGCGCGGCCGTCGGCGTCCTTGCCGATCAGCCGGCCCCTTAGCAGGGTGAACAGGCGGGTTCCGATGGTGGTCATGGGGCGAGATATACGCAAAGCCCGGGGTCCGGTCCATCCGCGCCGAGTTATCCCGGATATCCACAACATGCTGTGGCTGGGATAGCCAACGGACACCAGGATATGTCTTGGGATCGCGCCGAGCGCCGCGTAGCATAAGGTCTCCGGCCGGAGGTCACTCGATGAAACTGCACCATCTATGGAACGGGGTGCGGATGCGCACGGTGCTCACCGATACGGACGCGTTCGACGATGGCGGCGGTATGCGGCGAGCCGTCACCCTGCCGGTCGGCTGGGACGACGCAGCCGCCGCGGCTCTTGCCCATCTGGCGCCCGGAACTGGCGTGGTTGCATTGCCGGTGCTGGCCGCCCGCTGGATCGCGCCGCTCGCGGCCGCCAGCCCCGATCTGCAACAGCGCCCCGGTCTTGAACAACGCCTGATCGCGCTGCTGCTGCGGCGCGCGGCCTGCCCCGGAGAGACGGTCTGGCGCGGCGCCGCGACGGAGGCGGCGTGCTTTGTGCTCAACCTCGCATCGTTCGCCGAGCCGGGCGCGGGCTTCGATCTGGTGTCCTTCGTCGCCGCCCTGGACACAATCGCAGAGACCCTGCGTCTGCTCGGCAGCCGGTCGGCGCGGCTGCTGCTCGGCAATCTCGATGCCGGCCTTGCGGGCCTTGGCCTCGACTACGACTCCGACGCTGGCCGCGACGTCGCCGCCTGCCTATCGGCGCTGGCCATGGCGACACTCCATCCGGGCGCCGTCGTCTCCCGTGCTGCCGGCGCGGCACCGCCACGGCACTGCGTCGTGACCGGGCTGGCCGAACAAGCCGGCGCCGCCTGGCAAGCGGCTCGCGCGCAGGCACCCGACCTGTTCCTCGCCCCGCTCGTCATCGAGACCGGGTTCTCCGCGCCAGGACCGGTCGACGCCTTGCTCGGGTTCGAGGCCTCGGGCATGGCGCCGGTGTTCTCGCCGCTGACCCATGATGGCCGCTTGGCGGGCAGCACGCGCTCCCGTCTGGCGGCGCGCGGCATCGGCCCGGAGGCGGCGTTCGCGGCCAGCCTCGCCGGCACCAGCGTGCTGCGCGCCGCCGGAGCCAGCGCGATGCAGGCGATGCAGCGTGCCGTCGGTCCGTTTGTCGATTGCGCGCCGTCGCAGACAGCCCCGGCCGCCGCGCCGCACGCGGTGCCAACCCGGCGCGAGCTGCCGGCACGACATGGCGGCTTTACCCAGAAGGCCGTCGTCGGCGGTCATCGGCTGTTCGTGCGCACCGGCGAATACGAGGACGGCAGCCTGGGCGAACTCGCGATCGCCGCGGTCCGCGAAGGCTCGGCACAGCGCGGGCTGATGGACGCCTTCAGCCAGGCGGTCAGCCTCGGCCTGCAGCACGGTGTGCCGCTCGCAGCCTATGTCGAGGCGTTCGCCTATAGCCGCTTCGGTCCGCACGGCGCTGTCGAGGGCGACGCCGCGGTCAACAGCGCCACCTCGTTGCTGGACTACGCCTTTCGCACCCTGGCACAGGCCTATCTCGGACGCAGCCTGCCTGACGGCCCGCCGGTCGAGGCCGAGGACAGCCCATCGGGCGACGCGCTGCTGCCGCTCGATCTGCCGCTAGCCGCCAATGTCGGGGTGCGGCGGCGCCATGGCTTGCGGCTGGTCGGCTGAGATGGCGTCGTTACGCGAGCAGAAGCTGGCGGACCTCGGGGTGACGCTGCCCACGGCCGCGGCCCCCGTCGCCAACTACGTCGCCGCCGTGCGCACCGGCACGCTGCTGGTGGTCTCCGGCCAGTTGCCGCTCGTCGAAGGGCGTCTGAGCGCCACCGGCAAGCTCGGCGGCGGCGTCGGCATCGAGCAGGGTGCGGCGGCGGCGCGGGCCTGCGCGATCAACCTGCTGGCGCAGATCAAGGCGACCTTGGGATCACTGGACGGCGTGGTGCGGGTCGTGCGGCTTGGCGGCTTCATCGCCTGCACCGCCGACTTCACGCAACACGCAACCGTGATGAACGGCGCCTCCGACCTTATGGCCGCCGTGTTCGGCGAGAGCGGCCGGCATGCCCGCTCGACGATCGGGGTGCCGTCGCTGCCGCTGGATGCCCCGGTGGAGGTCGAAGGCCTGTTCGAGATCGCATGAGGCGCGTCTGCACCGTTGTGCGGCTTTTCTGTTGCGCCATATCGGACGCATGACGCAACCGGCGCTCGCGCTCACCCTCCATGCCGCCATCAGGGAGATCGACCCGGCTGCATGGGATTTGTGCGCCGGCGACGACAACCCGTTCGTCAGTCACGCCTTCCTCTCCGCCGTCGAGGATAGCGGCTCGGCCGGCCCGCGCACCGGCTGGATGCCGCGGCATGCAACGTTGAACGAGGGCGCCCGGCTGCTGGCGGCAGCCCCGATGTATGCCAAGTCGCACAGCTACGGCGAATACGTCTTCGATCATGGCTGGGCAGCCGCCTTCGAGCGTGCCGGCGGACGCTACTATCCCAAGCTGCAGGTCGCATCCCCGTTCAGCCCGGTCTCCGGGCCGCGGCTGCTGTTGCGCGCCGACCTCCCCGCCGAGCGGCGCCCGGCAATCCGGCGCGCGCTGGCGGCAGGGCTGAGCCAGAGCTGTTCGGAGCTGCGCCTGTCATCGGTGCACGTGACCTTCTGCGAGGCCGAGGAATACGAGGAACTCGGGGCCGCCGGCTGGCTGCAGCGCCTTGGCACGCAGTTCCACTGGGAGAACGCAGGCTATAGTTGCTTCGAGGATTTTCTCGCCGGATTGAGTTCGCGCAAGCGCAAGAGCGTGCGGCGGGAGCGGCGCGACGCCAATGCGTGCGGCCTGACCTATCGCACCCTACGCGGAACCGCGATTACGGCGGCGCACTGGAAGGCATTCCACCGCTTCTACCTGGCGACGGTGGACCGTAAATGGGGCAGCGCCTATCTGAGCGAGCGCTTCTTTCCGCTGCTCTCGCAACGGCTTGGCGACCGAGTCGTGCTGATGCTCGCCGAGCATGACGGACGTCCGGTCGCAGGCGCGCTAAACCTGCTCGGCGCAGAGACGCTCTACGGACGCAACTGGGGCTGCGTCGGCGACTGGCCGTTCCTGCATTTCGAGCTCTGCTACTACCGCGCCATCGAGTTCGCGATCGAACACGGTCTGCGTCGGGTCGAGGCGGGCGCGCAGGGCGAGCACAAGATCCAGCGCGGCTACCTGCCGCGGCCGACCTATTCGGCGCATTGGATTGCCCATCCCGGTCTGCGGGACGCGGTGGCCAATTATCTGGAGGAGGAACGCAGCGCCCGTCTCGTCGAGATGGAACAGCTCGCAACCCTGTCGCCTTATCGACAAGAGGCATGACCTGCCAGGCAACGCCAAGGCTTTCGGGCCGTTCTCCCTATCCGGGCCAGGACAAACGACAATGAGCGAGGAAGCAAAACTTTACGACGAGCGTGTGCGGCTACGCGCCTACGAACTCTGGGAGAAGGATGGCCGACCGCACGGTCGCAACGATGCCTATTGGGAGGAGGCGCTGCGCCAAATCAAGGCGCAGGATCGCGGCACCGCCTCCGTGGTCCCGCAATAACACCCTACCCGTGCGGTATAGCGACCCGCAGGTTCTCGTCGATCTTGCCGAGGAACGCCTCCGTATTGAGCCAGCTCTGCTCGGGTCCGACCAGCAGCGCGAGATCCTTGGTCATCAGGCCAGACTCCACGGTTTGAACGCACACCCGCTCCAGAGTCTCGGCGAACTGCGTCACATCGGGCGTGTCATCAAAGCGGCCGCGGTAGATGAGGCCACGTGTCCAGGCGAAGATGGAGGCGATCGGATTGGTGCTGGTCTGCCGGCCCTTCTGGTGTTCGCGAAAGTGCCGCGTGACCGTACCGTGCGCCGCCTCGGCTTCGACCGTGTTGCCGTCCGGCGCCAGCAACACCGAGGTCATCAGGCCCAGGCTGCCGAAGCCCTGTGCTACGATGTCGCTCTGCACGTCGCCGTCATAGTTCTTGCAGGCCCAGAGATAGCCGCCGGACCATTTCAGCGCCGCCGCCACCATGTCGTCGATCAGCCGGTGCTCGTAGGTCAGCCCCAGCCGCCCGAAATCGTCCTTGAACTCGGCATCGAACACCGCCTGGAACACATCCTTGAACATGCCGTCATAGGCCTTGAGGATGGTGTTCTTGGTGGACAGATACACCGGCAGTTTGCGGTCGCGGCCGTAGCTAAAGCAGGCATGCGCGAAGCCCTCGATCGAGGCCTTGGTGTTATGGGTCGCGAGCACGACGCCGGGGCCGGTGAAGTCGTGCACCTCAAGTTCCATCGGCGCACCGCCGTCGGCGGGCGTGTAGGTGAGTGTGACGGTTCCGGGGCCCGGGATCTTGGTCTCCGTGGCACGGTAGATGTCGCCGTAGGCGTGCCGGCCTATGACGATCGGCTGGGTCCAGTGCGGCACCAGGCGCGGCACGTTCGCGCAGATGATCGGTTCGCGGAAGATGGTGCCGTCGAGCACATTGCGTATGGTGCCGTTCGGCGAGCGCCACATCTTCTTCAGCTTGAACTCCCCAACCCGGGCTTCATCCGGCGTAATCGTCGCGCATTTCACGCCGACACCGTAAGTCTTGATCGCGTGCGCGGCATCAAGCGTCACCTGATCGTCGGTCGCATCACGGTGCTCGATCCCGAGATCATAGTATTTCAGATCGATATCCAAATAAGGCACGATGAGCTTCTCTCTGATGAAGCTCCAGATGATCCGCGTCATCTCGTCGCCGTCGATCTCGACGACCGGTTCCTTCACCTTGATCTTTGCCATGACTTCGTCCCGCGATGGATCCTGCCGACTCGCGCCGGTCGCGCCTTCTTTGGCACTCTCCGCCGCACCGGACAAGGCAGGTTAAGGCGCGAAGCTCTGCACAAGGCTGCCCGCGATCATGTGCCAGCCATCGATCAGCACGAAAAAGATCAGCTTGAAGGGCAGCGAGACGGCACTCGGCGGCAGCATCATCATGCCCAGGCCCATCAGCACGCTCGACACAACGATATCGATCACCAGAAACGGCATGTAGAGCAGGAAGCCCATCTCGAAGCCGCGTCGCAGCTCGCCGACCATGAACGCCGGGACCAGCGCCCGCCAGGGCGTGTCGGCGGCCGTGTGCGGAGCCGGCAGCTTGGCGATGTCGAGGAATAGGCTGAGATCCGGCGGCCTGACATTCTGCAGCATGAAATGTCGGAACGGCTCCGCCGCGCCGCGCAGCCCGTCCATCTCGCTCACGCTGCCGGCGAGCAGCGGCGAGACCCCGTGATCCCAGGATTGTTGCAACACAGGCTGCATGACGAAAAAGGTCAGGAACAATGCCAGGCCGATGATCACCGTGTTAGGCGGCGTCCCTTGCGCGCCCAACGCACCGCGCAGCAGCGACAGCACGATGACGATGCGGGTAAAGGCGGTCACCATCACCAGCAGGCTCGGCGCCAGCGACAGCAAGGTAATCAGCGCGGTAAGCTGAACCAGCCGGCCGGTGGCGCCGGTGCTCCCGGCATGACCGAGATCGATGCTGATGGATTGCGCATGGGCCCCGGCCGGCAGCAGCACGAGAACCAACAGCAAGGGCAGCAACAGCATGGACGGCAGCAGGATGGGCGACAGCAGGCGGGCCCCTCTCATCCGTCCTGCTCCTCCGCGCTCGCCTTGGCAGCGGGCGGCAGCCAGCCGAGCAGCACGTCCGAGGACCCGCCGGTCAGGAGCAACACCTGCTGGCCGCGGACGCCGACCAGGCAGAGCCGGCGCTTCGGATCAAGCGACAGCGACGCATCGAGCGACAGCACACCGTCCGCGCGCCTGCGCCCGGTGAGGCGGCCCGCGAATCCCGAGCCGAAGCGCGCGAGCAGGATCATGCCAATCACGCCGCCGAGAGCCGCTCCGACCGTCAGGATGTCGTGGATACGCACCCCACCTCCCCCGCGGAGGGCTCGATCAGCGGTATGGTGGCGTCCAGTTCGGCCCGCAGCGTCAGCAGACGCGCGCGCAGCCGTGCCTTGTCGTCTGGCCCCGCCTCGAGGCATCTGGCGCAAAGCGCCTCGACCTGGGTGTCAAGCCCGTCCAGGCAGACTGTCCGACCGCCAAGCATCAACGCACGCGCGACGCGCATCGTCCGGATCATGCCATCCACTGACGCTTCGATCTCTGGAGTGCCCGCCTGCGATCTGGTCATAACGGGCTTATGACATACCACCGCTAACATTTCGATAACGAATTAAGAGGACCGACCCTGAGCGCGATTAACCTTTCGTAAAGAGGTTTGCCTCAAGCTGCGTGCTCCGTACTGGGAGGGGCATCGAGATGGACGCTGCGTCGACCGATATTTTCGGGCTCGCACAAAGCAAGCTGACCTGGCTGCAGGACCGCCAGGGTGTGCTGGCCCGCAACATCGCCAATGCCGATACGCCGAACTATCAACCTCGCGACGAACAGCCGTTCTCGGCGACCCTCTCCGCCATGACCGTCGCACCGGTGCTGACGAACCCGATGGATATCGCCGGATCCGAGCCGACCGCCGGCACGATCCTCGAGCAAAGCGACAGCCGCGCGCCGGACGGCAACGCGGTCTCCGTCGAAAAAGAAATGACCCTGGTCGCCGATACCGACAACCAGCAGCGCCTGGTGACCAACCTCTACGGCAAATACATGTCGATGTTCGAGACCGCTTTGGGCAAGGGCTAAGCGATGGATATCTCGAGCGCGCTGGACATCTCCTCATCGGGCATGGAGGCGCAGACCACCCGACTGCGTGTCATCGCCGAGAACCTGGCCAATCAGGACACCACCGGTGCCACGCCGGGTGCTGATCCATACCGCCGCAAGACCGTAACCTTCAACGAAACGCTCGATCCCGCCGTCGGCACGCCGACCGTATCAGTGGAGCGGATCGGCGAGGACATGACCCCCTTCACGCTGAAATACGATCCCTCCCACCCCGCGGCGAACGCCCAGGGCTACGTCAAGATGCCCAATGTCAACAGCTTCGTGGAGTTGATGGACATGCGTGAAGCGGAACGTTCCTATAGCGCCAACCTGAACGTCATGCAGGCCACGCGCTCGATGCTGACACGCACGATCGATCTGCTGAAATGAGTGCGCCGCTCGCAATGACGCCGGCCGGTGCCGCCAGTGCCTATGGGAAGGTGCAGGGCGCAAGCGCCACCGGCGTCGACGACCTTGCCGATCCCATATCCGGCGCTGACGGGTCGGGGTTCGGCTCGACCTTGCATCGTGCGCTCGACAATGTCGTCCAGACCGGCCACGCGGCGGACGTGCAGACCGCGCACGGAATCGCCGGCGACGGCAACATCACCGACGTGGTGATGGCGGTGTCGCGCGCCCAGCTCGCTTTGCAGTCGACGGTGGCAATACGCGACAAGGTCGTTCAGGCCTACCAGGACGTCATGAAGATGTCGATCTGAGCTGGAGGACCTGTCGATGCAGGAAGCCGATGTCGCGAATGTCCTGCGCAGCCTGTTCATGGTGTCGCTCAAGCTCGGCGCGCCGGCGCTGCTCACCGCCATGATTGTCGGGCTGCTGATTTCGCTGCTCCAGGCGATCACCCAGATCAACGAGACCACACTCGCCTTCGTGCCGAAGGTGCTGGCACTTGGTGCGGCGCTGATGCTGGCCGGCCCCTTCATGTATGCGACGCTCTCCGACTATACCCTCACCCTCTTCGACCGTATGATCGCCTTAGGCGGCCAGTGACACCGGCAGACCAGGCGCTGCTGGCGCACCTGCCGGATCTGGCTTTCGGCGTCCTGCTTGTGCTCTGTCGCGTCAGTGGCGCGGTGATGGTGTTGCCGGGCTTTGGCGAAACCGAGGTGCCGGTGGTGCTGCGCGTTGGCCTCGCCGCCGGCATCACCGTGCTGATCTACCCCGCCGTCGCATCGCTGATGCCCCCAGCCGACGGCCCCGGCTTGCGCGCGTTCGCGCTCGTCGGCGCGGAACTCGGATGCGGCCTGCTGCTCGGATGGCTGGCGCGGCTGATGGCGCTGTCCCTGCCAATAGCGGGGCAGATCATTTCGACCATGATCGGCCTTTCCAGCGTATTGCAGCCGGACCCTGCACTCGGCTCGCAGACAACCGGCGTCAGCCGGGTGCTGGCGCTGGCGGCACCCGTGCTGGTGCTGTCGTCGGGCCTCTACGCCTTGCCGATCGGCGCACTCGCCGGCAGCTACCGGTTGTTCCCGCCAGGCACCCTGTTCTCCGCGGCCGATGCGGCGCAGAGCGTCGCGGCGGCAACCGAGGAATGCTTCGCCCTGGCGCTGCGCCTGGCAGCACCGCTCGTCCTTGCCGACATCATCTGGCAGGCGATGCTCGGTTTGCTGGCCAGGCTGGTGCCCAGCCTGCAGGTCTACAGCCTGTCGCTTCCCGGCCAGGTGCTTGGCGGGCTGCTGCTGGTCGCCTTGCTGATCGAACCAATCCTGTCGGCCTGGATGCAGGCGATGCAGTCCAGCTTCCCCACTTTGCCCAGCCTCTAGCGCAAGCATGGCCCAGGCGGACAAGGACGACCGGACAGAAGCCCCGTCCGCGAAGGCGCTCTCCAAAGCACGCGAGGACGGTCGGGTCGCGGTCTCGCGTGAGTTGCAGTCGCTATGCGGGCTCGGTTTCGGCGTGCTTGCGCTGATGATCGTGCTGCCGTCGCAGGCGGCCCTGTTCGCCGCGCGCATGCAGGGCCTGATGGAGAATGTCGGTCGGATCGACGTCTCCGGCGGTGGCGCGATCGCGGCGTGGCGGACGGCAATGGGGTTCTGTCCCGCCTTGGCGGCCCCGGTACTGCTGGCCGCCTCTGTGGGCGCCATCGCGGTGGGTTTGCTGCAGACCGGCTTCCTGCTGCACCTGGGATCGTTGATGCCAAAGCCGGGCCGGCTCAATCCGGGACGCGGCATTAAGCGGCTGTTCGGCGGCGAGACCCTTGTCGAAGGGCTGAAGTCGCTGGCCAAGCTGGCGGCGTTCGGGTTCGTCCTCTGGCATGTATTTGGCGGCCTGCTGATCACGCTGCCACGCGCCGTGGCTTGGCGGCCGGCAGCACTTGCCAGCCAGATGCTTGCCTTGACCTTGAAAGCCGCCCTGCTGGTGCTTGCCGTGCAGGCTGGGATCGCCCTGCTCGACGTCGTCTGGGTGCGCTACAAGCACTACGCGGAGCTGCGTATGAGCCGGCAGGAGCTGCGCGACGAGCATCGCGAGAGCGAGGGTGACCCGCAGGTCAAGGGCCGGCTGAGACAATTGCGCCGCCAACGCGCGGCACGGCGCATGATGGCGGCGGTGCCGAAAGCGACCGTGGTGATCACCAACCCCACGCACTATGCAGTGGCCCTCGCCTACGAGGGCGGCAGCAAGGCGGCCCCCCGAATCGTCGCCAAAGGCATGGACGAGTTGGCCGCCCGTATCCGCGAGGTGGCACAGGACAACAAGGTGCCGCTGGTCTCCAATCCGCCGCTGGCGCGTGCGCTCTATACGCTGCCGCTCGACTCCGAGGTGCCGCGCGAACACTTCCAGGTGGTTGCCGGGATCATCGCCTATGTCTGGCGTCTCCGCCGACCGCCGCCAGGCGGCCCGCCCGTACGATAGGGCGTCCTCGGGGCTTGTGCGATCATGTTCTGTTCCTGTAGAACAAATGCGAACGCTTTCTTGGTTTCCGTTAATGACTCGAAGCCAAGGCTGCCATGTGACACTCTCATGTGGCAGATCCTGGCACCTGGCAGAGTCTGGCTATCACGACTGGAGAACGCTTATGGACAAGTCGAAGGCGCTCGAAGGCGCCCTCAGCCAGATCGAACGGGCCTTCGGCAAGGGCTCGATCATGCGCATGGGACAGCGACCGAGCGAAGTCGCGGAGGTCATCTCCAGCGGCTCGCTGGGGCTCGACATCGCGCTCGGCATTGGCGGCTTGCCGCGTGGCCGGATCATTGAGGTCTACGGGCCGGAAAGCTCGGGCAAGACGACCATGGCGCTGCATGCCATCGCCGAGGCGCAAAAGCGCGGCGGCACCTGCGCCTTCATCGACGCCGAGCATGCGCTTGATCCGGGCTACGCCCGCAAGCTCGGTGTCGACGTCGACAACCTGCTGATCAGCCAACCGGATGCCGGCGAGCAGGCCCTGGAGATCGCCGACACCCTGGTTCGGTCCGGTGCCGTGGACGTCCTGGTGGTGGACAGCGTCGCTGCCCTGGTGCCGCGCGCCGAACTCGATGGCGAAATGGGCGACAGCCATGTCGGGCTGCATGCGCGCCTGATGAGCCAGGCCTTGCGCAAGCTGACCGGTTCCGTGTCGCGATCCAACACGATGCTGATCTTCCTCAACCAGATCAGGTCCAAGATCGGCGTCATGTTCGGCAGCCCCGAGACCACGACCGGGGGCAATGCCCTGAAATTCTACGCCTCGATCCGCCTGGACATCCGACGCATCGGCCAGATCAAGGAGCGTGACGAGGTCGTCGGCAATCAGACCCGGATCAAGGTCGTCAAGAACAAGATGGCGCCGCCGTTCAGGCAGGTCGAGTTCGACATCATGTATGGCGAGGGCGTCAGCAAGATGGGCGAACTGATCGATCTCGGCGTGAAGGCCAGTATTGTCGAGAAGTCAGGCGCCTGGTTCAGCTACGACAGCCAGCGGATCGGCCAGGGACGTGAGAACTCCAAGCAGTTCCTGCGCGAGCACCCGGAGATGGTGGCGGCAATCGAAAAGCGGATCCGCGAACAGTCTGGCGTCGTAGCAAACGCCCTGATGGTCTCTCCCGACGAGCAGGAGACCGGCGAGGCCGCCGATTGATAGGCGATACCGTCAACCGGGAAGATGGGCCGCGATATAGGGCGGCAGGTTGAACGATCCGACATGGATTTCCGGTGTCCAGTACTGCGTTTTGCCGAGAATGCTTGAAGCGGTAGCGCGCGCGCGGATGAGTTCGACGTCCGCGTCCGCCAGCCCCTGACCCTTTGCCGCCACACCAAGCGTCATGAAACCGCCGACATAGGTCGGCACCGCCGCGACATAGGCCGACACGTGGGGAAAGGACTTCGCACGTCGAAGGCTGGTCTGGCGTAACTCGTCCGCCTGCATGAACGGAACGCCGCACTGATTGACGATCAGCCCGTTGGCGGTCAGGACCCGCGCGCTCTGCGCGTAGAAATCATCCGAAAAAAGCACTTCGCCAACGCCGATCGGGTCCGTGCTGTCGACGATGATGACGTCAAATGCATCTGCCGCCGCGGAGGCCACGTAATCGATCCCGTCGCCCACGATCACCTCCGCACGCGGGTCATCCCAAGCGTCGCCGGCGAGCGAAGGCAGGAACTCCCTGGCCAAGCGAATGACCTCGCCGTCGATCTCCACCATGACCGCCCTGCGCACTCCAGTATGCTGCAGCACCCGTCGCAGCACGGCGCCATCGCCGGCGCCGATGATCAACACGCTTTTGGCTGCCCCGTGCGCAAGCAGGGGAACGTGCGCGATCATCTCCTGATAGACGAACTCGTCACGCTCGGTGATCTGCACCACGCCGTCGAGTGCCAGAACGCGGCCATGCGTCTGGCTCTCAAAGATGGCAATGTCCTGAAAGTCGCTCTTCAGGGTTGCGAGCTCGCGCACAATGCGAAAGCGTTGGCCCCACCCTTCATAGAGGGTTTCGTCAAACCACGGCCGGCTCGTCACCTGCCCTGATCCGTCCCGCGGCGGCGCTCATCCAACACCACACGGCCAGCCTGGAACGTCAGTTGCAGCACCGGGACGGACAAATGCGGATCGCACGCGCCGCACATGAAAATGTCGATCGCGGCAAAATCACGCTCGGGCCACGTATGGATCGAGATGTGACTTTCCGCAAGCACAACGACCCCGGAGACGCCGCCATTCGGGGAAAAATGGTGAAAATGGCTGTGTAGGATCGTCGCCCCGGCAGCCAGTGCGGCCTCGCAAAGCGCACGATCAATTCTCGAGGGATCGGTCAGATTGCGGGCGTCCCAAAGATCCACCAGAAGATGGGTTCCGGCAAACCTGACCCCGTCCTTCTCGACAAAATAATCCTTGCAAGCCACCTCCTCCGAGGAAGGTGCGAGCGAAATCTGGTTATTGCTCGGAGAATCCGAGACCATCCCCAGTTGAGCAAGTGCGTTCATCACGTACCCCTGAACCAGCAGACGGCCTGTTGGGCGTAAACGCCCCCTAGGGCCAAGGGGGGCTGAATTAGGTCCTGAGGCACCACGATGCAAGGACTTTCTCGGCGGCAGGCCCCTCCCGCCAGCGGCTTCTGGACGATGCTGGCGATGTTACCGGGCGACGGAATCGAGTATGCCCGAGGCATGTCGGAGCGCCATCATCTCCGCGGCACCTGCTCCGGGGTTCGCCCCGTCTGCGCCCGGATCCGAAGTCAGCAGCTTGAACAGTGCCGCCTTCCCGGCATCCGCAACCCTGCCATCACCGAGCCCGCGTACAAGTTTCAGCCGCGCCGGATCGTTCGTCCGCGAGGCAGCGGAAGCTAGCCTGAGCAGCAGATCCTGATCCGAGGGCGAAAGCTTGCCTGTCGACGGCAGGCGCCGCCGCGCCAATTCCAGCAGACAGTCGGTCGATCCCGCCCAATCCTGTGTCCGGGCCAGAAAGCCGGCCCTCAGATCAAGGGCTGGCTCGCCGTCAATCGGTTGCAGCACAGAGAGCGCCTGCTTGATGTTCCCCTCCGCGGCAAGAGCACGTGCCATCATGATCGCGCGGGCGTGCGCAATCGGCGCCGGCAAGCCCGGCATGTCGGAGGCCTCGAGTGCGGCAAGCACCGCCGGCAGATTATTCTGCTGATAGTCCAGCCCCGCCAATTTCAGCCCAAGCTCGGCCCGGTCTGGACCGGGTGCTGCGGCGTTCATCATGTTGCGCACGATCGGTGACGCCCGCTCCGGCAGGTCCAGAGTCTCGAGCCTGGATGCAAGAAACAGAGAAACACGCGTGCCCTCCGAACCGCCGGGCAGCATGTCGGCATTGGCTTCAATCATCGCCGCCTGATCGAGTGCCTGCCCTTCCGCTGCGGCCGGAGATACCGCGCTGAGCCGCTTGAGCACCTCACCTACTCTGCGGCGCGCTTCGGCTTGGGTCGCCGGATAGAGTCTTGCGGTCTCCCGCAGCAGGTCCAGCGCCTTTTCCCATTGCCCGGCTTGCATACGCAGGTCAGCCAGATGCAACCGGCTCTCGGCCTCATGGCCGCCAATTCGGGCATCGAGCAAACGCGCGTCAAGTGCGTCCGCGAGCGCCTTCAGGTCGGCTTTTGGCTGCTTTTCGCGTATTGTCGAGGCCGCCTCGGCTGCCTTGTCGCCCACCACCCAGTCGGAGGATGCTCCCAGCCGGTCCAACGCGGCCAAAGCCACCTTCGGATGCCCCTGTCGGGCGCTCAGCAGCGCGCGGGCAAAGCTCAGCGACACGTCATCCGGGAGGTGTCCGACCAGCCCTGCCTGAGTATCCGTGCCGGCACGCACAAGTGTTTCGGCGGCAAGCGGGAGAAGGATGGTGCGCAGCGGTAATGGATAGGCTTCGAGCAGTGGCAGGTTGGCCGCGAACAGACGCGCCGCCTCCGACGAGGTCGGACTTTCGCGAGCAAGCCTCACCGCCCGCCAGAGCCCGGGCTCTCCGAGCGGGGCAATCGTTGGATCGTCGAGAAGTCCGGATGGATCCGATTTGCCGTCGAGCGCTGCGGCGGCACTCGCGACCAGGCGCGGCCGCAATGCATTCGCCTGCCGAGGGTCGTCGGCTCTGGCAACCTTGATGATCGTCGCGGCGTCCTGCCCATCGCCCAGCGCCAGCGCATCCTCAGCGGCACGAAGCCGCGGCACAAAGCGGGCCTCGGCGGGTGCTTCGGCGGCGTCCGCCCTGGCCTGCGTGAACCTTGTAGACAGCAAGACTGGGGACGCCGGCTCCAAAGCCATGACGCGCAGTGCCGCCGCACCCCGACCCGCACCCATTGCTGCGTTGAGGGCTGAGGCGGGAACGCCCGCCAGGAGAAAGCCGCCTGGGGTCGGCTGGAGCTCCAGCCGGTCAGAAAGTGGCTCGACAACAACGCCGAGGATGGTCCGGTCGAGCACAGCCGAACTGCCGTGCCGTGTCTCGCGCATCGCGTCCTCACCGTCCCTTACAGTGCCGACGAGCAGATTGCCTCCGGTCAGCGGGTTCGGCACAACGACGCTCTGTCCGGGATGGGCCAAGGGCAATTTAAGCCCGTTCACGTCAGGCGATGGCTTGATCGACGCAGGCTCAGGCAACGGCGGCGCCGCCTGAACCAGCCAGCCCGCAGCGACCCGTCGCAGCCCGAGCTGGTTCGGTCGACGCCCGGGAAATCGCACGATTGTCGCCGATGCAAGGAGCTGCACCGTGGAGCCGGCGCCAAGGGGGTCGCCCTGCACCGCGGAAAGATCAAACGGTCGTCGCGTATCCAGAACGACGAGCACGTCCTCGCCGCTTGCGAAGGCGGCCGCGCCACCGTCGGTCTCCAACGGCAACAACAGGCCATGCGTGGCAGACTGGCCATCATCAATGACGATCGCCGCGAGCGACACCGGAGCGGCACCTGGGGTGGCTGCACCGCCAGGTGGTTCCGCGACAAGCCTGTTGGGCACCGACGCGGGCGCCCCCGGCACCGGCTTGGCCCCTTCCACGACGGCAATGAGGCTGGTGGGCAGGCCAGGCAGGACCGAGTTTGTCTTGCTCGGCAGGGACGACACTGCCTTCGCTGACGACGGATCCGAATGCCTGGTTTGGGTGACCTTGGCCACCTCCAGGGCACGCCGAGGGAGACGCTTCCCACGCCCCCTCATATCGTGCGTGCGACGCCATGCGAGTACCGCCTCACGATGTGCCAGGATGCCGTCGCCGAAAAGATCGAGAAGCGCAAGCCCGGCATCCCGTTCGTCCTGGATCTCCCTGGTCTGTCGATCGGACGCTTGCGCCATCGCCCCAACCGAGGCGAGTGTCAGAACAGCCATCGATACGAGCACGAGTGCCCGAAATCGAGTTGCACCATCCACCGGATTGTCAGTCGAAGCTTGCCAGAAGCCGGTCAATGTCCGACTGATCCATCGCACTCGCCGGAAGCTGTGGGCCGTTCAATAGGCTTTCCGCTTCTGCGACGGGTGCCACCTCCTCGCGCTCGATCGTGCTCCTGCCGAACGTCTCCACGATTCGTGCAATTGTCCGTTCGATTGTCTTGAGAGTACCGACCACCTTGGTTATCCGCTGGCCAGTAATGTCCTGGAAGCTGCACGACTCGTAGATCTTGACGGTTGCATCCTGAAGCGCCTGGGCGAGATCACCGTTGAGCGTTCCGGCCAAGGTATCCAGGGTTTCGCACGCCTCCAGGATCGACTCCGTCGCCGCGGCCGTATGGGATACGATCGCATCAAGCTCATCAGTGGCGCAGGGGATGTAGCTCGCGGTAATGTCATCCACCTTCAGCGCCGCAATTTCCTGTCGCGCCGTCGTTACCGCCTCGCCAAGAGTGCCGATCTCATACAGCAATGCCGTCTCTCGAAGGCTTATGTCGCCGGTCATGCTGCCGAGCACCGCCATGACGATGTCGGTCACCATGTCGGGCTGTCCTTGCGGATATCGCCCGCGCAGCTCTTGCAACCTCTTGGAGAGCGCCTCCGCGTCACGCATGGCAGAGAACCTTCTCGATCTTGTCTTTTAGTGTCTCGGCATTGAAAGGCTTGACGATGTAATTGGAAACACCAGCCTGTTTGGCCGCGATAACGTTCTCGATCTTGCTCTCGGCGGTAATCATGATGAACGGCAACGTCTTGAGCTTGGCGTCCTTTCGCACCTCCGTGAGAAGCTCAAGGCCGGTCATGGGCTGCATGTTCCAGTCGCTTATGACAAGACCGAAATGGCCTGTCTTGAGCTTGGACAGGGCCTCGGTCCCGTCGGTGGCCTCCTCGACATTGTTAAAGTCAATCTGCTTCAACAGATTGCGGATGATTCTCAACATCGTCTTATAATCATCGACGATCAAAACATTTATGGACTTGTCCATTGTCATGGGCTGGCTCCTCTAAAATACAGTACGAACGCGTCAGTTATTGGAGGCGACCGGGATCAGAAGATCCCGCCGCTGTCGCATCTCGGCGAGCATCTGCGTCGCCAGGCGTGCGCGTTCCGGCTGCATCCCTGCAAGCACGGCTGCCGCCTTCCTCACCTTCATTCTGTCCAGGACCTGCAGCAGGACATGCATGTCCAGAACATTGAAAATGGTAGCAGCGTCGCCCGGCTTCATTGCCTCGTAGACCTTAACCAGGCCCTGCCAGTCCCCCTCGCGGCGCTCCTTGCTCGATTTCTCGAGCGCATTGATCCGTGCCTGCAATGCGGCCAGGTGATCGATCTCGGCCTGCAGGCGGAGCTCGGTTGCCTCAAGTAACGCACTGCGTGCGTCGAGTGCATGTTCGCGAACGTCCAAAGCCTGGCGCCGCCTGCCGAGCTCCAAAAGCAGGACGCGCTCCTTCGCCCCGACATCGTGCCGGAACGCCGGCGTGACGGCGGCAATTCCGCTCACGACGATGGGCAAGGAGACCGCCGACGCAGGATGCGCGGGCGCAGGGTGAGCTTGGGCGCTCGCAGCCGGCGTCAACCCGAGTGCCGCACCGGCTTCGCTTGCAAACGTCGCGGCTCTTGCCGCCAGTAGCAACATCATGACCGCGATGGTCAGTGGCAGGATCCGTGGCGACGGAAGACGTGACATTGCCCTGGTCACCTTGCCATCCTGAGTGCGCGCAGCAGTTCCTTTTCGGCTTGGCTTCTCACCCGGCCGTCACCCTCTCGGCCTTCCGTAGGGACCGCCTGGAGTGCCGGACGAGCCCATGCTGTATTGGCCTGTGGCAGCGCCTCGGGCTCGCGTCCGGGCCGCGATTGCCTGATCATGTCGTCAAGCTGGTCGGCCAGCTTCTCACCGCGTTCCGTCAGGAACGAAAGGTCGTTCTTCAAAGCTTTCGCCTGTTCAACCTGACGGGTGATCTGCCGCCCGGCCCCGTCAGCCACCGTACGAAGTCGCTCGATCCCCGCTTCCGCCTGGCGCGTGCTTTCATTGAAGCCCGCGACCAGCTGTTCCAACGCAGCCCGGTCGCGCCGCAGGACTCCCAAGGCGCGCTCCAGCCGCAAGGCATGGAACAGCGTCATCACCAAGAGCCCGCTCAGCAGGATCTCCAGCCAGGACTCCATACCGCTCATGCTTTTACCTTTCTCAAACCCGCCGTTGCATTTGAATGTCAGCAGTGCCGTGCGGACGCCCGAGCACCTGGTCGATTCGAACCGCAATTTGGTTCTTGCGCCTTCCAACACGCCCCTCGAAGAGGGTGACCTGCCCGCAGCGGAGCTGCACCGGAGCATCCGGACCCTGGCGCAGCGTAAACTGATCGCCCGGCTTGAGGGCCAGGATGTCAGACAGCCGCATTGGTTGCTCGTCAAGAACGACTTCAAGATCGACCTCGGTACTCCACAGCTCTTCCGCCAGGTGGGTCTCCCAGATCGAGTCACGCCCGAACTTCTCACCCATGAACTGCTGGAGCAGGAGCTCCCTCACGGGCTCGAGCGTCGCATACGGCAACAGCAGGTCCAACCGGCCCCCGCGATCCTCCATGTCGATACGAAGCTTGGCCAGGACTGCCGCGTTCGAGAGGCGCGAGATTGCGGCAAAGCGCGAGTTCACCTCAAGACGCTCAAAGCGGAAGCTGATCGAACATAGCGGGTCAAAGCTCGCCGATAGGTCGGCAAGCACCACCCGGATCAGCCTTTCCACCAGCATACGCTCGATTGTCGTATAGGGGCGGCCTTCGATCCGCATTGCCGCCGTCCCGCGGCGTCCGCCCAGAAGCACGTCCACGATGGAGTAGATCATCGCGGAGTCTATGACCATAAGCCCATAATTCTCCCACTCGTCCGCCTTGAAAACCGCGAACATCGCCGGAAGCGGGACCGAATTGAGATAGTCACCGAAACGCAACGAGACGACATTATCGATCGACACCTCAACGTTATCGCTTGTAAAGTTTCGCAAGCTCGTGGACATGATCCGCACAAGCCTGTCAAAGACGATTTCGAGCATCGGCAGGCGTTCGTAGGATACCAAGCCCGAACTGATGATGCGGTCGATACCGCTCGCCGAAGCGTCCTCATCACTGCCATTCTCAAAGCCGAGCAGGGAGTCGATCTCTGCCTGATTGAGCACGCGAGCCGACTCTATCGGTTCCGCCACCGCGGCGGCGGCGCCACTCCCATCGTCATCGTCCAGGGTGGCACCCCAGGCCGCGGCCATATCCTCCTCGGTCTCACTCATTGGACGACCATTTCCAAAAAGAGAATGTCGAGCACCTGCACCGGGGCCGCGATGATGTCGATCCTGTTCATGAGGCCTTCCTTAAGGCGATAGGTACCCTCCCCACCGTGCACTTCCTCTGGCCGCATGCTTCGAATGTAGGTCTGGAACGCGTCGAGAATCGCCGGCATATCCGCTGCTATGACCGCCGCGTCAGCCGTTCCAGGGACTTCGATTTTCGCCTTCACCCGAATGAACACTGAGCGACGAGTGCCGCTATCTAGGTTTGTTACAATATCTGGGACAGCAACGAGAACAGGTCTTGCTTGAACTGCAGCTGTCTTTTGATGCCCAACGCCGCCGCCGCGGCCATGGCTCAGCAACCCGGAAAACCAAAGCGCCCCCACGACCGCCGCCAGGAGGAGAACACCGCCCGCACCCAGGATAAGTTTCAGCTTCCCACGTGCCTTCACTGGCTGCTTGGGCGCATCGTCTTCCAGGCTCGCCGCCGGTCCGCTCATCATGATACTCCCGCGGGATCCCCCCGGTCCGCTCGATCAAAGGCACTCACGCGAGCCCTCTCACCATGACACAAAGAGGTTAAGGACAAGTGACCGTGCCACGCGATATCGAGCTCGATTGGTAACCTTTTGGTAGGCTTTATGTTGCAGAATATCAACGTTCAAAGGGATGCGACATGGAGAACCCCACCTATATCGCGCTGTCGCGGCTGGATGCGCAGCAGCGCACCATGGATGTTATTGCAAACAATATCGCAAACGCGAATACGGTTGGTTACCAGGCGCAACGCGTGCTGTTCAGCGATTTCATGGTCCAACAGCAGGGTGTCAACACGCCGCCTGGCGGTGAAGCGCTGGCTTTTACCCAGGACCTCGCGACATATCGGGACCATTCCGCGGGAGCGCTGACGCACACGGGAAACCCGCTTGACCTGGCCCTTGGCGGCGACGGCTACTTTACCGTAATGACGCCGAACGGGCCGCGGCTGACCCGCGCCGGCCGCTTTGGGCTGCTGACTGATGGTACGATTGCCGATGCGTCGGGCAATGCGCTGCTCGATACGAGCGGCAGCCCGATCCAGCTCCCCGCCGGAGATAGCCGCATCCAGGTTGCCGCGGATGGCACGATCAGCGGTGAGAGCGGCAGGATAGGCAAGATCGGGGTGGTCGAGGTCTCCGATCAGAACAAAATGACCCCGGAAGGCGGCAAGCTCTATCGCAATGACGCGGCCACGCGTCAGGCGCCGAGACCGCAGGTGGTTGAAGGCGCCGTGGAGGAGAGCAACGTTCAGCCGATCTCCGAGCTGACACAGATGATGCAGACGGAACGCGAGTTTCAGTTCGTGACGCAGTTTGTCCAAAGCGAGTCTGACCGCCAGCAGAATACAATAGACAAGATGACGCAGCCGCAAAGTTAGTTGGGCATTCCCGTTTGTAGTCATAGGAGAAGAGAATGCGCGCACTTGACATCGCCAGCACCGGAATGCAGGCGCAACAAACGAATGTCGAAGTCATTTCGAATAATATAGCTAACATGACGACAACCGGATTCAAGCGACGGCGCGCGGAGTTCCAGGATCTCATCTATCAGAACCTCAGGCGCGTCGGGTCCAATAGTTCCGATAACGGTTCGGTTGTGCCTGCGGGCGCCCAGGTCGGACTTGGTGTCAAAACCGCGGCGATCTATCGGATCAGCGAGCAGGGAACACTGCAGCAGACGAGCAATTCGCTGGACCTGGCCATACAAGGCAACGGCTACTTCCAGGTGACGTTGCCGTCCGGCGACATCGCGTATACCAGGGACGGCACCTTCGCTCTTGCAGCCGATGGCACGATCGTCTCGTCAGACGGCTACCCGGTCGTACCCGGCATCGCCGTGCCTGCAAACGCGCAGAGCATCAGCATCAATGTCTCTGGCCAGGTGCAGGCCACGATTGCGGGTCAGGCAACACCACAGACCGTTGGCCAGCTCCAGCTTGCCGTGTTCCCCAACGAAGCCGGGCTCGACGCCCAAGGCGACAACCTGTTCCTGCAAACGGCAGCATCGGGCGCTCCGACGACAGGTGTACCGAGTTCGGCCGGCTTCGGAAGCGTCATGCAAGGGTTCGTCGAGGGCTCAAACGTCAACGTTGTCAGCGAAATCACCAACCTGATCACGGCGCAGCGCGCCTATGAGATGAACAGCAAGGTGATTACGACGGCGGACAACCTGATGCAGACGTTGACCAACCTGAAATGATGGGGGTCGGCCTACGCATGGCCTGCGTCATGGTCGCTCTGGCGCTTGGGCTGGCAGCATCAACGCAAGTCGCTGGCGCGGCACAGCCCAGGACGATCAGGGTCGTCACTTCGTCTACGGTCAATTTGTCAGACCTGTTTACAGGTTTGGAGCCGGGTCAGGATTGCGAGATCGGCCCAGGACCCGCGGCTGGCGGGCGCATCACCGTCGAACAGCCGCAACTCGCGGCCATAGCGGAGCAGTTCGGTGTCGAGTGGCAACCCGGCGTGGTTCCCGCGCAGGTCATCATCGAGCGCAAGGCACGCGTGGTGGACCATGACGCCGTCGTCGCCTTGATACGCAAGTCGCTTGGGCAGTCGCAGGCGCTGCACGATCCCGACGTCAACCTCAGCAGTGATGCGCCGATCATGGTCCCGGCTGAGATGACCGCGTCTCCGCAGGTGGAGACGATGGAGTACGATACCAACACCGGCCGCTTTGTAGCTGGCCTACTGTTGCAGGCGCCGGGGACGGACGCGGTCCATGTGCGCATCGCCGGAACAGCCATCGAGATGGTCGAGGTGCCGGTATTCACCCGCATTATGGGGACTGGCAGCATCGTCGCGGGGTCGGACCTGCAGCTTCAACGTTTGCGCAAGCGCCTGGTGGGGGACGGCACAGTGCTGGATGCCGAAAATGCAGTTGGGCTCGCTCTCAAGCGCCAGACGATGCCAGGGGTTCCTATTCTCATCAAGGACTTGGGACGACCGACATTGGTCTCGCGAGGCATGACGGTGCTGCTCAGGCTGGACGGGCCAGGGCTTGCGATCACAGCAAAGGGTGAAGCCATCGAGGCCGGCGGCTTGGGTGAGCGCATCCATGTTCTCAACATCACGTCACGCGCGATCCTGATGGCACAGGTCATCGCGCCCGGTGTCGTACAGGTCGATGCCCAAGGCGGCTCATCACGTGTCTCACCCCCCCGGTCAGGTCTGCCGCCGCTGTACAGTTTGGAGGCGACCCCGCCATCTGGCCAGAGGGGCTTCATGCAGTGAGACAAGTGCACGCCCTGTCGATCCTCCTGCTTGTACCTGGGCTGCTCCTGTCCGGTTGCGGCGCCCTTGACAGACTCTCGAACGTGGGCCGACCGCCCCCATTAACAAGAATCTCCGATCCGACCTTGGCGCGGGATTACCGACCTCTGACCATGCCGATGCCACCGCCACAACCGACGCCGCCAGAGTCCGCAAGCCTTTGGCGGCCGGGTAGTCGCGCCTTCTTTCGAGACCAGCGCGCGTCTCAGGTCGGCGACCTGCTCACGGTTCTGGTCGATATTACTGACAACGCCGACTTCGAGAACAACACCACGGCGACGCGGTCGGGATCAGAGTCGATGGGCATCCCCAACCTCTTTGGCATAAAGCAAAAAATCGTTGCAGCGGTGACCGGGGCGAACTCCTTGGCGACCAACAGTGCCAACAGCAATGTCGGGACCGGGTCGGTCAAGCGCAACGAGGCTGTGACCCTGCGGCTCGCCGGCATCATCACGCAGGTGATGCCGAACGGGAATTTCGTTGTTGCGGCGCGCCAAGAAGTGCGGGTTAATAGCGAACTCAGGGTTCTGCAGGTCAGCGGCATCGTCCGGCCACAGGACATTGCGAGCGACAACACGATCACCCACGACCGCATGGCGGAAGCCCGCATCTCCTATGGCGGCAAGGGCCAGCTCACGGATCTGCAGACGCCACGCTACGGACAGCAATTGCTTGATATCGCGCTTCCGTTCTGATGGATCCGGTGCACGGTCAGTCGTCCCGATGCACCTTTTCCATGCGTTCGTGACGCTCCTGCGCCTCGATGGAGAGCGTGGCAATCGGACGGGCCTCCAGTCGCTTCAGACCGATCGGCTCGCCGGTCTCCTCGCAAAAGCCGTAGCTCCCGTTCTCGATTCGGAGCAGAGCCAGACCGATCTTGGCAATCAGCTTGCGCGCCCGGTCGCGGGTGCGAAGCTCGAGCGCACGGTCCGTTTCCACGGTGGCGCGGTCGGTGATATCGGCCTCATGGATACCGCCTTCGGATAGACTGGCCAGGGTACCGTCTGCCTCCTTGAGCAGATCCGCCCGCCACCTCAACAGCTTGACCCGGAAATACTCCGACTGGACCGGATTCATGAACTCCTCGTCGTCAGACGGGCGGTAGTCCGGAGGCAAGGTGATCATCATCGCCGATCCTAAGACATGCTGTGGCCAGGACGAGGTCCCCGCCGGTTTTCACCCGATCAATCCCAAAGACCCGACGCAGGTCGCCCGCTTCGGCAATTTGCGCGGCTTATAGCCAGCGCCACCGCGGCCGCCAAGAGCGTATCGCGGAGCTTCACAATGCAGTCACGGAGGCATCGCGCGAAAGGCGGAGCACCTCGAGCTGAGCACGCAGGCGGATGGCGTGGAGCACCCGTGCCAGGTCGGGGTCCCGCGCGCTCGACGGGTCATCCAACAGGGCAGCCAACCGGTCCAGGCGCCCTTGCAGGCTGCCCGCCGTGAGCAGGTCGCGTTGCAGGTCGGCAAGTGCTGCCAAAATGTCCTGGCCGTGCCGCCGCGCCTCACGGTCGGCAGCGTCGCGGTCATCGTGCGCGAGACCTCGGCCAGTTGCCTCCTGCAGAGCCAGCATGCCGCTGGCACTGACCGGCTGGGAGCCACCACCACGCGAGAACGAAGCCGCCTGCGTTGCAAGCCCGGACTCGAGGGATACCCTGAAGTCGGGTCCGGTCGCATCGGAACGACGGGAGCTGCCGGAAGGCTCCGACGGTGGCGTGACAGCGGAGGCAGCGATGATCGTCACGTTAATCCTCGATTTGCAGCACGCCAACCAGGCGCGTCGCGGCAGATATCATTACGATGTCGTTCCTCTCGTTGACAGTTTATTCGTATATTGGTGCCTATGATCGGGTACCGCCCGCCTCCACGCTCATGACAGGACCTCATGCGCCCACTTCGCCTCATGATCGCACTGCTGATGCTGTGGGCCACCCTGCCTGCGCACGCGGAGGAGGTGCGGATCAAGGACATCACCGACGTGGAGGGGGTCAGAAGCAATCAGTTGATCGGCTACGGTCTCGTGGTCGGCCTGCATGGCACCGGCGACAAGCTAAACAACTCGCTGTTTACCCGGGAATCGCTGATCAGCATGCTGGAGCGGCTTGGCGTCAACATTCGCGATCAGGAAGCCAAGCTTCAGACCAAGGACATCGCGGCGGTGATGGTGACGGCCGACCTGCCGCCCTTCGCGCACAATGGAAGCCGCATCGATGTGACCATTTCCGCGGCCGGAGACGCGGATGACCTCTCCGGCGGCACGCTGCTGGTGACGCCACTGATGGCGGCGGACGGCGAGGTCTACGCCGTGGCGCAAGGCCAGCTCGTGACCAGCGCCTTCTCGGCAACCGGGGCGGCTGCCTCGGTCACACGCAACATTCCGACCAGCGCACGCATCGCCAACGGAGCCTCCGTCGAGCGTGAGGTCCCGGTGGATCTCAGCCGCAAGGCGGAGCTGCATTTGTCATTGCGCAATCCCGATCTCACGACCGCTGAACGGATCGCGTCGGTGATCAACGAGACGCTCGGTCCGGGCCTGGCACGTGCCTCGGACCCGAGGACGGTGACGCTCTCGGTCGTCAACCGTGATGCCATCAAGACGCTTGCTCAAGTCGAAGACCTGGTCGTCGTGCCTGACACACCTGCCGTCGTGGTTGTGGACGAGGCAAGCGGGACCATCGTCATGGGCGACAATGTCCGTATCAGTACGGTGGCCATCGCCCAGGGCAACCTGACGATACAGGTCGCGGAGACCCCCGAGGTCTCCCAGCCTGGACCCTTGTCGAACGGCAAGACCACCGTCGTCCCGCGCACCTCGATCAAGGTCGACACTCAAGCAGGCAAGCGTCTTGGCATCCTGACCGAGGGACCTAACCTGCGCGATCTGGTCAGCGGCCTGAACTCCCTCGGCGTCGGACCACGCGACATGATTAGCATCCTGCAGACCATCAAGGCTGCGGGGGCGCTGCAAGCCAACCTGGTAGTGCGATGACAGACGTAACGGCAGCTTCCAATATAATTCCAACACCTTCCATTACCGGCACGCCGGAAGGGGCTGCAAAGCTGTGGAAAGCAGCGCAGGATTTCGAGGCGATGGCGATAGGACAGCTCCTGCAGCCGATGTTTTCCACGGTCGATACGTCTGGAGGCATGTTCGGAGGCGGCGCAGGGGAAAAGAGCTTCCAGCCGATGTTGGTCACCGAAATGGCCAAGGAGGTCGAGAAGCATGGCGGCCTTGGTATGGCGCCCCCGATTTACCAGGAGATGCTGAAGATGCAGGAGAAGCGCCGGTGACCACGCTTCGAGCCGCCGCGAGTCGGCTTACTGACATACTGGAGCTTGAGAATCAGGCTTTGCGACAGCTCGACCTGCCGGCAGCCACATCGCTGCTCGCGGCCAAGCGAGCGGCGCTGGCTTCATTCGAACTTATCCAGGCGAGGCACCCGGCGCCCGCGCCGTCTGACCAGACGATATGGGAGGACTTGCGACGGCTTCGCGCTACGACGGCAGAAAACAAGACCCTGCTGGAGCGCGCGATGCGCGCACAGCAACATATCATGGCGCTCCTTGCGAGAGCGGCGCAACGGACGGGTCAAGCAGATCGTTACGGCGCCAAAGGGGGCTATGCCGGATACACCGCAGTTCACTCGTTCGCCCTGAGTGCACGAGCGTAGCAGGCCTGCACCTGTGCTTCAGCAGCGTTGTCTACTCGCCGCCGTCGAGATCCTGCTGCAAGGAAGACGGGTCCTGGCCGCGCGGCAGATCAGGGCTGTTGGTCGAGGTGCCAAAAGCCGAAGAAACCTTGGCGCGTCGGCCGCGTGGCTTGGATGTAGCCTTTTGGAGGGTTTCGGCGAGCTTTGGACGACCTGAGGATGCCGGCGCGCGGCGCATCCGGACCGCGGCTTGCGGCTTTGTGGCCTTGCTGAGCGTGCTACGTGCTTTGCGCGTGGCGGCTGCCGCGTTCGTCTTGCTTCCGTTGCGAACGATCGCAGGCTTTTGCGAAGGCATTGCCGCCGACGTCCGCGCCATCGACTTTTTGGCCTGCGACCTTATCGTGGTCTTTGGGCGTTGCGCGGGCGCCCTGCGCGGGGTCGCAGCAATAGCCTTCGCACGCGTCTTGTCGGGTGCCGCGCCGCGGGTAGACGGCTTGGCGAGTGTCGCCCTGCCGCGAGCAGGTGCTCCGGCAGCCTTGCGCACAATGGTGGCGCGAGTAGGCGCTTTACGCGCGGGGGCAGCTGTGCGGGCGGCTACCGCCTTTGCTCGTGTTGTCTGCTGCTTTACGGGACGAGCCGGCTTGGCCTTGGATGCCGCCCGTGCCGGCGACTTGCTCGTGGTGACGAGTTTGCTCGCCTTGCCAGCGCGCAGGGTCGGTGACTTGCTTACAGATGCCTTGGCTGCAGGCTTGCGCGCCAGCGGCTTTCCTGCGCGGACAGTACGGGAGGCAGCGGTGCGCCTGCCGCCCGACTTGACCGCCATTGCGCGGGACCGTCGTCCAGAATTCATCGTATCGTCTTCGCTACTCATGGCAGGATCCTTCCCTGAATTGCCGGATTTGGCGAAATGGTATCAAAATCGAACCCGCGTCAGGCTTAAAAGGAACTGCGCCAGCCGCGATCTACAGAGCTCATTGCGAGGTCACCTGCCGCTTGGGTTCAGCCGCGAATCGGTATGACGAAGCATCCAGGCCTATGACGCTATTCCGCAGTCGCCGTGCTTATGTCAATCAAAAGCAACCGTTACAGGAAAGTTCCGGCGCATTTTCATCTGGAACCTGCACGGATTGCGGCAACAAAGCGGCGTGGATCAGACAAAGCGACTTTTGATGGCCGGCGCCAGGGGGATGTTGTCGAGCAGACGGACGTCGCCGAGGCGCGCGGCGGCGATGAGACGTGCGCCGCCGGTGGGCCCGTCGATGGCGCTCAGGCTGGTCGCATCGACTAAGGCCAAGTAATCGACATCAAACCCTCGCAGAAGCAAATCCTCGCGCGCGGTGTTGAGGACCACCGACACGCAATCGCCTTGTGCGATGGCGGCGTCGGCACGCAGCAAGCCTTGATACAGCGCCGGCGCGCGTCGCCTGTCCTCGGCTGCCAGCAAGCGGTTGCGCGATGACATCGCCAAGCCATCGGCCTCACGCACCGTGGCGACACCCTCGATGGTAAGCGGAAGGAACAGCGCGCCCGCGACACTGCGTATGACCTGGAGCTGCTGCCAGTCCTTCTCGCCGAAAAAGGCAGATGCCGGCCCGATCTGGTTGAACAGCTTGGTGACGACTGTGGCGACGCCGTTGAAATGTCCAGGCCGGTGGGCGCCCTCCCATCCGCGCGCGGGACCATCCAAAGCAACCCTGACAGCATCGCCATCGGGATACATCGTCTCGGTCGTCGGCATCCATACGAGATCGCACCCGGCAGTCCGCAAGGCCTTCAGATCATCATCTTCGCTTCTTGGATAACGCGCGAGATCGTCGGCATCATTGAACTGGGTCGGGTTGATGAAAATCGACACGGCAATACGATCATGCCGCGCGCGCGCCGCTTCCAACAGCGAAAGATGCCCTTTATGCAAGGCGCCCATGGTGGGCACCAGCGCCAGCGTTTCACCGTTGTTGCACGTTGCAGCGCGGGCGCGTGTGAGGTCTTGCATGGTTCGGGCGACCAGCATGGCGGTCCTGCAGCCTTGGCTGATGCGGCTAGTGCACCAACCGACATGGAGTGTATCGCTCTGTCTCCATCGAAGGTGCCCTACCATATTAAATCAGTGCAGCTTTGAGCCAAACAGACCTATGAGGTCTGCTTTAGTCGCTACAATAGGTGCGCTCGGTGCGGATCAAACGCAAGATCGTGAGTGAACGGGGGTCGCGCTGCGTTACGGCTGACACGCACGCGCGAGCGCGATACCTGGGCTGACACCAAGGAGAGCGTTGAGATGAAGATCGATGGTGCGTCCTACCGCAGCGTCTGGGTGGATCCGAGGGATGGCTGGTCGGTACGGATCTTTGACCAGGCCAGACTGCCCTGGTCACTCGACATTCTCCGGCTGACCACGCGCGACCAGGTTGCGCACGCAATCAGCACGATGCAGGTGCGTGGCGCGCCCCTGATCGGTGCCGTCGCAGCCTACGGACTGGCACTTGCGTTGCGCACCGACAACAGCAGCGATGCGCTTGAACATGATGCGGAATTGCTGGCGCGCACGCGGCCGACGGCGGTCAATCTGCGCTGGGCGATCGAACGCATGCTGACCCGCCTGCGCAATACGCCGGCGGCCGAGCGCGTCCGCACCGCCTATGACGAGGCGGCCAGGATCTGTGATGAGGACGCAGCCCAGAATGCGGCAATCGGGCAGCACGGACTCCGCCTGATCGAGCAGGCGGCGTTAAACAAGACCGCAGGCGAACCCGTAAACGTGCTTACCCATTGCAACGCCGGCTGGCTGGCGACCGTTGACTGGGGAACCGCACTGGCGCCGATCTACGCAGCGCACGACAAGGCACTGCCCGTGCATGTATGGGTCGATGAGACTCGCCCACGCAACCAGGGTGCGGCACTGACCGCGTGGGAACTGGGCCATCACGGCGTGCCGCATACGATTATTCCCGACAATGCCGGAGGCCATCTCATGCAGCACAATCAGGTCGACCTGGTGATCGTCGGCACCGATTGCGTCACCCGCACGGGCGATGTCGCCAACAAGATCGGAACCTATCTCAAGGCGCTGGCCGCGCATGACAACACTGTGCCGTTCTGGGTCGGTCTGCCCTCGACGACGATAGATTGGCGCTTGCGCGACGGCGTGCGCGACATCGAAATCGAACAGCGCGGCGCCGAGGAAGTCACGCACATGACCGGCCGCTTGCCTGACGGCGCACTCGCCACCGTGCAGGTGACGCCGGACGGCAGCGCTAGCGCCAATCCGGCGTTCGACGTCACCCCGGCGCGCCTGGTCACCGGCCTCATCACCGAGCGTGGCTGCTGCAATGCGAATGAGGCGGGGCTTGCAGGGTTGTTCCCGGATCTTGCATGACAATGTGGCATGAAGGCGGGCAGGCATGAACGCAGGATCGGTTCTTGAGCGGAATGGCGACGCGGGCGACGGCGAGCAGGACCGGATCGCGTGGTCCGGCGGTCGCGTTTGCCTTACTCGCTCTTCCTCTCCTCGCGGGCTGCGCGCCAGGAACCTCGCCGGTCACGCGCACACCGGTCGCTCAGTATCGCAATGCACAGGGTCCCACCGCTCTGGATCAGCATGTACCGGCGTTCGTCACCGGCGGCTTTGAGCCGTTCAACCGCACCGACACGATCGCGATTGCGATGCGCGAATGGCGGCTGTTCGGCGCGCCGGTTGATGACGACGACCCGGAGCAGCGGCCCGACCCCGCATCCGCCAGCGTCAAGCCCGAGCGCCTCCCCGGTCTTTGGGAGCGTATTGGAGAATATTGGTGGATTGGCCAAGACCCCGACGAGCACGAGGTCGCCTGGACCGGCAAGCATGGTGAAGGTGGGCGCCCGTTCAATTTTACCAATGATGGGCAGTACGCCTGGTCGGCGGCGTTCATTTCGTATGTAATGCGCGTTGGCGGTGCCGGCGCGCGATTTCCATATTCACCCAACCACGCGACCTACATCAATGCCGCGGCCGCGGGCAAGGTGGCGATCCTGCGTGCCCGCGACCCGGCCAGCACCGCGCCCGGTCTGGGCGACCTGATCTGCGCGGGCCGCGGCTCCAGCCGGGTGATTGCCTTTCATAACCTGCCGACCCGCGACCTGTTTCCGGCGCATTGCGGGCTGGTGGTGGCGGCCGCTGCAAACCAGATCAGCATCATCGGCGGCAATGTCGATGACGCGGTGACCCTGACGCATGTGCCGACAGGCCCGACGGGCTTGCTGACCGACCAGAATGGCACGCTCTACGACACACGCTATTCCTGGTGCGTCGTGTTACAGGTGCTCTACGACGCCGATAGCGAGCCCGCCGCCGACGAATAAGTCAGCCCTGGCGCCAGTCGAGCCCGCTCGCCTTCCAGCCGGCGACATTGCCACGGTGCCCCTTCGAGTCAGGCGGCCCTTCGAAGCCGTCGGCGACATTGTAGGCCGCGCGGTATCCCGCCTCGCGCGCGGCCTGTGCGGCAGCCAGGCTGCGCGCGCCGCTGCGGCAGATGAAGTAGAGCGCATGCGCCTCGGTCAGACCTGACGCGCCGAGCTGTTCGACGAAGTCGCGGTTGACGGCGCCGCTCGGAGCCTGCCAGGAGATCAGCAGCACACGCTTGTCCAGCGCCGAAATCTCCGGCAGGCCGACATAGGTCCATTCCGCATTGGTGCGCACATCGATCAGCTGCGCATCCGGGTTTTCGGCAAGTGCCTGCCAAACCTCCGACGGGGCGACATCTTCGACCATGCTGCGATCCTCCTCTTGTGCGTCAATGGGGCAAACTGGGGGGCAAACTGGCGCCCGACTTCCAAAAGCGCAAACCGGCTCGGGTTGCGTCCCTCCGGCTGCGATGCCGCGGGCTGGTGTCGCCGAACAGCAGCCAGACCATCAGCACGCAGACCGCCCCTGCCCCAGCCAGCATCAGAAAACTCAGCGGCACCGAGCGGTCGGCGACGAAGCCGGCCAGGGTCGTGCTCAAGCTGGCGCCGATGCCCACGGCAAGTCCGAAGAAGCCCATGCACAGGTTGAAGCGGCCGGTCCCGCGGGTCAGGTCGGCGGTGATCAGCGGCAGCATGACCTGGAAGGTGGCGCCGCTGACCCCGTCGAGCAGTTGCGACGCCATGATCAGCCACGGATTGCTGGTGCTGGCGAGCAACAGGCCGCGAATCGGCAGCGCCGCGAAGCCGACCAGCATGATCGGACGACGGCCGATGGTCTCGGCGAGCCTGCCAACCTGCGGCGAGATCGCGGCGAGCACGAGTTGCGGCAACAGCACGCAGGCGGCGATGATCAGCTCCGCCCATTGCGGTGATTCCTTGGTGATCTCGCCGGCCGCGAGCGGCAGCATCGCGGCGTTGGCCAGGAAGAACAACGCCGCACACACCGCGAACGCGGCGAGCCTGCGGTCGCGCAGCAGCACCAGGACGCTGTGCGAAGCGGCCACGGTCGTGCCCTGCTCCTCCCCTGCCGGATCGGCGGCGGCGGCGGCATCGGCAAGGCCGGGCGGCGGACGTTTGATCGCAGCCAAGGCGAACAGTCCCGGCACCGCCAGCACAGCACCCAGAAAGAAGGTGGCGCTGGCTGAGACCAGATAACCCGCGCCCCCCATCAGCCCGGCCGCCACGGCATTGCCGATCGAGGCGAAGCTGGCATTGCGACCAATCCGACGGCCGAGCTCGCCCGTGGCGGTGCCGCCTTCCGCGATCCGGGCGGCAACCACCCCGAGCGTGATCGCGGCAATGGCGGGATTGAGCATGCAGCTGGCAAAGCCATGCAGGATCTCGGCAGCCATCACCGGCAGGCGCTGCGGGAACAGCACCAGCAGCAGGCAAGAGGCGATAACCGCGATGATAGCGATGAAGGCGGCGAGATGCTTGTTGGTGAGCGCGTCGACCGCCGCACCCGCCGGCACCTGGCTGATGATCGCGGTGATAGAGCCGGCACTCAGTGCCAGCCCGATCTCGCCCTGCGTCCAATGCTCGCCGGTCAGATAGACCGCGATGAACGGCCCGAAGGCCGTCTGCAGGTTGGCAACGAAGAAGTTGAGCCAGTCCAGACCCTGCTGGCTGTTCATCCGGATGGAAGGACGCACCAGGCGATCTCAGTCGGGATTCAGGCTGTCGGCCGGCGCTGCTGTGGTGTTCGAGAGCGGACCCAGATCCTCGCCGAGATCGACCCGCGTCTGCGCGGGCGGAGCGTTGGCGGCGACCGCTGCCACCGACCCCTGCACCACGGTCACCATATGTGACCCGTCATAAGCGGGCGCCGCCTTGATCTGCGCATCGCTGAACGGGATCTGCAATGCATCGCCGGGTTTACGCCCGGACAATGCGAAGCGTTCCCAGTCGATGGCGATGCGCCGGTTGCCCATCCCCATGAAACCGCCGACATCGACCACCAGTGCCGTGGGCTGCCCCTTGGCATCGACGAGCACGTCGACGACATGCCCGATCTCGCGTTTCTCGCGGCCGGTCACACTGCGGTCGATCAGGCCGAACAGCTTGAGCTTGGTCGTACGCAGGGTCGCCGCCTTCTGGCCGGCATCGTTCAGGCCGGGGCCCGGTTTGGGCGCCACCTTCCGCAGCGGCTTGGGACTGGCGGTGGACGGCGTTGTGGTGGCGTTGGCGGCTGTGGCACTGGTAGGCGAGGCGCTGGCAGTCGGGGCATTAGCAGTCGGGGCGTTGGCGGATTGCAACGACGGCTTTGGCGCCGGTGTCGCCGCCGGCGTCAGCGGGATCGGCTTTGCCGGCGGCGGCGCGGCACGCAGCCCCGTCGCCGGCAGGAGGCCGAACAGAAGTGCAAGCAGCCCCGCCGCGTGGCGATGGCAAATGGGCATGGGCGACATGACGGCCTCCTGGAGGCGCGATCTTCCGCGCCCCGCGCGGCCGCGGCAAGCAGGCATCCGGCGCTGACCGAACGCGCGGGCTGTCGCCACGTTGATCCACCGATTCGTATCGGAGCGCCATACTCCATGTCCGCACCCTGTTGCGCACTCGTCACCGGGGCAGCTCACGGCATCGGCCGGGCGATCACCTGTCGCCTGCTGAGTGACGGCTGGCGCGTCTTCGCCCTCGACACCGACGCGGACGGCCTCGCCAGCCTGCCGCGCGACGCCGCGGAAGCGCTTGAGACAATCGTCGGCGATGTGTCCACTCCGGCGGGGGTGGCGGCGGCCATGGAACGCATCGCGGCCCGCGGCGACCGGCTCGACGCCCTGGTCAGCAATGCCGGCATCATGATCCGCAAGCCGATCGAGCACCTCTCGCCGGAGGAGTGGAACCGGGTGGTCGCCACCAATCTGACCGCGACCTTCCTGCTGGCGCGCGCCGCCCGCGCCTGTCTTGCCGCGAACGACGGCAGCGGGGATGCCGGCGGCGCCATAGTCACCATCGCCTCCACCCGCGCGCATATGTCCGAACCCGACACCGAGAGCTATGCCGCCTCCAAGGGCGGGCTGCTGGCCCTCACCCACGCGCTGGCCGTCAGCCTGGGCCCCGCGATCCGCGTCAACTGCATCAGCCCGGGCTGGATCGACGTCGCCGGCGAGCCGCTCCGCCCCGAGGATCACGCCCAGCATCCGGCCGGCAGGGTCGGCACCGCCGGCGACGTCGCGGCACTGGCGGCCTGGCTGCTCGGACCGGAGAGCCGCTTCGTCACCGGCGCCGAGTTCATCGTCGATGGCGGCATAACCCGCAGGATGATCTATGCCGAGTAGCATAATGGCTGTTACAATCGGTATTGAAACGGAGTGCTACGCGCCCTGCCCAAGGCGCGCACACAGGCCTAATTTGTCCAGACATGGAGACCTTGCCGCATATCCTGATCGTCGATGACGACCGCGAAATCCGCGACCTGCTGGCGCGCTTTCTCGAGCGTAACCGCTTCCGCGTGACCGCGGCCCGGGACGGGCGCGAGGCGCGTCGTGCCTGGAGTGCGGGTCACTACCAGCTCGTCGTGCTCGACCTGATGCTGCCTGGCGAAAGCGGCCTCGACATCGCCCGCTGGCTGCGTAGTCAAGGCCGGGTGCCGATCATCATGCTGACCGCAATGGGCGACGAGACCGACCGTATCATCGGCCTTGAGCTCGGTGCCGACGACTACCTGCCCAAGCCGTTCAATCCGCGCGAGCTGCTGGCCCGCATGCGTGCGGTCATGCGCCGCACCGCGGACCAGGACGAACGCAGCGCCGACACCGACAGCCGGGTGCTGCGCTTCGCCGGCTGGGTGCTGGATACAACGCGGCGGCGCCTGCTCAATCCGGACGCAGTCGAGGTGCCGCTCACCGGCGGCGAGTACGAGCTGCTGGTCGCCCTTCTCGACCGCGCGAACCGGGTGCTGACCCGCGACATGCTGCTTGACCTGCTGCGCGGTCGTCAGGCAGGGCCGTTCGACCGCGCCATCGACGTCGCCATCAGCCGGCTGCGTCGCAAGCTCGAGGATGACGGACGCAACGCCCAGGTCATCAAGACCGTTCGCGGCGGCGGCTACGTTCTGGCGGCGGATGTCGAACGGGTCTAGGCCGCGCATCTGGCGACACCTTTGGCCGCGCAGTCTCTGGCCGCGTAGCCTGGCGGCACGCACCGCGCTGGTGCTGCTCGCGGGTCTTGCGGTCGTGCAATTGGCCGGGCTTGCCATCCACGCCATGGACCGGATCGCCATCGACCGGACGGAGATCGAGCGCGCCGCCGGCATCCGGGTCGCGGGGATTTATCGCTCGATCGCGGAGACCGATCCTGACGAGCGCGACGCGGAAGCGGCGCGCATGAAACTGCCTCCGGGCTTTCACCTTACCCTGACACCAGGCCCCGACATTGGCGTGGTCAATCCGGTGCCGCCGCATATGCAGCGCACCCTGCGGGTCACCATGCAGATGGTGCCGCTGCCGTCGCGTATGCGCCCGACGCACGTGCATATCGGCGGCCAGTGGTTCGAGCGCAAATATGTCGTCTCGCTGCATTTGCCCGACGAGGGGCGCTGGGTCACCGTCGCCTTTCGTCTGTCGCGGCCAAACCTGCTCGCCTCGCCCACCTTCCCGATCGCGTTCACCCTGATGATCGTCGCCACCGGGCTGCTGACGCTGTGGTCGGTGCGCCGCCTGACGGAGCCGGTGCGAACCCTCGCCGCCGCCGCCGAGGCGCTCGGCCGCGACGTCAACGCGCCGCCGCTGCCGGAGGACGGACCGCTGGAGGTCGCCACCGCGGCGGTCGCATTCAACACCATGGCGAGCCGGATACGCCGCTTCGTGACCGACCGGACGCTGCTGCTGACCGCGATCGGGCACGATCTGCGCACACCGATTACGCGGCTGAAGCTGCGCGCCGAATTCATCGACGACGACGAGCTGCGACGCAAATTCATCGCCGACCTCGATGAGCTGGAGGCAATGGTGTCCGCCACCCTGGCGTTCGGACGCGACAGCGCCAACCGCGAGCCGATGGTCCAGCTCGACCTCGCGGCCCTGATGCGCACCATTCTCGACGAGGCGATCGAGGGGCGCCCGGAGATGGCCCGCCAGATCGGCTTTGCCGAGGACCCACCACCCGTCCCAATCCGAGCGCGCGCGATGGCGCTCAAGCGGGCGCTGTCCAACCTTGTCGGCAATGCCATCGCCTATGGCGGCGACGCCCAGGTGACGATACGGCCGCCGAACGACAGCCCGGACGGGCGCTTCGTCGCGGTGCTGGTCGAGGATAACGGCCACGGCCTGCAGCACCCTGACCTCGATCGCGTGTTCGAGCCGTTCGTCCGCCTGGAGACCAGCCGCAACCGGGAGACCGGCGGCACCGGCCTCGGCTTGTCGATCGCCCGCAACATCGTGCGCGGCCATGGCGGCGACATCGTGCTGACAAATCGCCAGCCGCACGGCCTGCGCGCGACGGTGACGCTGCTGGCGTAGCCCTGGAACCAGGCCCCATGCCGATGATCGAACGCCTGTCCACCATACAGCGGAACCGGTGTCATACCTTGATGGTCCTTTGCGTGGTCAACCTGCTGGCCACCAAAAGCTGGATCGCGTCCTATCCCAACTTCTCGGAGCTGTTCCCGACATCGCTGCGCGCCAGCGGCCGCATCCCCTGCGTGACACCGCGCGAGGCGACACGCCAGACTCAGCGCCGGTATTGCGCGTCGCTGACATGCTCCATCCAGTCCGCGGGGGAGCCGTTGAGCTTCTCCTGGATAGCAATGTGGCTCATCGCCGTCGTGTCAGAGGCGCCGTGCCAGTGCTTTTCGCGAGGGCCGAACCAGACAACGTCGCCGGGGCGGATCTCCTCCACCGGCCCACCATCCCTCTGCACCCAGCCGCACCCGGCGGTCACGATCAGGATCTGTCCAAGCGGATGCGTGTGCCAAGCCGTACGCGCGCCGGGCTCGAACGTGACCAGGGCGGCTACCGCCCGCGCCGGCTCGGGCGGGCTGCTCAGCGGATCAATGCGAACGGTGCCGGTGAACCAGTCCGCCGGCCCCTTGCCGGATGGCTGGCTGCCTGCTCGCTTGATCTCCATCGCCTGAATCTCCCTTCGCTTGCGTGAGCCCAGCTTCGTTTTTTTCGGTCAGCCCGGTGATCGACTCCAACATTATCCGAGATCCACATTTCCGTAAGCAGTGTCGCGTCAGACAGGCCTGTAGACGCTCGATAGCGCGCCCTTGAGCTTGACGGTGCCGCACAACTGGCAACGCCGAGGCAGACCATGAACATCGGCTGCCAGCGTCCGACGAGGGTCGCGACAGCTGTTTCGGGTGCAGCGTGCCGCCCGCGCACATCGCTGTAGTCGATCATCTCAACGGCTTCGTTGATCGGTGCCGCGGGGATCCGCAACAGCGTCGCCGAAGCGACGATCACATCGTGCGCGTGCAGATGCTGAACGCCGGTATTGGTATCTACTTATCCAGATCTGCCGAGAATTCTTCCCGAAATCGCTCTTGCGCCGCTGCCTTTATGGCTTGCGGTGCACCGGGAGATCCGATCGGCGCCGAGAATACGGATCGTCCATGACTTTCTTGCAGCAGAAACTGCAACAACGTGGCGATAGTCGCCCGGGACCCTAATCAGTGAGCCAAGCCGGAGCTGGTGCCGAGCGTGCAATGAACTGCTCGATCTGAAGACGCGAGTGTGACCCGCGGTTAAAAGAGCAATACCGAGTTTCCGAAATTATGCAGCAGGACCGGAAAGAGCAGGCTTTTGGTGCGGAGCCTGAGCCAGACGGCATTGAAAGAAGGCAGCGCCGTCATGGCCATCGTCGTGGCGTCGAACGAGAACCCGCCATGCGCGTAGCCGAACGCGTGTCCCAGACCGAACAGACCGCAGGATAGGACAGAACCCCAACCTCAGTCGGCACCCAGCAAACGAACTCGACCGCGAAATGCCTGGTCCAAAGCCAGGAAAAGGACCCCGCGATAAAAGGGTTCTTCCTCCAGGCCGGGCATCGTGAGCTGGAAAGCCACCTCGTCCGATGTCGTATGACCGCCTGGAAAGAACAGGGCGATCAGCGAAAAGAGCGCGCAATAAGCCACCATGGCGATTGTTGCCGGCCTGAGGCTGCCCTCTGCCTGGGTCAATGTCAGTCCGACGCGCCGCCACCCGAACCCCGGGAGAGCCGCGATGCAAAGCGTTGCCGTCAAGGCAAGCAGCTTGCCTTGCCAGTTCCACACGCTTCCGACGAACACGTTCGGGAGCTGGCCGAAGCCGAAGGTGATTAGGAACTGGTGCAACGCCATAATCGCCGCCGCGACCAGCAGCCAGGCCATGGCAAACCGGCTTCGATCGGCCAGCCCGATGATGCTTCCCGTTGCGAGAAGAAGCATCAGGGTTGCTACGGTCTCTACGAGGCTGTCCATGCTATGCCGTTCGAAGCTACCCGAACGGCCTGGCATGGTCGGGGCTGCCGGCAAGAGCCAGGAGCCTCCCGCTCAGGCACGTTGGCCTCGCCACTTGTGCCAGACAAACCAGCCCACCGCGGCCACCAGCGCCACTGCCACGACGATATGGAACTCTCCCATCACCGCGCGCAGCCGCGGGTCGCTCTCCCAGCGCCGACCCAACGCCGCGCCGATTGCCGCCAGCGCGTAGCACCAGACCAGCGACCCGACGAAGGTGTAGAGCTGGAAGGGCAGTTGCCGCATCCGCCCGATCCCGGCCGGTAAGGCGATGAAGGTGCGCACCACCGGCAGCACCCTGGCGATCAGCACCGCCGGCGTGCCGAACCGCGCAAAGAAGCGCTCCGCCGTGCGCAGGTCGGCGGCATCGAGAAGCACCCAGCGCCCGTAACGCTCGATGAGCGGCCTGCCACCGGCAGCACCCACCCAATAGGCCAGCGTCGAGCCGATATTGCAGCCGAGGGCCCCCGCCAATGCCACCGCCCACAGGCTGAAGCGTCCGGTGGAGACGAGGTAGCCGGCGAACGGCATGATGATCTCCGAGGGCAGCGGAATGCAGGCACTCTCGATCGCCATCAGGGCAGCGACCCCGCCATAGCCGGCGGCCGAGATCGCGGCCGTGATCCAGGCCGCCAGATGTCCCATCAAGTCCGTATCAGCTCGGTTTGCCGCCGGCGTGGCTATGCACCATGCCCAGATGCACGCTCAGCGCCCGCACCACCTTCTCGACCGATGCCGCCGGCAGCACCATCCCGACCGGACCATAGGCGGGATGCTGGAAAGCGATCACCGAGCCTTCGGTCATCGCCTCGGGCTGCACCACCCATTGCGTCTTGAACACCGGCGTGAAATGCGCGCCCTCGATGGGCGGCACCGGCAGGTTCTGCACCATCTTCGCGCGCGCCTGGCCGAGCCCGAAGATCAGTTGCGAGATCTGGTCCAGGGTCAGCGTGATCTCGCCATCGAGGCCACTGCCCGGCAGCAGCGCCAGGCTGGCACTCTGCCCGTCGCTGGAGACGGAGACCCGCATGCGTGCGCTCAAGACTGCCTCTCCCGGCTCGCTTGGATGCACCTTAAGGTAAAGCCTGGCTGCTTCAAACCTGATCCTGTTCGGGGGCGCAGCCTCCCGCCCATACCCACCAGGCGTCGGGCCGCTCGGCGGCGCCCACCGCCCGGCGCGCCGCGTCGGCATCGTCGAACAGACCAAAGCAGGTCGCTCCCGAGCCGCTCATGCGTGCGAAACGGCATCCCGGCAGCGCCCGCAGCCAGTCAAGCACGCCGTCGATGGCGGGACACAGCCGACGCGCCGCGGGTTCGAGATCGTTGCTCAGGCCGGCGAGGCTCGCCGCCAGGGCCCGCGCATCGTCCCAGCCGCGCGGCAAGGTCGCGGCGGGGCGAAAGCCCGGATCGCGCGCCCGGAACACCGCCGGAGTCGCCACCGCCTCGCCGCAGTTCACCAGCACCAGGCCGAGACGATCAGGCAAGCTCGGCGCTTCGAGCAGGATCTCGCCCACGCCCTGCATGCGGGTGGGACGGCCGGCGAGGCAGACCGGCACGTCCGCGCCGAGCGACGCGGCGAGACGGTGCAGGGCCTCAGTGTCGATATCGTCACGCGCCCAGAACCTACGCAACAGGCGCAACGCCGCCGCGGCATCCGCCGAGCCGCCGCCGATCCCAGAGGCCACCGGCAGTTGCTTGTCCAACGTCAGGTGCGCACCGGGTCCCGCCGCCGTGCCGCGCAGACGGGTAGCGGCGCGGAGCACCAAGTTGTCGGCGGCGTCAGGCTGCAGGGCAGCGGCGAACGGGCCGCTCAGCGATAGCCGCAGCGCCGGGTCGGGCACCACGCTGAGGCGGTCCGCCGCACCCGCGAACACCACCAGGCTGTCCAGCAGATGATAGCCGTCGTCGCGTCGGCCGACGACATGCAGATACAGGTTGATCTTGGCGGCGGCGGCTTCCCTCATGGCGGCGTTCAGGGCGCGGGCAGCGGCAGCTTGTCGGCGGCGCGCACCGGATCGCCGCCCGGCAACATCGAGGTGCGCAGCGCGGTAGCGATGCGTGCTGCGTCCTGCTTGCCCGGATGCAGCTGCAAGGCCCAGCGCCACTGGTCGCGCGCCTCGATTTTGCGCCCCGCCGCCCAGTAGGCGGCGCCGAGATGGTAGTTGACGGTCGGATCCTCGGGCATCTGCTCGGCCGCATGCTCGAGTTCACGAACCGCGCCGGTGATGTCGTCCTGGCGGTACATCGCCCATCCCAGACTGTCGCGGATCGAGCCGTCATCGGGCTTTTCGTCGAGCGCCCGCTCGATCATCGTGCGCGCGCGGCCGAGATCCTCTTTGCGCTCCAGCCAGCTATAGCCGAGATAGTTGAGCAGGAATGGCTCGTTTGGGTCGAGTTGCAGGGCGTGCTGCAGGTCGGACTGCGCCTTTGGCCATTGCCGGAGCCGATCATAGGCGGTGGCCCGTGCGAACAGCACCTGCCAGTCCTGGGCGTCGAGCGGCGACATCAGTCTGATCGCGCGGTCATAGGCCTTGATGGCGTCGGCATCGTGGCCGTGATCCTGGAGCAGGTTGCCGAGCGCCTGCAACGGTTCGGCGCGGGTCGGATAGCGCGCGGCAAGGCCTTCGAGCGTCGCCTGCGCGGCAGCGGTCTCGCCGCCGGCGCCGCCGATCACGGCAACTCTGAGGGCCGCGACCGGATAGAGCGGGTCGTCCTTCGGCACCTGGCGCAGGGTGGCCAGCGCCTCGCGCGGCGCGCCGCCCTGGTTCTGGAGGTCCGCAAGCAGCAGCCGCGCCGGGGTCAGGTCCGGTGCGAGATCGAGGGCGAAGCGCAGCATGAAGAGTTCCGCGTCGCGGCCGCGCGAGCCCTGTTGCTGGATCAGCGAGGCGACGTCGAAATAGGCGCGCGCCAGACCCTCCAGCGGCGTCGCCACGGGTATTTTGCGCAAGGCCGAAGCAAGCCCCGGCTCGGCGATCGACAGCGCCGGCAACGCCTGGACCAGCGCCTGCACCAGCGCTTTCGCCTGCGCCGGCTGCCCGGCGCGATAGAGAAAGCTCGCGTAGGACTGAACGAAGATCAGGTCCGATCCGGGGGCGAATGTCTGTGCCCGCTGGTAGAGGCGGCCGGCCTGATCGACGCGTTCCGCCTGGTCGGCGATCATTGCCGCGGATGCGGCATAGAGCCCGGCGACGGGGCTGTCTCCGGCAAGCGGCGCCAGCGTCGCCAAGGCGCCGTCGGTGTCGCCGGCGCCTTGCTCCGCCCAGGCCACCAGCAGCGGCCGCAGCAGCGCATTCAGCGGCGAGCCGGCAATCTCCTGATACTGGTGGCGCGCGGCAGCCCAATCGCCGGCGCGTGCCGCCGCATTGCCAAGCACCAGCGGCGATAGCGGATTGCCGGTGACCTTCGCCGCGAGGGCTGCCGCTTGCGGGTTGCCGGCCAGCGCCGAAAACACGAACGCCTGCGCCCGCACGCCGGACGCGCCGGGGTCGGCATTGAGCACGTCGAGCAGCCGATCCGAGGCAATGTCGGTATCGCCGATCGCACCGGCGACGATGCCGCTGAGATAGGTGCCGAACAGCGTCCCAGGCGACGGCGTCGCGATCGGCCCCGCGACCGCGGCCGCCGGCAGCAACAACAGCAGCCCAAGAGCCAGGATCGCGCGATGGTTGAACGGCATTACCAACGCAGCCTACCAGGGCCGCCCGGCCCCGGCTATCCTGACCGCTTCCGTACGATGAGGAATGCGGCACTGGCGGATTTGTCCCACAACGATGCGCTCGCTTTGCTGCGTCTGCAGATCGCATGGGGTGCGGACGAGGCGCTGGACGATTTGCCTCGCGACCGGCTGGCCAATGTGTCGGCATCAGCGCCGCCTTGTGCGTCCGCACCGATGCCAAGGCCGATCGCAGTCGTTCAGGGGAATACGCAAATGCGGGCGGTTGCCGCCGCCGCCGCGGCCGACAGCATCGAGCAGCTGCGCGAGGCGGTGCTGGCTTTCCACGGCTGTCCGTTGCGCGATACCGCAAGCCACACATTGTTTGCCGAAGGCGCGCCCGGGTGCGGGCTGATGCTGGTCGGCGAGGTGCCGGATGCCGAGGAGGATCGCGCCGGCAGGCTGTTCGCGGGTGCTGCCGGCGACCTGTTCGATCGCATGCTCGCGAGCATCGATCTCGCGCGCGCCGACCTGCTGATCGCGCCGCTGATCCCATGGCGGCCGCCCGGTGACCGCCGGGTCAGCCCGCAGGAGATGGCGGCCTGCCTACCTTTCCTGCACCGGCTGCTGGCGTTGGCGAGACCGCGTCACCTGGTGCTGATGGGAACGCGGCCGGCGCGCGCGCTGCTCGCGACCGAGGCGCCGCTGTCGCGGCTGCGCGGGCGCTGGATTTTGCCTGCAAGCGGCCCTGGAACCAGCGGGCAAGAGGCGCCGGCGTTGGCGATGCGTCACCCGAGCCAGCTGCTGGCCAGCCCCGCCGCGCGCAAGGAGGCCTGGGCCGACCTGCTGCTGCTGCGCACCACGCTCTCGCACGCCGCGTTATCACAACCGGGTGAGACGATCCCACGCGAACCCCGGTAGAGCGGGACTTAGCGCGCTGGCGCATGGCTGATGCGCCGAATTAGGATTGTTTTCTCCGAACCCGCCTCCCAGTTCCCCGGCCATGCGCGGGACTGGACGCATCCCCCCACATGCGGTCGCGGCAATGCTGGCTTCCACCGCACTCCTTGCCGGTGCCGTTGGTCTTCCCGTGTTGGCACGCGGGAAGATGCTGGTATCGGACCAGGCAGGACCACTCGTTGAGACCGCCTTCGCGATGCCGCGGGCGGCCGCTCGCGCGGGCATCAACGGTTGGCGCGACGATGAGATCGGCGTCGTTCGCCCACTACCGTCCAATGAGGCCGCGCGCATCCGGCAGATCTTTGCCTGGCAGGCGCGCGGGCAATTCACTCAGGCGACGCGCGCCATCCAGGCCCTACCCGACGACATGCTGCTCGCAGACATGCTTGCTGCCCGTTATCTCTCCCCCAAGTCGAGTCCTGACGCCGCGTCGCTGCGGCAATGGCTGCATCGTTGGCCGGACGCTGCCGATGCGGACGCAATCCGCCGGCGCCTCGCGGCCCTGCGGCCGGCCTTTCACCGCAATCCGCTACTCGACCGCACCGTGCGCGCGCGTCTGGGCAGAGGTGCGGCCGGTGCCCGCAGCGCCCTGCGTCTGGTTGCGCGGACACGGTTCATCGATCGGCGCTACGCCGGCGACTTGCGCGCCGAAATCGCCCGCGCATCGTTCGCCGACGGTGACGATGCAAGCGCGATCCGAGCGGCGCGTGGCGCCATAACGGATGGCGCGATCGGCCGCGGCGGACTGGTCGCGGGCCTGGCAGCTTGGCGTCGAGGCAACATCCGGCAGGCGGAAGGCTTCTTCGAGCAGGCATGGCACGCTGCACTGACGCAGGGTGAAACCCGTGCGGGCACCGCCTTCTGGGCCGCCCGCGCCGCACAGCGCCTCGGCGATCCGCAGTCCACAGACGCCTGGCTGCGGCGTGCGGCGGAGTCGCCGGACAGTTTCTATGGTATGCTCGCGAGCACTCTCCTGCAGGCACCGCAAGCGGCGGTCACCGAGGTCGCCTACCGACCCAAGCCCACGCTCGGTGAGGCCGATCTCGCAGCGGTGGCGGCAGCACCGGCCGGACGGCGCGCATTGGCCTTGCTGCAGGTCGGCCAGAGGGCACGCGCCGAGGCGACCTTGCTGAACCTGCGCGCAAGAGTGCGGGAACCGGGCATGCGTCGGGCGATCGATCTGGTGGCGCGTACCGCCGGCCTTGACCGCCGGCCTGCGTGTCCATCCGCGGCACTGGCGATGCCGACGCTGCGGCCGGCGCGCGGGTTCACCGTCGATCCCGCTTTGGTCTACGCCGTCACCCGGGTGGAATCGAATTTTGACAGCCGCGCGGTCTCCGCCGTCGGCGCGCACGGCCTGATGCAGATCATGCCGGCAACCGCAAACGCCCTGATGGGCCGCCCGCGTCGCGGACGCAGCGCCACGCAAGCGATGCTTCGCGATCCTGGCCGCAACCTGGAAGTCGGCCAGCGTTATCTGCGCGCCCTCGCGGCACGGCCGGACATCGACAATGATCTGATCCGGTTGCTGGCGAGCTATAATGCCGGCCCAAGCGCGCTGGCGCATTGGAGTGTTGCCCTGCAGGCGCGCGATCCGCTGCTGTTCATCGAGACGCTGCCGGCTACCGAGACACGCGACTTCGTGCATCGCACCCTGCGCGATCTCTGGCTTTACGCCGAGCAGATGCAGCGCCCGACGCCGTCGCTGCAAACGCTGGCACAAGGCGGTTGGCCGCGCTTTGATGCAGAGCCCCAAGGCCGAGATGCAGGATGAAATGGATGGCGCTGCTGTCTTCGCTCTGGCTCACGGGGTGCTCGGTGCTCGGCATCAGTGAGGTGGCGGAACCGCCATTCACGGTCCTGGCAGGGGTTGGCAAGATCGAGATCCGTGACTACCCGCCACGTGTCGTTGCCGAAACGACAGTCCAGGAAAGCGAAGCCGCCGCACGCAACACCGGATTTCGACGGATCGCCGGTTATATCTTCGGCGGCAACCACGATCGCACGAAGATCGCGATGACCGCGCCAGTGGCGCAACAGCATGCAGGCGGATCGAGCCGCAAAATCCCGATGACCGCGCCCGTCTCTCAAGGCCAGGCCGGCCCGAATGGCTGGACCATCCGCTTCTTCATGCCGACCGGCAGCACAATTCAGACGCTGCCGGAGCCGAATGACGCAAACGTCAAGCTCGTCCAACTGCCCGCCCAAACCTTCGCCGTGCTGCGCTTCTCCGGCTCGACCACGCCGACCGCCGTCGCCCGCGAGGACGCCAAGCTGTTGCGCGGCCTCGCCGGCAGCGGCTGGTCCGCGTCAGGCACGCCGGTCGCCTGGTTCTACAACCCACCCTGGACCCTGCCGCCGCTACGCCGCAATGAGGTCGCCGTGCCGGTCAGCAGGACGGGATAGAGAGCCGCAGGCATCGGCGACATCCAGGGTTGCAACCACGAACCTTGATGGTCCCGAGACATGGTGGCTGACACACTCCACGCGGTCTCGCATCGTCGCAGTCTACGCTCAGGCGCCCGGCGCGACCGGCGACCGAGCGGGCAGGCGCTTCCTGGAGTTCTTCGCTTCGACCATCCGCGATCCGCACACCCGGCCCGCCTATGCCCGCGCCGTGACGGGCTTCCTGGCCCGGTGCGAGGAGCACGCGGCGCCGTCGATTGCCGCGGTGCAGCCGCTGCACGTGGCGGCTTGGATCGAGGGCCAGACCCGTAAGCATTCCGCGCCCACGGTGAAGCAGCAGATCGCCGCCATCCGTCACCTGTTCGACTGGCTGGTGATGGGCCAGGTCGTGCCGCTCAACCCGGCCGCCTCGGTGCGCGGGCCGGCCCACAGCGCTTGCCGCGGCAAGACGCCTGTGCTCGACCCGGCCGACGATAGGGCACTGCTCGACAGCATCGACGTCATCACCACGATCGAGCGGATCGTCGCGGCGCTCGCCATGCGGGTCGAGGATGTCTTCGCACAGAGCCGCCGGCTCTGGGTGGGGCTGCACGAGAAAGGCGGCAAGCGACATGAAATGCCACGCCATCACACGTCGGAGGGATACCTGCATGCCTACCTGGACGGAACTGGGATTGCTGACGACGCCAAGGGGCCGCTCTTCCGGACAACCGGTCGGGGCACCGGCCGGCTTACCCGGACGCCCTGCCCCAGGCCTATGGCATGGTGCAGCGCCATGCACTCGCGGCCGCGATCGCAACCCGGATCGGCAACCACAGCTTTCGGGCGACGGGGATCACCGCCTACCTGAAGAACGGGGGAACCCTGGAGAGCGCCGCCGCCATGGCGAACCATGCCGGCACGCGGACTACACAGCTCTATGATCGGAGGCGGGAGGACATCACGCATGATGAAGTCGAGCGCATCAGGGTCAAGGCCTGGTCAAGGGCGGACGTTCGGGTTGCGACTGGCTGGAACAGCATTGCCCTATGAAGGCAGCGGTGTCCGTTCGCTAAACACCGCTCAGCGTGATACGACCAACACGCTTGTTTGATGCTGACACGACGGGCTTCCACGTTAGGTCCACTGCCATGCCACGCCATCCGTAAATCGGCGAGCCGCTTAACCATAGTCGAAAGGTGCTCAAGAGTTGACCGATAGCTGCAAAGTCCTGATGATCTTTCCACGCTTCAATGCGAGTTCATTCTGGAATTACACGGCAACATGCGAGTTGACCGGTGCGCGCTACCCGGCAGCACCGCTCGGCCTGATTACCGTCGCCGCCTTGCTTCCGAAAGCTTGGGAAATCCGGCTGGTCAATCGGAACACTGAGGCTTTGACCAATGACGATTTCGAATGGGCCGACCTGGTGATGACCGGAGGAATGCTGCCCCAGCGGAACGATGCAAGTTACATTATTGAAATGTGCCGTGCATGTGACAAGCCGGTGGTGGTTGGTGGTCCAGATGTCACGTCGAGCCCGTCCTTATACACTGCTGCAAATTTTCAGGTTCTTGGGGAGGCCGAGGAGATCATGGACGATTTCCTCGCGGCCTGGCGAAGTGGGGCCACACAGGGCGTCTTTGAAGCGCCGACGGGGCAGACCAACATTACCAAGAGCCCTCTCCCTCGCTTTGATCTACTGAAACTGGACCAGTATCTCCATGTCGGAATTCAGTTCTCGCGTGGATGTCCGTTCAATTGCGAGTTTTGCGACATTATCGAGCTTTATGGCAGGGTGCCGCGAACCAAGACTAACGAGCAGGTACTGGGCGAGCTCGATGCCTTGTATGCGCTCGGTTATCGGGGACATGTCGATTTCGTTGACGACAACCTGATTGGCAACAAAAAGGCTCTCAAGAAATTCCTACCGGACCTCAAGCGTTGGATGAACGAGAAGAGTTTTCCGTTCGAGTTTTCAACCGAAGCATCAATCAATCTTGCCGATGACGCTGAACTGTTGCGTGCCATGAAGGAGACGAATTTCTTCGCGGTCTTCGTCGGCATCGAGAGCCCTGATACGGACTCCCTGGTCATGATGCAAAAAAAGCAGAATACTCGGCGCAACCTGCAGCAGAGTATCGCCAAGATTTATGGGGCCGGCATTTTTGTCAATGCCGGGTTCATCGTCGGATTCGACAGCGAGAAAGGCAGCATTGCCGATGGCATGATCGAGTGTATCGAGGACACGGCGATTCCGATCTGCATGGTCGGATTGCTCTACGCCCTGCCAACCACACAACTGACGCGTCGCCTTTTGGCTGAAGGGCGCCTCTATGCCGATAGTGATCTAACGAATTCAGGCGATCAGTGCACTGCCGGGCTGAACTTCGAGACGAAGCGCGCGCGTCGCGACGTGCTCAGCGACTACAAAGCAGTCCTGGAAGCGATCTATGACCCGGTCGCCTATTTCGGCCGTGTGCAACGAGTAGGTCGTATGCTCAAACGCAGTCGATCCCATCGGATGATTCGAGGCGATCTGCGCAGCTTCGCTCGGCTGCTGTGGCGCATCCCAAGCGCCGGGCCTGGAGTGCGCAGGCAATTTTGGAACACGATGCTCGACTGCATTACCCATAATCCTAAGGCGTTGCCCTATGTCATCATGATAATGGCCCTCTATTTGCACATCGGCCCGTTCGCGCGCCAGGTTATCGCTGAAATCGATCGCGAGATCGAGGCGGTCGATCAAGGCCGCTGGCACCCCCCTCCGGCATTGCAAGCCGACGAGAAGGCAACCTTGCTCGCTTAACACTACGGTTATGTCTCTCGGAATTTCTCAACCTTCGTTCGATAACTTCTGCTGGAAGTAGCCGGCCTTGATCTGTTGTTCTATAAGCGCGCCACGATGTCTCATGTTCGCCAGGGTAACGGTCTTTATCAGCAGGGAGTTTGATTGAACACTCGGTTTAATAGAGGATGCCCTCTCGTATATCATCCAGGAGCCGATTTGCCCGGCCGACCTCCCTTTGCGCCATTCGCTCGTGCTGCGGCGACGTCAAGCGCTTTCCAGTGCAGGCCATAGCCTGAACCAAGGATCTCAACCTGCGCGAGCTGCTCATCGGTTGCACTCTCCAAACCTTGCGCCAGCCGGGGCGGGAACGTGAAGCTGCAGCCTTTGGTCACATCGACGACCATCCGGCCGAGTTGCCCACCGTGCCGGACGGCGGCGGCACGCGGCTCATTGCGGTGCGCGACCGCGCTCGGTCAATGGCGGCGTCCATCTGTGCATCAGTGGCGCGGCAAACCTCGCCGCGAGCCATGCCGTCGACCCAGAACAGTGGTTGCCGCCAGCATACAAAAGATTGATTCCAGCCGGGTGTCATCGACGATTTGGACGTGAGCCGACCGGTGATCGTCGCCAAAGATCATCACGCGCATTCGCTGGACACGCAACCAACTGATTGGCTAACGCTCTTACCCAACGAGATGGGACATGCAAGAGCAGCCCCACGCTCCTGGGCAGAACTGTTCCGGACCCTTGTCGTCTCCAGGGCCCTCTCGGCGGTCTTCGCGGCCGCGTCCGCTTGCCGTATTACAATACGTATAGTGGGTCGTGTTATGCCGAAGAAACTCACCATCACCGTTGACGCCGACGTCTATGACGGCCTGCATAGCGTCGTCGGGCGAAGGCGCATCAGCCGCTTTCTCAACGATCTCGCCCGCCCCCATGTCATCGGCCAGGATCTCGCGGCAGGCGACACCGCCACAGCGGCGGATGAGGCTCGCGAAAGCGAGGCGCGTGCCTGGAGCAACAGTCTCATCGCGGATGTGGCCGAGGAGCCGGCTCGGCGTGGCGATGTGTGGCTGGTCTCGTTCGACATGGCGGTCGGCGGTGAGATCCAGAAGACACGCCCGGCGGTCGTGCTGAGCAACGACACCGCCAATTCAATGCTCAACCGGGTTCAGGTCGTGCCGATCTCAAGCCAGGTTGAGCGCCTCTATCCCGCCGAAACCTACCTGCTGCTCAACCGGCAGCGACGCAAGGCCATGGCAGACCAGACACCACGGCAGGCAAGCATCGCCAGCAGCGGCGCTTACGCGTCCTCAGCAAGGATGATCTGATCGCCGTCGCGCGCGCGACACGCCTGCAACTCGATCTGTAATCAAGGCGGCTGTGGGTTCGGCAGCCGACAGGCATCGAGCAGCAGGAAATCGTGGCGCGGGCGCAGCAGGGCCGCGCCGGCCATGCCGGCGACATCTCCGGGATACAGCACCGTCAGGTAAATATGCGGAAAGGCGCCGCTTGCGCATAATGCGGCCAGTGCCCTCGCACTCGCGCGGAAATGGACGGGGTCGCTGAGGTTCCAGGGCTGCTTGAGCGGGGTGTAGCGCGCATCCAAGGCGACCGGTTGCTGGCCGGGTTCGGCAAAGATCGTCGGGACGAAGAGGTCGTGCAGAACGAGTTGGGTGGCGATCGAGGTGATCGGCGGCGACCAGATATGCTGCCAGGAGAGCGTGGAGAGCCGTGTGCCGTAGGCCATCAGCATCAGGCTGCCGGACGGCAGGGACGCTGTTTGCCCGCGATACTGCGCGAACTCCTGCCCGGAGGCGTGCCACGCCCAGGCCAGCACCAGCGTCCGCGCCAGCACCGCGGCGGGGATGGCGATGCGCGCGACGGGGTGCGGCCTGATACGCACGGCGGCCGCGAGTAGCAGCAGGGGTGCGATGGCCAGACGGGAGTCGAGCTGTGAGCCGTCACCGATCCGCTCCGGGGCCAGCAGCACCGTCAGCACCAGGATTGCCGCCGCGAGTGCCGGGGCCGGGGCGAGCGAGGGGCGGCCGGCGAACACGGCGATGATGCAGACGAGCAGCCCCGCGAGGCTGGTCAGGTCCTGCAACAGGCTGCCGCCGAGCAGAACCTTCGCGAACAGCCAGAGCTTGTGGCCGGCAATTCCGAAGCGGCCGCCGGCATAGCCGATCCCAAGGCCGCCGCCATGCGGCATGGCTGAGAGCAGGCTCGCGACGACGAGCAGCGCGATCAGCCAGGAGAGGCAATGCGCGAGCCGGGCTCGGCGCAGACGGTGCAGGTCGTGGCAGCCGAGCACGATGATCCACAGCACTGCCACCACCAGATGCGCCAGCAGCAGAAGCGCCGCCCCCGCGGCCGCGACGGCGAGTCGAGTACGCGGGCCGGCACGCAGCCAGAGTGCCAGCAGGCCGAGCAGCAGCCCGAGCCCGAGCACGTAATTGACCAGTCCCCAGAACAGCGCATTGCCGTAGAACAGCAGCACCGCGAAGCATGGCTTGGCAGGGTTGGACGCATCGTAAGCGCGGGCCAGTGCCAGGAAGCTCGCGACGAACAGGGCGTAGGTGGCGACCAGAAAGCACTGTGCGGCGAGCGGCAGCGGCAGGCCCGCCAGCCGCAGCCCGGTGATGCCGAGGTCGAGTGCCGCATTGGGCACGAAGAAGCCGGTCAAGCGGTAGTAGTGCCCCCAGAAGGGCGATCCGTGCAGCAGGTCCACGAGGATGTGGATGCGCGCGATGTGATTGGGCCAGTCCTGCAACGGTGCCGGGCGCGTGAGCAGCAGCGGCAGCGCGCCGAGCAGCAGCGTCGCGGCCGCGGCGGCGCGCCCGAAATAGCGCAACAATCAGTTCTCCGCGAGCTTCTGCCGACTGGCGTGGACCCGCTGCACCCGGCGTCCGTCCATCTCCACCACCTCGAACATCCAGCCCGAGAATGCGACCTTGTCGCCGACCGACGGCACCCGTCGCAGCAGCGCGAGGATCAGTCCGGCGAGGGTGTGGTAGCTGCCGGCGGCGGGCAGTTCGCCGAGTTGCAGGCGATCCTTGATCTCATCGGCCGGCGAGGTGCCGTCGAGCACCACCAGACCGCCATCGAGCGTGCCAGGCACCGGCGCGTCGCCGGCTTCGGTCTGTTCGCCGACGATGGCGGCGAAGATGTCGGCGATGGTGACGATGCCCTCGAAGCTGCCGTACTCGTCGAGCACCAGCAGGATGCCGAGCGGCAAAGCGCGCAGCCGGTGCAGCGCATCGAAGGCGCTGATCGTCTCTGGGACCACCTGCGGCGGCCGGATAACGGACTCGAGTGAGAGTGCGGTGCCGTCGAGCAGCAGGTCCAGCACGTCCTTGACCAGCACGATGCCGACCGGGTCGTCGACCTGGCCGTCACAGACCACCAGCCTGGTGTAGGAGCCCGCCTTCAGGACAGTGGCGAACTCTTCGCGACCGGCATGGCGCTCGATCCAGGAGAGCTCGTTGCGTGGGGTCATAATCGCACGCACCGGACGATCGGCGAGCCGCAGCAGCCGTTCGATCATGTTGTGCTCCTGCACCTCCAGCAGGCCGGCCTGGGTGCCCTCCGAGAGCACGGCGCGCAGCTCCTCCTCGGTCACCACCTGCCGCCCCTCGCGCGAGACGCCGCCCAGCCGCAGCACCAAAGCGGAGGCCCAGCCGAGCAGCCGGACCACCGGGCTCGCGACACGGGAGAGGATCAGCAGCGGCAGCGCCAGTCGGGCCGCGATCGTTTCCGGATGGCGCAGTGCGATCTGCTTGGGCACCAGCTCGCCGAGCACCAGCATCAGGAAAGTGATCGCGATCACCACCAGGACCAGCGACAGCTCGCCAGCGATCGGACGAAGCCATGGCACGGCCTGCAAAGTGGGCGTCAGCCGTCCGGCGATGCGGGCACCGCCATAGGTGCCCTCAATGATGCTGACCAGGGTTATGCCGACCTGGACGGTTGGCAGAAAGCGCTGCGGATCCGCGGCAAGGGCCCTGGCCCGATCGGCACCGGGGACGCCGCGGCGCTCCAGCACGGCGAGTCGCGGCCGACGCGCCGAGATCAGCGCCAGCTCCCCCATCGCAAACACGCCATTGAGCAGCACCAGCAAAAGGACCAGGACGATCGAGGCGAACATTCCCGCATTCTATGGAGCCGGCGTGAGGCGCGCCAGGATGGGGGCGTCGGCAGGCCTCAGTCGGCGGCGTCGACCGGCGTGCTCCGCACCCGGTTGATCACCGGCGCACTGGCGGGCTTTTTGCGGGCGGCGATCTCCGCCATGCGCTCGTCGACGATGTGATTGTAGCTGTATTCGGCCGGGCGCTGGTTCTCCAGCGGGATCTCGGGTGCCATCGCACCTTCGGTCTGCGGCCCGCTCAGCGCCACCTTGAGGATGTGCAGCGGCCGCTTGACCGCATCCATCACCGCCGTCGCCTCGTAGCCCGAATGCACCATGCAGTCGGCGCATTTCTCGTAGTTGCCGGTGCCGTACTGCTCCCAGGCAGTGTCGTCCATCAGCTCCTTGAAGCTTGACGCGTAGCCCTCGCCCAGCAGGTAGCAGGGGCGCTGCCAGCCGAACACGTTGCGCAGCGGCTTGCCCCACGGCGTGCAGGCATAGGTCTCGTTGCCGGCCAGGAAGTTCAGGAACAAGGGCGACTGGGTGAAGCGCCACTTCTTGCCTTTGCCCAGGCGAAAGATATCGCGGAACAACTGCTTGGTCTTCTGTCGGTTAAGGAAGTGCGCCTGGTCGGGGGCGCGCTCGTAGGCATAGCCGGGCGCGGTCATGATGCCGTCGACGCCGAGCGCCATCACCTCGTCGAAGAATTTTGCTACGCGCTCGGGCTGCGCGCCGTCGAACAGGGTGCAGTTGATCGAGACCCGAAAGCCGCGCTCCTTGGCGCGACGGATTGCCGTCACGGCGCGATCGAACACGCCGTCCTGGCAGACCGAGGCGTCATGCATCGACTGGTCGCCGTCGAGATGCACGTCCCACGAAAAGAACGGGTTAGGCTTGTAGTCGTCGAGCTTCTTCTCGAGCAACAGGGCGTTGGTGCAGAGATACACATACTTCTTGCGCGCCAGCAGGCCGGCGATGATCGCGGGCATCTCCTTGTGCAGCAGCGGCTCGCCGCCGGCGACCGCGATCACCGGCGCGCCGCACTCGATATCGGCGTCGAGGCATTCCTGCACCGACAAGCGCTGGTTGAGGATCGGCGCCGGATAGTCGATCTTGCCGCAGCCGGCGCAGGCAAGATTGCAGCGAAACAGCGGCTCAAGCATCAGCACCAGCGGGTAGCGCTTGCGCCCACGCAGGTGCTGCTTGACGACATAGGCGCCCACCCGCACGGCTTGCATCAAGGGTACGGCCATTGGAACTCCGTTCTCTGACGTGACGGCCGCGGCGACGCGACCTCCGTTTGCAACTTGGCGTATAGACTAGGGTTTGATTGCACCGCAAACAGGAGGGGCAGCGTCGCGCGGTCGCAGGGGACAGATCTGTGGCACGAGACCTGTGGCCGCCCCGCAACAATAAGGCACCCGTGTCTGGCAAATCAGACGGGTTTGGCGTTAGAAATTTTGATCTGGTTGCACGCCAGCCGTTCGGATGGCGTTCAACGTGAACCAGGGTCGGCGGCAACGTGTCGGCGGGAACGAGAGGGATCAGAGCATGAACCAACCCAACAACACCTCCGATCCCGCCATCCTGCCCCAGGACAGCAACAGGCGCGGCCGGGAGACAAAGCTACGGCCTGTCGAGAGCACGCCTGGCCACGGCCTGCTGGGCCATAACTCGGCGGTGACGCTGACGCCGCTGCTCGACCGGATCCATTCACCACACGATCTGCGTCATCTGACCTCCGAGCAGCTCGCCCAGGTTGCCGACGAGTTGCGCGCAGAGACCCTCGATACGGTCTCCACCACCGGTGGCCATCTCGGCGCCTCGCTCGGTGTGGTCGAGCTGACCGTGGCGCTGCACGCGGTGTTCGACACGCCGACCGACCGGCTGATCTGGGACGTCGGCCACCAAACCTACCCGCACAAGATCCTGACCGAACGGCGCGCCCGCATACGCACCCTGCGCCAGCCGGGGGGCTTGTCCGGCTTTACCCGCCGCTCCGAGAGCGTCTACGACCCGTTCGGCGCCGCGCATTCCTCGACCTCGATCTCCGCCGGCCTGGGCATGGCCACTGCGCACGACCTGCTCGCCAGCGAGGATCCGGCGCACGACGATCGCCACGTCATCGCGGTGATCGGCGACGGTGCGATCTCCGCCGGCATGGCCTATGAGGCGATGAACAATGCCGGCTCGTCGCGGGCCCGACTGATCGTCGTTCTCAACGACAACGAGATGTCGATCGCGCCGCCGGTCGGGGCGATGAGCGCCTATTTGTCGCGGTTGATGTCGTCGCGCTCGTTTCTCAATCTGCGCGACCTCGCTGGCCGCGTGGCGCGCCGGCTGCCGCAGCCGCTGGAGCGCACCGCCAAGCGGGCAGAGGAATATGCCCGTGGCATCCTGACCGGCGGCACGCTGTTCGAGGAGCTTGGCTTTTATTACATCGGCCCGATCGACGGCCACAACATGGACCATCTGCTGCCGGTGCTGCGCAACCTGCGCGAGGCGGACGATCGTGGCCCGGTGCTGCTGCACGTGATCACGCAGAAGGGCCGAGGCTACGCGCCTGCCGAGGAGTCCGGTGACAAATATCACGCGGTCAGCAAGTTCAACGTGGTCACCGGCGAGCAGACCAAGGCGCCGCCGGGCCCGCCGAGCTACACCAACGTGTTCAGTCAAGGGCTGCTCGCCGAAGCCGAGGCCGATACGCGGATCGTCGCGATCACCGCGGCGATGCCGTCGGGCACCGGACTCGACAAGTTCGCCAAGCGCTTTCCCGACCGCTTCTTCGATGTGGGCATCGCCGAGCAGCATGCGGTGACGTTCGCCGCCGGCATGGCAACCGAAGGGCTGCGGCCGTTCTGTGCCATCTATTCCACCTTCCTGCAGCGCGCCTACGATCAGGTCGTCCACGACGTCGTGCTGCAGAAGTTGCCGGTGCGCTTCGCCATCGACCGCGCCGGTCTGGTCGGCGCGGACGGCGCCACCCATGCCGGCGCCTTCGACCTGAACTATCTGGGCTGCCTGCCCGGCATGACCATCATGGCGCCATCGGACGAGCTCGAACTGCTGCACATGACCGCCACCGCGGCGACCTTCGACGAGGGCCCGATCGCTTTGCGCTACCCGCGCGGCAACGGCCAGGGTCTGGCGCTGCCGGCGCGCGGCGAGATCCTGGAGATCGGACGCGCCCGCATGCTGCGCGAGGTCGGGCGCCAGAGCGGACGCCAGAAGGGCGGCATCGCGCTGCTCAGCCTGGGCACCCGTCTCGGCGACGTGCTGCGCGCCGCCGACGAGCTCGCCGCTCGCGGCCTGCCACCGACGGTGGTCGATGCGCGTTTCGCCAAGCCGCTGGATACCGCCATGATCGAGCAACTCGCCCGCCATCACGCCGTGCTGATCACCATCGAGGAAGGGGCGGCCGGCGGCTTCGGCAGCCTGGTGATGCATCACCTGGCACGCACCGGCCTGCTCGACAGCGTGCGGATCCGGCCGATGACTCTGCCCGACCACTTCATCGATCACAACACGCCGGCCGCACAGCTCGTCGAAGCCGGGCTGTCAGCCAGGCAGGTGGTCGAGGTGGCGATGGCCGCACTCGGCGTTGCGGAGACCAGGCTCGAGGGCTTGTCAGTCGGGCGCAGCGGTCCGACATCGTGACCGCCATGCGTTATCCTTTATTGATCGGCGTGGTCATCGCGTCGTTGCCCCTGATGTCGCTGTCCGCGCTCACGGGCCCGTCGGCGGTGGCGCGGGCCAGTAAAGCGGGGGCGATGTCATCGAACCCGGTGACGCCAATTTCCGAGCTTTACAAGGCGCTGACCAGGATCGAAGGCGAAGGCGGCTCCACCCCGTTTGCCGATCGTGCGCGCCTCCTTGCCCCGGCAATCGACCAGGCATTCAACATTCCGGCGATCCTACATACCTCTATCGGGCCACGCTACGCGTCCATTCCCGGCGATCAGCAGCAGGAACTCGAACGGGTGTTTCGTCAGTTCACGATTGCCCGCTACGTCTCGAACTTCACCGCAGACAGTGGCGACACCCTCAAGGTCATGCCACAGGCGCGTAAGTCGCCCTATGGGTCCGATGAGATCGTGCAGACGCAACTGATCTCCAAGGGCGGCACCACCACCAAGCTCGACTATGTCATGCGGCAGTTTGCGCAGGGCTGGAAAGTCGTCGATGTTTTGCTCGACGGCCATATCAGCCAGGTCGCTGTGCAACGCTCCGACTTTGCCTCGACGGTCGAGACCGGGGACGCCAAACCGCTTATCGAAAGACTGAAGAAGAAAATCCGGAGTTTCTCAAGCTCCTGACCACGACCATGAGCCATTCATGACCTTCATCCCGCTGTTCACGCCGAGCCTCGCCGATTGTCTGAACGGCGTTGCCGTTCTCGGCTGCATGCAGGCATTCGCGGGCGCCGCTGTCGTGGGAAGCTTTGCCAAACACGTGCGTGCCCGGCGCGCCACCACGACCAGCGCCGCTACAACCTCGGCTGCGCTGCCGCCAATCAGCGTACTCAAGCCGCTGCATGGCGACGAGCCGTTGCTCGAACAGGCGCTACGCAGCTTTCTCGCGCAGGATTATCCGAACGTACAGATCGTCTTTGGCGTGCAGGACGCAGCGGACGACGCAATCGCCGTCGTACGGCGCCTGCACCAGGAGTTCCCGCTTCACGATCTGCGGCTGGTGGTCGATACCACCGCGCACGGACCCAATCGCAAGGTCGCCAATCTGATCAACATGCTGCCGTATGCATCCCACGAGCTTCTGGTGATCTCGGATTCCGATATTCACGTGGCACCGGATTATCTGCGTGCGGTGGCCGGCTGCTTTGCCGCAACCCCAGGTGCTGCCCTGGTGACGACGCTGTATTGCGGCCTCCCCGCCTCGCTCAGCCTGACGCGGCGGCTGGCCGCGGGCTACGTCAACCACAGCTTCCTGCCCGGTGTTCTGCTGTCGCGCCTGCTCGGACGTCAGGACTGCCTCGGATCCACAATGGCGCTGCAACGTCGCACCCTGGAGGCCATTGGCGGCCTGGAGAGGCTGTCCGCGCATGTCGCGGACGATCATACCCTTGGCCAACTGGTGCGCAGGCAGGGCGGCACCATCGAGATCGCACCGATCCTGACCGCGACCACGATCTCGGACACGGGTGCCAGCGACCTGTTCGCGCATGAGTTGCGCTGGGGCCGCACCATTCGTGCCGTCGCACCGCTTGGCTATGTCCTGTCGGCGGTACAGTTCCCACTGTTCTGGGCGAGCCTGGCGCTGATCGCATCGCCAGCCGTGCTTTGGAGCTGGCTCCTGTTCGCCTTGATCTGGACGCTGCGCGCAGCGTCCGTCGCCCGGATCGATCACGCCATCGTCGCACTTGGTGGCCATGCCGTTCTCGGGCGCGCGCGAACCCTATTGCTGCTGCCCTTGCGCGACTGGATCTCGGCCATCGTCATGGCGGCAAGCTTTGCCGGCAATCGTGTGCGCTGGCGCGGCCAGGTGCTTTTGGTGTCCGAGCCGCGCCAGCCGGTGCCTGCGCGTCCGATGCTCGCCTCCCAGACTTTTGTTCAAGGTGACTGATCTATCATGATGAAGACCCTGTTCCTGCAGCCTCCCTCGTTCGACGGTTTCGATGGTGGTGCCGGCTCGCGCTATCAGGCCAAGCGCGAGATCAAGTCGTTCTGGTATCCGACCTGGCTAGCCCAGCCGGCCGCCCTGATCGAGGACAGCAAACTGATCGACGCGCCCCCCGCGCGCATCGGCATGGAGCCGGTGCTGGCCGAGGCGCGCAAAAGCGACCTGGTGGTGCTGCACACCTCGACACCCTCGTTCGCCTCGGACGTGAAGGTGGCCCAGGCGCTCAAGGACGCCAAGCCGTCGCTGCTGATCGGCATGGTCGGTGCCAAGGTCGCGGTCCAGCCTGAGGAGAGCCTGCGTACCGGCGGTCCGGTCGATTTCGTCGCGCGCAACGAATTCGACTTCACCATCAAGGACGTCGCCGAGGGCCGTGACCTGAAAAGCATCGACGGCATCTCCTGGCGCAACGAGTCCGGGGCCATCGTGCATAATCCTGAGCGCGCGATGATCGAGGACATGGACAGCCTGCCGTTCGTCACCGACGTCTATAAGCGCGACCTGCGCATCGAGGATTATTTCATCGGCTACCTGCTGCACCCGTACATCTCGATCTACACGGGACGCGGCTGCAAGTCGCACTGCACCTTCTGCCTGTGGCCGCAGACCGTCGGCGGCCATCGCTACCGCACCCGCTCGCCGGATCATGTCGCCGCCGAAATTGCGGCCGCGCGCCGGATGTTCCCGCAGGTGCGGGAGTTCTTCTTCGACGACGACACCTTCACCGACGACCTGCCGCGCGCCGAGGCGATCGCCCGCAAGCTGGGCGCGATGGGCGTCACCTGGTCGTGCAACGCCAAGGCTAACGTGCCGTGCAAGACCCTCGAAGTACTCAAGGACAATGGCCTGCGACTGCTTCTGGTCGGCTACGAGACCGGCAATCAGCAGATCCTCTACAACATCAAGAAGGGCATGCGTATCGAGGTGGCGCGCGAGTTCACCAAGAACTGCCACGAGCTCGGCATCAAGATCCACGGCACCTTCATCATGGGCCTGCCCGGCGAGACCCGCGAGACGATCCAGGAAACCATCCGTTTTGCCACCGAGATCAACCCACACACACTTCAGGTCAGCCTCGCCGCCCCCTACCCCGGTACTTTCCTGCATAAGCAGGCAACCGAGAACGGCTGGCTCGATGCATCCAACGCCGAGCTGATCGACGAGCAAGGCGTGCAGATCGCCCCACTGACCTACCCGCATCTCTCGCATACCGAGATCTTCGAAAGTGTGGAGACGTTCTACCGGAAGTTCTATTTCCGGGCGCCGAAGATCGCCTCCATCGTCGGCGAGATGGTGCGCAGCCCGCAGATGATGAAGCGCCGGCTGCGCGAGGGCGTGGAGTTCTTCCACTTCCTCAAGGAACGGAATGCCGCTTAGGGAGGCTTCGCTGCGGCGGGTCATCATCTCGGCCGACGATTTTGGCCTGAGCGAAACGATTAACGAAGCCGTCGAGCAGGCCCATACAAAGGGCCTGCTGACCACGGCAAGCCTGATGGTGGGCGGGGCCGCCGCCGCCGATGCAGTGGCGCGGGCACGGCGGCTGCCCAACCTGCGGGTCGGGCTGCATCTGGTGGTGATCGAGGGTCCGGCGATACTGTCGCACGCGCAAATACCGGCGCTCGTCGGCGAGGATGGACAATTTCCCTCGGACCAGGCCGCATTCGGCTTCCGCGCGGCTTTTCGCGCCGATGTGCGTGCGCAATTACAGCGCGAAATCGCCGCCCAGTTCGCGGCGTTTGCCGCAACCGGGCTCGCGCTCGACCACGCCAACGCCCACAAGCACATGCATCTCCATCCCGTCGTCGGTCGGTTGCTGATCGCGGCCGGCCTTCGGCATGGTTTGCGCGCCATACGCATCCCGAGCGAGCCCGCTGCTCCACTCGCGGCCGTCGACGGCACACGCGGCACGCTGGCCGCGGCAGCACTCCGCCGCTGGACGCTGGTGCTGCGCGCGCAAGCCCGCCAAGCCGGTCTGCGGACCAACGCATCCTGCTTCGGCTTGGCCTGGAGTGGTGCGATGACCAGCACCCGCGTCCGCGCGCTGGCAACACACCTGCCGCCGGGCCTGAGTGAAATCTATTTCCACCCGGCCACCACCCGCGACGACCTGCTCACCCGTCTGATGCCGGACTACCATCACCACTCTGAGCTCGCCGCCCTCTGCGACCCGGAGTTTCGCCAGGCGCTGAAACGAAGCGATACCGCGCTCGCCACCTGGACATGAGCGGGCAATCCGTAATCCATCGCGCGCCAGTCACCAGAGAGGCCTGCGTTCCCATTTCATTATCAAGACTGCTTGGCGTCGCCGCGATGGTCGGTGCCGCGACCCTGATCGCGTCGCCTTCGATAGCCTACGCCCCACGCACGGTGTCCTATGCGATGGCGCCCGGCTTATGGACGCTGGCGCCTCGGGCCGGATGGGTTGTGCAGCCGGCCGGATCGTTGCACTTCGCGCGTTACGAGAGCATGCCAACAGGGACCATGACGATCAATGAGGCCGTCGCCTCCTCGACCGACGTCCGCTTCTCCAGCGGCACGATAGACTTCGACATCAAGCCGCTCGCCTACAGCGACACAGGCATTATTTTCCGCCGCCAGGGCAACGAGTCCGGCGAGATCGTTTACCTGCGCGCAAACCCAGATTGTCCCGCCGCGAACGATTGCATCCAGTATGCCCCGATCGTCCACGGGCACATGCAATGGGACATCTACCCGAACTACCAGGGCCCCGCGCAGATCAACCCGACAGGCTGGAACCATGTGCGGCTGGTGGTCGCCGGCGAGAAGATGGCGGTCTATATCAATCACGAAACGGAGCCCACGCTGATCGTGCCAAAGCTTCAGGGCTTGAGCAGAAACGGCGGGATTGCCTTCAAGGGACCAGCGATTTACGCCAACTTCGTTATCCGTCCGGGAGACCCGGCAACGCTACCGGCAATCCATATACCGCAACCCAGCCCGGAGACCGCCACGCATTGGCTGTCGGCACCACCAACCGCGCTGGCGGGCCATGCGCCCACAGCTGCGGATATCCCGCCGCCTGGGTCATGGCACGCCATCGCCGCGGAGCCGACCGGCCTGGTCAATCTCGGCCGCGCCTTTGATGTCCGCGAGGCGCACGCAATTTCGACAGGGTGGCTGAAGACAACGGTTACCGCCAAGGCGCCCACACGCCGGACGGTTCAAATCGGCTACGCGCGCCAAGCGTCCGTGTTTTTGAACGGCCGGCTCGTCTATTCAGGGAACAATCCCTATTACCCGCCCGATCACCGCTTGTCGCCGGACGGTCGCCTTGAGACGGATAACGCAACGATTCTGCTCGAGTTGAGGCAGGGACAGAACGAGATTGTGCTTGCCGTCGGCAATAGCTGGCAAACCAGCACGGGCGTGATAAAGCCGGACCCCTATGGCTGGGGCGCTGAACTGCATTTCGATACCGTCTCGGTTATCACGCTCCAGTAAGCCTCAGGCCTGAGCCGGTTAGGGCATGCGAACCGAAATGCCGGCGTGGGCGCCCTTCGCGCGTACAAAACGCTTGTCGAAGGTCAGGAAGCCCTCGCAGTTGCCGGCGGCTGCCAAGTGGAGCGCGTCGGCGAAGTCCATACCCGCCTCGGCCCAGTCCATTGCCTTGGCGACCATGTTGGCATCTTCGACGGATACGTCAGGAAGGCCAGCCAGGGCACGAAGTGCCGCAATGATCCGTTGCGCGGAAAAATTGTAGACGGCGCGCAGGACCCACTCCGTCTCCAATATGACGGTGCGCGGCACGAACACCGCTTTCTTGCCAATCAAGGCGCGCGCGTCATTGGCTTGCTTCGTGTCGTCGCCGGTCAGGTAGCGAACGATGATGTTAGTATCGATCGCGTGCATGTCGCCGCCTGGTTTCGGCGGCAATCCCCGCATCCATCTGCTCCACCGATTTCGGCTCGCCGCTGTAGCGCAAGCAGCCGAACACCTCGTCCGGCTGCCTCGGCGCGAAAGCGACGTTTAGCGGTCTCAGCAAGACGCCCTCCGCGGTATTTTCCAAAGACAAGCGGGTGCCGGCGTCCCAATGCAGACGATCCCGGATCACCTTGGGCAGAATAACCTGTCCCTTGGTCGAGACTGTCGTTGTCAAAGCCGCATCAGACATATCCACCTCTGGTAAGACCCGAGTAAGATAAGGAGATGAGCCGGGAGATGCAAGCGGTTCCGCGTCAGGCGATGCTCTCGCGTACCCACTCCTTGAGCTGGCTCTTGGGCAGGGCGCCGACCTTGGTGGCGGCAGGCTTGCCGTCCTTGAACAGGATCATCGTGGGGATGCCGCGCACCGCGTAGGTGCTGGGGGTCATCGGGTTCTCGTCGATATTGACCTTGGCGACCGTGAGCTGGCCCTTGAACTCGGCGCCGATCTCCTCGAGTGCTGGGGCAATCATCTTGCACGGGCCGCACCATTCCGCCCAGAAATCGACCAGTACCGCGCCCTTGGCGCCGAGTACGTCGGTGGCGAAGCTGTCGTCCGTCACCGCAACCGTGTTCTCGCTCATCTGCCTACTCCGGAATTGACTGGTCTCGAAAATGGGTCGAAGCGGGGGTGCGATCAAGCCAGGACGTGCAGCCCTGGCCGATGCCGCCCTGGCCGGTGCCAATCCAGCAGCGCGTCCGGTAGACGCATCACCAGCGGCGCCTCGGTCCAGACCAGCAGGCAGACGATCGTGCGGCCTGCATAGAGCGACGTCAGCAGCGCCCGATAGGCCGCCATCTGGCGCAGATAAAGCACCGGCGTCAGCGCCACATCCGCGGGTGGCGCATGGCCGGTCTTGAAGTCGCACAGCAGCACGCGCGTGGGCTCGACCAGCAGACGGTCGACCTGACCGCTGATGACGACACCTTCGACCAGCCCGGCCAGCTTCTGTTCGGCGCGACCGTTGCGGCCGAACAGGGCGGCGAGTTCGGGATCCTCCAGCACCGCCATCACCTGGCTGGCCAGCATCCGTGCCTCGGCGGCTGCCAGGTCATGCGCGGGGCGCGCGAGGAAGGCGAGCGCCGCCGCCGCGCGGTCCGGCGCCGGCAGGTCGGGCAGATGCTGCAACAAGGTGTGCAGCAGCCGGCCGCGGCCCAGCCTCGCCGCGCGACCGCCAACCTTGCGCACGAGAGGCGACAGCCGGGCCGGGCGCGGACCGAACGCCACGTCGTCCGGTCGGCTTGGCGCCAGCGGGTTGGGCAGGCTTGGCTCGGCCGGCGGCGGGATGGCGCGCCAGTGCGGCGCCCGGCCGAGCCAGTCCGGCAGCGGCGCCGGCGCGGGCTGCGGCCGGCTCATCGGCGCAGTCCAGGCGGCAGCACCTGACTGGAGCACCAGCCGCTCGCCCTCCCAGCCGAGCCCGAACGGTTCGGCGATTGCGCCGGCCTGCTCAAAGCCCTGTTTGCAGAGCCCGTACCAGGCGCCCTCCGGCGGCGGCCGCGCGCCCTTCCAGCCGCACACCACCAGCCTATCGCTCGCCCGGGTCAGCGCCACATAGAGCAGCCGGTTATGTTCCTCGAGCTGGCGCTCGCGCACCGCGGCACTCAGCCGGTGACTGGGGGTGCAGGCGAGTTCGGCGCGCGGCACCCAGAACGGCAGCGTCGCGTTGGTTTGCGGATCGCGCGTCCAGAGCAGCGTGTCGTCGCGCTTCGGGGCCGAATTGGTGTCGGGCAGCACCACCAGGCGCGCCTGCAAGCCCTTGGCGCCGTGCACGGTCATCACTCGGACCGCATCGCCGGCGCTGTCCGGCTCGCGCTTGATGCTCGCCTCCGAACCGCGCAGCCAGTGCAGAAAGCCTTGCAGCGACGGCGGATGCTGGTCCTCGTAGCGCAGCGCCGCGGCAAGCAGCTCGTCGACCGGCTCGGCCGCCTCGGGGCCGAGCCGCGCCAGCAGCCGGGCACGGCCGCCGAGCGCGCCCAGCGCCTCACCGAGCAGCGCATAGGGGGTAGCGAAATCGACGCGGGCGAACAGCGCCGACAGGAACGCCCACGCCGCCGACCAGTCCGGGCGGGTGGCGTGGCGCGCGCGCAGGCTGTCCCACAGGGTCGCGTCGCCGCGGCTGGTGGCGAGCGCCATGACGCTGTCGTCGGTGAGGCCGCCGAGGGGGCTGGTCAGCACCTCGCCCACCGTCAGGTCGTCCATCGGCAGCAGCAGCGCGTCGCACAGCGCCATCAGGTCCTGCACAGCGAGCTGGTCGACCAGGCCGGTGCGCACCAGGGTCGCCACCGGCACGCCCTCGAATTTCAGCGCCCGGATCAACGCGCGCACGAAGGCGCTGCGACGCGGCACCAGCACCAGCACGTCGCCGGCACGCAAAGGTGCCGCACCTTGCGGGTCGGCGGCACCGATCTCGCGCGCGATCCAGTGTGCCAGTGTCTCGGCCAGGCGTTGCGGAGCCGCGTCGTGGCCGACATTGCGCGATGGCGCCTGCCAGGGTCCGGGCTGCGGCGCCGGCGCCTCCACGGGTGCCAGCGGCCATAATTCGACGCGGCCCGGTTGCCCGGCGCGCGCCGCCTGGTGCAAGGGCAGCTCATCCTGCCCCGGCTCCAGCAGGCCGCCAGCGGCGTCAGGCGCGGCAAACACGCTGTCCACCAGTTGCAGGACCGCCGACACCGAGCGGAACGACACCGTCAGCGCTGGATCCCGCCACTGCTCGCCAGCCTGCTCGACCCGGTCGCGAAAGCGCGCACGCCAGAGATGGAACTGCCCGGGATCAGCGCCCTGGAACGAATAGATCGACTGCTTGGTGTCGCCGACCGCGAACACCGTGCGCGGCGCGCCCGACGCACCAGCGGCCGCCCCCGCTCCGGCAAAGAACTCCGCCGTAAGCGCCGCCGCGATCTGCCATTGCAGCGGCGAGGTGTCCTGCACCTCGTCGAGCAGCAGATGGTCGATGCCGCCATCGAGCTTGAACAGCACCCAGGCGACGCCGGGGTCGCGCAGCAGTGCGAGCGTGCGAGCGATCAGGTCGTCATAATCGAGCAGGCCACCCTGCTGCTTGCGCGCGGCGTGACGCTCCAGGATCGGCACCGCGACAGCAAGCAGGGCGGCGCTGAGATCAGCCATGCGGATGGTCCGGCAGGCGTCCTCAACCGCGAGCACGCGCGCCGCCTCGGCCTGCATCAACTCGACCAGACCCGGACAGTCGTTGAGCCATTTCGCCGCCGTAAAGCCGCCATTGGCGCGCGGCTCGCCGGCGGCAGTCAGCAGCAGGTCGCGCCAGGCCGGCCAGGTCGCGGCGCGGGCGGCGGGATCCTGCGACAGCCAATCCAGCCGCGCCTCGGCCGCGAGCCTGGCGGCCGGGGTGCCCCTGTCGCGAGCAAGACAAAGCTGCTCCGTGAGGCCGTCCGCGTCGCCTGCCGCAGTCGCCGCCGCGATACAGGCCGCCTCGTCGACGTGGGTGACGCCGGCGGCGCGTCGCAGCGCCTCGCGCAGCGCCGGAGGCCCCGCCGCCAATAACGACGCGGTCGCTTCGTCCGTGACCTCGGCGAGCTTTGTGCCCAGCGACTCAACCAGCCGGGTGAAATCGGCGAGGTTGACCTGCCCGGCGAGCAGCGCGAGCGACGCCTCGCCGCGCGACAGCACGGCTTCGGTGGCCGCACCCAGCGCTACCCGGCTGTCGGTCTCCTCGGCGACGATGAAATGCGGGCTGATCTCGGCTTCCAGCGGAAAGCGACGCAGCAGCGACTGGCAGAAGGCGTGGATGGTGCCGATCCGCATGCCGCCGGGCAGGTCTAGCACGCGCGCGAACAGCGCCCGCGCCGCCTGCCGCGAGGCTGGCCCTGGCGGCACGTCGAGTGCGCGCAGTTCGGCATCGAGGGCGGCGTCGGACAACGTCACCCAGTGGCCCAGCGTATCCTGCAGCCGAACCTGCATCTCTGCGGCGGCGGCCTTGGTGAAGGTCAGGCACTGGATGCGGGCGGGGTCGCTGGCGACCGGCGGCAGCATCAGACGCAGCAGACGATCGATCAGCAGCTTGGTCTTGCCGCTGCCGGCGGAGGCGGAGACGAACACCGATACCGACGGGTCTGAAGCCCGCGCCTGTTGCGCGCGCGCCTGCTGCGTCGCGTCGGTCATGCCCCGCCCTCCTCGCGCGCAGCACTCCACTCGGCCACGCGGGCGAGGGCTGCGTAGTCGGTGAAGCGTGGCGCCGCTCCCGGACGCGGCTGCGACAGATAGGGTTGCAACGGATCGTCATAGGCCGCCACCAGGGAGGCGAGCTGCTCCCAGCACTGGCCGACGAGCGCCCCAAGCTCAGCCGGCTTGACCGGAACCAGCACCCGGCCCGGCTGGTGGCCGCCGGACAAGCTCCAATAGGTGAGGTTCGCGGTCTCGCCCGCGAACGCGTCGCCAAACCCGCCGAGGCGGGCCATCGCCGCTTCGAGCACGAGCTGCGACGACCAGCCGTCGCGCACAGCGCTCGCCTGCGGCAGGCTGCCGGTCTTGTAGTCGAGCAGCGCCAGGGTGCCGTCATCGAGGCGTTCGATACGGTCGGCGCGGCCGCGCAAAGTGAAGGTGCCGCCCGGCAGCCTGGCGATCATCGCCTCGCCCTTGATCTCCGTGCCGATCTGCGTCGGCGCCTGGATCGCGCGACGCGCACCTTCGGTCTGCGCCACCCATTCGGCGATTCGAAGCAGCCGCGGCCGCCACCACGCGGACAGCGCCGGACGCAGCTTGGCCGCATCGAGCGCCGCCAGGAACGCTGTTTGCAATCGCGTCGGCGCGTCGTCCGGCCAGTCGGCGCCATGATGTTCAAGAAAGGCCTGCAACGCGTCATGCACGATGCTGCCATAGTCGGCGGCGTCGGCGGCCTCCTCGAGCGGGGCGAGCTTGCGCAGGCGCAGCACGTGTCGCGCATGGATCGCATACGGATCGCGCATCCAGGTCTCGATTTCGGTGACGCTGAGCCGGCGCGGACGCAGCGCCAGCTTTGGGCACGGTGCCGGCGGCGGCACCGGACGCGCGGGTCCCTCTGGCTGGTCGAGGCGGCGCAGCCAGGCGAGGGCTGCGTGCTCGTCCAGCGCCTGCCCGCGTCCGCGCAGCCAGGCGCGCAGACGCACCAGCCAGCGCGCCGGCACCGCGGGCGCCCCCTCGCGGCGGCCCGGACAGGACAGCACCACCTCGGGAGCGGCGCAGGCGCTGGCCAGGAAATCCTGCGCTGCCTGGCCGATCGCGGCCTCCGGCGAGGGCAGCCCGGCAGCTGCCCGCATCGGCCGGCTCAGCCACGGTCCGGGATCGGCGGCGGCCGGCCACACCCCTTCGACCAGCCCGCCGAGAACGGCGAACTCGACCGATTGCAGCCGCGCCTCCAGCAATCCCCAGATGAATAGGCGCGGATGCTCCTCCCCGCTGTCGCGGCCGCGCAGGGCACGTCGGCTGCGCACCGCGACGGCTTCGAGCGTGGCGTCGAGCAGACCGACCAGCTCGCCCGCCGGCTGCGGCGGCAGCACCGCGACGTCGGCCGCGAGATCGGCCAGGTGCTCGGCAAGCGCGTTGCCTTCTTCCTGGGACCACAGCGCCTCGGCGCCGGCGACCAACTCCGCGCTCTCGATCAGCGCGTCCAGCAGATTCTGCACGGGCACGGGACCTGCTTGCGCGAACCGTGCGGTGAGCGGCGCCAGCGCGCGCGCGAGGTCATCGAGAAAGCCGTCGAGACCGGGGTCGTCGATGCCGGCGCGTAGACCGGCAAGCCCAGGGCGCGGCGCCGGCCCGCGCAGGCAGGCGAGTTCCAACCGGCGCGCCAGGGCGCGGCATTGCGTGGGGCCACCGCCGACCGCAGCCAACGGGTGCTTGAGCAACGCCAGCAGCGCCACCGGCGCCAAATCCTCCGCACAGGCGCGCGCCAGCAGACGCAGCAGCACCGCGGGCGGGGTCGCGGCCAGCGGCTCGCCGGCGCTATCGTCGACCGCGACGCCGAAGCGGGTGAGCTCCACCACCACCCGCGCGGCCAGGCCGCGATCCGGGGTGATCAGGGCGGCGCGCCGGCCCGGGGTTTGCAGCGCGTCGCGCAGCAGCAGCGCGATCGCGCCGGCCTCCTCCTGCTGGTCGGCCGGCGAGAGCGCGGCCAACCCGGTGAGATCGGCCGGCGCGTCATCGTCGAGCCAGGCGCCGAGTGCCTGTTCCGGCAGCAGGGCTGCGTGCAGCGCCGCCACCCGGCCGCGCGGCACCAGCGGCGCGCCACGTCCGGGCGGCGCGTCCCAAACGGCCACGTCGTCGCGGCGTGCGCCGAGCGCTGCCAGCAGCCGCGCGGCGCCGCATTCCGCGTGGCTGTCAGGCAGGGTTGCGAAGGCCTCGTCGTCGAGCGTGCGGTTGAGGCCGGCGAACACCACCCTGCCCTGCGGCAGTTCCGCCACCACACGCAGCAGCGCCGCGAGCGACGGGGTCGCCGACGCAAACCCCGCAGCCCAGACCGGGGTCGAAGGCGGCAGCGCCTGCCACGCGGCAGCCTGGGCACGTAACAGCGCCACCTGGCGTGCCGCTTGGTCCATCATCTGGTTGTCCGCGAGCCAGAGCGGCCACGCCTCGGTGACGATACGCAGGAAACGCAGCGTGATCTGCCAATGCTCGGCCCAGTTTTCGGACCAATCCTCGGCCAGGCGCGGTAAGCTCTCGGCGAGGTCGGTCTCGTTGCGCGCGGCCTCGTCCTGCAGCTGCGCCAAGGCACGGGCCAGGCGCCAGGCATCGGCAGCACCAGGGACACCCCCGCCCAGGCCGCGACCGGCCGCCAGCACCAGGCGCGACAGCTCCGCCAGCCTGCGCATCGGCGGCACCGCGGGTGGCAGGTCGAGCGTACCGGCGAGTGCCAGCGGCGCCTCGTCGAGCGCGCCCAAGGCGGCGATCCGTGGCAGCAACAGCACGCGGCCGCCACTTGCACGCAGGAACGCCTCGGCCAGTGCCCGCGCCGCGCGCCGGGTCGGCAGCAGGATCATCCCGCGCGCGGCCGCCTCCGGATCGGGGAGGTCGAGCCAGCGACGCGCCAGGCTGTCGAGGAACGGCAGATGATGCGGGATGCAGGCAAGCCGCGGCGACATACTCATGTATCGGACGGTCCAAACATCGGGTCGCGCATCGCCGCCTCGGCGGCGATCAGGTCGGCCGGACGCGACAAATGAAACCACGGCCCGTCATGCACCAGCGCGCGCAGCCGGCGGGCGCGGATCGCGCGATCCCAGAGCCGGTTCATGCTGAATGCGCCCTCCGCGATGGTGTCGAACAGAGACGGCGAGACGATCTGCACCCCGGCATAGACGTAGGGCACGATCTCGTGCTCGCGCCTGCGACGCACCACGCCGTCGGGGTCGAGGGCGAAATCGCCGGCGAAGTCGAGACGCCCGACATCGCCCACCGCCCAGGCGATCCGGCTGACCAGCAGCAGCGCGTCCAATCGGTCCGGATCGAAGCCGCCCGCGAGCCGGGCCAGGGCGGGCTTCGGCCCGTCGCGCCAGAGGCTGTCGCCATTGACCACGAAGAAGGGTGCCGCGCGGTCGAGCAGGCCGGCGGCGAGGGCCGCCAGCACCGCGCCGCCGGTGTCGAGCAGCGCGGGCTCGTGCAGGGTGATGGTGCGCGGGCCGCCCGGGCGCAGTGCGGCGCGGGCGAGCAGACGCTGCTCGATCTGGGCGGCGTGCCAATGGGCGTTGACCACCACCTGCTCGATGCCGGCTTCGGCCAGACGGTCGAGGGCGTGGTCGAGCAGGCTTTGGCCGCCCACCGTCAGCAGCGGCTTGGCGGTGGTGTCGGTCAGCGGGCGCATACGCAGCCCTTGCCCGGCGCCGAGCAGGATGGCGCGTCGCGGGCTGCGCGAGGCGAGCCCCGGAAACAGGCCGGCGGTTAACAGGCTGGCGGTTAACAGGCTGGCGTTGGTCAAAGCCGACTGGCCCAACCCGTGAGCGTAACCTCGCGCCGCTCAGCCTCGCCGGCAATCGGCTGCAGATCGACGGTGAGCGCGTCGTCAGGGGTGAGGTGTCCCAGCCGGTCGGGCCACTCGACCAGCACCACACCCGCGCGCGCCTCGTCCCAGCCGAGCTCGATCAGCCCGGCGGGCCCGTCGAGACGCCAGAGATCGAAATGCGCGATGGCGAAACCGGGAGCGTCGTAACTTTGCACCAGCGTGTAGCTCGGGCTCGGCACCTCCAGCGCCGGGTCGTCGCAGGCGGCGCGCAACAAGGCGCGGGCGAGTGCGGTCTTGCCGGCGCCGAGCGGACCCGCGAGTAGGATGCTGTCGCCAGGGACCAGCAGGCGCGCCAGATCGCGGCCGAGCGACTCCGTGGCGCCAAGGCTATCGAGAAGGCTCATCGACGATATCTTGCCGTCTCACCGCGACACTCCACAATGTAGGCCCCACATTGTCGGTCGATGAGGCGAAGGATTGCGGCACCATGATGCAGACCGATGTGGCGATCGTGGGCGCGGGTCCGGTAGGGCTGTTCGCGGCGTTCGAGTGCGGCATGCTCAAGCTGACCAGCGTGCTGATCGATAGCCTGCCGGAGACCGGCGGCCAGTGTGCGGCACTCTATCCGGAGAAGCCGATCTACGACATTCCGGCGCACCCCTCGATCGATGGCGCCGATCTGGTGGCGGCACTGGAGCGGCAGATTGCGCCGTTCGCGGTGCCGCGGCTGCTGGAGCGACGGGTCGAGCGGCTGGAGGGCACGCGCGGCGCCTTTAGCCTGTACACCGACCGCGGCGACGTGGTGCAGGCGCGCGCGGTGGTGATCGCCGCCGGTGCTGGCGCGTTCGGACCGAACCGGCCGCCGCTGGCCGGCATCGAGGCATTCGAGCAGACCGGCGCCGTGCAGTATTTCGTCCGACGCCGCGAGGCACTGCGCGGCGCGAGCGTGGTGATCGCCGGCGGCGGCGATAGTGCCGTGGACTGGGCGCTGGCTTTGGCCGGCATCGCCGAGCGGATCTATCTGGTGCACCGGCGCGAGAAATTCCGAGCCGCACCCGAGAGCCTGGCGCGTCTGGCCACCGCGCGCGAACGGGGATCGGTCGAGTTCGTCGTGCCGTATCAGTTGCGTGGCCTGCACGGGGAGGCAGGCGTGCTTGAAGCGGTCGAGGTGGCGACGCTGGAGGGCGAAAGCCGGCGGCTGAAAGCCGACACCCTGCTCGCGTTTTTTGGCCTGTCCACCGACCTCGGTCCGATCGCGCATTGGGGCCTGCACTCGGCGATGCACCATATCCAGGTGACACCAAGCACCTGCGAGACATCGTGCGCGGGGGTGTTCGCGATCGGCGACGTCGCGACCTATCCGGGAAAGCTCAAGCTGATCCTGCAAGGCTTCAGCGAGGCGGCGATGGCGGCACATGCGATTCACCCGATCGCACGACCCGAGACCGCGTTGCACTTCGAATATTCGACCAGCAAGGGCGTGCCGGCATTACAATGAAGGCTGGCATCGAGGCTGCCTCGGCCGGTGGTCTGCTGACCATTGATCTCGACGCGATTGCAGCGAACTGGCGCACGCTGCGCGACATGGCGTCGCCCGCGCTCTGCGCCGCGGTCATCAAGGCCAATGGCTACGGGCTTGGCGCCGACCTGGTGGCGCGCGCGCTGCACGACGCCGGCTGCCGGGACTTCTTCGTCGCCCACCTGCATGAGGGCGCGTCGCTGCCGCCGGAGGTGACGCGCGACAGCCGCATCTTCATCCTTAACGGTCCACCGCCAGGCACCTGTGAGGCGATGGCGGCGCGAGGCCTGATCCCGGTGCTGAACAGCCTTGACCAGATCGCGGAATGGCGCGCGATGGCAGCGCCGGCGGCGTTGCAGGTCGATACCGGCATGTCGCGCTTCGGTCTGTCGCCGGCGGAGTTCCGCGCGCTGCTCGCCGACCCAAACGGTCTCGCAGGCTTGGCGCCGGTGCTGCTGATGAGCCATTTGGCCTGCGCCGACACGCCCGAACATCCGCTTAACGTCTCCCAGCTTGCCTGCTTCGAGTCGTGCCGGGCGCTGCTGCCGGACCTGCCGGCAAGCCTCGCGGCCTCGTTCGGGATCATGCTGGGCCGTCCCTTCCACTACCAGATGATCCGGCCGGGTGCGGCGCTGTATGGCGTCAACCCGACCCCCGGCTGCTCCAACCCGATGCGGCCCGCGATCCGCCTGCAGGGACGCATCGTGCAGACCCGCTGGATCGCGCCGGGCGACAGCGTCGGCTACGGTGCCCGGTTCACCGCCACCGCGCCGACCCGTATCGCCACCGTCGCGGTCGGCTACGCCGACGGCTTCCTGCGCGCCGGCTCCGGGCGCGGTATCGCCACCCTGCCCTCCGGCGAAGCCCTGCCCATGGTCGGCCGCATCTCGATGGACTGCCTCGCTTTGGACGCAACCGGGCTCGGCGAGGCAGCACTCCCGGCCGGCACCGCGATCGACCTGATCGGTCCGCATATCAGCCTCGATGCGGCCGCGGCATCCGCCGGCACCATCGGCTACGAGCTGCTGACAGCACTCGGATCACGCTACGCACGCCACTATGTCGGTGGCCAGGCAGGACACTCGGCATGAAGGTGATCGTTCTTGGCGGCGGCGTGATTGGTGTCACGTCCGCCTGGTATCTGTCGCGCCTGGGTCACGAGGTCGAGCTGATCGACCGTCAGGCGCAATGCGGCATGGAGACCAGCTTCGCCAATGCCGGACAGGTCTCGCCCGGCTATTCGACCCCCTGGGCGGCGCCCGGACTGCCGCGCAAGGCGCTCGGCTGGATGCTCGGCAAGCACAGCCCGCTGGTGATACGCGCCCGACTCGATCCGGCGATGTGGCGCTGGATGATGCAGCTCGTCGCCAACTGCAACGAAGACGCCTACGCGCGCAACAAGAGCCGCATGCTGCGTCTGGCGGAATACAGCCGCGACTGCTTGGGCGACCTCCGCGTTGAGACCGCCATCACCTATGACGACCGCCAGCGCGGCCTGGTGCAATTGTTCCGCAAGCAATCCCAGCTCGACCATGCCGGCGAGGACATGCGCATCCTGGCCGAGAGCGGCATCAGCCACGAACTGCTCGACGTCGCCGGCGTCGTCGCCGCCGAACCGGCGTTGGGTCGCGTGGCACACTTGCTCAAGGGCGGCCTGCGTCTGCCGGGCGACGAATCCGGCGATGCGCATCTGTTCACCCAGCGTCTGGCGGCCCTCGCCCAGGCGAAGGGCGTACGCTTGCGCAACAGCGCCACCGTCTACGGCCTGCGCAGCGAGGACCGGCGAATCACCGGCGTCGATACCAGCTTCGGGCTCATCACCGGCGACGCCTACCTGGCAGCACTCGGCAGCTTCACGCCGCGGCTGCTGGCACCACTCGGCATCCGCCTGCCGGTCTATCCGGTGAAGGGCTATTCGCTGACCATCCCGCTCACCGATCCCGACCGCGCGCCCGTCTCCACGGTGAACGACGAAACCTACAAAGTCGCGATCACCCGCCTCGGCGAGCGCATACGCGTCGGCGGCACCGCCGAACTCACCGGCTACGACACCCGCCTGCGCGCAGAGCGCCGCGAGACGCTGGAGCTGAGCTTCGGCGAATTGTTTGGCGGCGGCGACCTGTCACGCGCCACCTTCTGGACCGGGCTGCGTCCCAACACCCCGGACGGCACCCCGGTGGTCGGCAATTCCGGCCGCTACAGCAATCTGTGGCTGAACACCGGCCACGGCACGCTCGGCTGGACCATGGCCTGCGGCTCCGGCCGCCTGATCGCCGACCTGATCGCCGGCAAGCGCCCGAATATCGAGTATGAGGATTTGTCGATCGCCCGCTACGCATAGGTCGGTTTACGACCCGTCATTCTTCACGGGTGTGCGCGAGATCGCGGCCAAACGCCCTGGCGTAGTTACCCTTAGCCTTCATTGGCCACGGCTTAATGGGAGAAGCATTGAGATAACCTATCCGATGGGTTATACTCCGGAATGGCCGGAACTCTCTTCTGGATAGACGCTGTCCAAGTGTTCATCGCAGCCGAGGACCACCCGCCGCCTCACGTCCATGCCTTCCACACCGGGGAGGGCTGGGTGGCGAGGTTTCGCTTCTCGTTCCTGTCCGACGTGAGTGGTCTATACAGGTTCCGTCGCCGAGGACGAAAGCCAACGGATGGCACGCTCAACCGGGTGGCAGAGGCGATCATGGAGAATCTTGCCGCTTGCCGGGAAAGTTGGTGGAACACACACGGGAGCAGACACGAGATCAACTTGGCTAACCGGCGTGTCGAGGTCAGACCTATTGAGGGCGGAGACAGGTTTCTGGCCAAGGTCGCCTTGAACCCCAGCAAGGCGGCGGCCCTCATCGTTTCGGCTGCCTACGACCCAGGCAACGGCAAGGTCGCATTGACCCTGGACGATGGCCGGGTGCTCGTGTTGACGGCCGGGCGGCATATTGAGGAGGCGAAGGAATGGTGAAAGACGACGAGAATTGGCTGTTGCCGCAGCGTAAGCCGATCACTCGGGACGTGCTTGATCGCGCGATTGGCGCCGAGGCGGAAGCCGCATCCCAGGAACACCAGGCACAAGACGCCTGGTTTGACGGCCAGCACGGCACGGTCATGCTGAAGCTTACGGACGGACGGGTCTTCGGAGCCGAACCAGGTTTCATCCCGTCACTGCGCGGTGCATCGCCAAACCAGCTCAGCGGATTGCGGGCGTCGGACGACGGGGTCTATCTGGTCATCGAGTCCCTGGACCTGCACGTCAATGTGGATGGCCTGGTGACGCGGATCATGGAAGCGTCACCATTGGCCATCAAACGATCCGGGGCACGTTTTGCCGGGCTCACCACATCTCCAGCCAAAGCGATTGCTTCCGCACGCAATGGAAGGCTAGGTGGCCGGCCAAGGTCCAAGCCCAAAACGACCGCTAAGCACGGTTAGACAGGGTTCAAGAGCATCACTGGCGGCGCGAGCGCATTCGAGGAGTTCGGTTAAAGCCCTCGCCGAACAGGAAAAACCAGCCTCGTTCTTCTACAGTGCGCGCAATCGCGGCCCGGCATGCCATGCAGAGACTGACCGGAAAGATTTGCGTCGTCACGGGAGCCGCTCGCGGCATTGGGCGCGCCATTGCCGCCCGCTTCCAGGAGGAGGGCGGCCAAGTCATCGCCACGGATCTGGATGAGGCCGCCGGAACCGCCACGGCGGCGGAGATCGGCGCACGATTTATCAGCCTCGATGTCGCGCGGGAAGCCGACTGGTTTGGGTTGGCCGAACGCGTGCCCGCAGCCGACGTCGTCGTCAACAACGCCGGCATCACCGGTCTCGAAGACGGTCGATCCGCCCATGACCCGGAACATGCGAGCCTGGAGGATTGGCGCGCGGTGCACCGGGTCAACCTCGACGGCACCTTCCTCGGCTGCCGCTATGCCATCGGCGCGATGAAGGCGCGGGGCACAGGATCGATCATCAACATCTCCTCGCGATCCGGCCTGGTCGGGATTCCGCGGGCGGCAGCCTATGCGTCCTCCAAGGCTGCGATCCGCAATCATACCAAGACCGTCGCTCTGTATTGTGCGCAGCTTGGCTGGGCGATCCGCTGCAACTCGATCCACCCTGCCGCGATCCTGACGCCGATCTGGGAGCCGATGTTGGGCGGCGGCCACGACCGGGAGACGCGCATGGCGGCACTGGTGGCTGACACGCCACTCAGGCGCTTCGGGATGCCGGAGGAGGTCGCGGCCGTGGCGGCCTTGCTGGCTTCGGACGAGGCTGGCTACCTCACAGGGACCGAAATCAACATCGACGGCGGCTTGCTGGCTGGATCGGCAGCCATCCCAGGCTGAGTCCGCGTTACATGGAGGCAACGAATGGAACGACCGGGGTTCATCCGTAACTGGTCAGAGCTGGAGGCCGGGAATGCCGCACACTACCGGAATGATCCCGAACTCATGTCGATTGGCACACCACTCGGCAAACTGCTGGGTTTGACGCGTCTGGGCATTCACCACGAGCGCATCCCTCCGGGCCGAAGAACGTCCTATCCGCATGCCGAAAGCGCGGAGGAAGAGTTCGTGTTTGTCGTGGACGGCGAGCCGGACGCCTGGATCGACGGGTACCTGCACCGTTTGCGACCAGGGGATGCGGTCGCCTTTCCAGCCGGGACAGGCATCTGCCACACGTTTCTCAATAACACCGCCGAAGACGTGCGGCTGGTTGTCGTCGGAGAGACCAGCAAGCCCGGAAACCAGGTTCGCTATCCTCGTAACGAGGATTTTGAGGCGACACTCCCGGAACGTTGGACGGACTGGCCCAAGCGTCCGCTCGGTCCGCACGATGGAGGTCCTTACGTCTCATCCGTCGAATCCGCGGAGCCCGACGTCGACAAAGCCGTTTGATCGGTTGCCAGGATCGCGCACTGGACCGACAACCATCGCTCTCCGCGTGCGACGACGTTCTCCCGGAGCACGCGTGGCATTCGAGAGCTCGCCTGATCCGGTGTTCGACGGAGGCAGCGCTCGGCGGATCGATCAGGGCGTGCTGCAGGTAATCGGAGCGTTGCCAGTAGGCGAGCAGATCGTCCCGGTCTGCCCGCGCGACCGCGCGCAAGAGCAGGCGACGAGTTTCGAGCCGAAACTGGGATGATAAGCCCAACTCAGGGCGCGTTTGGGAGGCTGTAATGCAGCACGTAGGCATGGTTATCGGCTGCGTCGATCGACATCTGCCCGGTAATGCCCGCGAGCCCGGCGGTCCCGGAACCCGGAATGACAACGACCCTGAGCTCAGGTTTGCCGTGATCCATGATCCCCCAATGCTGAAGCATGAAGCTCCCGGATTTCCCATCCAATGTTCCCACAACGTGTTCGATCAGCACGTAACCCGCGGACCCCGGTGTCGGCGTCCGCGCCGCCAGCATCTCACCGGTGCCGGTGCCTTGCAGATCGCCGCGAAAGGTCTTGGAGACCGAGAACCGGCCGATTCCGTCGCCTGAGGTAGTCTCCGGCTTGATCTGAACATCGAAATGGCCTGTTGCCTCGCTCATGACATGACGTCCCTGTTCGATGCTGAGCGACGCTGGCTCCCGAGCACCGAGTAGCCCAGTCGGCACGATCAAAAGGACGGACGTGAAGGCCAGGACGCGCATCATTCCCGGTAGACTGGCCTACAGCTGAGGGCCCCACAACGGGAACGATCCACGCTTTCGGCCCTACTTCAGCGAAATTTCCTCGTAGCAAGTAATCAAGGTTCCGTATGCCCAGCCGCCGATTTACGTCCAGGGTAGTAAAAGATTGTCCTAAGCAGCTCAAAAAGCACCTGATTCCCCGACATCTGTCGCGCGGTATGAGGACCTGTCGATGACGCGCTATGACTGAGCGCGCATGCGATCTCTCCGCTCACGGCTCTGGGTTCTCTGGTCGCTGACCGCGGCCGCCTCCGTCGCGGTGGGTCTGCTTCTGGTTCAGCTCTATCAGAGCTCCAACACCGCGCAGCTCCAGCGCGGGCAAGCGGTGGTGGCGCGGGCCTGCGACATCATCGCGGACCGTTACCGCTTTTATGTGAAGGGCTGGGACGGTGCCGGCGCGGACCTGGCCGGGGGGACGTTCGGACGCGCGCTGATGCCGGTGCTGGCATTCGGTCTGATTGGGCAGAACGGCGTTGTGGGCGGCATCTGGTCGGCGACAGTGGGACCGCTTGCCGGAACTGAACGGCTGTCGGCGACCGAGCTTGCGGTTCTGCACGCCGCCAACCAAGAGGCCGCGGAGAGCGAACAGCCGGTCATGCAGCGCCGAGCTGTGCCGACGGCAACGCTGCTGCTCGCCGCCTGCCCGCTGCCGGGTCCGATCAGCGGCCTGACCGCCTGGACGACGCTGCGGGTGCAAGGCGGCCAAGGCTTCGATCGGCTGCGTGCCGGCATTGCCGTGCTGCTTGTGTTGGTCGTCGGCATCGCCGTCTGGGTGGCGTGGCTGACGGCGTCCTGGGCGCGTCATGTGCGCACCATCGAGACGCTGCTGGCGTCGCACGGCATCGAGGAGCTGCCGCGACTGCCGCGCACCGGCGAGCGCGAGCTCGACCGGATTGTGGCCGCGCTGAACGACGCCGGGGCGCGCCTGTCGCAGGCACGTTCGCGCTCGGCGGAGCTCGCGGTCCAGGTCGCCGCCTCCGAGCGCCTGGCGGCACTCGGCCGGGTCGCCGCCGGCATCGCCCACGAGATACGCAATCCGATCGCGGCCATGCGCCTGCGCGCGGAAAATGCGCTGGCCGGGGATGCGAGCCGGCATCAGCCCGCCTTGCAGGCCAGCCTCGAACAAATCGGCCGCGTCGACCGGCTGGTGAGCGAACTGCTCGGGATGACGCGGCAAAGAACGCCTTGTTTGCAGCCGATCGATCTGCCGCGGTTTCTTGAGCAACGGATCGCGCAGCTGCAACCTCGTGCCGAAGCGGCGGGGGTTCGCATCGAAATCGAGGCGTCGGACGACGCAGCCTGTTTCGATCCCGAGCTGATCGGCCGGGCTGTGGATAATCTGCTGGCGAACGCGCTCAGCCACACGCCAGCGGGTGGCCATGTCCGGCTGCGCGCGGAGATGATTGCGGCAGGGTTGCGGATCACCGTCGCCGATACCGGCCCTGGCGTCGATCCCGCGCTGCGGCAGCGGTTGTTCGAGCCGTTCGTCACCGGGCGCGCGGACGGCACCGGACTCGGGCTCGCGGTCGCACGCGAAATGGCCGAGGCGCATGGCGGCAGCCTGACGTTGTCGGAGGCCATCAGCGCCGAGCAAGGCGCCAGCTTCGTGCTGGACTTGCCGCAAGGTGCGCCATGCCGACCATCCTGATCGTCGACGACGATGCGGCACTGCGCGAGAGCATGGCCGAGACCCTGGGCGATCTCGGTCATCGCGCGATCGAGGCAGCGGGCGGCTCGGCGGCGCTGGACCTGCTCGCGGCGCACGCCATCGACGCCGTGCTGCTCGACCTGCGCATGCCCGGCATGGACGGGCTGGACGTGCTGGCGCGCATCCGGGCGCGTAGCCGGCCGCCAGCGGTCGCGGTGCTGACCGCGGTCGCTACCGCCGCCAACACCATCGAGGCGATGCGCCTCGGCGCCTTCGATCACCTCACCAAGCCGGTGGGCCGCGCCGATCTCGCGGACCTGCTCGCGCGCATGCTGCCGGCGGCACCGGCGATGGCGGCGGCGTCGCTGCCGCTCGACTCCGACGAACTGGTCGGCGTGTCGGCCGGCATGCGCGAGGTGCAGAAGACCATCGGGCTGCTCACCGACAGCGACACGACAGTGCTGATCGTCGGCGAGACCGGCACCGGCAAGGAGGTGGTGGCGCGCGCCCTGCACCGGCACGGACGGCGCGGCACGAAGCCCTTCGTCGCGGTGAACTGCGCCGCGATCCCGGCCGATCTGCTGGAAAGCCAGTTGTTCGGCCATGTGCGCGGCGCCTTTACCGGGGCGGTGACGGACCGCGCCGGCTCGTTCCGCGACGCCGAGGGCGGCACGCTGTTCCTCGACGAGATCGGCGACATGGACCCGGCGATGCAGGCCAAGCTGCTGCGGGTGTTGCAGGAGCGGGTCGTCGTGCCGGTGGGCGGCAAGCCAGTGCGGGTGAATGTCCGTATCGTCGCCGCGACGCATCGCGATCTCGCGGAGGCGGTGCGAGGGGGACGGTTCCGCGAAGATCTGTTCTACCGGCTGCGCGTGGTGCCGATCGCCTTGCCGCCGCTGCGCGAGCGCCTGGCCGACATCGTGCCGCTGGCGGAGCATTTCCTGGCGCGCGCGGCGGGGCCCGAGGTGCCACGGCTTTCGGCGGCGGCCGCGTCGGTGCTGCTCGCGCATGCCTGGCCCGGCAACGTGCGCGAACTGCAGAACGCCATGCAACGCGCAACCGCCCTCGCCCGGCGCCCGGTGATCGACGCCGCCGATCTCGGCTTCCTCGGCCTGCCGCCGCCCGGCGAGACGGACTGGCTGGCCGGCGACCTGGAGACAGCTGTCCGCCGCCTGGAGACGGCGATGATCCAGCAGGCGCTTGCGGCAGCCGGCGGCAACCGTGCCGAGGCGGCGCGACGACTCGGCATCCACCGGCAACTGCTGCACGCAAAGCTGCATCGCTACGGGCTTGGTGCGTCGCAAAGCCGGACGGACGGCGTCCGCGAAGCGGACGACTGAGCCTCCCTCGTCGCAATTGGATCTGTTTGCAATCAAGCGCTTAGCAAGTGGCATGGCGCTTGCGGTGAGAGGGCATGGGCGCATGCCCGTTCACCAGGAGGCTTTCATGACACCACGCCTAAAACGGACCCTGTTTCTCGTGCCGATCCTCGCAGCCGGCGCCGGCGCCACCGCCGCTCTCGCGCAACAGCTCGGCGGCACCTACGACATCGCGCAAATGCCGGCGCTGCACGGCAAGGTCGCGCAGTACGATCTCACGCCGCGCGGCGACGTGGACGGATTGATCCTCCAGGACGGCACCGAGGTGCATTTTCCGCCGCACCTTGGAACCCAAATGGTGGCCGCGGTGCGCCCGGGCGAGGCGGTGACGATCCACGGGCTGAAGGCCAGGGTGCTGCCGCTCGTGCAGGCCATGTCGGTGACCGGAGACGCGAGCGGCAAGACCGTGGTCGATAACGGACCGCCGGGACCGGGCCACCGGCCGCCGCCGCCGCACGGACCGCATCCGGGACCAGGTGGGAGACCGCATGGCTGGGGCCAGGCGATGCAGGCGCAGGGCACGATCAAGATGCAGCTGCACGGCCCGCGCGGAGAGCTCAATGGCGCCCTGCTCGCGGATGGCACGATGGTGCATTTTCCGCCACCCGAGGCGTCCCGCCTGGCCGCATCGTTGCAGCCGGGTAAGGTAATTGCCGTGCGCGGCCACGGTGTCGACAACACTCTGGGCCACTCCATCGCAGCCGACGCGGTCGGGCCGTCCCTAGACAACCTGGCGCCTTTCGGGCGGGAACTTGCCGATGGCGGTCACGTTCCGGGCCCGCCACGTTAAGCGACCCCGACGCGTGCCAGAACCCCCAACACGTGCCAGAGCCGAGGTGTAGCGTGCTGAGCTGGATACATCTCGGTGATCTCCATATCACCCCGGCAGGGGCGCGGAACCATCAGGATCTGCGCCGCCTGGTTGGCCTGATGAACCGGCTGCCGAGCGGGAGTCTCGACTCTGCCGTGCTGCCCGGCGACAATGCCGACGACGGCACGGTCGAGCCGTTTCGCCTGATATGCCCGTTTCCACACTTCACTTGGGGCCGCGAAACTCCCCTACGCGATCACCGTCAAGGGGCATCGGTGCCTGGTGGTATCGGCCGGCACCGGAGGTCCCGATTTCCGGCTGGATCAAGGCCAGCTCGCGTGGATGGTGCGCGAGATCGAGGCGGCCGAAAGCGGAGCCGGCACGGTCATCTTCATGCACACCTATCCCGCCGACCTGAGGGAGGGCGGCCGCGCGCTTGGCGCGTTGCTTGAACGATCAAATGTGCTGTGCGTCGATATGGGCCATACCCATTACAATGAACTGGCCAATGACGGCGGCACCATCTTCATGGCGACACGCTCGATCGGCCAGGTCGAGGAAGGAGCGCCGGGCTTTTCCATTGCCGCGATTGACGAAGGCTGCGTCAGTTGGCGCTTCAAGACCATCGAACACGCGTTTCCCGCCGTCCTCATCACGCAGCCCGCGGACCGGCGTCTTGCCACCGGGGCCACCCCCGGGCTCCGCGACCCGCTCCTGGTCCGCGCGAAAATCGTCGGCGACCTGCCGATCGAGGCCGTGGAGCTATGCGCGGGTCCGTGGAATGCCATGAGCGCCGTGCCTGGCGACGCCACGCTCTGGCAGGCACGGTGCGAAACGACAGACGGAGCGCTGCGTGTGCGGGCGCGCGATGCGGGCGGACGTGTCGACGAGGACCGGATCGAACCTGGTCGCGCAGCACCGGCTTTGCACGCGGCGGACGGCAGCGACCGGCACCGGATCGGCGCCTGGCCGGAGGCGATCCTCGGCACCCAGCTCGGGCCGAACCGCAACGGCCGCGCATGGTGAGCAGCCCGGGGCCTGGATCGCGTCGAAGCCTGCGCGGCCTCTATGCACTGAACTTCCTGATGGCGGACGTCCAGGGTGGGCTCGGGCCCTACCTGACGGTGTTCCTGGCGGAGCAGCGATGGCAGCCGGGCGATATTGGGGTGGCGATGGCGGTGAGTTCGGTCTCGGCGGCCATCTGCCAGATCCCGGCCGGGCTGCTGGTGGACGCGGCGCGCGCGAAGCGGTTCATCGCCGCCGCCACCGGTCTGTTGATCGCGGCCGCCTGCCTGGTGATCGCCTGGCGTCCGAGCTTCTTCCCGGTTGTCGGCGCGCAGCTTGCGATCGGCGCCGCGGCGGCGCTGGTGGGCCCGACACTTGCGGCGCTGGCCCTCGGACTGGCCGGGCGGCAGCGATTCGATGCGACAATCAGCCGCACGCAGTCGTTCAATCACGGTGGCAATTTCGTCGCCGCGTCGCTGGCCGGCACGCTCGGGCATTTCGTCGGCGTTCTGTGGATTTTCTATCTGATCTGCGGGTTCGCCGTCGCGAGTGCCGCATCCACCCTGCTGATCAGGCCCGCGGAAATCGACCATACGGTCGCGCGCGGTGGCGATGTGCCGCGCAGGGACGGCGGCAGCGCACGGCCCGTGGCGATCCGCGACGTGCTGAAACGCCGCGACCTGCTCATCTTTCTCGGCTCGGTGGCCTTGTTCCATTTCGGCAACGCGGCGATGCTGCCGATGGCGGGCCAGGTGCTGGCGCGCGCGCATCCCCATGCCGCGACCCTCGCATTGTCGGCCTGCATCGTGGTGGCGCAACTGGTGATGGTCGGCGTCGCCTGGGCGGTGGGGCGGGCGACGACGCGGGGGTTCGGGCGCAAGCCGATCTTCCTGGTCGCCTACGCGCTGCTGCCGGTGCGCGGCCTTCTGTTCTCGTTCACCACCGATCCCTACGGCGTCATCGGCATCGAGGTGCTCGACGGCGTCGCCGCCGGCATCTTCGGTGTCGCTTCGGTGATGATTGCGTCCGACCTGATGCGTGGCACCGGGCGCTTCAACCTGGCGCAGGGCCTGATGGCGCTGTGCATCGGCATCGGCGCCGGGCTGAGCAACGTCACCGGCGAGTTTGCCGTGCAATGGTTCGGCTATTCGGCCGGCTTTCTCCTGCTGGGCGGCATCGCCACGTGCGCTCTGGCCTTCTTCGCGGTGCTGATGCCAGAGACGCGTGAGGCCGCGTGAGCGGCGCCCTGTTGGCCTCTCCCTGGACAGTGTGGGCCATCGCTGCCCTCGCCGTGGCCGGGGTCATTGTGCGGCCGTTCGGCTGGCCGGAGTTCATCTGGGCGGTGTCGGGGGCCGCACTTCTGGTCGTCCTCGGCGTGCTGCCAGTAGCCGATGCGTGGCACGGCGTCGCCGCGGGCACCGACGTCTATCTATTCCTGACCGGCATGATGCTGCTGTCGGAACTTGCACGCGAGCAGGGCCTGTTCGACTGGCTCGCGGCAGGGGCCGCACGGCTCGCCAAGGGATCGGCGCGACGCCTGTTCGCGCTGATCTTCGGCGTCGGCACGATCGTAACGATTTTCCTTTCCAACGATGCCACCGCGGTGGTGCTGACGCCTGCCGTCGCCGCGGTGGTCGAGGCGGCGGAGTCGCCGAACCCGCTGCCTTATCTGTTCATCTGCGCATTCATCGCCAACGCGGCGAGCTTCGTGCTGCCCATCTCGAACCCGGCCAACCTGGTCATCTATGGCAGCCACATGCCACCGCTGCTGCAGTGGCTACGCCAGTTCGCGCTACCCGCATCGCTCTGTATCCTCGCCACCTACGTCGCGCTGCGGCTGACGCAACGTACGGCGCTGCGGCAGGAAATTTCCCGCGACGTCGCACGCGTCGAGCTGACCCCGGGCGGCCGGATGGCGGGATACGGCATCATTGCCACGGCGCTCGTCCTGCTCACCTCGTCGGCGCTCGACCTTCGGCTCGGCCTGCCGACCTTCCTCGCCGGGTGTGCCACGGCTGTGCTCACGCTGTGGCGGGCGCGCGCCACACCCTGGGTGGTGCTGAAGAATATCTCCTGGGGTGTATTGCCGCTGGTGGCCGGGCTGTTCGTGCTGGTCACCGCGTTGCAACGGACGGGCACGACCCACGACCTGGCCAGTCTGCTCGGCCGGCTCATGCAGCATTCAACGACGCTCGCCGCATGGGCCTCCGGCATCGTGCTCGCGGTCGCCTGTAATCTGGTCAACAACCTTCCGGCGGGGCTGGTCGCGGGCCGCGTGATCGAAGTCGCCCAGGTGCCGGAGTCGGTACGCAGCGCGGTGCTGATCGGCGTGGATATCGGGCCGAACCTGTCGATCACCGGGTCGCTCGCCACCATCCTCTGGCTCACGGCGCTCAGGCGCGAGGGACAGCGGGTCAGCGCCTGGGCCTTCCTCAAGCTCGGCGTGCTGGTGATGCCGCCGGCGCTGCTGCTCGCAATCGGGGCGGCAATCATGTTTGGCTGACTCCAACGGCGAAAGACAACCCGATGCAGACGCTCAGTGCCGCGTGGCTCTACCCCATCATCCTGATCGCCGGCGCGTTGCAGGCCTGGGGACCGCCGATGAACGGCGCCTTGCGCGAATCGCTGAATAATCCCTGGCTGGCCAGCGTCGTCTCGTTCCTGCCGATCGTGGCCCTTCTGCTCATTCTCTTTCTCTGCCTGCCGCAGCCGCTGCCGACCGCCGCGGGCCTGAACCACATGCCCTGGTGGGCACCGCTCGGCGGACTGGCCGGCTCGCTCGCGGTCATCACCGGGTTGCTGTTCGTCGACAAGGTCGGCGCCGGTGCTTTCGCGGGACTGACCATTACCGCCAATATCCTGATGTCGCTGGCGGTGGATCAGTTCGGGCTGTTCGGCATGCCGGTGCACCAACTCAATGTCTGGCGCACGATCGGGGGCGCCCTGATGGTCGGGGGCATCACGCTGATCGCGACCTTCTGAGCAGCGGCCGACCAGCATCGCGAAACGAGGCGGCGCCCGCCAACGGACTGTTAACGGTTGGGCGGTAGCATCCGCGGATCGGCAAGCGGTGCTCTCCACGCGACGCCGGAGAACGGTTCTCAGGATGTCATCATGACCAGCATGCTCAATCGCCTTACGATCGGGACAAAAATAACGGCTGCGTTCGGGCTCGTGCTGCTGCTGGTGGTGGGCCTTGGTCTGACGACGATGAACCGTCTCTCCGTCATCAATGAGCGGTCGTCGGCGATCCGCGATAGCTGGCTTCCGAAAACCGGCCTGCAAAGCCGGCTGCTCAGCGCACTGCAGAACACCCGCCTGCAAGAGGCGCGTTACGCCCATGCCCTGATGGACAACGAGCGGCAGGCGATCGGCGCAGCGCTCACCAAAGGGCAGAATACCGTGGACCGGCTTCGTGCCGCCTACGCTCCGTTGATCGAACGCGGCAGCGAGGACGAGCGCTTGATGCAGGCCTTCGATCGCGCCTGGGCCGAGCACAAGCGGGTCGTGCATCAGGATATCGCGAACTTCAACCCCGAGCGGCTGTTCGAGAAGCAGGAAGAGCAGAGCTTCAACGACGCGTACCTCGCCTCCAGCGCCGACCTGGACTTCAACCTTCGGCAAGGTCGGCTGGCATCGAACGCCGAAGCCAAGACGTACAAATCGACACGGCACCTGGTCATCGGCGTGGTGATCGCGGCGATGATCGTATGTCTCGTGCTCGCCTACGTCGTCATCGCCAACGTCTCCTGGCCGATCCGCCACATGACCAGTATCATGAAACGACTTGCCGCGCGTGATCTGCGTGTCGAAATCGATGGCGTGGAGCGGCGCGACGAAATCGGCGGGATGGCGGCGGCGGTGCAGATCTTTCGAGACAGCATGATCGAGAATGACCGCCTTGCGGCCGAGCAGCAGTCGGAGCAATGCGCCAAGGAGAAGCGCGCCACGCGCATCGACGAGATCCTGCAGGGCTTCGAGGGCGATGTCGGCCAGCTGGTCGGCATCCTGGCTTCGGCCTCCAGCGAACTGGAAGGAACGGCGCGCAGCATGAGCGGTGCGGCGGAGCAGACAAACAGCCAGGCCGGCGAGGTCGCCTCGGCCGCGGTCGTCATGAGTACTGGCGTGCAGAACGTCGCCGCGGCGGCGGAGCAGCTCTCCTCCTCGATCAAGGAGATTTCCCGACAGATCGGGCAATCCGCCGCGGTGACCGGGCAAGCCGTCGAGGACACCAGGCGGACGGATGCGATCGTGCAGGCGCTGGCCACGGGCGCGGAAAAGATCGGCAGGGTCGTCGGCCTGATTACCGATATCGCAAGCCAGACCAACCTGCTGGCGCTGAATGCCACGATCGAGGCGGCCCGCGCCGGCGATGCCGGCAAAGGCTTTGCGGTGGTCGCCTCGGAGGTGAAGAATTTGGCGGCACAGACCGCAAAGGCGACCGAGGAGATCGGCGCGCAGATCGAGCAGATACAGGGAGCAACCCGCGAGGCGGTCGCCTCGATCAATGGGATCTCCGGCGTCATCGACGAGCTCGGCCGGATCGCGACGACGATTGCGGCAGCGGTCGAGGAGCAGGGCGCGGTCACCGGAGAAATTGCGCGCACGGCGCAGGAGACCGCGCGGGCGAGCGAACAGGTCACCCGAAGAATGGGCACCGTGAGTGGTGCTGCGAACGACACGGGAGCGGCAGCGACCCAGGTGCTCGGCTCGGCGTCCACCCTGCTGAAGCGAACCGAGGACCTGTCCGGTCAGGTAGTCGTGTTCATGCGCAACGTGCGTTCGGTTTAGCGGTGATGCGGGTGGTGCGCGTGGGCGTGTGACCTGGATTGCGGCTTTGGCGGCGGCGCCGCCGGCCCTTGCTTCGCTTCCTGCAACGCGTCGGTGCAGGCGCCCTTGCCGACCCCGAACTGCACCGTCGGCAGGATTGCCAGCGGCGCCAGCAGCACGCCGAGACCGACCGCGGCCCCCGCGCGCGCGACCACCTCGGCGCCGGGGCGGATAGTCGGGCTTGCGAACTTGCCGGTGACGTCGATCGGGCCGGGCAGCGAGCCGACGCTGAACTGTGTCGAGCGCGTGGTCAGCGCGTAATGCAGTGTCTGGTTTTGCAGGTCGATGGTGCCGGTGCCGATCGAACGCGCCTCGCTCGTCTGCAGCAGGAACGTCTTCATCGACAGGATACCGTCCTTGAGCGGCATATCGGCGACGAAGCAGCGCAGGTCGGCGCGTTGCGGCAAGCCGAGGGCCGAGAGAATGGCGTTGCCGAACTCCAGGCCGGCGATGTCGTCGAGCAACGCACTGATGTCGCCGTTGCCGGAAATGATCAGCGTAACACCGCCATTGCCATGCCCGAGCATGCTCGCCACGGAGTCGCCGGTGGTGGTGAGATCCGCCTGCCCGCCGATCACGCCCTGGCCCTTGAAGGCATGCGTCGCCTGCATGATCCGCGACAGGTTGACGTGACGGAAAACCACATGCGCGTCGGTGTGCAGTTCGTTGCCCTTTGGATCGAGCGCGAAATGCGAGGCGATGGTCCCCGATCCGACGGCGAAATTCAGCGGCTTGACGGTGATGCGGCCGTCCTTGATGTCAAGGCCGACGACGATGTTGTCCAGCGGCACATAGCGGCCTTCGATGTGGTCGCCCTTGTAGGTGAGGTGGACGTTGGCCATGCGCAGCTTGGGGATGCTGAACTTCTGGTTGGGGAGGATGTCACCTTTCGGTTTGTCGGACGGCGAGGACTTCTTAACGTCGCCCGGCTTGCCGCCGATGAAGCCGGCGAGATCGTTCAGATCGACATTGCGCGAATGCAGCGCCGCGTCGATGTCCGGCACCTGGCCCGGTTCGACGGCGATACGACCGCCGAGGTCGCTGTTGCCGACGGTCCCTTCGAAATGGTCGAAGACGATCCGGGTCTTCTGGTAGTCGAGATTGCCGGTGACCTTGAACGGCGGCGTGTGCGGGATCGGCACCCCGGTCAGGGGCAGCAGCAGCGCCATGTCCGGGCCCTTGAAGACAAGTTTTAGATGGGCGCCCCCGAAGGTAAGCGGCTGCTCGACATCGCCGGTCAGCGCGACCGTGGTCGGGCCATTGGCGACGTGCAGGTCGACCGGATAGGGTTTCACGCGATCGCGCAACTGCAGCAGCGCGCCGCCGACGAAATGACCGGTGATCGGCTGGTGCGCGTAGGTGCCGCTTGCGGTCACGACAAGACGGCCGCCGTCGGGCTGCTTCTCGCCCGTGGTGTGCACCGCCAGATGCATGTCGGTCTTGAACTTCGGATCAAGCACATGCACGTGCCCGTCCTCGATACGCAACACACCCAGACGCGGCGGCTTCGACGCCTTGCCGGAGCTGGACTTCTGGCTGGTCGCGAGCGTCCAGTTGTTGGCGCCGTCCGGCTTGGCGATGGCATCGATCACCGGATGGTCGAGCTCGATGAAGGGCAGTGCCAGCACGCCGTGGCGGAGATAGTCGAACACGCCGACATGCAGCCGGAGATGGTCCATGACCACCAGCGGCGCGTCTGCGGGGAAACCCGGCGGGCTGTCGACCCGCACCCCGTCGGCAACGATGATGGTGGTGGCGCCGAGATCCACGTGCAGATGCTGAATCGTCACCTTGCGGCCGAGGGCCGCAGACGCCTCGCGGTCGACGAGCGGAATGAACCAGTCCCATTGCCAGAAGATGATCAGGGCGGCGATCGCCACCACGAAAACGCCGAGCACGGTAAGTCCTATGCGGCGTCGTCTGCCGTGCCTGTCCGCCGCCAACCGCCTGCTCTCCGATATCCTGGCCATCAACGCGGCGCCCGCGAAAACGTTGCGGGCTGGCCAGCGCGACCGCTTCGCGCCAAGGTCGGCAGGTCAGCACAACCGGATAACGACGAAATGGAACGAGGCGATGCGATGGAAAAGGCCAACCTTGCTGCTGCTGAGCGCCGGCACGATCGCGGCCGCACCGATGGCTGAGCCCGTCTATGATGTGCAGGGCAAGGGGATCGCGGCGGTGGCCTCCGACCTGCGATCCGGCAAGGTGACGGCGCAGGCCCTGGTGCAAGCGTATGTGTCGCGCATCGCGGCAATGGATCGCACCGGGCCCGCTTTGCACACCATCGTGGCGCTCAATCCCGACATCGCACGTGAGGCGGCGGCGAGCGACGCACGACGTCGCAGCGGTGCCGCGGCTCGGCCCCTGGAGGGCATCCCCATCCTGATCAAGGACAATATCGAAACCGCGGATGCAATGCCGACTACGGCCGGCTCGCTGGCGCTGGCGGACAACATCACGCGTCGCGACTCGCCCCTTGTCGCCAAGCTGCGCGCCGCCGGGGCGCTGATCCTCGGCAAGACCAACCTCTCGGAATGGGCGAATTTCCGCGCGTCACGCTCGATCAGCGGCTGGAGCGGGGTGGGCGGCCTGACCCGCAATCCGTTCGCGCTCGATCGTTCGCCGTGCGGCTCGTCATCCGGCAGTGCGGCCGCGGTGGCGGCGTCGCTGGCGCCGGCGGCGATCGGCACCGAGACCGACGGTTCGATCACCTGCCCCGCCAGCATGACCGGGCTGGTCGGGCTGAAACCTACCGTCGGGCTGGTGTCCCGCAGCCATGTCGTGCCGATCTCGTCGAGCCAGGATACGCCGGGTGCGATCACCCGCGATGTCGCCGACGCAGCCCTGATCACCACCGTCATCGCCGGCACCGATCCCGCCGACCCGGCCACGGTTGAGGCCGACCAGCATCCAATCAATGCCGCCGCGGTGCACGACCCTGGGGCGCTGCGCGGCCGACGTATCGGGGTCGCGCGTTTCCTCGTCGGCCATAATGCACCGACCGATGCGGTGTTCGCGCGCGCGCTGCAAACGCTCCGCGACGCCGGGGCGACCCTCGTCGAACTCCCTGACGGTCCGGACATGGACGCGATCGGTGCCGCCGAAATGACCGTGCTGCTGACCGAGTTCAAGGCGGACCTGGACAGCTACCTGGCGACCACACCGCCCGCGGTGCAGGCGCGCAGCCTGGCCGCGGTGATCGGCTTCAATACGGCGCATGCCGCCCGCGAGCTGGGGCTGTTCGGCCAGGACCTGATGCTAAAGGCGCAGGCGACCGCTGGCCTCGACGATCCTGGCTACAAGGCGTCGCGCGCGCTGAGCCTGCGTCTTGCTGGCGCAGAGGGCATCGACCGGTTAATGACGCAGAACCATCTCGATGCGATGGTGGCACCTACCGGCGGCCCGGCCTGGGTGGTGGACCTGGTCAATGGCGACCATGACGGAGGCAGTGCGGCGCCGCTGCCCGCCGTCGCCGGCACCCCGCATCTGACGGTGCCGATGGGCGACGTCGACGGGCTGCCGGTGGGGCTCTCCTTCATCGGGCCGGCCTGGTCGGAGCAGCGCCTGCTCGGCTACGGCTACGCCTTCGAGACTCGCGCGAAAGTCGCGCCGCGTCCGCTCTATCTGCCCGCGCTGCCGCTTACAGCGGCGCAACAGGCGCTGCTTGCGCCACGGTCTCCCTGAACGGGGTTCATTAAATTGGCCGCGGCGGCAGGCCGGACGGGAAACGCCGCATCAGCGTGACCATGATCAGGATGCCGGGCAGCGCGCAGAGGATTGTGGTGATAAAGAAGCCGCGCCAGCCAAGCCCCTGGGCCATCAACCCGGTGGCACCGCCGAGCGTACGCCAGGCGATCGGCGCCAGCGAGGACAGCAGCGCATACTGCGTCGCGGTATATTCGGCCGAGCAGAGCCGCGACAGATAGGTCAGGAACGTGGTCTGCGCGAGCGCCTCGGCGAAGCCTTCCAGCGTAACCTTGGCCAGCAGCATCGTTGTCTGCGGGCCGGCGCGGTAGAGCACGAGATACAGCCCCATCGAGGCCATCTGCACGAGCGCGGCCACGATCAGCGTCCTGCTGCCGCCGAACCGCGCCACCAGCAGCGCGCTTGCTGCCGCACCTGTCAGGGCGGCGGCCAGCGCCGGCAAGCCATTGGCGAGGGCCACCTGGTCGCGCACGAAGCCGAGCGCGTGATAGAAGGGCAGCGCCATGGTGTCCGCGAGCTGCGTGCCGAGGTTGAACAGCAGCACGAAGCCGATCACCCAGGCAGCCCCTGGTCGTGCCAGGAGATCGCGCAACGGGGCCACGACCCGGGCGCGGAGCTGTTCCGACCATGTCCCCAGTCTCGTCGCCACGGCAGCGGGCAATGCAGGTTCGACCTGCAGCGTCAGCACGGTCAGCGGCCCAAGCAACGAGAGCAGCGCCATCGCGGCATAGGCGCCGTGCCAGCCAAGGCGCCCGGCCAGCCAGATTGCCCCGGCGCCGGAGACCTGCATGGCGATCCGGTAGCCCCAGACATAGCAGCCGAGGGCGGCTGCCTGCAGGCGGGCGGAAAAGCTTTCGATGCGCCAGGCGTCGATGACCACGTCCTGGCTGGCGGAGAAAAATGCGAGTGCGACGGCGGCAATGACCAGGCGATGCGGGCTGTGATCAGGGTCCGACGAAGCCATCATCACGACGGCCGCGCTCAGCGGCGCCTGCAGCAGCAACAACCAGCCACGCCTGCGGCCGAAGCGACGCACCGGTCCGGGCGGCAGCCGATCGAGCAGCGGCGCCCAGAGGAACTTCAGCAAATAGGGCAGCCCGATCGAGGCGGTAAACCCGACCGCCCGCAGCGACACGCCGCTCTCGGTCATCCATTGCTGAAGCGTAAAGAAGGTCAGATAGAGCGGCAGGCCGGAGACGAAGCCAAGCACGCCCATGGTCGCCAGCGGCCGCATATGGGTCATGATGGGCGGGTCGCGGTCCCGCCCATCAGACCGCCCGGAGTGACGCCTGACGCAACTACTGCGGGGGCGGCGTGGTCGTCTTCGGCTTGGCCTTGTGGTGATATTTGCTGTGGTGGTGGTGGTGGTACTTGCCGTGGCGGTGCTTGCCGTGGTGGTGCGTTGACGTCTTGTGATGCGTCGTCGGCGGCGCCTCGCTGGGCGCGGTCGTCACTGGCGGTGGGGCTTCGACACCAGGCGTTGAAGGTGGCGCCATCGTGCTGGGTGGGGCCGTGGTGGCGGGCGGCGCCATGGTTGCCGGGGGCGCCATGGTGCTGGGCGGGGCCGTCGTCGCCGGCGGCGCCACCGCGTTTGGAGCGCTGGTCGTTTGGGCGAAGGCGGGCGCCGCAGTGGCCATCAAGGCGACAGTGGACAGGCCAGCCAGAAAGCGTTGGGCCGAGGTCATGGATATCTCCAATCCTGGGAGAGCTATTGCATGGCGCAAATCCGGCTGCCCTGCGACGCCGGTTGCGAAACAGTCCCTAGCATGCAAATCCGGTGGCGTCGCGTGTCAAACCACACGAATTCCGCTGATGTCGTTACAAAGTCTTCAGGCAGTGCAGAGCAAAATACCTGAACAACGTGCGGCATTATGTCGTTTTTACGGCAGTCGGTTCAGATCACGCGGCGTTGGTGTCGGCCTTGCGTTCGGCGCGCTTGCGCTGGTTCGGATCGAGGTAGCGCTTGCGTATCCGGATCGCCGAAGGCGTCACCTCGACCAGCTCGTCATCCTCGATATAGGCGATCGCCTGTTCCAGCGACATCCGACGCGGCGGCGTCAGCAGCATCGCATCATCCTTGCCGGCGGCACGAATGTTGGTCAGCTTCTTTTCCTTGATCGGGTTGATCTCGAGGTCCGAGCCGCGCGAATGCTCGCCCAGGATCATGCCGACATAGACCTTGTCGCCGGGGCTGACGAACAGCGTGCCGCGCTCCTGCAGATACCACAGCGCATACTGCACCGCGTTGCCGTCCTCCGACGAAATCAGCGAACCGCGGCTGCGTCCCTCGATCGGACCGGCCCAGGGATGGTAGCCGGCGAACAGCCGGTTCATGATGCCGGTGCCGCGGGTGTCGGTGAGGAACTCGCCGTGGTAGCCGATCAGGCCGCGCGACGGGATCAGGAAGGTCAGGCGCACCTTGCCCGCCCCCGACGGCCGCATGTCCTGCATCTGGCCGCGACGCAGGCTCATCTTCTCGACGACGATGCCGGAATAGGCCTCGTCGACATCGATCAGCGCCTCCTCGAACGGCTCCTCGCGCACGCCGTCGGTCTCGCGGGTCAGCACGCGCGGCCGGCCGATGCTCAGCTCGAAACCCTCGCGACGCATCGTCTCGATCAGCACGCCGAGCTGCAGCTCGCCGCGTCCGGCGACCTCGAACGCTTCGCTCTCAGGGCTGTCGGTGACACGTATCGCGGCATTGCCCTCGGTTTCACGGAGCAGCCGGTCGCGGATCTGTCGCGACGTCACCTTCTTGCCGTCGCGGCCGCCGAGCGGGCCGTCGTTCAGCCGGAAGGTCATGGTCAGGGTCGGCGGATCGACCGGCGTCGCCGGCAGGGCCGCGGTCACCTCGGGCGAGGCGATGGTCTCCGGGATGGTGGCCTCCGACAGCCCGGCGATGGCGATGATGTCGCCGGTGCCGGCCTCCTCGACCGCCACCCGCTCCAGCCCGCGGAAGCTCAGCAGCTTGGTCAGGCGCCCGCTTTCGACCACCGACCCGTCGGCACGCAATACGCGCACCGGCATGTTGAGCCTGGCGCGGCCCTGCTCGATCCGTCCGGTCAGCACCCGGCCAAGAAAGTTGTCGTATTCCAGGATCGAGGCGACCATCGCGAACGGCGCCTCGGTGTCGAGGTTCGGCGCCGGCACGTGGCTGACCACCAGGTCGTAGAGGGCAGAGAGATCCTGGCGCGGCCCGTCGAGCGTGGTATCGGCCCAGCCCTGCCGGCCGGAGGCGTAGAGCATCGGAAAATCGAGCTGGTGATCGTCGGCACCCAGAGCCGCGAACAGGTCGAACACCTCGTTATGCACCTCGTCCGGGCGCGCATCCGACCGGTCCACCTTGTTGACCACGACGATCGGCCGGATGCCGCGCGCGAGCGCCTTGCCGACCACGAACTTGGTCTGCGGCAGCGCGCCCTCGGCGGCATCGACGAGGACGATGGCGCCGTCGACCATGCCCAGGATCTGCTCGACCTCGCCGCCGAAATCGGCGTGTCCGGGCGTGTCGATGATGTTGATGCGAACGTGCTTCCACTCGATGGACGTGCACTTTGCCAGGATGGTGATGCCGCGCTCGCGTTCGAGGTCGTTGCGGTCCATCGCCCGCTCGGCCACCTGCTGGTTCTCTCGGAAGGTCCCCGATTGCCTGAGGAGCTGGTCGACCAGCGTGGTCTTGCCATGATCGACGTGGGCGATGATGGCGATGTTACGGATGTCCATGAGGCGCGTGACCCGGCTTTCGTGCGGGCAACCGAAAGCGCGCCCTCCCTGGTTGAGGCAAGGGAGCGACCGCACGGCTGCGATATAGGCGTTGTGCGGCTAGATAGGGGTGCCGGGCGCAATATGCACGCTTTAGTTTTCCAGGCCCCCTTCTACAGGCCGGCCAGCTTGCGCAGGTCGGCCTGCGGCCGCGCGCCGAAATGCGAGATCACCTCCGAGCTCGCCACCGCGCCAATGCGGCCGCATTCCGCAAGGGGCGCGCCCGCGACCAGACCGGCCAGGAAGCCCGCGGCATAGGCGTCGCCGGCGCCGGTGGTGTCGACCACCCGGGTTGGGGCAGCCGCCACCTGAATACGCTCCGCCCCGGTCGCGATCACGCTGCCCGCCGAAGCGCGGGTCAGCACCGCGATCTCGACATCGGCACTCGCTTGCGCCGCCGCCTGCTCGAAATCATTGGTCTCGTAGAGCGAGAGGATTTCATCCTGGTTGGCGAACAGGATGTCGACGCCCGCACCCCCCGCCACCAGGGCGCGAAAGGCGTCGCGATGGCGCCCCACGCAGAACGGGTCCGACAGACTCAGCGCCACCTTGCGCCCAGCCTGTCTGGCCAGCAGCGAGGCGCGATGGAAGGCGCGCTGCGCCGCCGGCGGGTCGAACAGATAGCCCTCCAGATAGGTGAAACGCGCTGATTGCACGATCTCGGCCAGCACGTCCGCCTCGTCGAAGGCGGTGCAGGCGCCGAGATAGGTGTTCATGGTGCGGCCGCCGTCCGGGGTGACCAGGATGATGCAGCGCGCGGTGGCGCGGCCTTGCGGGTCGTCCGCCGGCAGCGGCGCCGAGGGGAAGGCGATGCCGGCCGCCTCGATATCGCGACGGAAATGCGCGCCGGCTTCATCGGCCGCGACCTTGCCGAGATAGGCAACCCTGGCGCCGAGACGCTGCGCCACCACGCAGCTATTGGCGACCGAGCCGCCGCTGGTGTGCTGCACCGGCCTGATCAGACCGCCGAGCACACCTGCCCGTGCGGTGTCGACGAGGGTCATGCTGCCGGGAACCAGGCCCTGGCTCTCGGCAAAGCCCGCCGCCACCGGCGCCAGCACGTCAACGATGGCATTGCCGATGCCGCAGAGATCGAGCGTGGGCGCGTGGACGGAGGACATTTTGGCGGCTTTCAAAGAGGTTGGCGCGAGCGCCTAACACCTGCGGGGGCCGTATCGCAACTCGGTTCGCTCTCGTCGGGCGCTCTTGTCGTCCGGGCGGCCCGCGTGTAAGGCGACACGGCGCGAAAACGAACGGGACGTCCAACGGTGTTCAAGCGACGCAAGCCAGACGAAGCCGCGCCCGAGGCGCCTCGGGCGCCCGACACCGCGACCGCCTTGTCGCGCGAACGCCATGGCGGGCTCGGTGTGCCGCCATTCCGGCCGCCGCCGCCCGCACCCGTCTCCCCCGCATCAGTCTCCCCAGAATTGGCACAGGAGGCCCAGATGGGTCGCGCTCCATTCCCCGCCACGCCCTCGCCCAACGCGCCCCCGGCGCCGCGCCCCGGCACCACGATCCCGCCCAGTCCACCGGGCCAGGCCGCCACGGGTGGCATTCGCCCGATCCTCAGCGAAAAGCGCACCTTGGTGGTCGGACGCGGCATCAGCGTGCAGGGCACGGTGCAGGACGCCGAGCGGCTGGTGGTCGAAGGCACTGTCGAAGCCACCATGATCCATGCGGCCGAGCTGCACGTGGCCCCAGGCGGGGTGTTCCGCGGCGAGGTGCAGGTCACCGACGCGGAAGTTGCCGGCACCATCGACGGCACCCTGACCGCGAGCGGCAACCTGGTGATCCGCAACACCGGCCGGCTGCTCGGCACCGCGAAATGCCGTCGCCTGCAGGTCGAGGATGGCGGCCAGGTCTCTGGCCGGCTCGAAATGCTGAGCGACGCTCCGCCCCCAGGGAGCAGCATTGGTGCCGCCGGCAGCGCCGATCCGTTTCGCCCACCGCCGCAAGTGCCCGAGCCGACTCAACCACGGTCCGACGACGGACAATAACGCTTCAGACGGAGTCACTCGGCCGGGAACCAGTTCCCGTGAAAGCCCGGCGGAATCCGGTGCGGCACCCGAATTGTGGCAACCGGCGTTGCCTCGAAATCCCGCGCGTCGAGAATGACCAGGTCGGTGGTGTCGTCCGCCACATTGATCACCAAGCCGAGCAGCCAGCCGTCGTCCTCCTCCGCCTCCTGGGTGCGCGGCACGAAGACAAATTCGCCCGGCAGGTGACCGTCACCGAACTCATGCACATGGCGGCTGCCGGCCTGCATGTCGTGCTTGTAGAGCCGTGTGGCGCCGGTGAGCTGCGGGTTGCCGTCGGGCGGGACGCACACCGTATACAGATAGCGATGTCGCCGACCGAAGCGCCGCTCGTCGATACGCGGAAACTCCTGCGCCGTCGCATCGATGACGCGCCGGCTGACGCGTCGCATCGAGGGCTGCACCGTCCAGCGTTCCAGACGGCCGATCGCATCGAGGCCGCGGCCGGCCGAGGCGAACATCGTGGCGTAGGCGATAACGTCGAGGATCACATCGCCACCCTCATGGTCATACGCATTGGCCACGTGGAAGACGAAGCACGGCTCCACGTCGCACCAGATGATGCTGTCAGGATCCCCCGCTTTCAGTAGCAGCCCCACACGCGCATGATGGGCCGGGTTCCAGCGGAACGGGAACTGATGACCGCCGAGCACGGCGCGCATCGAAAACGTCACCGGCAGATCAAGCACGATCGCGAATCGCGCGGTGAACGCGCAATCGTGGATGCAGGGCCCGTGCTGGACCGCGATCGGCACGTCGCGAACCACCCTGCCCGCCGCCGAGACGACCACATGGCGGACACTGTCCCAGATGCTGCCGTCATAGGCGATCGCGTGCTGCTCGCCGGTCAGCGGATCGCGATGCGGATGCCCGGTGAACGAGCCGGTGAGCGTGCCGTCAAACGGGTTGTAACGCTGCGCCTCGAGCGTCTCGGAGAGCTCGACGGGAAAGCTGCCCGCCTCGACCAGGGCAAAGGCGCGCCCACCGAAATCAACGACATTGGTGTTCACCGTATCGTTGCGACCTCGGCGCGGACCGGGTGCCGCAGGCCGGCCGAGTGCTGCTGCCGCCGTGCGCGAGCCGATCCACCGATTGCGGTACCAACGCACCGTGCCGCCCTGGATAGCAATGCCATGCACCATGCCGTCGCCAAGGAACCAGTGATGCCCAGCCGGATCGGGATCAACCGAATTCGCCCCCATCCTGAGATAGCGGCCGTTGAGCCCCCGGGGGATCGACCCGACCACGGCAAGGTCGCCGAGCGTCAGTTCCGCGCGCATCGGCGCATGGATGCCGACCTGGAAGGGGCTGTCCGCCTTCGGCAGCCGCCGGCGATTGAAGGCCGCAATCACCTCGACTGCACGCTCAGCGCCCACGCGAACCGCCGACCGGACAAGATTAGCCATCAATCACGCTCTCCGGGAACGTCGTGCGCTGTACAGCTTGGACGCTAGCAAGCTGTTTGAACCATGTCGCGCGCAGTCGGGGTCGCGCGCAGTCGGGCACATGGCCGAGATACAACTGAGGGTTTTCCTTTCCATACTTATGCCACGAACCACCTCGTCCTGTCGGAGCCGCACAGGAAATCAACATGGATGCCGTTGGCGTTCAGCGCCGCAAGGCTGATCACCCAGTCGCTGTCAGCAGCGTTGGTAACAGGGACGTTGGTCCTCCGGGAAAGTGCGGCGAACTTGCGGTCCGAGGGGTCGAAGCCGGTGAGTTCCGGCACGGTCGGGAAGTCGATGAACGCACCCGCGTCGGTAAGGGGGAGCGACACGCGTCGCACGTGCTTGGGGTTATATTGCGGCTGGAGCACATGGAATAGAAACTGCGCACCAAGCTCGTATGGACGACGCCGCGCGAGTGCTCTCGCGTACTCGGCCCGGATCTCGTCCGCATCGTCGATTAGGACGACGTGCTGCTCCCTTGCCGCAGAAAGAAACGCGATACACGCGTCGACGCAGGACTGAACCACCGCGTCGTTCTGCCGATTGGCAATCACGGCGACATTGGTGTCCATGATGATCTCGCTCATTCGGCGGATTGGGCGGTTCGGCGCGCCAGTCTTGCCATCTCTGCGGTGGCAACCTCGTTGAACTGGTCGCCCATGAAACGGTCGGGCCAGTTCCGAATGTTTCCGAGAAGGTCTACGTCCAGCGGCGTCAGCGACGACTCGCCATGAGGCATATCGCAGAAGTAGAGTTTCACGTCCGTTGAACCGATCGACTGCTCGGCGATCCGCCGCTGCAGGCGGAGCAGCAGGTGCTCCGAGTGGCTCTCCAGGATCACCTGAACATTCCGGTGTGTCGCGGCCTGAATGATAACGTCCGCCAGCCCTGCCTGGGCCAGCGGATGCAGGTGAATTTCCGGCTGCTCCAGAATGACTGTTGAGCCTTCCGGTACATATTGTAGGAGCGTCACCACCGGCAGCACCTGGGACACGCCGAAACCCACGTCGGTCAGCAGCACCTCACTTCCCCCTGGGCGCGTGCGCACGCGTGCCTGCCAACGATTCGAGCCAGCTGCGATTTCGACAACGCTGAAGCTGTCAATCAATCCCATCTCCCGCAGCCAGTAGGCGATCATTTGCTGGAAGGGCCAGAGACGGGCGCGAGCGCGTAGGTTGCGCATTTCGCCTGCTTCGAACGCGGCCAGGATTGCGTCGATGGTTTTTTCGCCGCGCTGTCCGACATCGGTTGGTCTGGATCGTGCCCAGAGATAGTCGCGCTGCGGAAACTCACGAAGCGGTCCGAGATAGAACGTTTGATCAAGTGCTGCTTCGTAAGCAGCTTCGAGGTCCGAAAGGAAGCTCGCGTTTTGATAATACGTCCGCGCCTGGTCGGGAAAGGCGTAGGACTTGACCGGAGGTGGCAGCTGCCAAGGGCGTCCTGTTGTTCGGACGAAATTGAAGCCGAATTCCGTGCCCTCACGCGCCGGCTCCGCTCGAAGATCGAAGCTCCTGTCGTCGGATGTGCGGCTCGCAAGCCGAAAACGAGCGTCTCCGAGACGATACGATAGCGAGCGGGACCTTGGGGCCATGGCATGGATGCGGACCGAGGCGCGAAGCGTCAACTGTCGGCCCCGCGCCACGATACCGCCGCTTGGATTGCTTAGCACCAGCGCCTGAGGCAGGCCGTAACTCACGCGCCACGTGATCTCACGCGATTCCTCATGCCCGTGTATGGCGTCTCGGATGGTACCCAGTTTCACCAGGTCGCCGTTCAGATCGAGTGCTAGCGCCCGGTCCGTGGCGTTCTTGGTCTGCTTCAGCAACAGCAGGAACTGCAGGAGGCTGGTTTTGCCCGAAGAGTTGGTGCCGAACACGCCCGTGATCCGGCCGCAGGGCATGTCGGCCCTGGTCCAGGATTTGAAGTTGGTGAAACGGAGGGCCTCCAACATAACGCTGTTCTACACCCGGGCGCGCTGCGGGGAACCGGCGCGTGCGTCGTAGAGCGCCACGGCGCGATCCAGGAGCTTGGTCCACCCCTGCGCGAGCGCGTTGTACACCAAAGCCTCGGCTGCCCAATCCTTGTTGATGGCAATCTCGAATATACAACAGGCGAGGGCGCTAGCTTCGCTGCCAACCTCCGACGCGTTGAGCATTCGTGCGGTATGTTGCACGCGCCCGCTTGTAGTCCCGCGCGGAGCCATCAGCACGAAGACTGCATTGATCGGAAAGGGTGGAAAGATTTGGATCAGTTTTCCGCGAGCACGCGCGGTCATACGGCGCGCCTGATATCGGTCCGGGAGAAGTCGTCTCCCTTGAACAGCAAAGGCTCGCCTGTCGCCTTGGCCAGAGCGTAGGAGATGCAATCGCCAAAGTTGAGACCTGCCGGATGCCGCCCCTTGCCGAAGCGGCGGAAGGCGTCGATGGCAAAGTCGAGGTGCTCGGCGGTGAATGGAGCGGTCTCGATGCCGGTGTGGTCGATGAACGCGTTGAACTCCGCCACACCCGGCTCGCCCTTGCGGCCGAGCACGACCATCGTTGTTTCCAGCAGTGTCGCGGTGCTCACAAGCCGGGTCGCCTGCGAGAGGATTGCGCGACTGAACGCCTCCCTCTCGGGCTCGCCGATGACGATGGCCACGAAAGCCGAGGAGTCGATCACCATCAGGTCGGCAGGCCATTCTCGTCGTAACCGATGATCTCGTCGGCAGAACGCGCGTCGAGGTCAGGCAGGGCGTCCAGACGTCGGAAGATCGCCTGAAGCTCGTCCTTCGGACTCGGAGCCTTGCCGCGTTTCAGCCGTTCGCGCCGCAGCCGCTCCGACAGTGAGGTGCGGACCGCCTCGGTGAGAGTCTCGCCCGTCAAGCTCGCGACCTGACGCGCGAGGCTGTCGGTTTCCTTGTCTTTCAAGCTGAGCGCCATGGGCCTTGGCCGTATAGAATGTGCGCCTTATTCTATACGGCGTCGGTCGCCGCCGTCGAGCCGAATTGTTGGGGCGCGCCCGTGGTCAGCGGCGCATGCCTGTGGCTTTGGGATGTCTCAGGCAACCGTATCCCGGCGGTCGCGCAGTCTGACGTAGGCGAGCTGGGCGTGGGCGGCGCAGTAGGGCTTGCCCTGCATCGGTTCGTCGCCGCAGAAGCGGAACTGCTTGGTGCCGGGTTCGCCAAGTGGCCAGCAGCAGGTCTGGCCGCGACGGCGGGGCTCGCCGGAGGATGTGGCGCGCTCCGGCGGCGGTGTCGGCACCACCCGCAGGGGTGTAACCGTGGCGGTGGGCAGAGGCGGTGCCACCGCGACGGGGGCCGGCGGCTTTGGAGGCTCGACGGGACGGGGCGGCTTGGCGGCGATGCGTTCCGCGCGCGGGGGGCGTGCTGCCTTTGGCGCGGCACCTTCCGGCAAGAGGCGGATCGGGGAGGGCCTTGGCGGCAGGGTCAGGCGGTGCGCCTTGCCGACGACGGCGTTCTTGGTGATGGACAGGCGCCGGCCGATCTCGGCGGTGGAGAGGCCTTCCTGCCAGAGGCTGCGAAGCCGGGAGATCGTCTCTTCGCTCCATTCCATCGCCGTGCTCCTAACCGTTTTGGTGAGGCGAGCTTAGGCCGAGGGGACGAGTCGCTCAACGCCTCGACCACAAAATCTTGTGGACAAATCGGTGGGAGACGCAAGACCTCGTGGTGGATAAGTCCTGTGGTGTGTTTTTTGCGAGACCTGGCTCAGGTGCTGGCGCGCAGCAGCTTAATGCGCCGGCCGTCGACCCCGAGCGAGACCTTGCCGGCCTTCAGCGCCAGGGCATCGGCGCCGAACACCTCGCGACGCCAGCCGGAGAGGGCCGCGATGTCGGGCGCCTCCTCCACCGCCAGCCGATCGATCTCCTCGGACGAGGCGAGCAGCTTGGGTGCTACGTCATGCTGCTCCGCCTTGGCCGCCAGCAGCACCTTGAGCAGCGAGACCAATGCCGGCGACGGGCGAGGACCGTCGCGTCGGGCGGCCACGGGCAGCGCGTCCTCGGGCTCGTGCCGCGCCACCTCGATCGCGGCGATCAGGCCGGCGCCGCCGCGGCCTTCGGCGAAGCCGCGGCTGACCCCGCGTATGCGCGCCAATGCGGCGACGTCGCGCGGCGCGGTGGCGGCGATTTCCAGCAGGCTCTCGTCCTTCACCAGGCGCTGGCGCGGCACGTCGACCCGCTGCGCCTCTGCCTCGCGCCAGGCCGTGCACGCGCGCAGGATGCCGAGCATGCGACGGTTGCCGGTGCGCGGCCGTAGGCGCTCCCAGAGCGTTTGCGGATCGGGCCGGAAGGTCTGTGGGTCTGAGAGATAGGCCATCTCCTGAGCCACCCAGTCGAGCCGTCCCTCGCGCTCCAGGCGGGCGCGCAGCTTGACATAGACATCGCGCAGCCAGGTGACGTCGGCCGCGGCGTAGGCGATCTGGGCGGCGGATAACGGGCGCGCCGACCAGTCGCTGAAGCGATGCGCCTTGTCGATCTCGCCGCCGGTCAGCGAGGAGACCAGGCTGTCATAACCGACCTGGTCGCCGAAGCCCGCGACCATGGCCGCGACCTGGGTGTCGAACAGCGCTTGCGGCAGGTGTCCAAACTGATGCAGGAAAATCTCGAGGTCCTGGCGCGCGGCGTGGAACACCTTGACCACGGCGGGATCGTCGAGCAGGGCGCCGAGCGGGCCGAGGTCGAGCCCCGGCGCCTGCGCATCAAGCACGATGACCTCGGCAGCGCCCCCAAGTTGGACGACGCACAGCTCCGGCCAGTAGGTGCGCTCGCGCACGAACTCGGTGTCGATGGTCACGAAGCTCTCCTGCCGGAGGCGGTCGATAATTGCGGCGAGGACGTCGCTTTCGGTGACCAGGACGGGCTCGGGATAAATGTGGCGCTGCGGACGGGACATCCGAACGGTGTTACAGCGTTGGCCCTGGCAGCGAAAGCAGTCGGTTGACAGCGGCTGGTGCCGCCTGCTTGCTGCCGCGACTTCAATCCCAGCAGGATAGTCCTACGATGCATCCCTACCGCACCCATGGCTGTGCCGATCTGCGCGCCGACGATGCCGGCACGCAGGCACGGCTCTCCGGCTGGGTGCATAGCAAGCGCGACCATGGCGGGTTGCTGTTCATCGACCTGCGCGACCATCATGGCATCACCCAGGTGGTGGTCGGTGCCAGCCTGCTCGAAGCCGCCGAGCGGCTGCGCGTCGAGAGCGTGATCACGGTGACCGGCGAGGTCGTGCGTCGCTCGGACGAGACCGTCAACGCGAAGCTATTGACCGGCGCGGTTGAGCTGCGCGCGCAGACAATCGAGGTGCAGTCGGCGGCCGCGGTGTTGCCGATGCAGGTCGCGGGCGCGGAGACCTACCCCGAAGAGCTGCGTCTGAAATACCGCTATATCGATCTGCGCCGCGACAAGCTGCATCGCAACATGATGCTGCGCGCCGGCGTCATCGCGAGCCTGCGACGACGCATGGCCGAACAGGGCTTCACCGAGTTCCAGACCCCGATCCTGACCGCCTCCAGCCCGGAGGGCGCGCGTGATTTCCTGGTGCCGGCGCGGCTGCATCCGGGCCGCTTCTATGCGCTGCCGCAGGCGCCGCAGCAGTTCAAGCAGCTCGCGATGGTCGCGGGCTTTGATCGTTATTTCCAGATCGCGCCCTGCTTTCGCGACGAGGCGGCGCGCGCCGACCGCTCGCCCGGCGAGTTCTACCAGCTCGATTTCGAGATGTCGTTCGCGACCCAGGAGGACGTGTTCGGCGTTCTGGAGCCGGTGATGGCCGGCGTGTTCGAGGAGTTCGGCGACGGCCGGGCGGTGAGCAAGCCCCCCTTCCGGCGCATCCCCTATGAAACGGCGCTTGCGCTATACGGCACCGACAAGCCGGACTTACGCAACAAAATCGAGATCGTTGACGTGACCGCGCAATTCGCCGGCTCCAGCTTCGGCCTGTTCGCCAGGATCGTGGCTGCGGGCGGCCAGGTGCGGGCGATCCCGGCCACGTTTGCCGGCAACTGGCCACGCTCGGCTTTCGACAAGCTCAACGACTGGGCGCGCTCGGAGGGCGGCGGCGGCCTCGGCTACATGACGTTCGACGCAGACGGCGCCAAGGGGCCGATCGCGCGCAACCTGGAACCCGAGCGTGCGGAGGCAATTCGCGTCGCCTGCGGCCTGCAGCCCAGGGACGCCGTGTTCTTCGTGGCCGGAGCCGGTTCGGAAATGGTGAGGTTCTCCGGCCTGGTGCGGACCCGGATTGCGGAAGAACTGCAGATCATTCCCAGATTTGCCTTCGAGTTCTGCTGGATCACCGATTTTCCGATGTACGAGATCAACGAGGAGACCGGGCGGATCGATTTCAGCCACAACCCGTTCTCGATGCCGCAGGGCGGCCTCGCGGCGCTCAACGACACGGACCCGCTGAGCATCAAGGCGTTCCAGTACGACATCGTCTGCAATGGCATCGAGCTGTCGTCCGGCGCCATACGCAACCATCTGCCGGACGTGATGGTCCGCGCCTTCGAGATTGCGGGCTATGACCAGAGCGAGGTTGAGGCGCGGTTCGGCGGCATGCTGAACGCCTTTCGCTACGGGGCCCCCCCGCATGGCGGCTCGGCGCCGGGGGTCGATCGGATCGTCATGTTGCTGGCCGACGAGCCGAATATCCGCGAGGTGATCCTGTTCCCGCTGAACCAGCAGGGCGAGGATCCGATGATGGGCGCCCCTGCCCCGGTCACGCCGGCGCGTCTCAAGGAGCTGTCGCTGCGCCTCGATCTGCCGCCGGCCAAGACAAGCGCATGACGCACGCGGCGTGCGTTCCGGCCTTGCTGCTGGTGCTGGCAGCCCTGCCGGCCCAGGCCGCGGCGCCGGTGACGCTCGCCGCGCACCACGCGCGCTACGAACTGACCTTGGCGAGCGTGCAGGGCGGCTCGACGGTCGCGGCCAGCGGCAGCATGACCTACCAGGTGATCGATGCCTGCAACGGCTGGGCGACGCAGCAGCAGCTGCGGCTGCGCACCGTGAGCCGCGACGGCGGGGCGACCGATCTGGTCTCGGACTATGCGACGCTGGAAGCCAAGGATGGGCGGCACCTGACCTTCAAGATCAAGCAGATCGCCGACGGCACCGTCGCCGAGCAGGTCAGCGGCGAGGCAATGATGCGCGCGTCCGGCGGCGGCCGCATCCGTTACACCCTGCCGCATCCGGAAATCGTCGCCCTGCCGCCCGGCACGCTGTTCCCGATGGCGCACACCGCGGCAATCATCCGCTCCGCCCGCGGCGGCCAGAAGAGCCTGTCGGTGCCGCTGTTCGACGGCACCGGCACCGACGGTGCGCAGGACACCTATGTCACCATCCTGGGCTGGCACGCAGCACCCTCGGCGTCCGACCATCCGGCTCTGGCGGCCCTCGGCTCCAGCCGCGTCATCGTCGCCTTCTTCGCGCGCGGCCCGCAGACCATCACGCCGGACTACGCAAGCACGATGCGCTATTTCGACAATGGCGTCGCCGACCACGTGCTGATGGATTTCGGCGGCTTCACCATGCGGGCCACGCTCACGAACCTGGTGATCGCCAACCCTGCGGCGCATTGTTGAACTCAGCGGCGGCACGCTTGCGGCCGAACGCGCGGACCAGGTTGCGTCCCGGCACCTCGATCAGCCGGTAGCACGCGAAGGCCGTGCCGATCACCGCCATGTAGGTGAAGGCCGCCGCGAGCATGATCGCAAGCGCGCTCGGCAGATGGCTCGCGAGGGTGCCTTCCAGGACCCAGAGCAGCGCGCGGAACTGAAAATGCAGCAGATAGATGGCATACGACAGCAGCCCCAGCCAATAGACCGGCCAGCAGGGGAACAGCCAAGCCACCCGGCCGCGATTGACGGCCAGGCACAGCACCAGCGGCGGGAACAGCGCATAGACCAGGACATCGGGGCCGTGCGAAACCCAGGCCAGCAGCAACAGGCCGAGCAGAGCCAGCCCGGCGCGGTCGTCGCGAAAGAGGCCGGCGACGCGGTGGGGTTCAAGGCGTGAGGTGACCATGCCAAGGGTGAAGCCGGCGAGGCTGCGCAGGAGTGCCGCGGGCACTTCGCCATGCGAGGCATCGAGCGCGCCACCATGCAGCAGCCCGTCATGCCGGTCGATGAGGATCACCAGCGCCAGCAGCCCGACCGCGCCGGCCACGGTCAGTGCCACCACCAGGCGGCTGCGCCCCAGCGCCAGCCACACCAGCAGCGGGAACAGGAAATAGGCCGCCCACTCGGTGCTCAGCGACCAGCCCGGCACCAACGCGCTCGGCGCCAGCGACCAGCCCTGGATCAGCAACGCGTTGAAGACGATGTCACGCGCCGGGTGCGGCAGGTTGATCGCGAACAGCGGGTGCATGTGGCGCGGGTCGTGGAACAGGAGCCAGGCCGCGGCGACGCAGACGACCAGGGCCGTGCCATAGAGCGGATAGATGCGGGCGAAGCGACGCAGCATGAAGTCGCGCCAAGTGGCGAACCCCGGCGCCCGCTTGAAGCTGGGGCCGTAGGTGCGCGCCATCAGATAGCCGCTGAGGATGAAGAACAAATCCACACAGATGTAGCCGCGGTTCGCCAGACGCTGCGGCCAGCTCGGCGAGGCCGCGCCGATCGCGCCGAAGTAGTGGTAGAACGTAACGACCAGGGCCGCGACACCACGCACCCCGGTGAGGGCGCGGATTTCCTTTGCCTTCATGGCGTGGGTGTTCGCATCCAAATTGGTATCGGGGTGCCCTGCCCGCCTGTCAACGCCAAGGCAAGCGCGCCGGCTATCCACCAAAGCCCTGATGCCTTCCGCCCGCGTATGGTGGTTTGCAGACCTTCGACGCAAGGCTGCACTCCAGCCGACGCCAGAGGGACTGCATCTCCTTGGCAAAAGGAAAACTGATGATTCGGATCATTCGGAAAGCAGCCGCGCAAGATCGGCAAGCGGTGCGCGACCTACTCGGCCAACTTGGCTACGCCTTCACCGTCGAGGACGTTGAGGATCGCCTGAACCTCCTCGCAGGCACGGGCACCGATCCCGTCCTCCTTGCCATCCGGGACGACGACATCGTGGGACTGATCGCCTTGCATTTCGCTATCATCCTGCATGCCAGGGAGCCTGTGGCTCGCGTCACTGCACTGGTGGTGCGAGATGAAGAAAGGGGCGCAGGCCTCGGCAGGCTTCTGGTCGATGCGGGAGACGATCTCGCGCGGCAGGCGGGTTGCAGCGTTTTGGAACTGACGACCGCGGTTGCTCGGACCGAAGCCCACACCTTCTACCGCAAGCTGGGTTTTACAAACTCCTCCCTGCGGTTCAGCCGTGCAATCAGGAGCCATTTGGCGGTGCAGGTCTGTAGCCGGCCTGCCGGCTGTCAACGTTGAGGCAGACGCGCCGACCAGCGGATCAGTCATCGAGTTTGGTCAACAGCGCTTTCAGCGCGTGATAGGCGAGATCGAGACGCTCGCCGAGACTTGGCTCGGGGTCGTCGAGCCAGGCGACCGTGGCATGCACGAACGCAGCCATGCCGGTCCGTGCCGCAAGGATAGCGTGCAGGTCAGCGACGCCCCGTGCCTTCAATGCGGCGGCAAGCGCCTCGGTCAGCGCGGCCGTCTTTGCCAGTTCACGCTCGGCAAGTGCCGGCGTCCTGGAAATCACCTCGTGTCGTGGCTTCGAGAATGGCCGGTTGTCTTCGAGCAGCGAGCGGAGTGATCGGAACGCTCGGAACAGCGTGTCGAGCGGTCCAAGCCCCCCGGGCGCTTCGGCTATCGAGGCTGTCAGCGCCGCCCGCAATTTGCCCTCGCCGTCAAACAGGACCTCCCGCTTATCCGGGAAATGACGAAAGAAGGTCCGCTCCGTCACACCGGCCCGCGTTGCGATCTCGGCGGCCGTGGTCCGATCGTAGCCGCGTTCGCGAAACATCTCCAAAGCCGTTTGTTGCAAACGAACGCGCACGGCGTCCTCATTTTTCGCCACCGAGCCACCTTTTTGCCTTATCAGTCACTGACAGGCACCCATGTCAGTCAGTGACGGGGAAGCTCTTACGTCCCTGCCTTTTACAGTCAAGGAGTCGACATGCGCGTATTTCTCACGGGGGCGAACGGCTGGGTCGGGTCGGCAATCGCCCGCGATCTGCTCGATGCGGGCCACTCCGTCGTCGGCCTGGTGCGCTCGAAAGAGAAGGCTGAGGCCATAGAAGCGGCAGGTGTCACACCTAGGCTGGGCTCGCTGCGTGATTTGGACGTGATCCGGGCGGCCGCCGGCGATGCAGACGGCATTATCCACACGGCCTTCGGCCTCGATATCTCGAACATCGTTGAATTGAGCGAGGAGGACCACGCTGCGATCAAGACCTTCGGGGAGGTGTTCGCCGGTTCGGACCGGCCGATCGTGGTCACGGGTGGATTTGGCCTGCTGCCTCCTGGAGAGATCTTTACGGAAGACGCGAGGCCGCCGGTCATTCCTGACTTTCCGCGCGCCTCGGAGCAGACGGCGTTTGGCCTCGCCGAGCGCGGTGTGCGGGCCTCCGTTGTCCGGCTGTCGCGCTCGACCCACGGCGTGGGCGAAGGCCACGGCTTCGTGCCCATGCTGGCCGCCGTCGCCCGTGAGAAGGGCGTCTCAGCCTATGTCGAAGATGGACAAAACCTCTGGCCAGCGGTGCACCGGCTGGATGCCGCGCGCCTGTTCCGTCTGGCACTTGAGCGGGGTGCCTGCAACGAGGCCTTCCATGCCGTGGCCGAAAGCGTGCCATTCAGGCTGATCGCTGAGGCGATCGGCCGGCAGGTCGGCGTGCCCGCGACCTCCCTGACGCCAGCAGACGCCCAGACGCATTTCGGTGGCCTGGCGGTGTGGGTGGCCGGCAACGGCCCCGCCGCAAGCGAGCGCACCAGAGCGGCGTTGTTATGGGAGCCGAGAGAGCGCGGCATCATCGCGGATATCGACCGGCCGGACTATTACCGATGACCGGCCTGCCCAGCGCCGCGTGGTCTCAGCTCAGCTCGCGTCCGCGTCGGATCGCGTCGCGGCCGTAGCGGGCGCGCAGCGCATCGATGGCGTCCTGCTTGCGCACCTGCCTGGCTCCGTTGGGATCGGCGAGGTCGATCGGGTCGGCCAAAGCGCGCGGCAGGATCGGGGCGGCACCGATGCCAATCAGCCGAAACCGAGTGCCGTCGGTCTCGCGTGCCAGCAACGGCCGGGCCTGCGCGAACAGCCGCTCGGGCAGCACGGTCGGGCGGGCAAGCCGCTGACTGCGTGTGCGCGAGACGAACGACGCGGTTTTGAGCTTGAGCACGATGCCGGCGGCGCAGCATTCCGCGTCGCGCAACCGGCCGCCGAGCTTCTCGCACAGCCGCCAGAGCTGGCGCTCCAGGCCGGCCTGGTCGGCAAGATCGGTCTCGAAGGTGGTCTCGGCACTGATCGACTTCGTCTCGCGCGCCGGGTCGACCAGGCGTGTGTCCTCGCCGCGTGCGCGGGCGGCGAGCGCGGGGCCGTCATCGCCGAGGGCCGCCTGTGCCTCCGCCCGGTTCAGCCCCTGCAATTGTCCAAGGGTCAGCAGGCCGCGCCCGGCGAGCCGGCGTTCGAGTGCTGGTCCCACCCCCGGCAACAGACGGACCGGTTTGTCCGCCAGCCAGAGCGGCGCCTCCGCTCCCAGCACGGCAAAGCCGCGCGGCTTGTCGCGGCCGGCGGCGAGCTTGGCGAGCAGCCGGTTGCGCGCCAGACCGATCGAGACGGTGATCCCCTGGGTGCGCTCGACGGTTTGCGCGAGCCGCGCCAGCATCACCGCCGGCGGGGCGCCGTGCAGCGCCTCGGTGCCGGCGAGGTCGAGCACCGCCTCGTCGATTGACAGCACCTGCAGCTGCGGCGTGAGCGTCTGCATCAGCGCACGGAGGGCTCGGGCGGCGGCGCCGTATTTGGCGAAATCCGGGCGGATCACCACCGCGTCGGGGCACGCCTTGAGCGCCTTGAACATCGGCATGGCACTCCGCACGCCGTGCAGTCGGGCGATGTAGCAGGCCGCCGTCACCACCCCGCGGGTGCCACCGCCGACCAGCACCGGCCTTGAGGCGAGTTCCGGACGGTCGCGCTTCTCGACGCTGGCGTAGAAGGCGTCGGCGTCGATATGGGCGACGGTGAGCCGGAACAGCTCCGGATGGACCACCCGTCGGCGGCTGCCGCAGGCCTGACACACGGGCTCCGCGCCGATTTGCGCACAGTCCAGGCAGAGGCCGGTGGGGGTGTCAGGCGGCACTGGTCATATGGGCGCGCACGATCTCGCGCGGCCACAGCCAGGCCGCCCCACGTACGCCGGAACTGTCGCCGTGCACGTTGCGCAGGATCGGCGTGGTCATGCGCGGGCTGATGACCCGGCGCGCGGCGAGTTCGGGCACCCTGTCGTAGAGGTGCGGCATGTTCGACAGGCCGCCGCCGATAACGATGGCGTCCGGGTCGAGGAAGTTGATCGCCATGGCCAGGCAGCGGGCGAGACGGTCTGAATGCCGGTCAAGTGCTGCGATGGCGTTCGCCTCACCGGCGGCGGCACGTCCGGGGATGCTGCTCGCGTCGCGCGAACCCGGACCATCGCAGTCGGACGCCAGCGCCGAGCCGCACAGGAAGCGCTCGATACAGCCCTCGTTGCCGCAAAAGCAGGCGGGCATCGGGAATTCGTCCAGCCGCGGCCAGGGCAGCGGATTATGGCCCCACTCGCCGGCGATATGGTGCGGGCCCGCCAGGATCCGCTCGTCAACGATAATGCCACCGCCGACCCCGGTGCCGAGGATGATCCCGAACACCACCCGCTTGCCGGCGGCCGCACCGTCCACCGCCTCCGACAGCGCAAAGCAGTTGGCATCGTTCTCGACGCGCACCACACGGGCCATCGCGTCGCTGAGATCACGGGCGAACGGACGCCCGTTCAGCCAAATGGAGTTGGCGTTCTTGACCAGTCCGCTATCCGGGCTGACCGCGCCGGGGATGCCAACACCGACCGAGGCCAGCCCGCGCAGCTCGTGTTCGGTGTCGGCCACCAGGGTGACCATGGCGCTGATGGCCGGTTCGTAGACCCCCGGGTTGGGGATGCGTCGTCGCAACAGGACACTGCCGTCATCGGCCAGGGCGGCGATCTCAATCTTGGTGCCGCCGAAATCGATGCCGATCCGGAAATCCGTCCGGTCTCCCCTGTTCTCGACTCCCCTGTTTTCGATCATGTCCACCTCGCCCGACGCTTCAATCCCGCATTATCATGCGCCCCGGAATAGTCACGGAGAAGAGGGCGGCATGCACGAGAGCCTGCTCGATGCGAGAGCGCTAAGCTGCCCGCTGCCGGTGCTGCGCGCCAATCGGGCGCTGCGCGGCCTGGCGCCCGGCGCGTTGCTGCGGGTGCTGGCGACGGACCGGGCCTCCGTCGCGGACTTCCAGGCTTTCTGCCGCGAGACCGGGCACGCGCTGCTTGCGCACGGCGAGGAAGCGGGCGTGTTCAGCTTCGTCATTCGCCGCCGTGCGGAGCCCGACGCGTCGGCATGACCACTTTCATGCGGGCCGGCGGCTTGGTATCCCGACCCGGCACGGCAACATGCGGAGCTTAACCATGGCGGAATCGCTGACGTCACTCTCATTCGAGGATGCGCTCGCGGAACTGGAGAAGATCGTCCGCGGGCTGGAGAGCGGCCAGCAGAAGCTGGAGGATGCGATCACCTGCTACGAGCGCGGTGCGGTGCTGCGACGGCATTGCGAGGCCAAGCTGGCGCAAGCGGAGGCGCGCGTACAGGCGATCGTCGAGCGCGCCGACGGCACGACCGAGTTGCGACCTCTCGCATGAGCATCCAGGACGCGCTGGCCGAACGCGCCGGCGCCATCGAGCGCGCGCTCGACACGCTGCTGGCGCCGTTGGCGGGACCCGAGGCGAGGCTGCTCGAGGCGATGCGCTACGCAACACTTGGCGGCGGCAAGCGGCTGCGCGGCTTTCTGGTGTGCGAGGTCGCCGCTTTGTTCGGCGCCGATGACGAGGGCGCATTGCGGGTGGCGGCGTCGGTCGAGATGCTGCATGCCTACTCGCTGGTGCATGACGACCTGCCGGCGATGGACGACGACGCGCTGCGACGCGGCCAGCCGTCCGCGCATATCCGCTTCGACGAAGCCACCGCGATCCTGGCAGGTGATGCGCTGCAGACTTTGGCCTTCGGCACGCTTGCGGATCCGCGCACCCACGGGCAGGCCTCGGTGCGCATCGCATTGGTGGCAGCCCTCGCCGAGGCGGCCGGGGCCGCCGGCATGGTGGGCGGGCAGATGATCGACATGCTGGGCGAAGGGCGCGACCTGGACCTCGCCGAGATCGAGCATCTGCACGCGCTCAAGACCGGCCGGCTGATCCGCTACAGCGCCGAGGCGGGCGCGATCCTGGGGGGTGCCGCCGCGGCGGAACGGGCCGCGATCGCCGGCTACGGCGCCGATCTGGGGGCGGCGTTCCAGGTGGCGGACGACGTGCTGGACGCCACCGCCGACGCCGCGGCACTCGGCAAGACCGCCGGCAAGGATGCGCAGGTCGGGAAATCCACCTATGTCGCCCGGCTTGGCGTCGAGGGCGCGCGCGCGGCGGCGGAACGGCTGGCGTCGCGCGCGGCGGAACGGCTCGGAGACTTCGGCTCAGCGGCGGCGCGGCTGCGAGCCCTCGCCCGCTACGTGGTGGAGCGTCGGCACTGAAGCTGCGTTGCGATCAGCTCCTGGTCGAGCGCGGCCTGGTGGCGAGCCGTGGGCGCGCGCAGGCGGTCATCCTGGCCGGCCTGGTGTTCAGCGGCGAGCGTCGCGTGGCCAAGGCCGGGGATCTGCTCGCCGCGGACGCGCCGCTCAGCCTGCGTGGCCAGGACCACCCCTGGGTATCGCGCGGCGGTTGCAAGCTCGCGCACGCGCTTGCGCATTTCGCGCTGTCGCCCGAGGGGCGGCATTGCCTCGATATCGGCGCCTCCACCGGCGGCTTCACCGACGTGCTGCTGGCGCGGGGTGCCGCCCGGGTGCACGCGGTCGATGTCGGCCACGGCCAGCTCGCCTGGAAGCTGCGCGGCGATCCGCGGGTCAGGGTGCTGGAACGGGTCAATGCCCGCACGCTCGACAGCGGCCAAATCCCGGACCGCATCGATGCCCTGGTCTGCGATGCCAGCTTCATCGGTTTGCGCACAATTCTGCCGGCGGGGCTGGCGCTCTGCGCGCCCGGCGCCTGGGCGGTGGCGCTGATCAAGCCGCAATTCGAGGCCGGCCGGGCCGCCATCGGCGCCAAGGGCGTGGTGCGCGACGCAACTGTCCACGCCCAAGTGTGCGAGACCATCCAGGCCTGGTGGGCCGGGCTTGCCGGATGGTCGGTTGGGGGGATCGAGCCGAGCCCGATCACCGGGCCGGAGGGTAACCGCGAGTTCCTGATCGCAGCATTCAGGGCGTGAGCGGCGGCTCCTGGATGGCCTGCAGATCGTGGTGCGAGACCTCGGCGAGCAAGGTCCAGATATGCGCGGGCTCCACGTCGATATCCGGGTCGTTCAGCAGATGGTCAAGCTCCTGGAGCTTGGCGACATACTCAAGGTCATCCATGGCAAGCCTCGCGAGACACCACTGAAGTGGACAGGATGAACGTGGCATTCCCGTGGCGGATTTGCCATCATGACCTGCGCCAGGCGGGGACCAGGATCACAGTTTCTTCACCTCGGGATCGCAGATTCGGCACCGCAAAAGGTCTATGCACGCGCCGATGCTGAACGACATTTTAGGCGAGCCGCCGCTCGACAACACCCTGAACGACGCGGAGCGGGTCCGCATCCTGGCCAAGACCGCATTGTTCGCGCCGCCTCCGGCTGTGCTGGCGGACGGGCGTCGCGAGATCGTCGGCCTCAGCCGCGAAGCGCTAGCCGAGGCGCTGGCCGCACTCGGCGAAAAGCCGTTCCGCGCCAAGCAGATCTGGCACTGGATCTATAACCAGGGGGTGACCGATTTCGGCGCGATGAGCTCGATCGCGCGTCCGTTGCAGGCGCGCCTTGCGGAGCAGTTCGTGATTGGCCGGCCCGAGGCGAGTGCCGTGCAGACCAGTGCCGACAACACACGCAAGTTCCTGTTCCGCTTTCGCGACGGCCAGGAGGCCGAAACGGTCTATATCCCAGACCGCAAGGAGGATCGTGGTGCTGTCTGCATCTCCAGCCAGGTCGGCTGCACCCTCTCCTGCCGGTTCTGTCATACCGGCACCCAGCCGCTGGCGCGCAACCTGGGCCCGGCCGAGATCGTCGGCCAGTTCATGGCGGCGCGCGACTCCTATGGCGAATGGCCGAGCCCGGCCGGCGAGACGCCGCGCCTGCTCTCGACCATCGTGCTGATGGGAATGGGCGAGCCGCTCTATAATTACGAGAACGTGGCGACCGCCATGCGCATCGTCATGGACGGCGAAGGGCTAGGCCTGTCGCGTCGGCGGATCACGCTCTCCACCTCCGGCGTGGTGCCGATGATGGACCGTTGCGGTGCGGAGTTGGGAGTCAACCTGGCGGTGTCGCTGCACGCCGTCGACGACGCGTTGCGCGACGAGATCGTGCCGCTGAACCGCAAATACCCGATCGCCGAGCTGATCGGCGCCTGCCGACGCTACCCGGGCAGCTCCAACGCACGCCGGATCACCTTCGAATATGTGATGCTGCGCGGCGTCAACGACAGCGAGGCCGAGGCGCGCGCCCTGGTGCGTCTGATCGCCGGCATCCCGGCCAAGGTCAATCTGATCCCGTTCAATCCCTGGCCGGGCAGCACTTATCTGCCCTCCACCCGCCAGCGGCTGGACCGGTTCGCGCGGATCGTCACGGAGGCGGGCTTCGCCGCCCCGATCCGCACCCCGCGCGGCCAGGACATCCTCGCCGCCTGCGGCCAGTTGCGCACCGAGAGCCGACGCGCGCGGACGGTTGCCTAAGCGGGGCGCCTGAGCGGGAACGCGCCTCGCGCCGCCACGTTGGCACCGCTCCCGCCGTGTTGGAGATGGCCTTGGCTCGCTGGTCCCGCATTCTCGGCCTCGCCGTCGTCTCAAGCACCGTTGCCAGTGCCACCTCGAGTGTGGCGCTCGCGGCACTGGCGCACGTCGAGGGCAAAGGCGCCTTGCAGCCGGTCAATGCCACCAGCCATTGGCGAAACGGCGAGCCGGCCGCCGCCGTCACCGGCTTCGACCTGGCCCATACCGGCGTCGGCTACGCCACGCATCACGCCGCGACGTTTTTCTGGGCGGTGTTCTTCGAGGCCTGGATCGCCTGGCGCGGACCGCGCACGCCATGGACGGCAACGCGCGATGCCCTGGCACTCTCTGCCATCGCGGTCGTGGCGGATTATGGCGCGACACCGAAGCGCTTCACGCCGGGCTGGGAGTTCGTGCTGAGCAAGCGCGCAATGGCCGGGACCTATGTCGCGATGGCGCTGGGCTTTGCCGTCTCGGCCATGCGTCGGTGAGCAAGGCGCTACTCGAAGATCTGGCGGAGGCTTTGCCGGCGATAGAGTCGGAGGCCGACCGGCTCGATCGTGAGGGCGGCTTCCCCGAACACGCGTTCGCCGTGCTGCGCGAGACCGGTGCGATGGTCGCGACGCTGCCGGCGGAGCTCGGCGGCCTGGGCCTTGCCGCTGGCCGGTTGCTGGCTGTGTTGCGCCTGATCGGAGCTGGCAGCCTCGCTGTCGGGCGGCTTTACGAAGGCCACGTCAACGCGCTTCGGCTGATCGCCGTCTATGGCAGCGCCGCACAGCTTCGCCGTGCGGCAGGAGATGCGCGCGCGGGACATCTGTTCGGCATCTGGGTGACCGGCGGCAACGCGCCACTGCGGCTGCTGCGCGATGGCCTGCTCGAGGGCGAGAAGCGCTTCGCCTCCGGCGCGCTGCATGTCACCCGTGCCCTGGTCACCGCCCTGCATGACGGCGCGGAGCGTATGGCGATCGTGCCGCTGGGCGACGACCGCAGGGCGGATCCGACCCTCGGCGGCCTGCACGGCATGCGCGCGGCCTGCACCGGCCGCTGCGACTTCACCGGCATCCGGCTGGAGGAGGAGGCGCTAATCGGCGGACCCGACGACTATCTGCGACAACCGGAGTTCTCCGCCGGCGCCTGGCGCGGCATTGCCGTAGCACTTGGCGGCGTCGACCGGCTGGTGGCGCTGCTTTGCGAGCAGCTACGCGCGCGCGGGCGCGCCGACGACCCGCACCAGCTGACCAGGATCGGCGAGGCGCTGATCGCCCGTGAGACCGCCGCGATGTGGGCAGCCCGCGCCGCCGACGCGGCAGAAGGTGGCAGCATGGAGCGAGGCCGCATGGAGGGGGGCGACATCGTGGCGATGGTCGGGCTCGCGCGGATCGCGGCCGAAGTCGCGGCCCTCGACGTGATCCGGTTGGTGCAGCGCGGCCTCGGGCTCGCCGGGTTCCTGTGCGACAATCCAGCCGAACGGGTGATGCGTGATCTCGCCACCTATCTACGCCAGCCCGCGCCGGACGAGACCCTCACCGAGGCCGCCGGCTGGTTCAGCGGCCGCGCGATGCCGCCCGTGCGATGATGCGCGCGGACGCGCTGCACGCCGCTTGGCGCGCCTTGCCGCAGGCCGCGGACGAGAGGCTGCTGACATCGTCGCGGCCGATGATCCTGGCCCCGCACGCCGACGACGAGACGCTCGGCTGCGGCGGCCTGATCGCCGAGCTCTGCGCGCGCGGGCGCCCGCCACTGGTGGTGATCGTCACCGACGGCACCGGCTCGCATCCGAACTCAGCCACCTGGCCTCCCTCGCGACTGCGCGCGCTGCGCGAGCACGAAGCACGGGCCGCCACGGCCGTCCTCGGCCTGCCGGACCCCTGCCTCGGCTTCCTGCGGCTGCGCGACACCGCGGCACCGCGCGAGGGTGACGCGTTCGAGGCCGCCTGCCGCGCGATCGCCTTGCGCGCGTCGGCCTGCGACACGCTGCTGGCGCCTTGGCTGGGCGATCCGCACTGCGACCATGAGGCGGTGCAGTTGATGGCGCGCCGCGTTGCCGACGGCCTAGGGGCGCGGCTGCTCTCCTACCCGGTCTGGGGTTGGCTGATCGAGGGCGCGACATCAGTCGACGAGACGCCGCCAGTCGCGGGCTTCTCGCTCGACATTACCCGGCATCTGCCGCGCAAGGCGGCGGCGATCCGGCTGCACGCGTCGCAATATACCAACATGATCGACGACGACCCGTCTGGCTTCCGACTGCCGGAGGCGCTGCTGTCGGTGTTCGAGCAGCCGCGCGAGACCTACCTGGAGGCACGATGAGCCGGCAGAGCTGGAAGGCGGAGGTGTTCGACCGGCTCTACGCCGCGTGCGACGACCCCTGGAATTTCGAGACCAGTCCGTACGAACAGGCGAAATATGCCGACACCCTGCAACAGCTCGACGATCGGCATTTCGAGTGCGTGCTTGAATGCGGCTGCTCGATCGGCGTGCTGAGCCGGCTGCTGGCGCCGCGCTGCGACCGGTTGCTCGGGCTGGATGCGGCGGCGGCCGCGATCGGCCAGGCCGAGGCCCGATGCGCCGGACTGGACCATGTCGCGTTCCGGCGCGCCATGTTGCCCCAGGACTGGGCCATAAATTGGCCGGCCGGCACCTTCGACCTCATCGTCATGTCCGAGCTGCTGTATTTTCTCTGCCCCGACGACATCGCCGCCCTGGCGCATCGCTGTGTCGAGGGCGCGCCCGAGACCTGCATGATCCTGCTGGTGAACTGGACCGGACCGACCGACACGCCCACCACCGGAGACGAGGCGGCCGTCTTGTTCCGTGATGCGGCGGTCGGCTTTACGCCAGATGCGCCGCTGCACCGACCGTCCTACCGGCTCGATCGTCTGCATCGTGCACCGGCATCGCGGTGAACCGCGCAAGGATTTGCCGGGCGGCGGCTTCCTCCCGTGCCAGCGAACGGCGCGGCACCGCGACGCGCGCGAGCAGCGGGCTCGCCGCCTCGATGGCTGCCCAGGCCTCGCCGAAATAGGCGGATCTGAGCCAGTCCAGCAAGACCGACTCGTCGAGTGCCGCCGCACGCGCCAGACCGCGCACGGGCTCCTGCCAGGCGGCGGAGAGGTGATGGCGTCGCGTCCACGAGGCACGGGCGCGGGCCCTCAGCTCCGCCCGGCGCAGGCAAAGCAGGGCCGGCTCCAGCGCCTCGTCGAGGAACGGATCCTGGCGGATCATACGACGCGCCATCGTCTCGGCCATGCCACCGGCCGCGCGGCCTTCCAGACGGCCAGAGACCGTCACCCGCACATCCGGTGCATGACGGATACGCGCATCAACCCGTCGCAGCGCCTGCAGGAAGCCGCGATCCTCGCCAGTCGGCAGCGGCGCCATGCCCCCGGCCCGGTCCCAGGCGGCAACGGTGACCGCGATGGAGGCGCCGGAATGCTCGCAATGACGTGGCAACGGGTCCGCCAGGTCGGGATCGACGCGGCCGTGGATTTCGTCGAGGAGTCCGGCATAGGCGACCTCGCGCGCGTCGTCCGCGTGCAGCGCCGGCGCGACCTGTAGCGCCTCCAGGGGATCGATGATGGCACGGCCGCACACCGCCTCGGCGCCGAGCGCGAACGCGGCACCGTTGCCGGCGACCCAATCGGGATCCACGACGCCATCGGCATCGCTGGTGGCAATGATGCCGGCCGGTCCCGCGATCGCGGCCGCCAGCGTCATCGCGCGACTCCGTGCATGGCCGGCATTGGCCTCGCAGGAGGGGAAGTCGCGGCATTCGAGCGTCAGGTCGAAGCCCAGACGCGGCCGCAGCCGTTCGACCAGGGCGGCGCTGTCGTCGGTGCAGTTGTTAAGCAGCAGCACGACATGATCGCAGGCAGCGCCGCGCTGATTGTCCAGTGCGCGCAGACAGGCCTCCAGCCGTGCCACTTCGTTACGCGCGGGAATGGCCACCACGAAACGCGGCGTCGTTGGAAACGGTGCAAGCATGAGCGGGCCTTGGCAGGAACAATCCCGCAACCGACGCGCGGCCCTGCCGGTTGCTTGAGACTCGTCTCACAAAAGCGCGGTCTTGCAGGCGCGCGCGCAATGCGGATGCTACGGCGGCTTACTGGAGAGACGATCATGGCCGTCAGGACGATCAAGAAAGTTGTGCTCGCTTATTCCGGCGGCCTTGACACCAGCGTGATCTTGCGCTGGCTGCGCACCGCCTACGGCTGCGAGGTGGTGACCTTCACGGCTGATCTGGGCCAGGGCGAGGAGCTCGAGCCGGCACGTCGCAAGGCCGAACAGGCCGGGGTGCGCGAGATTTTCGTCGACGACCTGCGCGAGACCTTCGTGCGCGACTTCGTGTTTCCGATGTTCCGCGCCAATGCGCTCTACGAAGGCCAATACCTGCTCGGCACCGCCATTGCGCGTCCGCTAATCGCGCAGCGGCAGATCGAGATCGCAGAGCAGGTCGGCGCCGATGCCGTGGCACACGGCGCGACCGGCAAGGGCAACGACCAGGTGCGCTTCGAGCTCGCCTATTACGCACTCAAGCCGGATGTGACGGTCATCGCACCCTGGCGCGAATGGGACCTGACCAGCCGCACGAAGCTGCTCGCCTTTGCCGAGGCGCACCAGATCCCGGTCTCGATGGACAAGCGCGGCGAGGCACCGTTCTCGGTCGACGCCAACCTGCTGCACTCCTCCTCGGAGGGTAAAATCCTTGAGGACCCGGCCGTCCCTCCGGACGAGAGCGTGTTCCAGCGCACCATCAGCCCCGAGGCGGCCCCGGACGTGGCCACCGAGATCAGCGTCGATTTTGCCCATGGCGACGCGGTCGCGATCGACGGGCAGGCGCTGTCGCCGGCGTCGCTGCTGACCCGGCTGAACGAACTGGGACGCGCGAACGGCATCGGCCGGCTCGACCTGGTGGAGAACCGCTTCGTCGGCATGAAGTCGCGCGGCATCTACGAGACGCCAGGCGGCACCATCCTGCTCGCCGCGCACCGCGCCATCGAGAGCATCACGCTGGACCGCGACGCCGGCCATCTCAAGGACAGCCTGATGCCGCGCTACGCCGAGCTGATTTATAACGGCTTCTGGTTCAGCCCGGAGCGGCGGATGCTGCAGGCGCTGATCGATTCAAGCCAGGCCTGCGTCACCGGCCGGGTGCGGCTGAAGCTCTATAAGGGCAACGTCATCGTGGTTGGTCGCGAGAGCCCGAACAGCCTGTACGATACCCGCGTGGTCACCTTCGAGGACGACCAGGGCGCCTACGACCAGGTCGACGCGCAGGGCTTCATCCGGCTGAACGCGCTCAGGCTGCGGCTGGCCGCGTCCGCGGGACGGCGCGGCGGCGCGTTGTAGGCACCGCGCCCGGCGCTACCCGCCGAGCGCCTTGTCGATCGTGTGCCCGGTCTTCTGCGCGGGTCCCGGGTGCAGGGTATTGTCGATGCTCGACCCTGCCTTTTCGGCCGGACCCTCGTGCGACTCGCAGGCGGCGAGTGCGAGCATGACGCCCAGGCCGATGGCAGCGGAGGCGGTGGTTCTCATCGGCGTTTGCTCTTCCTGTCTCGAAGACATGCCAACTCAGAACGCTCCCGATGGTTGCAAGGCTTGACCCGAAGCCGGTGCAGGTTGGACAAGCTTTGAATGCAGCGCGTCTTCTCCGGCATCCAGCCCTCCGGCATTCCGCATCTCGGCAATTATCTCGGCGCCATACGCAACTGGGTGGCGCTACAGGACGGCCACGACTGCCTGTTCTGCCTGGTCGACCTGCACGCGATCACGGTGTGGCAGGATCCCGCGGCACTGCGCGCGCAGACCCGGGCGCAGGCGGCGGTGCTGATCGCATCGGGCATCGACCCGGGCCGCCACATCCTGTTCAACCAGTCCGCGGTCAGCGCGCATGCGCGGCTGGCCTGGATTTTCAACTGCGTCTCGCGTCTCGGCTGGTTGGGGCGCATGACCCAGTTCAAGGACAAGACTGGCCAGGACCGCGAGGCGGCGTCCGCCGGACTCTATGTCTACCCCAACCTGATGGCGGCCGACATCCTCGCCTATCATGCAACAAGGGTGCCGGTCGGCGACGACCAGCGCCAGCATCTCGAGTTCGCCCGCGACATCGCCCAGAAGTTCAACCACGATTACGCGGTCGACTTCTTCCCCGAAATCGAGGCGCTGATCCCGACGGGTGCCGCGCGCGTGATGAGCCTGCGCGACGGTAGCCGCAAGATGTCCAAGTCCGACACGTCCGAGCAGAGCCGGATCACCATGACCGATGACGCCGACACCATCGCACTCAAAATCAGACGGGCGAAGACCGATGCGGAGACGCTGCCGCGCGAAGCCACTGGCCTGGAGGGACGGCTGGAGGCGCGCAACCTCGTCGAGATCTACGCAGCCCTTACTGGATCGAGCCTCGAGCAGGTGCTGGAGGCGCATGGCGGCAGCGGCTTCGGTGCGTTCAAGCCAGCGCTGAGCGAGGTCGTGGTCAACGCGGTCTCGCCGATCGCCGACGAGACCAGGCGATTGCTGGCCGATCCCGAGCATCTCGACCACGTCCTGCGCGACGGTGCCATGCGGGCGCAGGCGCTGGCCGAGCCGATCGTCACCGAGGCCGAGCGCATCGTGGGCTTCCTGAAATGAGACAGGCCCTGCACACCCTGCGCATCGACACGCGCGGTCAGGGTCTGACCGAAATCACTCGGCCGGTGCTGGAGTGGACAGCGGCTCAGGGCATCGAGACCGGACTTCTGACGCTGTGGTGCCGGCACACCTCGGCATCGCTGACCGTCCAGGAAAACGCCTCGCCGGCGGTGCGCGAGGACATCGCCCGCTTCTTTGCCACCCTGGTCCCCGAGGACCGCGCCCGCTACATCCATGACGATGAAGGCCCCGACGACATGCCGGCGCACCTTCGCACCATGTTGACCAACACACATTTGACGATCCCCGTCTCAGGCGGTGAGCCGGTGCTCGGAACCTGGCAGGGGGTGTATCTGTTCGAACATCGACGCTCTCCGCACCGGCGCGACATCGTGCTGCATCTGCTGGGGACGTAGTCAAGGAACCGACAATGCCTCGAATGCGTGACATGTCCCAGCTATCCCGGCGCCTGCTTCTCGCCGCCGGCTTCACCGTCGCTCTCGGGGGAGCCGCCTCGGCCAAAGAGCTCAAGGTCATGGGCACCTTCATTGCCGACGCCGGCGTGACCACGCAGCCGACCGGCGACGTCACCGGCAGCTTCAACACTCACACGCACAAGCTGGACTTCAAAGTCACCTACGGCGGTCTGTCGGGTCCGGTGGTCGCAGCGCATTTCCACGGCCCCGCCAAGCTTGGGCATAATGCCGGCGTGATGATCCCGATCGAGAAGCCCTATGACAGCCCGATCACCGGAAGCGTCGATCTGAGCGCCAAGCAGACACACGCGCTCGAACACGGCCTGGTCTATGTCAACCTGCATACCCAGGCGAATCCAAACGGCGAGGCGCGCGCCCAGCTCCACACCGGCCATATGGCGATGCACAAGGCGTCGTGACCCTCAGCATCGTCTCACCGCGGCTGCTGCTGATCGGCGGCGGCTGCGTCGGGGACCTGGCGGGCGTGCTCGCCAAGCTGTCGCTGCGCCGGCCGTTGCTGGTGACCGATCCCTATATGGTCAGCTCCGGGCTGCTCGGACGCGCCACGGCACCGCTCGCGGCCGCCGGGACCGCGTATGCGGTGTTCAGCGAGACGGTGCCCGAGCCCACCGACCAGGTGGTGGCGGCCGGGGTCGCGATCCTGCAAGCGGGCGACCATGACTGCCTGATTGCCTTCGGCGGCGGCTCGCCGATCGACACCGCCAAGGCGATGGCGATTCTGTTCGCCGCCGGCGGCACCTTGCGCGCGCGCAAGGTGCCGGTGCTGAACGACGCGGCCGCACTTCCGCTCGTCGCCATCCCCACGACGGCCGGCACCGGCAGCGAGGTGAGCCGCTTTACCGTCATCACCGACACCGAAACGCACGAGAAGATGCTGATCGCGGGCCTCGCGGTGCAGCCGCTCGCCGCCCTGGTCGATTACGAACTGACGCTGACGGTGCCGCCGCGGGTCACCGCCGATACCGGCGTCGACAGCCTGACGCATGCCCTCGAATCCTACGTCTCGCGCCACGCCAACCCCTATTCCGATGCCCAGGCACTGGCCGCGATGCGCCTGATCGGCGCGAACCTGCGCACCGCCTTCGCCGAGCCCGGCAATCGCGCCGCGCGCGAGGCGATGATGACCGGGGCCACCCTGGCCGGGCTTGCCTTCTCCAACAGCTCGGTGGCGCTGGTACATGGCATGTCGCGACCGATCGGGGCGCATTTCCACGTGCCGCACGGGCTGTCCAACGCCATGCTGCTGCCGACGGTGACACGCTACGGGCTTGCGCACGCCCCCGCCCGCTACGCCGAGGCCGCGCGACAGATCGGCTTCGCCGACACCAACGCCTCGGATGAGACGGCGGCGGCGCAACTCGCCAGCAGCCTCGACGCACTCAACCGCGACCTGTGCGTGCCGACACCAGCGGCTTTCGGCATCGACGCCGAACAATGGGAGTCACGACTGCCCCTGATGGCCGAGCAGGCGCTGGCCTCCGGCAGTCCCGCCAATAATCCGCGCGTCCCGGACGCCGCCGAGATCGTGGACCTTTATCGCGCGGTCTGGCGCCCGTAGCGCCGACGCTCAGCTCACTTGAAAAGGCTCCCCGAAAGGCCATAGCTCTGCATAGTGCCTGCGATCCAGCCCTGGTCTGTAGAATGGATTTTGTGGGTCGAACAGCGGATGAGTGCGTCGAACACATCTCGACGCGCCGCATAGTCCACGTCGGCCTCGTCCGTGTCGCGCACCAGATCGTGCCGCTCGTGACGCAACAGTTCGGCGGCCGCATGCACGGTCAGCTGAGGTTGGCTTTCCTCGAAGCAAGCCTTTTCCCGCAGCAGCAGCGTTTCGACGAAATTGGTCACGCGGCGGTTGCCGGCGCTCGCCTGCGCTTTCACGAATGCGCCAACCTCAGGTCGGAACCGCATGGTAAAGGCGTCACGCGTCAATTTTCTCCGGAGCGAATGACAGTATAAACGCTTGACACTCACCTGTCAGCCTCTTCTCGGTGCGGATCGGTGCCGGCGCACAGGGATCGACCGTAGCCGGGACACTCAGAACCGGAAGTCGAGCGTCGAGAGAGAGTAGGTGCCATTCGAGGCGCCGGCGGCCTTGAGCGCGCGCGAGGCGAAAAAGCGCGCGAGATCGTTGGTCCAGGACAGATGTCGTGTGATCCGCCAGGCGAAGCTGGCCTGCGGCGTCACGCCGACAAAGCCGCCGTTGTCGTCGCGTGGGAAAGCGTAGATCCGGCTTGCGCCATAGACCGCGTCGTTAGTGCTGTCGCGCCAGAACACCGGGATTTTCACCCGCAGCAGCGTGGTGCGGCTGGTCGCCATCTCCAGCACCGGACCCGTATCGATCAGGTTCGAGGGGGCCAGATAGGTCGTGGTGTCGAGATAGTTCGTGCTCGGATTATAGGGTGCTGCAAAGGTGCCGACGCGACCTGTCTTCCTGGTGTCGTCGCCGCCGGAGTAGAGGTCGCTCTGCAGGGCCAGCAGCGGGTGCGTGTAGATCCCGGTGAAGCGGTAGCCGAGCACGGTGTTGATCGAATAGGCGCTGACCTCTCGGGGTTCGCTGCCGCGGGCATCGCGGAACTGACCGCCCTGATAGATACCGCCGAGGGAGAACTCGATCGGGCCCGCCTTCCCCCAGGTCCGCGTGCCGTAATTATGGCGCAAGGTCGAGCCGGACGCCGTGCCGGTTGCGCTCGGGATCGCGGCGGCGGTGCCGCCATATTCATAGCCGAGATAGAAGAAGTCCACGAACACATGGCCGGGGCGGCCAAGGAAATCGAAGTCCGGGGGCACCCAGCTCTCATAACCGCCGAACAGGCGTGCGTTCCAGTTCTCGTTGTCGCGCAAGAGCGGCGTCGGATTGGTGTTGGTCTGCACGAAGTCGAACAGATCGACGCGCACGCGCGGCCAGATCGCGTATCCCCGCACGCCGTTCCAGGAGAGCGGCACGTTCGGGGTCTCGCGCGCGAACAGCACGTAATCGGGGGCGTCGAGGAACATCTGACGGCCGAACTTCAGGCCGGTTTTCGCTCCTGCCAAAGGCACCGTGACCTCGCCGAACAGCTGCTCCAGGTCGAGCCGCGTACGATAGGTTGCGTTATAGCCGTAGGCGTTCCAGCCTGCCGCGTCGCCATTCAGCAGCTCGGCGAAAACGCGAAAGCACGGGCCGAGATGCAGGTCGGCGCCGTAGAGGCCCCGCATTGTCATGCGTCCGGAATCACGGGGCTTCTGGAACCCAAGGAAAGGTCGGGTCTCGAGCCAGTTCTTCAGCCGCTCGTCGCCGCTCAAGGTGAGATAGATGCTCTTGCGGGCATTCAGAGGGATGAACTTCAGCGGATCGAAGACGTCTTTGCTCAGAATGGGGTCGTGCAGGAAGCTCCAATCTTCCGCTGACGGGTCGGTACCGTAACGTGCGACCGGCCCGAAGCCGGCGGCGGAGCCGCCGTCGCGGTTGAACACGCCCCAATCGCCCGTGTGGATCTCCGCTGGCGCCTGCGCCTTGGGCGGGTTGTGCAAGCCCTCCGGCAGGGCATTGATCTGCGGCTGCACCTGCAACCGCGGTGATTGCCGCGGATTTGGCGAAATCGTGGGCAGCCGCGAAGAGCCTGTGCCCGGCGGCGACATTTGAGCCCTGACTTTCGCGGTCAGGCCGATGATGACGAGTGTCGCAACCATGACGGAAGACCACTGAAATCGGCTGATCGGTTTTCGTCGCAGAGTGATCAGTGTCTGATCGTTCTCGAAGGCGCTGATGTGCAGACTGGCGTCCAATGCTGTTGGCATGGCACTGCCCTCCGCCCGCCGTAATGATCACACGAAGAGCATAATACACGACAGGGCACGATAGAACGCAATACACACGATTACAGAGTGTGGTTTTTTGCAGGATGCGACGAGCGGCCTGCTCAGCGCCGCAGCGCGGCCGCGTGATGCGCGATATGGTCCGCGATCACCGTCTTTATGAACCAATAGGAATGGTCGTAGCCGGGATGTCGGCGCAGGGTCAGCGACTGCGCGGCGGCGGCGGCGGCGGCTTCGAGCGCCTCTGGATGGAGCTGGTCCGACAGGAACGCATCCGCCTCGCCCTGATCGACCAGGATCGTTGCGGGGTGGGTGCGGCCGGCGCGCAGCAGCAGGCTGGCGTCGTGTTCGGCCCAAGCCGCGCGGTCCTGGCCGAGGAGGTGGGCGAAGGCCTTCTCGCCCCAGGGCACGGACGCCGGATTGGCGATCGGCGCCAGCGCCGAGACGGAGCGCCAGCGTTCGGGCTCGCGCAGCGCCAGCACCAGCGCGCCATGGCCACCCATCGAGTGCCCGATGATGCCACGCCGGTCGCCTGCCACCGGGAACGACGCTTCCACCCATTCCGGCAGTTCATGCGCGACATGGCTCGCCATGCGGTAATGCGACGACCAGGGGGCTTCGGTGGCATCGACATAAAAGCCGGCGCCGAGGCCGAAATCCCACGCCGCATCCTCGCCGGGAATGCCGGCGCCGCGCGGGCTGGTGTCGCTGGCGACGAGGGCCAGGCCGTGTTCCGCGGCATGGCGCAATGCCCCGGACTTGGTCAGGAAGGTCTCCTCGTTGCAGGTCAGCCCGGCCAGCGCATACAGCGCAGGCACCCGCGCGCCGGCGAGGGCCTGCGGCGGCAGGAACAGCGCGAACCGCGCCTCCAGGCCGAGCGCTTCGGAGTGCCGGCTGTAGAAACCGACACGGCCACCGGCGCAGGCATGCTCGGCTCGCGGGGTCAGCGGCATCGCTCAGTACACCACGACGCTGCGTATGCTCTCGCCGCGCGTCATGAGATCGAAGCCCTCGTTGATCCGCTCCAGCGGCAGCTTATGGGTGATCAGGTCGTCAATGTTGATGCGGCCGTCCATGTACCAGTCGACGATTCGCGGCACGTCGGTGCGGCCGCGGGCACCGCCGAAGGCCGAGCCGATCCAGCGTCGTCCGGTGACGAGTTGGAACGGACGGGTGGCGATTTCCTGGCCGGCGCTCGCAACGCCGATGATGGTCGCCACCCCCCAGCCGCGATGCGCGCATTCCAGCGCCTGGCGCATCAACGTGGTATTGCCGACGCACTCGAAGGAATAATCGGCACCTCCGCGGGTCAGCTCGACCAGATGGCCAACCAGATCGAGGGTGTCCTTGGAGTTGACGAAATGGGTCATGCCGAAACGGCGTGCCATCGCCTCGCGCGCCGGATTGACGTCGACGCCGACGATCATGCCGGCACCGACCATGCGCGCACCCTGGATCACGTTCAGCCCGATGCCGCCGAGGCCGAACACCACCACCGTACTGCCGGGCTCGACCTTGGCGGTGAACAGCACGGCACCAATGCCGGTGGTGACGCCGCAGCCGATATAGCAGATCGTCTCGAACGGCGCGTCAGGGCGGACGCGGGCCAGCGCGATCTCGGGCAGCACGGTATAGTTCGCAAACGTCGAGCAGCCCATGTAGTGCAGCAACGGCTTGCCATTGAGCGAGAACCGCGAACTGCCGTCGGGCATCAGCCCGCGCCCTTGCGTGGCGCGTATCGAGGTGCAGAGATTGGTCTTGCGGCTCAGGCAGCTTTTGCACTGGCGGCATTCCGGCGTGTAGAGCGGGATCACGTGATCGCCGGGCCGCAGCGAACTCACGCCGGGCCCGACCTCGACCACCACGCCGGCCCCCTCATGGCCGAGGATCGACGGGAACAGCCCTTCCGGATCGGCGCCGGAGAGCGTGTATTTGTCGGTGTGGCAGATGCCTGTGGCCTTGATCTCGACCAGCACTTCGCCCTCGCGTGGGCCCTCGAGCTGCACCGTCTCGATGTGCAGGGGCTCACCTGCCTCGAATGCCACCGCCGCGCGCACGTCCATTCCGGTCCTCCTGCTCTGGCACCGCTGGCAACCCTTACCTTGCCTCGGCGCGTGCCGCCAACGCCGTGTTCATGGCCTCGAACGCCGGCACCAGATCACGCGGATCGAACACCCACAGCAGGGCACCGGTGAAATGTTCGCCCTGCGTGAACCGTGTGCCTGCCGAAGTCGGCTGCAGCAGGAAATAATGCTCGCCCGTGAACAGCAGCGGCAGACCCCAAAGCCGACCGCGCCAGCGCAGTTCGCGATCGCGCCGCGCGACCAGCACCCGCGGCCAGAAGATCACCTGTTCGGCGCCATAGCCTTCGATATTCTCGATGGTCGCACCGGCCAGGAGAGTGCCTTTGAGGCCCGCGATCATCGGGTTCCATCTTGGATAGGATGCGGTGTCGGTGAGTACCGCCCAGACCCGCGCGGGTGGTGCCTTGATCGTAATCGTGGTCAGGATATCGCTGCGCGGCGCCAACACCGCCAAGGCAGCGCACAGGATGGCCAGGGCGGCAATGACGAGACGTGACGGTTTGAGCGGCATCATGGATCTGCATTATCATGAATCGTAATGAGCGGCCTGCCCGCGCGGCGCCGGGTGCCGGTGTGGCACCGCTGCTGGCGCTGGCCGAGGGCCATCGCAGCAAAGGCCGCCTGCGCGAAGCCGATGCGGCCTGCGCGCGCCTGCTTGCGCAAGCCCCGTTCGAGGTGCGCGCCCTGCATATGCGTGGATGGATCGCGGCCCAGCAGGATCGGCCGCACGACGCACTGACGCATTTCACCCGTGCCGTTTCGGTAGCCCCGAACGCGGCCGCCCTGCACGACGGACTGGCCGGAGCCTATCGCGCGCTCGGACAGGCTGGCCTCGCCGAGCGGCACTATCGTCGCGCCGCCGAGCTTCACCCAAGTGCGATGACGCTGCTCAATCTCGGCAATGCGTTGATGGGCGTGCGAAACCCCGTCGAGGCCGCGGCGATCTACCGCTCGGCGCTGCGCCATGACGGGCGCATGGCCGAGGCCTATCACGGCATCGGCACGGCCCTCGCGGCGACCGGTGCGCCGGAGGCAGCGGACGCCTTTGCCCGCGCCGTCGCGTTGCAGCCGCGTCTTGCCGCGGCACACGAGGGGCTGATCGACCGGTGCATCGCGGCGGAGGCCTGGGAGACCGGCCTGCAGGCGGCCTGCGAGGCGCTGCGTCATGCCGACACCTTGCTGCTGCGTGTGCAGTTCGTCGATTGCGCCAGGGTCGCGCGGCTGACCGGCGAGGCGCCCGGTTTGCGGGACGCCCTGGACCGCGCGCTTGTGCAGCGGTGGACACGACCTCAGGATCTGGCGGGCGTGATCTGCGACCTGATTGCGCTGCGCGTGCCGTTCAATTCACGCGACGCGCTGCTTGGCCGCCTGCTGGAGCTGGCGGTGCTGACGCATCACGCGGCGGAGCGGGCGCTGACGGACGAGCGGCGCATCCTGCTCGGCGCGGCGATGTCGGGGGACATCATGGCGCCGGAGACGCTGGCATTCGCCTGCCGCCTGGCGCGGCAATGCTTCATCAATGAATACGCATGGGCCTGCTCGGTGGAAGAGTCCCGCGACGCCGAGGCCCTGGGCGAAATCGTGCTTCGCGCGCTCGATGACGGGCTGCCGCCGTCGGAGACGATGCTGGCAGCACTTGCCATGTATCGGCCGCTCGATCGCCTGAACCGGCCTGAGCCGTTGCTGTCGTACCGCTGGCCCGATCCGCTCGTAGCACTTCTGACCCAGCAGGTCGCGGAGCCGGCGGAGGAGCGCAGGCTTGCCGCGACAATCGCGCGCGCGACGACCATCGAGGATGCGGTCTCCCGCGCTGTCGCTTGTCAATACGAGGCGAACCCCTATCCACGCTGGGTGAAGTCCGCGGATGCAATGGAGCCGATCGCGTTGGATGACTGGCTCCGCGGGCGGTTCCCGACGGCTCCAGTGACGGCACGCGCCGGCAGCGCCGTGCTTGATGTGCTGGTCGCCGGCTGCGGCACCGGTCTGGCGGCCATCGAAACGGTCCGGGGCTTTGCCGGCGCCAGGGTGCTCGCCATCGATCTGAGCCTGGCCAGCCTGGCCTATGCCGCACGCATGACCGCGGCACTCGGCGCCAGCGGCATCAGCTATGTGCAGGCCGATCTGATAGAAGCGGACTCGCTCGGCCGTAGCTTCGACATGATCAGCGTCGGTGGCGTGCTGCATCACCTCGCCGATCCGTGGGCGGGATGGCGCAGCCTGCTGGCGTTGCTGCGACCCGGTGGGGTAATGAACGTCCTGCTCTACACGGTGCGTGGGCGCGACGACGTCCGTCGCGCGCGCGCATGGATCGCGCAACGAAGCTACAACGACAGCGAGGCAGGGATACGCGCCTGCCGCCAGGAGCTCGCGGCACTGCCCGACGACTGGGCGATGCGGCTCGCCGCCAGCCCGGACTTCTTTTCGATGAGCGGCTGTCGGGATTTGCTGTTCCACGTCCACGAGCAGGCGGTGACATTGCCCGAGGTCGTGGGCTTCCTGGCCGAGGAGTCCCTCGCGCTGATCGGTGTCGAGGTGCCGGCGTCGATCCAGGCTGCCTTCGATGCGTCCCAGGCCCCTGGTTCGCAGCGCGACCTCAGGCGATGGGATGTGTTCGAGTCCGCACACCCGCGCTGCTTCGCCGGAATGCTGAACCTCTGGATCAGAAAGCCGGAACTCAAGGTCTGAGATACGTCAGCACGGCCGTCAGGCTCACGGCGCAAGATTATTTCCGCCTTTTGGGGGAGCTGACCCGGGACTTTTCGAACCGGCGTGCAAGCTGGCGCGCATACTGTCCGGGTCTCGGACTTGGTCGGTCGACCCGGCCATCGGATCGTTCACACCGCCTATGCCTTTCACCTTCGCGCCGGGCCGCCTGTGACGCAGCGTGGAGAACAATATCCAGAAAAGTACGGCCAAGACTGCCGCAAACGTGAACATTGACAGCACGAGTTTCCAGTCCATGACTGCCCCTTCTATAAATGCGCGATAACGCGTCAAACGCAGCGAGCCGGCGTGGTTTCTTGTTGGACGCAGATGCTCATAAGTTGATCGGCAAACGCTGCGTCCGATCAGGCGCATCGTCGCCCTCGCAGGCGAGATCGTGCTTCGCGCGCTCGATGACGGGCTGCTGCCTTCACGACGATCGCGCGCGCAACGACCATCGAGGATGTGGTCTCCCGCGCCGTGGCCGGGCGATACGAGGCCAACCCCTACCCATGTCCATGAACAGGCGGTGACGCTGCTTGAGGTCGCGCGCTTCCTTGCCGACGAAGCGCTCGATCTGATCGGAGTCGAGGTGCCGGCCACGACGCCCTGCGCGACCTCAGGTGCTGGGATCTGTTCGAACCCGACAACCCGTACTGCTTTGCCGGAATGCTGAATCACGGGCGGCGACGGCTTGGTGCTTCGGCTGCAACCCGGCGAGACGTTTGCCGCCGGCGCGCGTCCGTGCGAGGCGCCGGACCCCGCGCGAGCCGGGCGACCCTGCTCGACGATGCTCTTGCCCGCCAGCTGGGGCGCGCCATGGCGCTGGATCGAAGGCAGCTCTACGGCCTGGAGATGCTGCGGGCACGACCGGCGTGCGGCATTGCCGAGATCGCTCGCGACCTCGGCTGGAGCCGCAAGCATTTCGCGTATGGGTGCGAGGCGATGCGACCTGCACGCGGTGGATGAAGCGACGCTCGCTCCGGCGCTGCAAGCGGCGCATGCGCTGGCCCAGCCCAAGACCAGACGGCGATAGCCGGCGCCGGCTCAGGAAAACGCGCCTCCGGCCTGAACCGCGACGCCAGCAAGGATGATCGTGGTACCCGACGACAGGGCGAACACGGTGCCGGCGCCGCCTTCGGACGTGGCGGTGACATGCTGGCCGCCAGCCGAAATATGGTCGATGCCCGAGCGAAAGCCGCTGATCGCGAGCACACCGCCAGAGCCTGCGACAAACTGATCAGGCCCGCCAGTGCCGCCCCAGACCTGGTCCCAGCCGCCGCCCCCGTCGATCGTGGCGGTGCCGTTGCCGGTGACGATGACCGAGCCGCCGTGTCCGGCCTGCACCAGGTCGGCGCCGGCGCCGAGGAAGAAGAGCGTATCGCCCGTCTGGTTGCCGCCGCGCAGGGTCTCGTTGCCGGCGGCGGCGATCAGGTAGGCGCCGCCGCCCGCGGCTCCGGTCAGGGTGTCGTTGTTGCCGCCGGCGTCGAGCACGGTGCCGGCGCCGGTTGCCGACAGTGCATTGTGGCCGAGGCTGCCGCCGCCATACCAGCCGCCGCCCGCGCCGGCGCGGATGGTGCAGGAGCCGGTGCCGCCGATGACGTCGGCATACTCCGTGGTGCCCTGGTAGGTGATGCCGCCGGCGCCGCCGAACACGCTTTCCCGCGGGCCGCCGGTCACCGTGGCAGCTCCGACGCCCATCACCAGGATGCCGCCGCCGCCGGCGTAGGTTACGTCGCTGGCGCCGCCGAATACCGTGGTGGTGGCGTTGGCGCCGGTGATCGTGCTGCTGCCCGCCTGCAGGCAGACCAGCGCGTGGGTGCCGGAGAGTGCGACCTGCAGGTCGCTTCTGGCCGAGCTCCCGAACAGCCTGTCGTTGTCGCCGGTCACGCCGAGCGCCACACTGCCGGCTGGGACGGCGAAGGAGTAGTCGTGGGCGGCGAGGCTGAGCTGCATCTGCCCGGTGCCGGCATCGATGACGGTATTGACCGTGGCCAGCAGGTTGCCGGTGGCGCTGCCAAGGGCGCTGTCAATGATCTGGGCCTGCTGCTGGCCGGGTGTCGGGCTGGTAATGACGGTGCTCAGGGCCGCGCCACCTGGTGCCTGCGTGTTGATGGTGCAGCCTTCGAGCGTGCCGTTGCTCTCGCGCACCGAGAAGCCGGTGATTTGCGACAGCGCGATGCCGAGATCGTCGCGGGCACCGCTGGCGCCATAGCCGTTCCACATCGTGCTCAGGAAACTGCCGCCATCGACCGGCACATTCCAGAACTGGCTGCCGAGAAGCGAGATGGCGGCGTCGCTCTGTAGTCCGGCCAGCTGGGCGAGCAGGCTGGTGTCCTGCGCCGGATCGCCGGTGACGTTGAACAGGATGTTGCCGTTCGCCATGCCCGAGGGCACCGGGTTTGCGGCCTCCGACGACTGGATCTGCATCATTGCGGTGTATTGGCTGTCGGCGGACTTGCCCTCGGAGGCGAATTCGGTCGCCACCGCCTGCTCGATCGTGTAGCCGGGCAGGCCGCCGCTATAGATCGGGCCGAGCTGCGCGTCGGTCCAATGGGCAAGCTCGTAGGCCAGGAGGCCGACGAAGACGCCGGCAGGGGTGACGTATTCCGGGCCTTGGCCGGGATTGAGGTTGCCGCCGAGGGCGATGGACTGGGTGTCGTCGTAGCTGGAGAGCGCGGAGATGTTGATGACCGCGGAATGGGTGCTCGAGCTCGCGCCATTGCCGGCTCCCGACTGCAGGGCGATTTGCGCTGTGCCGCCGCCGGGAAGCGTGAACGCATCGAGCTGCGCGATCTGGGCGAGCAACGTCGGCGACCGGTTGATCAGACTGACCACATCGGCAAGAAAGCTGGCCGGGACGCTGGATGCGATGCCCGCGAAGATCGGGTCGGCGGCGGTGAGCGGGGTGGGCATCATGGCTCCTTGGCAGGGGGCGGGAAAAGCCAGGCAAGGGCTTTGCCCTTGACCCACTGGGGCCGAAGGCCCCAGACCCCGATTCTTAAGGATTACTGGATTTTAAAGGCGTCACTTTTGATGGGATCGTGCGCGGCGAAGCGAATTGCCTTGCTTTGTTATCTGCCATTCGTTTTTCCGCGACCTGTTAAGCTGCCACATTTGAGACAGTAAACAATTTGCATGTTAAAATATCGTGAAGAACACACATGCCATGAAGAGCACGGGCGATGATTGTCGATCGGCGTGCCGGAACGTTCCAGCTCCTGCGCGAGAGCGTGCGGCCGCTGCTGCTGTTGCTTTTTTGGGACATCCTGGTGGTGGCGGTGTTCAAACTCGCGCACCGGCCCTGGATGGATCAGACCGGCCTGCCGATCCCGCTGCTTGGTTCGGTGCTGGTGCTGTTCATGAGCGTGCGCAACAACGCCGCCTATCAGCGCTGGTGGGAGGCGCGCACGCTCTGGGGTGCGGTGGTCAATAACAGCCGCTCGTTTGCGCGCCAGGCGGAGACGCTGGCGCGCGGCAGGCCTGATCTCACCCGCGCGATGATCGCCTACGGTCATGCCCTGCGCGGCAGCCTGTCCGGCACCGACACGTCGGAGATCGTGTTCGGCTTTCTTGAGCCTGGGATGCGAGCCGCGATGATCCCGTGCGCCAATCGTGCAAACGCCATCCTGACAGAGATCGCCCGCGGCCTTATGCGCGACGAAGACGCCATCGACGACGCCAAGCATGCGGCCATCGACCGTGTCCTGTCGGATCTCGCGAATGCCCAAGGCGGTCTGGAGCGTATCCTGCGCACGCCGCTGGCGATCCAGTTCGCGGTGTTCCCCGGACTGATCACGCGCGCCTTGTGCATCGTGCTGCCGCTCTCAATCGTGCAGGAATTGGGCTGGCTGACGCCGCTCGGCTCGACCCTGCTCGGCTTCCTGTTCGTTGCCCTGGACCGGATCGGCGCCGACCTGGAAAACCCGTTCAGCGAAAGTCTGCACGCGCTGCCGATGAAGGCGATCACCCGAACCATCGAGATCGATCTGCTACAAACCATCGGGGAGACGGCGCCGCCGCCGATCCTCGCGCATAATGGCGTGTTGCCGTAGGGGTCTCATACCGGCAGCCCTCCGGGCTGACCGGTATGCGCGTGCGGTTGGCGGGGCGGCCACGCGCAAGAAAGGGCTTAGTCGGCGATAAGCCGGTGCATCCCGAAGCGGCCCTGGGAGTCGGTCCAAAAGCCGTCGGACCGCCAGCCGGCTTGCGCCGCCAGCGCCAGAAAGCCCTGCCTCGTATGCTTGTAGCTGCTTTCGGTGTGGATGGTCTCGCCGGCGGCGAACGCGATGGTGCGTCCGGCGACCTGGATCACCTGTGGCAGGCGGCTGGCCAGGTGCATTTCGATACGGCCGGCCTGCTCGTTCCAGATGGCGCGGTGCGCGAACAGCTCGGGATCGAATCGGCCTGCGGCCAATCGGTTCACGTGTCGCAGGATGTTGCGGTTGAAGGCGGCGGTGACGCCGGCGTTGTCGTCATAGGCCGGCACCAGCTCCGATGCGTCCTTGCGCAGATCGGTGCCAATGATGAATTGCGCGGCCGCGGTGCCGCCGCGCGACAGATCGGCGCGCGCACGACGCAGGAACGACACAACCATCGGCGGATCGAAATTGCCAATGGTGGAGCCTGGAAAAAATCCCAGCCTGGAGCTGCCGCTCGGCAAAGGCGGGAGTGCCACGGGCGCGGTGAAGTCGGCGCAGAGCGGTTGCACCGTGAGGTGCGGGTGTGAGATGCGCATCCGCTCGCGCAATGCCTGCAAGGGAGGGCCTGCGATATCGATCGGCACGTAGGCGGCGAGTTGTTGCGGCACAGCATCGAGCAGCATCGCCGCCTTGTTCTCGTCGCTGGCGCCGTATTCGACGAGCACGCTCGCCGGAGCGGTATTGGCGACGATGACGGCCGCATGCTCCGCGAGCAGGGCGGTCTCGGCGCGGGTGACGTAGTATTCCGGAAGTTTCGTGATCCTGCCGAACAGGGCGCAGCCGGCATCGTCATAGAAAAACCGCGCCGGAAGGGTCTTCGGCGCGGCTGTCAGGCCTTGCAGGATGTCTTGAACATCCTTCGAGGGCGGGGCGACCGTCGAGCGGGACGACGGGGCATCCCGCAGTCCGAAATGGGATGATGCCATGGGTTCAAATATCCTTTGCCAGCCTCAGGCCGGTGACCTGCCAGCGTTTGTCGGGTGGAAAGAAGTTGCGATAGGTGACGCGTTCATGCCCCGGCGGGGTGGCATACGAACTGCCGCGCAGCACCATCTGATTAATCATGAACTTGCCGTTGTACTCGCCGATTGCTCCGGAGGGTGGCTTGAAGCGCGGATACGGCAGATAGGCGCTGTTGGTCCATTGCCAGGCGTAACCGAAATAGTCCGGCAGGTCCGCTGACGCGGCTTCGAGTTCAGCCTCGGTCGGCAGGCGCGCGCCGGACCAGCGCGCAAAGGCATCGGCCTCGTACCAGCTTATGTGCGTGACCGGTGCGTCCAGCGCAAGTGCGGCACAGCCGGCGAAGGTGACCTGCAGCCAGCCGCGCACCTCGTCGCGGCGCCAATGCATCGGCGCCTCCCAGCCATGCGCGCAGCATGCGGCCCAGCCGTCCGACATCCAGAGTTCCGGGCGCGCATATCCGCCATCCGCAATGAAGTCGAGCCATTCGGCATTGTGCACGAGGCGGTCGGCAAGCGCATGCGGTTGCAGGATATGCTGATGGCGCGGCGACTCATTGTCGAACGCGAAACCGGTGCCGGCATGCCCGATCAGGGCCAGTCCGCCGGCGCGTTGCAAGAAGTGCGTCGGACCCGGTCGGGGCGCGGGCGCGCTCCAGCCAGGCAACACCACGCTTCCCGTCCCGCGCCAGGCAAGCGGGTTTTGCGAGAGTGCATGCAGCGCGTCGGTGACCAGCAGTTCCTGGTGCTGCTGCTCATGATGCAGTCCGAGGGTGACGAGTTCGGCGAGTTCCGGCGCTACACCAGGTGTCAGCAAACGGGTGAGCGCCGCATCGACATGGGCACGATAGGCACTGACATGCGCGGCACTCGGCCGGGTCAGCAGACCGCGCATCGGTCGGGGGTGACGCGGTCCAACCGTATCGTAATAGGAATTGAACAAGTAGCCGAAAGCATCGTCAAAAGGTCGGTAATCCTGAAGATTTTGTGTCAGCACGAATTGCTCGAAAAACCAGGTGGTATGCGCGCGATGCCATTTCGCCGGGCTCGCATCAGGCATCGACTGGACGCATTGATCCTCCGCCGAGAGCCCAATGGCGAGATATTCGGTATGATTGCGAACCGACCGACACGCATCCGCGAGCGACGATGCTGCGGCAGCATGGGCTGAGGCATTATCTGAAGAAACTTGGGCGTGCTGCATGGTCAGCTCTTCGGTTCCGTGGCTGAACGACCTGTGGACGGGTGGGTTTCCCCCAGGTCGGTCGAAGAGTCCAGCAGACGCAGCAGGGTTTCGAGCCGGTCCGCGTCAGCCGGCGGCTTGTCCATGCGTAGGCGTGCAACACGCGGAAACCGCAGTGCGACGCCGGATTTGTGCCGGTTCGAGCGTTGTGCGGCGTCGAATGCGATCTCCAGCACGATGCCGTGAGCAGGCGTGTGCGACACCTCGCGCACCGGTCCAAAGCGCGCGCTGGTATGATTGCGTATCCAGCGGTCGAGAAGTGCGAGTTCGGCGTCGGTAAAGCCGGAATAGGCCTTGCCGACCGGGACCAGCTCGTCATCACCCGCCGCATCCACCCGCCACAAGCCGAAGGTATAGTCGGAGTAGAACGAGGAGCGTTTGCCGTGGCCACGCTGCGCATACATCAGCACCGCATCGATGGTGAGCGGGTCGCGCTTATATTTCCACCACAGGCCGCGTGGGCGGCCGGGCAGATAGAGGCTGTCGCGGCGTTTGAGCATCAGCCCCTCGATCGAGGCGGCGCGGGCACCGTCACGCAGGCGTGCGAGGCTCGTGAGATCGGGAGCGTCGACGAGCGCCGACAGATCCATCCGCGGCGGTCGCGTGCGCGCATACCACGCCTCCAGCCGGCGACGGCGCGCGGTGAAGGGCTCCGCGCGCACATCCTCGTCCTGATCGAACAGGATGTCGTAGAGCCGCACGAAGGCCGGGTATTGCAGCATCAGGGCGGCAGACGGCGTCTTGCGGTTCAGCCGCTGCTGCAGGTCGGCGAACGGGGCGACCACGCCGTCGCCTCCACGTTGCACCAGCAGCTCGCCGTCGAGAACCGCCTGGAACGTCATGGCCTCGACGATCTCTGGAAACGCGGCGGAGATGTCCTCGGCGCCGCGCGAATACAGCCGCCGGCCGCCGGATGTGGCCACGAGCTGGACCCGGATGCCATCCCATTTCCACTCCGTGGCGAAGGCCGCGAGGTCAAGGGTGGCGAGGTCCGCGGCTTCCAGCGGATGCGCCAGCATCGGCGGCCGGAACACCGCGGCCCCTTGCGGGTCCGGACGCGGGCCGCGCCCCTCGATCCAGGCGAACAGCGCCTCGTAGGGTGGCGTGAGGCTGTGCCAGACCTCCTCGATGTCGTCGGCGGCAATGCGCCCATCGCTCAGCCCGGCAAGCGCGATCTTCGCCACGCGCACCGAGGCGCCGACCCGCAGGCCGCCGGTGATCAACTTGAGAATGGCCAGCCGTACGCTGCTTGGCGAGGCATCGAGCCAGCCGGCGACCAGGTCCGGCAGGGCAGCCTTGGGGGTGCGCGCAAGGCTGCTCACGACCTCTGCCAGCAGCGGTGGCGATGGCGTGGACCCTGGCGGGCTCGGCCACATCAGCGCCACCGTCTCCGCGAGGTCGCCGACATAATCGTAGGACCAGGCGAACAACACCGGATCGGTGCGGCTTTCCGCCAGGGCCCGGATCAGCGCCGGCTTGGCGGTATCAAATGCGAGCTCGGCGGTGAGTGCGGCGAGGCCGATGCCGCGGTCCGGATCCGGCTCGGTCTCGAAGAAATGCCGCAGCAGCGCGATCTTGGCGAGACGGCCGGGGGTCAGCGTCAGCCGCTCCAGCAGGTCGGCGAACGCGATCACGCCGAGCCCTCCTCCTCGTCGCCGTAGCCGAGCAGACGCAGCGCCCGGCCGCGTCGGCCCTGCTTGGCAGCTTCATGGATCAGCGCCTCCTCGCTGCCATGCGTGACCCACACCTCGGGTGCGGCAACCTCCTGCATGGTGGCGCACAGCTCGTCCCAATCGGCGTGGTCGGAGAGCACCAGCGGCAGCTCGATACCGCGCGCCTTGGCACGCTGGCGCACGCGCATCCAGCCCGACGCCAGGCAGACCACCGGGTCGGACAGCCGACGCGCCCAGCGATCGGCGATCGCCGACGGCGGTGCGAGGACGATGGCGCCGACGAGCTCGGCCTTGGCCGCGACCGTGGCGGGGCGCAAATCGCCGAGTTCGATCCCCATGCGCCCGTAGGCCTCGCACAGCGGCAGCAGCGCTCCATGCAGATAGACCGGCCGGTCCCATCCGGCCGCACGCAGCAGAGCGAGCAGCCGCTGGCACTTGCCCAGCGCGTAACAGCCGACGACATGGGTGCGCTCGGGAAACAGCCGCACGCTGTCGAGCAGGCGCGCGATCTCGCCGGCCGGCGGCGGGTGGCGGAACACCGGCAGGCCAAAGGTGGCTTCGGTGACGAACACGTCGCACGCGATCGGCTCGAAGGCCAGGCAGGTCGGATCAGGCACACGCTTGTAGTCGCCCGAGACAACCGCGCGGGCACCTTGCCATTCCATCGCCACCTGGGCACTGCCCAGACAATGCCCCGCCGGCTGCAGCCACACCCGCACGCCGCCCAGCGTGATCGGCTCGCCGTAGGCCAGTATTTGGCGGCCGGTGCCGAGCCGCTCCTCGCCCATGCGCACTGCCATCAGCGCCATCGTCTCCGGGCTCGCCAGCACCGCGTCGTGCCCTGGACGCGCGTGATCGGCATGCGCATGTGTGATCACCGCGCGACCGACGGCGGCTGGCGGATCGATAAAAAACCCGCCGGGCTCGCAAAACAGCCCTTGCGGCAACACTTTCAGCCAGGTCTGCGGGTGCGGGGACATGGGAGCACGCTATACATGCCAGGCTTTAGATGATCGATCTTACCGTCGCGGTGCCGGCCTTCCTCACCTCGGCGGTGGAGTGGGTCGAGGCGTTCACCATCGTGCTCGCGGTCGGCTTGCAGATCGGCGGCCGTCGCGCCGGGAGTGCGGCGCTGGCGGCCCTCGGGGTGCTGCTGGTGCTCGGTCTGCTCACCGGCGGGGTGCTGCATCTCGGCCGGGCGCTGGGCTGGCTGCAGTTTGTCATCGGCGTGTTCCTGCTGCTGTTCGGCACGCGCTGGCTGGGCAAGGCGATTGCACGACGTGCCGGGCGCAAGCCGCTGCATGACGAGGACGCCGAATTTGCGCAGACCCGTGCGGCGCTCTCACGGGGGGATCGTCGGGCCGCCTGGTTCATCGCCTTCAAGGGCACCCTGCTTGAAGGGCTCGAGGTCTGGCTGATCGTGGTGGCGCTGGGCATGCCGCATGGGGGTGCGGCCGCGCGCTGGACGAGCAGCGCCGGCGGCGCGCTGCTGGCGCTTGTGGTGGTGGCGGCGGCGGGCTTGCTGATCCGCGCGCCGTTATCGCGGGTGCCGGAGAACGCGATCAAGTTCCTGGTCGGCGCGATGATCACCGCGTTCGGCACCTTCTGGACGGTGGAGAGCCTGGCCGGCGCCGGCGCCTGGCCGCTCGGGGAATGGTCGCTGCCGGCGCTTGCCCTATTCTACCTGGTCGGCGGTCTCGCCCTCTCCGCGCGGCCGTTCCGGGCGCAGACCGCATGAACGCCTTTTTCAAAACGCTGTTCGGCGACCGTCGCACGGTGGCGGCGGTCGCCTTGGTGCTGCTACTGGAGGCAGTCCTGCTATGGACTGCCGCCTATCCGGTCGGTGCCCTGCTGGTGCCGCCGGCGGTGCTCGCCGCCGTTGCCTGGCTCTCCCGTTGATGGCGTTCAGGCGAGCTTGAACACCACCTTGGTGCAGTGATCCTGCTTGTCGCGGAAGATCTTGTAGAGGTCCGGGCCCTCGGCGAGATCGGCACTGCGGTGGCTGATAAGCGAGGTGGTGTCGATCTTGCCCTCCTGGATCAGCCTGGTGAGCGGTTCCAAATAGCGTTTCACGTGGGTCTGGCCGGTCTTGATGGGCAGGCCCTTTTGGACGATCGCCGCCATGTTCAGCGGCACCGGACCGGCATAGACGCCAGGCACCGACACCGTGCCGGCCGGACGCACCGCCTGGATCATCTGCTCCAGTGCATAGGGCCGTTGGGTGCTGGTCACCGCCTCCTGCACCTTGCTGATCACGCTGAAGGCGCCGTGGCCGGCGACGGACTCCATGCCGACGCAGTCGATCACGCAGTCGGCCCCCTGCCCGTCGCTGATCTCGCGTATGCGCGCCATGACGTCCTCGACCTTGAAGTCGATGATGTCGGTGGCACCGGCGGTGCGGGCGAGCGCGATCCGCTCCGGGACAGTCTCGATGGCAATCACCCGTGCCGCCCCCATATGGCGCGCCGCCTGGATGGCAAAGAAGCCGACCGGGCCCGCGCCCCAGATCGCCACCACGTCGCCCTCGGTGATCTGCGCGTGCTCGGCCGCCTGCCAGCCGGTGGGCAGGATGTCCGACAGGAACAGCGCCTGATCGTCGGTCATGCCCTCGGGCACGACCATCGGTGCGATGTCGGCCATCGGCACCCGCACGAACTCGGCTTGGCCGCCGGCATAGCCGCCGGTCAGATGCGAGTAGCCGAACAATCCGGCGGTCGGGTAGCCGAACATCTTGGCCGCCATCTCGCCGTTGCGGTTGGAGCGCAGGCAGCACGACCAGTTGCCGAGCTTGCACTGCCGGCATTCGCCGCAATTGATGTTGAACGGCACCACCACCCGGTCGCCGCGCTTGAGCTTATGGTCCGGTGCTCCAACCTCGACGACCTCGCCCATGAATTCGTGGCCGAGCACGTCGCCGCGCTCCATGCCTGGCATCTGGCCGTCCATGAGATGCAGGTCGGAGCCGCAAATCGCGCAGCTCGAAACCTTGAGGATGACGTCCCGCGCATCCTCGATCGACGGGTCAGGAACCGTATCGCAGCGAATATCGCCTTTGCCGTGCCAACAGAGTGCGCGCATCTGACCGGTCCCGACTGTGGTTGAGAGCAGCAAAACGTCGCCGAGCGGCGCTGGTTGCGACGGTTTGCCTCAACGTGACCGGGCGAGCCGGGCTGTCCGGCGACTGGCACGCAGCGGTCCGGCCAGCCTTGCGCCTCATTCCGGTCGCTTTGGCAAGGCGGCGTCCCGTGGACACTCAGCTGGATCGCGCATTTACTGGAACATAAGCAGCTTGGTCGCTTCAGAGCGATCAGCACTGTCGAGTCTGGGGTTCGCCGGCACAGGGCCCTTGCCTCGCAAATAGTCAAGCGCCGTCAAACCCAGGCTGTCTCTCAGAGTCTTGTCGGCACCTGCTGCAAGAAGCTCGCGGATAGTGGCCAGGCTGGCATTCGCCGCAGCATAAATGAGAGCGGTTCGGCCACCGTGTAGAATGTGATAGGCTTCGCATCCGACGTCCCCAGCTTCCCCGGCCCGGGCGTCGTTATTCGGAATTCGATCCGGCGCAAAGCTTTGTTCGTTGATTTTGGCTCCAGCCGTAATCAACAACGATACAGCCCCGATTTTGTCGAACTGGGCTGCCGTCATCAGAGGTGTCTTGCCAAAGTCATTGACAGCGTTGACGTTGGCGCCATCGCTGAGCAGCAAGCTAATTGCGCCAGGGCTTTCAATCGCCAATGAGAGAAGAGGCTCGCTTATTCCGGTTTCCGGTAGTGTGCCGGAGACGAAGGGCTGTAGGGCGCGGGTTGCGTCCGAACCCATGATTGCCAAGGCAATCGGCTGCGGAGGAGGCGCATCACTGGTCCATAGCAACGGCAGCCAGACCGCGACGTGGGCGGCGTGCGCGGCGTCCCTTGGCGAGAGACCCCAGCGCGTTTCGTACATGGAGGTGAAATCCGCCATGGCCTTCTCGAAGCCGGGCTTGAAGGCCGCAAAAGCATGCCGGTTCCAGACCGATTGATAGCTCCACGATTCGAGCGGTATGTTTCGTGGGACGGCCGGAAAGACGACGCCGGTTGCTGGCCAAAAGCGCCTGGGGTCAATGCCGGGTTGCAACAGTCTCTTCGGCGACGTACGGCTTATGAGTTCGTACATCCGGTCCTCGGCGAAATCCGCATACCGGATCGTTCCCGTGCAGCGGCCGAATGCGCCACCGTCATACGGTGCGGCCGAAGCAGCGAGTAGCGCGGCACTGTGGGGATAAGGGTATTCGTAGTCGCTGCAGACGGCGAGAGGGACAAAGTTATCAGCCGATGACCCGAACTCCGCGCCTGTGGCCCGAATCAGGTCTGGAAAACGTGCGAACAGCTTGCAAGGAAAACTGAGGCCGACACCACCGAACTGCATGTAGCTGACGAGTCCGGAGATCGAGCCGTCGTACGCCTCTCGTACTGGCACTGGTAGGTAGCGATCTCCTTTACTCTCCTCGGACAACTGCCTGGCAAGAGCTTGCTGGAGCTTTGTGTTGGCGGCGGATGGTGGATCGAACAGTCTTGCGGTCATAAGGTGGCCGAGATGAGCTGGCACGGAGTTTATGCTCACAAAGACACGTTCGGCGGCCCGGGGCGCGAAGGGCATTTCCGCGAACGCTTCATTAAGCAACCAAAGCGCCAGAGGGGGTTTGCCGCTGGGAACGCGAGGGTCTTGGGCTCCGTAGCCGTAGTAAGGCGGCTTTAGGCTTTCCGCCCGTCTGGTTATTAGGTCGAGAAGACAGTGGGTTCGATCGGAGATGTCTGGCTGCTGGACCGTTCCCGATGGGGTGAGGCCGCACTCGGGGCCCCGCCGCTTCAGCCAGGCGCGCTCAAAGGCAACCAGGTCGTCGCGGTAGGGTCCGGCTGCCACAAGTTCCACCTTATAATATTGTGACAATGCCAGATCCGAGGCACTGAGGCTCGGATTGCCGCAGATTGCATGTTCAACCGGATTGGCCGCTTTGGCGCAGTCAAAGCTGGGTCCCTGTGGCTTGGCCGCGCTGGCGAGCGGGATGATGCACATCGCAAGCAGGAGACCATGGATGAGGGCACGCAACATGTTGGCAAAGGCTCCAGGGAAGGGCTTTGTTGTTCATTGCTGAAGTGCTTGCTGGATCGCAATCAAGATCTTCGGTATGCGGCCAAACTGGCATGCCAAAGCCATGGGAGGGGAGAGCAGCGGAATCACATGGGGGTGGGTGGTTACGCGAGAATGTACTTCCAACAGGTTGTCGAAACCGGGTTGGATGAACGTCCTGATGTGGAACGCCACCCGTGCGCAGCATTTGCGCGACAGGCTCGGCTTTATCAGTGACGTGACTGAAGCCGAATGGGCTGTCCGGAAGCCGCTTCTGCCTCCGCCTTCGCCTGTTGGACGACCGCCCGAATGGCCGAGGCGCGGTGGTGAACACCGATGGCAGGCCGTTGATGCTGCAAGTTCACCCGGCATCGGTCCAGGACCGCGACGGAGCGGTCCCGTGGCTGAAGGCCTCTCGTCGCCGCTTCCTCTTCGTAGAGCGCGCCTTTGCTGGTTCTGCGGTCGCCGCCGAACGCGTGGCCGACGCCACCTCCATTGCCGTTGAAATCGTCCGCAAGCCCGCGGGTCAGATCGGCTTTGCGGTCAATCCGCGCCGTCGGGTCGTCGAGCGGTGCTTCGCCTGGCTCAACCGGAACCGGCGCCTGGCAAAGGACTTCGGGGCCATGGTCGCTTCAGCAACCAGCTTGCTCTACGCCGCGGTAGACACGCGACTGACCCGGAGGATGGCTCGTTGCACATGACTTCAGAGTTGGACTCTCAGGCGGCGAGCGTCTCCGGGTAGAGCGCTGTCGCAGTGAGCTGGATGTCGAGGAAGGTGTCCGGTCCGGCGACGGGCACGTCAAGTGCTGCACGGCCGTTGGTCCAGCGGTGGCCGCCCTCGGCGTCATGCCAGCCTTCGAGCGACATACCAGCGAAAGGCACAACCGTCTCGTCCAGGCCGGTCCAGACTGCCATCCGGCCGACGGCGACGCCCAGGATGCGACGGTCGTCGACGAAGGGACCGACGACATCGGCCGGCGCCGCGGCTCGTGAGAGCAAACGGGTTGGACGGGCGTCGCGCGGGATGTGGAACACATGGCGCTGGCCGTCATGCCAGCTGGCGTTGAGTTCGCTGCCGTCATCGAGCAGCAGCCGCAGATCGGGCTGGTTGGTCAGGGTTCGGGCGGTCGCAGCACCTCCGAAACCGAGCGTGCAAGCGCGGTCGGAGAGCCGGGTCCAGAGCGGCTCAACCAGGTCGCGCGCGACCGCCAGCGGTGCCGCCATGACGACACCAGGGCGAACCGTCACGCGGGCCCCGGCATCCATGAACAGATCGCGGTTACCGGTGTCGAGATAGCTCTCGCAGGCCAGGCCCTCGGCCAGCAGGATGCCGTGTGCTGGCAGCTCCACATGGAAGAAGTCGTAGACGGGAATGCCGCGGTCGATGACGATGGAGCGTCCGTTGACCAGCATGCGGGCCGGGGTGAGGCCGGCTTCGGTCAGGATGCAGTGCTCTGGTGTGACCAGCAGGTCGCGATGCGGCACGCCGTCGGCAAAGGCACCGGCGCGGATCCGGACCGGATAGGCCTCGTCGCCGCCGCCGAACGAGGCGGCGTCGATCGAGCGGCCGCCGAGCCAGGTGACCGGGCGCGCGATACGCACGCCGTCCTCGATCGCGCAGACCAGGTCGCCGACCTGAAGGCGCTCGACCGGAACCTCGCCGGAGGGGGTGGCGATCATCACGCCGCGCAGGAAGCAGGGCACCGACAGAGTGCCGGCCGCCGACATCGAGCCGTCGCTGTCATTGATCGAGAGATCGACCAGGGTTTGCGACTGCACGCCGGTCGCCGGCGTGAAGTGCAGCGCGCGCAATTCCGCGGTCAGGTTGGCGGGGGTGGTGGCGGCGAGGCTGTAGGTGCCGGCTCCGGTCTTGGTCAGGCCGGTACCGCTGAGCAGACCGTCGGCGTCGCCGATGACGCCATTATTGCTCAGCACGATGGTCGCACTGGTCGCTGTCGTGGTGTCCGGATCGGTGACGGTGACGTCCGCGAATGGGGTGGCGACGGTGTTGACCGGGTCGTTCTGGTTCGACGGCAGGCCGCTGATGACCGGCAGCGTGCCAACGCCGCTGCTGCCGTCGTTGATCAGGCGCAGCGGCGTCGTGCTGGGACCGGCTTTGTTGACGACGGAGGTGTAGAGCGACGGCGTGCCCTGATAGAACGAGGTCGGGTTCTCGCTGCGCCAATCGACATAGAGGCTGGTGTAGCTGCCGGTCTTGGAGGCCGCGAGAAAATGGATTTCGTAGGACGTGTTGGACGGTGAGTTCGCATAGGGCAGCGTGCCGCCGTTGGTGAACGTGGTGGTGCCGCCGCTGCCCTGGACCGTGAAAGTGGCGTTGCTTACCGCGACCAGCTTGCCGGTGCTGTCGTATTCAGAGGTCCAGGTTCCGGACAGGGTCGAACCGTCGGAGAACTCGGCGCCGGAGATGGTGGTGGTGACGAACGTATCGGACATCGCGGCGGATCCTCGAGCCAGTTGCGTGTCCGTAACGAAACAGACCCTGCGTAGCCGAGACTGTTAGCATATCGCAACGGTTAGGGCAAAACCGAAAGTGGCCTACGATGCTTGGCGGCCTAACGCCCAGGCGCGCCGCAGGCCGGCCGTCTGCTGCGCCAGCCAGCCGCCGGTCGCCATCGCCTCGCCGGCAGTCAAATCCCCGGTTTCGACCACGTCGCGGGTAAAGTCGGCGGTGCCGAACAGCATGTCCCACCAGGGAAACACCGCGCCGAAATTCCGTGATCGGCGGCCGCAGGAGGGCAGCCCGTGGTGGGCGCGGTGGAACTGCGGCGAGACCAGCAGCCGCTCGCCGAGCCAGCCGAACGAGATCGTGGTGTTGGCATGCGACAGGCTCTCGACCAGCCGCAGGCACAGCACCAGGATCGGGAACTGCAATGGCGGGATGCCGATCAGCAGGCCGATGGCGATGAACCAGAGTGTGCTGATGGTGTCGTCGAGCACATGGTTGCGATCGTCCGACCAGAATGTCATCTGGCGCTGCGCGTGATGCACGGCATGCAGGCCATACCACCAGCCAAACCGGTGGCTCAGCCGGTGCCGCCAGTAATCGCAGAAATCCAGGATCACGGCGTAGAGGAAGAAGCTCAGGATCGGCAGGCCGAGCAGCGCCGGGAACAGCGTCTCCAGGGTCGGCGGCACGTAGCCGTGATCGGCCAGCAAGCCATTGATCCAGGTCTGTGTCGTGTAGAAGCCGAAGAACATGACCAGCGGGAACAGCCCGACCCGCGCGACCACGGTGTAGAGGATGTCCATCGCCACGGCACGTGCCCGTCCGGGAGAGCCGCGCTGCAACGGCCGCAGCCGCTCCATCGGCATGCAGATGGCGCAGTTGATGACGACCTGCAGCACGCCGTAGACCGCGAACAGCGCCCACAGGAAGGACACGTCCTCCCACTCCATCCAGCCGCAGCGCCAGAGCAGGGGGACCAGCACGGCCTCCTGGATCCAGCCTGCAATCCATGCGAAAGGGTCGATCATCACGCCAACCCTCTAGCACGACCCTGGGGCATCATGCAGCCCGAGATCACCGGAGAGTGCCAGATCAGATGAATGCGCCTCCCCCTCCCTTGGCGTCCCGCCTGCTGCTTGTCGAGGACGAGTTCCTGATCCGGATGACCCTGTCCGAGGCACTCGCCGAGGACGGCTTCGAGGTGGTGGAAGCCGAGGATGCCGACGCAGCACTCGAGCGGCTGCGGCACGATCCCGATGGGTTTGCGCTGATGCTCACCGACATCCAGCTTCCCGGACGCCTCGATGGCGTAGCACTCGCCCGGCATGCCCGCATCAGCCGCCCGGACTTGCCCGTCATCTTCATGAGTGGCCAGCCCGAGACCAAAATTGCGCCGAACCCACTCGACACCTTCGTGGGCAAGCCCTATTCGCCGACGGCGCTCTCGGCCACCGTGCGACGCATCCTCAATGGCGGCTGAGCGGCGGGCTATTCTACGCACTGTGCTCGACGCGCTGCATGCCGGCCGGCACGACGAGGCCCGGCTGCTCAGCCAGCCTCTGGTCAGCGCGCCCGACATCGAGGCGCGCCTGTTGCACGCTTTGGCTCTGGGCGGCTGCGGCCTTGCCGCCCCCGCTGCCGTGATGCTGTGCGCAATCGCCCGCGAAAAGCCAGAGGCGATCCACCCCTGCCAGGACCTTGCGGGCCTGCTCGTAGCGCAGAAACGCGGTGCCGACGCCGAGCCGATTTTTCGCGCGGCACTGGCCCTGACCCCGGACGACCCGAGGCTGCTGCTGGCCTGGGGCGACTGGCTCACCGGGCAGTTGCGGGCCGCCGAGGCCGAGGCGGCGCTGCGCCAGGCCCTGTCCGGGCGTCCGCGCGACCTTGCGACGATGAACCAGCTCGGGATCGTGCTGATCGCCCTTGGCCGCACCGACGAGGGGTTGGCGATGTTCCGCGACGTGGTGGCACTCAACCCCGCCAACCATGCCGGCTGGGCCAATCTCGGCTGCGCGCTGGCGCATGAGGGCGAATTCGAGGACGCGCTGGCCTACTACCATCGCGCCATCCGGATCAGGCCGGAAGACGCGCAAATCCGGCTGAACCATTCGATCTGCCTGCTCAAATCCGGCCGCATGACACAGGGTTGGACCGAGCACGAATGGCGGCTGTCCTTGCCCGGCCATACCGAGCTGCCGCGCCGGCTGCTGCTGCCCTCGCTCGGCCCGAACACCGATCTTTCAGGCGCAACCGTACTGGTGACGCAGGAGGAGGGCCTGGGCGATACGCTGATGTATCTACGCTATGCGCCGCTGCTCGCCGACCGTGGCGCGCGCGTGCTGCTGTGGGTGCCGCAGTCGCTCCTCCGGCTCGCCCAGCGTGCCGAACCGCGGGCCACGGTGCTGGCCGGCGACGTGCCCGACCCGATATTCACCTGGCACTGCCCGTTCATCAGCCTGCCGCGCGCCTTTGCCGCGACCGATGACGCGATGGGGCAGCCGATCCCCTATCTGCGCGTCGACCCCGAAGCCGTGGCCCGCATGGCGTCGCTGCTGCCGGCAACGCCCGGACTGCGCGTCGGCCTGGTCTGGGGCGGCGCGCCGCGGGCCGCTGACCCGGTTGCACACGGCATCGACCGCAGGCGCAGCATCGGCCTGGCCGCCCTCGCCCCGCTGGCAGCACTCCGCGACGTGACCTTCGTCAGCCTGCAGAAAGGCCCCTACGCGGACGAGCTGGCGGACCCGCCGCCGGGCCTGGTGCTGCACGACCCGATGCCACATATCGATGACATGGACGACACCGCCAGCCTGGTGATGAACCTGGATCTGGTGGTGAGCGTGGACACCGCGGTCGTGCATCTGGCCGGCGGCCTGGGCGTGCCCACGATCCTGCTCGACCGCTACGATAATTGCTGGCGCTGGCTCTACGGCCGCGAGGACAGCGACTGGTATCCGACTGTCCGGATCATCCGCCAGACCCGACCCGGCGCGTGGTCCGACGTGGTGGCGCGCCTGGTGGAGGCGATCCGCGGCCGCCGCTACCCGCTGCCGATCAGCACGCCGGCGGCGAGCACCAGGGCGCCGCCGAGCATGACCTTGGCCGCCGCCGAGAAGGGCGGCGTCTCCATGTAGCGGTATTGTATGTAGGCGATGATCGCGAGCTCGACGACGACCACGCAGCCGGCGACGGCCGTTGCCGTCCAGAACCGCGGGATCAGATAGGGCAATGTATGGCCAATGCCGCCGGCGAAGGTCATCAGGCCGCAGACCAGGCCGCGCAGCAGCGGCGCCCCGCGGCCGGACAGCTTGCCATCGTCGGCGAGCGCCTCGGCAAACCCCATGCTGATGCCAGCACCCGTGCTCGCCGCGAGCCCGACCAGGAAAGCGTTGTGCGTGGAATGGGTGGCGAACGCGGCGGCGAACACTGGCGCCAGGGTGGACACCGCACCATCCATGAGCCCGACCAGACCAGGCTGGATGATCTGCAGCACGAAACGCTTGCGGGCGTCGTCGTCCTCGCGCTCGCGCACCTCGCCGGGCAGGTGCTTATCCTCGATATGGCCCGCGGTCTGCAGATGCTCGGCCTCGGCCTCGGCAAGGTCGCCGAGCAGGCGGCGGATCGCGGGGTCGGTGGTGCGGCTGGCGGCGCGCAAATAAAAGCGGCTGGCGTCGGCCTCCATCTGCCGCGCCTGCCTGCGCACCGCATCGATGCCGCGCGGCACCACCCGCCACACCGGCGAGGGCACCGGGGCGCCACGGATGTCGCCGCGACGGACCTGCGGGATGTGATCGCCGAACCGCTGCACATACAGGTCGATCAGGGCGCGCCGATGGCCGCCCTCCTCGGCCGCCATGTCCGAGAACAGCTTGGCGCTATCGGGGTAGTTCTCCCGCAAATTCTCGGCAAAGTCGGAATAGGTGCGCCCGTCCTCCTCCTCGTTGGAGATCGCCAGGGCCAGGATTTCGCGCTCGCTCAGGTCGGTAAAGTTTCGCATGCCGAGCTAAGTAGTCCGCCCACGCCGAAAAACCAATGCTGCCACCACCCCTTGCCCGGCTCCGCGAAGATGTGAACCATACGGTCCATGAAGATGCTCCCCACGGTTCTGCTCGCCGCTCCCCTGCTCGTTGCCGCAGCGCCCCCCCAATGCGGCCACCATCTTCGCGCCGTTCCACGAGGAGTACCCGGCCAACGCGTTCCGCTCCGCCAGCGGCAGCCCAGGCCCGGACTACTGGCAGAACCGCGCCGACTACCAAATCCACGCCCGGATCGACCCGACCACCAAGACCCTCTCAGGCGAGGAGGTCATCACCTACACCAACAACAGCCCCGATGCGCTCGACCTGCTCTGGGTGCAGCTCGACCAGAACATCTACCGCCCACATTCGCGCGGCAGCTTCATATTCCATCTGCCCGGCGCCGGCCACACCGCGGGCGACGTGATCGACGCGCTCAGCGTCACCGCGCACGGCCATACCGTCCCTTCGAGCTTCCTGGTCTCCGACACGCGCATGCGGGTAGCCCTGGCCAAGCCGCTCGCGGCCAAGGGCGGCACGCTGCACGTGCGCATACGCTGGCACTACATTGTCCCGGGCCCCTGGGGCGGCCGCACCGCGGTGAGCACCACGTCGGACGGCGACCTCTACGAAATCGCGCAATGGTTCCCGCGCATGGCGGTCTATGACGATTTGCGCGGCTGGGACACCGAGCCCTATCTCGGCGCGGAGTTCTATCTCGAATACGGCGACATCGACTATTCCGTGACATTACCCGCGACCTTCCTGGTGGCAGGCTCCGGCGCCCTGCAAAACCCCGCCGACGTGTTGACCCCGCTGGAGCGCTCGCGCCTGCGACAGGCCGCGCACAGCGACGCGACGGTCATGATCCGCACGCCAGCCGACGTCAAAGCCGCGATCAGCAATCCCCAGGCCGGCACCCATACCTGGCACTTCGTCATGCACGACACCCGCGACACCGCCTTCGTCGCCTCGCCCGCCTTCGCCTGGGACGCCGCCCGTCTCCGTCTGCCCCCCGTAGACGGCAAACCACGCCTGGCGATGTCGGTCTATCCCGTCGAGGCGGCACCGACCTGGAAACGCTCGACCGAATACGTCAAGAACGCGATCGAGTATTTCTCCTCTAAATGGTACCCCTACCCCTGGCCGGATGCGATCAACGTCGCCGGCCACGGTGCGAACATGGAGTATCCCGGCATCGTCTTTGACGGCATCAAAGATTCCGGCAAGCGGCTGTTCTGGATCACAACGCACGAGATCGGCCATAGCTGGTTTCCGATGCTGGTCGGCTCCAACGAACGTCGTGCCGAGTTCATGGACGAAGGCTTCAACACCTTCATCGACACCTACGCCTCCGACGAATTCAACCATGGCGAATTCGGCTCGAAGCGCGACACCGAATACGCGCCCGCCGGCGGCAACCCGGTCGAGGATATCGTGCCCCTATTGCGCGACCCAACCGCCCCGGTGATCACCGAGGAGGCCGACCTCGCCGGCTTTCGGATGAGCCACACGGTCAGCTACTTTAAGGCGGCGCTTGGCCTGCGCCTGCTGCGCGAGCAGATCCTCGGCCCCCAGCGCTTCGACATCGCATTCCGCCACTACATCGCACTCTGGGCCTACAAGCATCCCTCGCCATCGGACTTCTTCCGGCTGATGGACAGCGAGGGCGGCGAGGACCTCTCCTGGTTCTGGCGCAGCTGGTTTGCGCATAACTGGCCGATGGATCTCGGCGTCAAGGCGATCGACCCCCAAGCCGGCACCATCACGCTCACCTGCATCGGCGGCCTGGTAATGCCCTCAACCCTTCAGGTCGAGTATGCCGACGGCACCACCATGCGCGAGCGAATCCCGGTCGAGCTCTGGATGCACGGACCGCAAGCGACCATCCACGCGGCAGGTGCCACCCCGATCACAACCGCCACCATCGACCCGGACCATTTGGTCCCCGACATCGACCGCTCGAACAACATACTCAAGCTGCAGCAGACGCCTTCCTCAACAACAACCTCCGCGTCGAAGCAATGACCGCCTCGGCCGCAGCAGCCCGATACTCCCAGATCGACCCCGCCCTCGGCCGCGCCACCGTCATCGTCGCGTTCGCCTCAAACAGCAGCACTTTGCCCCGCGCATTTAACCCGAAATCAATCCCGCCATAATCAAGCCCGAGCACCTCTGCGATCCGGCCCAGCGTGTCCATCGCCGGCCGCCCGAGCACCGATGCCATGTCCGCAAGGAAGGCCGCCTCCTCCGCACGATGCTCCGGTCGGGCCTCCATGCCGGCGGTGAAATGATGCACCTTCCAATCGGGCGCGATCGCCAGATGCAGCGGCAGTAATGCGCCACCCACCACCATCACCCTGTACTTGCGCGCAAACCCGTCCGCCCCCCGGGCGTCCAGCGGCTCGATTGCTGTCAGCGCCTCACCCGGCAGCATGGCCACCCCGGCCGCCAACGCCGCCGCATCCTCGATGCGCACGAAATGCGCGCCGGTATGAAACCCTGGACTGCGCAACAGCAGCGGAAAGCCAAAGCCCGGCACGCCATCACGCAACGCCGCGCGCGGCAAGGTCGACATGCGCGGCGCCACGACATTTTCCAGCCGGCCAAGCCGCATTGCGTTGCCGACCCGCGTCGTCGCCCGAACCGCATCAAGCGGGTTGAACACCGGCGCACAATGCCCTGCCAGCATCCGCTCGGCTGCGTCCAGCGCCGCCCCGCACAGCTCCGCGTCCCCGATCGCATTCAGCACCAGAGCGTGCGGCGGCAGCACCACTGAAGGCTCCGCCTGATCGGCGACCAGCGTGTGCACCGCGAACACACGGTCATCCAGCAACTGCTCCGTCGGCACATTGCCGCCGCGCGACGACACCAGCCGGAGCACGGCAACCGGCCGCCCCGCCCCGCGATATGGTCGACGGGTCAGCGCCCTCCCCGCGAACCCGGCCGCCCGATGCCGCTCCGCCGCCTCGCCCTCAACCAGATACGACATTCCCTGATGCGCCTCTGCACAGAGGGGATCCACCCGCAATGCCGCCTCATACGCCGCCCGCGCCGGCACATGCTCGCCGGCGTCGCGCAGCAAGTGCCCAAGCATCGCCCGCGCCGCCACATCCTCGGGTGCTGCCTGCGCCAGCACCGTGCGCGCCGCCGATGTGAAGCCGCCGCGCGCCAGCAGTGCGGCAAGCTGCCGCAACGCCGCACCATGCCGCATGTCCAGCGCCAGCACTGCGAGATAGGCCGCGCGCGCCTCGTCGTCGCGGCCCAGCCGGTCCAGCCGGCATGCAAGCTCGAACCTCAGCGCCACCATGTCCGTTACCATACCGTATCGTGAGCGCCGAACCCCGTTCTGGCAAAGCGCTTTCTTACGTGCCCATGCCAGCCCATCATCGTAGGCTCGCGCCATGCTCACCGACGACGACATCATCAACAGCTACACCTGGCTCCTGGGCCGAACCCCGTCCGCGGGCGAGGTCGCCACAAACCGCGCTCTCTACACCAAACACGCCGACCTCCAGCGCGCACTCATGATCTCCGCCGAAGCCCGCGCTCTGCGAATTGCGCTCCACAAGCAAGGCCGCACCATCCCGGTCGAGCTGAACCAGCCAAGACTGGTTTTCATGCATATTGAGAAATGCGGCGGCACCACGCTGCACGCCATGCTCGTCTCGCAGTTCGCCCCCGAACTGATCTGCCCCGAACGCCATGAGACCATCGGCGACTGGACCATCAACGAACTCGCCGACTACCAACTCTTCAGCGGCCACTTCGACCTGTCCTACTGCCACCTACTTCCCGGCACACTGCGCATGATCACAATGCTACGCGAACCAAAATCCCGCCTGCTGTCGCTGTATCATTTCTGGAAAGCCCACCGCCCGCACCCCGAACGCGACGCCTACCGACTGATCACCCTCGCTCGCGCCAGCACCGCCGCCGAATTCTTCGCCGATCCCGAAGTCACCGCCTGGGCCAGCATCCGAAACGCCATGACCGGCCAACTCACCCGCACCACCAACCGACTGCTCCGACCCTGCGACCCGATCGTCGCCGACCCCGAAGCCACCCTTGCCCGCGCCTGGCAAGCCCTCCAGAACTTCACCAGCTTCGGCATCGTCGAACGCTTCGAAGCCTCCCGCCTGTTGCTCAATCGAACTCTAGGCCTCGACATGCAGCCCACCAACCCGCGCCAAGTCCTGCGCGACCTGATGCGCGACAACGAAGCCCTCGCCTCCATCGAACCGGACCCACCCAGCGAAGCCCTCGACGCCGCCCTCGAACCCCTGATCAACCTCGACCGCCGCCTCTACGCCATGGCCCTTACGTTGTTCGAGAAGCGCACTGCTCCGGCAAAGACCAAACCCACTAGAAAGGCCAGGGCACTGCCCTGGACCCGCTGGCGCCATAGGCCCCAGACCTGAATTCATTGACATGCGCCAAGTTCGGGCCACCTGGCCACGTGCCACCTTGCCAGCAATTGCCGCCTCAATGACGACCATCGCCATACCGATCATTGCAGCGGATGAACGAAGTCGACACACCATCATGACAAGCAGATGGACCGCTGTCACAGCATGATGAGCCCGTACGTTTGCGACAAGCCTGCAACCAAGTCGGTGTTGGCACATCCCGCGGGATTTCTTGGCGTGCGTCGAAACAAATGCAACTCGGCGGTCGTTCCTTATGTTGCGGGATACCCCTCAGACGCAAACTAACACATGAAAGCGCTTGTAATAACAGCAAGAAGGACGCCAGTACACCATCAGCCAACTCGCCAGATAAGTCCATCCTGAGCAGGAACCGATTGAATGGGGGGCTTCGTTGTCACCGGCCCATCGAACGATGGGTTTACCTGCGTCTGCGGTTTCAGTGCCGCAATTATTGGCGGAAAGGCAGCGAAATAGACGCTTGCACTAATTCACTTAGTGTTATGGCAACAAAGGACGAAAGTTCTAGCATGCCCATTTCCGTTGAGTAAGTTTCTTCTGTCGCCTTTGTCGCACGATCGGGTATAGGAATAATCTTCTATGTCGTTCCAGTTTGGGGAAGAGAAATGCGCGTCGCAAGGGTTGAGTTCTGCGAGAGCTTTGTAAGGATACAGACGAAGTCAGATGGACTCACTGATCCTAAAGGAATATGCGACTTGCTCGCAGGAGACGCTTCTGCTCACGAGATTGGTAGCAGCGTTTTACGGGCTCTTTCCGCCTGCCGCAACTTTATACCCATTGAAGAGCGTCGGGCCCTGTTAAAAGAAGGAGGACTGGCTCAACATCTTGCAGCCGTTGACCTGAACACCATGACAGCATTCGGGTTCCGCAAAAAGAGGGATATCTACCGAGACATGGTGGCATGCCAAGTCTCTGAGGAGGACGGTTTTATAAGCTTCTTAACTCTGCTTCACGTCGGTATGGGAAATTACAAACACAAGACGAGAGAGTTTGTAAATCCAATTCGGCTTACATCAGGCGAAGAAATTATTGGATCTGCGGTTAAGACCGCGGCCAACGACTTTGCTGGACCGAACTATATTACTGTCGACCATGAAATCCGGGGGGGCTTTCGGGAATGAGTTGGTCTATGTACCTGAGCCGTGAGACAGGGCCTTTCATTGAGGCGATCACAGCGGGAAAGGAATCAATTCCTCTCGCCGATTGGCTAGAACTTGTGGCGGCAGATCCTGAGTTAGAGTTGGTCTTGGAGGAACAACAGGAGATGAAGTTGCTGGCCAACGGAGTTACGAGTTCCGGGAAACTGATTACCGTCGAATGGATCGCGCACCCGAATGAGGAGTGGGTCGTATTTGAATGGAAAAACGGCCTTGTAGAAAGTCATCGCCCAGATCTCGCAATCTGCTCGAAACTCCTCGCAATGGCGTTGAAGTTACGTGGCACGCTTCAGGACGATGACGGACAGATGTACCACTCCATAGAGCAAATGACTTCCGGACCTCCTCCCGCTGTTGGGGTTAGACCGGCAGTGGTAATCGAGATCTAGACGAGGCTGCCTGCATAACAGAGGCCACACTGGGCAGAAGCAGGCTGCTCGGGCAAAACGGAGTAAGTTCGCGTCTCATGTGAGGGAACGATCGCGAGGTTTGGACCTTTCTCGGCTGATCGGAAATCTCGGAGGTCCGTTCGTTCTGGCCGAAGCGGCTTAAAGCACCAGGTGGCGCGCTAAGAGTGCGGCTCTGAACTCATGTGCAACGAGCCATTCTGCGAATAAGCAGCATGGCAGATGCGGCGTAGAGGAAGCTGGTTGCCGAAGCGATGGAAGCCTCGAAGTCCTTTGCCGGGCGCCGGTTCCGGTTGAGCCAAGCGAAGCACCGTTCGACGACCCAACGGCGCGGATGGACCGCGAAGCCGATCTGACCTGGGGGCTTGCGGACGATCTCAATGGCAATGGAGGTGGCGTCGGCGACGCGTTCGGCGGCGTAGGCAGAATCAGCAAAGGCGCGCTCTACGAAGGGAAAGCGGCCACGAGAGGCCAACAGCCACGGGACCGCTCCGTCGCAATCCTGGACTGACGCGGGATGAACTTGCAGCATCAACGGCTTGCGATCGGTGTCTACCATCGCGTGGCGCTTACGGCCAAGCACCTTCTTCCCGGCGTCATAGCCGCGCGGACCACCGGCCTCTGTGGTCTTCACACTCTGACTGTCGATCACAGCGGCGCTACGACTGGCTTCGCGCCCGGCCCGTTAACGGTCAAGCATGACCAGCCGATGCAAGACCGGCTCCCATACGCGGGCGCGCCGCCAGGCCGCGAACCAGCCATAGACCGTCTGCCGAAGCGGGAAGCAGGGCGGCAACAGCCGCCATGGAATGCCACAGCACGGGACGTAGAAGATGGCGTTGACGATCTCGCGCATTGGCCATTCGGGCGGTCGTCCAACCGGCAAAGGCCGGGGCAGAAGCGACTCCAACAAGGACATTACTATGTTTTTTCTGATGAAAAAAAAGATAGTATTGCCGTCGTAGTGAAATATAGTAGACAGACGGTCAAGTATCCCAGCCACGCCAGCCAGCGATTGGCACGGGTCCCAGATAGCAAAACGATTGCGTTCCAAACAACCTGAATCTAAGCCAAGCAATCGACGCGACGAGCCAGTAGGCTTCAAATGCGCTCACCATAACGGCAATCGTGTCGATTACGTCGTTTATGGTCGGCTGACGCAAAGCGGTATTTTCATCGTTGGCTGGGTTCAAGGTGCACTCATCCATCAAGTGAGTTGTTGAAACTTCGGCAGCGATCCTCTGTCATTCCGATCGATGATCACCTTCCGCCGCTCTCCTTTCCGGGCAACATTTTCAGGGTTTGACCTCAGCCGGTCGGTATCGGAGCTAACGCATACTACTCCGCACTTTACTGAATGTTACGGTAACGACCAGTATCTTCTACCACGCGCAATCTTTCGTTCGACTGCTTCACCTTGGATTTTACGTCATCGCGAAAGCTCGCGCACGACCGCATGCAACAGCAGCGGCAATTCATCGATGATGGTCGGCCGGAGGCGTGGCAATTCGAGATTGAAGTACTGGTGAGAGATGACGTCGCGTAGTCCGGCCCAGCCGCGCCAATCCACTTCGGGGTGCCGCGCGAGCAACTCTGGCGGCAACAGCTTTACCGCTTCGCCGACCTCCGACAACACGTTTTTGAGCGCGCGATAGGTGCGTCGGTCCGCCACCGGCATCGTCGTGAAAGCCGCTTCATCCAGGCCAGCGCAGAAGTCCAGGGCGTCCATTGCGGCGTCCCGGATGTCTTCGAGCCGCTCGCGGCTGCCGCGTCGTGTCATAGGACGCGCACGGCCTCGCGTTCCGCGGACTCCCGTACGCTCGCGTGCAAAGCGCTCCGTTCGACAAGATCCGCCGACGATCCCAGCAGTTCGGACAATTCGGCGCGGAGCGATGCCAAGCCCACGAGGGAGAGACGAGCCTTGGAATTGAACTCGGCAAACAGATCGATGTCGCTGTCCGCGCGCGCAGTGCCGCGCGCCACCGAGCCGAACACCCAGAGCGCGGTCATGCCATGCGCTTTGAGTTCCGTCGCATGGGCTCGCAGCTTACCAAGGACCGGTCCGAGAGCCGGCGGCTTGCGGCCCTCCTCGACGAGGAAGCGCTCGAGCAATCCTCCAACCAGACCCTGGACGGTCTCGCCGCGGGCAGCGGCGGCCACCTTGAGACGGTCACGGGTGGACTGAGGCAGGCGCACGGACAGAAAGGCAGGGGTGCCAGGCTGAGAAGTAAACATAGCTACACTATAGCATGGTGCGCACATGTGCACATAGCAAATGGCTGTGGCTCTGGCGTGGCCGTTCTGTGGATCGACGCCGACCTAGTCGACACCGAAGAAATGCGAGGTCTGCCTCCGCCAGGCTTTAAGTTACCCCGACCGGGTTGAGAGCTCGGGCGAATGGGTGCTGACCCAGGATGGAGGGAGCGTCGCCGCGCGTCGCCGGCGGGGGATCCTGGTCATGCAGCTTTTCGTCTCGTCCCAAAGGAGATAGCCGGGGGCGGAAAAGGCATCGCGCAGGGATAGTGTCGTGACCGTCGCAAAGCCGGGCTGCGCCTGATGGCAGGCCTGCAATCGGTAGTTCGGCACCTTTGCCGCGAGGTGATGCACGTGATGAAAGCCGATGCTGCCGGTAAAATATTGCAGCAGGCGCGGCAGCTTGAGGTAGGAGCTGCCTTCGATTGCCGCCTGCACCGGGTTCCAGCTTTGCTGCCGCTGCCACTGCGCCGCCTCGAAGCGATGCTGCACGGTGAACAGCCAGACGCCGACGATCGAGGTCAGTGCGATGGTTGGGAGCTGGACCAGCAAGACCCGGCCGAGACCGAACCAGAAGACGAGTGCTGCCGCCACGCACAGAAGTGCCGCATTGGTGAGATGAACGCTGGCCCTTTCGCGCCGCCAGGATTTCGGGGCGTCGAACGGGAAGCGGTAGAGCACGAGGAACACGAAGGGCGGCAACAGGATTTGCGCCACGAGCGGATGGTGCACGAGACGGAACAGAAGCTGGCGTCGTGGCGGTAGGGCTTCGAATTCGGCGAGCGTCGTGCATGTCGAATACAGGTCGATGCCTGGCTCGCGACGGTCGAGATTGTTGAAGGAGCCGTGATGTCTGCCATGTTGGCGAAGCCAGAAGGCGTATGGCGTGACGGTGATGATGCTGCAGACGCGGCCAAGCCAGTCATTGAGGCGGCGCGAGCGGAAGAAAGACCCGTGGCCGCAATCGTGCTGGATGATGAAGAGCCGGACCAGCAGGCCAGCGGCTGGCAGAGCCAGAACCGGAAGCAGCCAGACGTAGCTTGATGCCGCCAGCCTATACATCAGGGCGTTCAGAGCTATGAACATCCCGAAGGTGGAAGCGAACTGCCACGCGCTGCGTCGTGCGGATCCGCCCTGAAACGGCTGGGTGGCCGCGACAAGCCGTCGACGTTCGGCCCGGCCCTCATCCTTGTGGCGGGCTGCCGGAGGGTTATCGACCGCAATCTTGCTTGCGGCGATCATGCCTGCGGCTCCGCCGGGTCTGCCAGCGCCACGTCGAGATCGACCGGCCCGTGCAAGACGTTTGCCACGGGCGACAGCATCAACGAGTTCGCAATAAGGGTCTTCAGCTCGGACGCCGATGCATCGGCGTCCATGTGCACCTTGATCCGGATGGCATCGAGACCGGGGATGCGTGGCACATCGATGGCGGCGCGCCACATCGAACTGGTCACAATATCGGCGTCGAGCACCAGCTCAAGCTCGCGCACCAAGATATTGCCGAGGGTCGCGTTGGCCTGGATGCGCGACGCAAGGCAGGAGCCCAGAGCGGCCAGCAACGTCTCGAACGGCGTCGCGACCGGCGCCTTGTCCGGTGGTCCGAGCCGTTCCTCGACCTGTATCGGCGCGAGGTCACGCACATAGTTCAGGTTCGTCGAGCCGCCGCTGGCAACTGTGCGGCACTGCACGCCGGCGTGAGCGACGCGGGAGACCGGTGTATTCGTTTCGATCACGATAGTGTCCGATTGGGTGCGGGGTATCTGTTCATGCGCCGCACTATGCGCAGCTCTTGTTCCGCGGACGCAGCCGCATTCTTGACGGAGCACGACGCAATAATGCACTTTGTCTCTCCTTGCGAGGCGACGCGCGACTCACCATGCTTGATTGGCCACCATGCTCGATTGGGACGACCTGAGATTTTTCCTGGCCGTCGCCAGGCACGGCACTCTGGCCACCGCCGCCAAGCACCTGCATGTCACCCAGTCCACGGTAAGCCGGCGCCTGACATCGTTGCAGGAGCGTATGGGCGTGCGGCTGTTGCAGCGGTCCGCGGAGGGCTACATGCTGACCCTCGCCGGGCAGAGCATCATGCAGCGGGTGGAGCGGGTGGAGGCGGAAGCGCTCTCGGTCGAGCGCGCGGTGTCGGGACATGACGTGCGGCTGGAGGGGCAAATCCGGGTCGCCAGCTCGCAGATGCTGACCAGCCACGTACTCGCCGGGGGCTTTGCGACCCTCCACGCCCGCTATCCAGGCCTGCTGATCGAGGCGGTCGCCGACGTACCGCGCGATGCAACCACGACCGTCGAGCCGGACGTGGCGGTCCGGCTGCGCCGCTTCGAGCAGCATGACCTGATTGTGCGCAGCCTCGGCACGATCGCGTTCGGCCTTTACGGTTGCGTCGCCTATCTGGGGCGGCATGGCGAGCCGGACCTCGGCAATGGCTGCGCCGGTCACCAGCTGATCACGCTGCTGGACGAGCGTGATCCGTCGGCGCAGGCGAGCTGGCTGACGCAGCACGCGGACCGGGCGCACGTGGCGCTGCGGGCGGACAGCTACGAGACCCAGCACTGGGTCGCGGCCTGCGGCGGTGGCCTCGCACTGCTGCCGCGGTTCCGCGCCGACGCCGAACCTGGCCTACGCCGCCTGGCGACCCCGATGCCGATCCCGTCGGCGGAAATCTGGCTCGGCGTTCACCGCGAGAACCGCCAGGTGCCACGGGTGCGGGTGGTGCTGGATTGCCTCGCCGACGCGGTCCGGAGCCGGTCGTCGATCTTGAACCCGCCTGCCGCAATCCCCGCCGACGCACCAGCATGACCGCGAACGGGTTTCCGGGCAAAGCCCGGCGTTGCCTGGTTCGCTGATCAGTACTGAAACTCGTATTTCAGTCCAACGCTGCTACCCGGGTCGTTCTCCGGGGTTGTGGTGCCGGTGACGGTACCGCCGGTGCCGACGACGGTGTTGAGCTTGAGATGGCGGGTCAGATTGACCTCCACCTGTGCCTGGGTACCGGCGCCGGAGGTGGATTGGCGGGCACCGACATAGACGCCGCGGGCGACGTACTTGCCGGCCTGGACGCTGGCGCCGCTGCTGTTGGCACCGCCGCTGCCGACCGACAGCCGGTCCAGCCCGAGGCCGCTACGGACCCTGTCGAGGATGCCGGGGCCGCCGCCGCCGACGCCGCTGAGCTGTGCGAGGGCGGCGGCGACGCTGGCGATCTGCAGCGGGCTGAGCTGGGTGGTGGATTGCTGGAACAGGATCAACGCCAGGACCTGATCGGGCGGCAGTGGCGGCGTTGAAGAGAGCGTGATCTTCGGCGCCGAGGCGTAGCCGCCGACATGCAGCATGGCCACGGTGTTGCCGACGAAGCTATCGGCGGTGAGATCCAGTGACGGGTCGATTTTGTTGGTAACACTGGTGCCGTTGAAGCTGATCTGGCCCTTGGTGAAGGTGAGGTTGACGCCGGCCAGGCTGAAGGTGCCGTCGCGCATCTTGAAGCCGCCGCGCACCACCGGCGCCTTGCTGGTGCCGCCGACGGTGAGTTTGCCGCCGAGCTCGACGTCCAGGCCGTGGCCGCGCACGAAGATCTGGCCGGGGGCGTTGAGTGTCAGGTCCAGGCCGATGATGGGGCCGGCGGAGGCCGAGGTGGCGGATGGCGGCTTCTGACCGGGGCGGATCACGTCGAGCTTGGCGACCGAGGGCGGCAGGCCGCTGGGGACGTTGATCGAGGCGCTGTCGATGGTGATCAGCCCGCCGAGATCGACGCGCGTGGCGGCCTGTCCCTTCACCGTCAGGTCCATGTCCAGGATCGCCGTCAGCAGATCGCTGGAGATCGGACGCGCCTTGTTTGCGGTGATGTGCAGATCGACCGGCAGTCCGGGTTGCAGGGCGCCGACGGTGCCGCTGGCGTTGATCGTGCCGGGGCCGGCGTGGGCGACGAAGTTGTCGATGCTGATGGTCTTGCCGCGAGCGGTGATCAGGGCGGTCATGTCGGTGAGGCGCAGGCCTTGCGCGAAGTCCTGGATTTCGCCGTGGGCGACGCGGACCTGGCCGGCGAGGTCGGGGGCCTGCGGCGTGCCGGTCGCGGTCATGTCCAGCGCGAGCCTGCCCGCGGCGCGACGACCTTCGGCGCCGAGCACGGGGTTGGCGATGGCGAGGTCGATAGTGCCGCGGGCGCGCAGGTCGAGCTGGCCCGTGGTGTCGGTAGGTGCGGTTCCGGTGAGGGCGAGACGGACCTGTGGGCCGGCGTCGAGATGGGCGTCGATCCTGGCCTCGCCGCCGGCGAGATCGGCGCGCGCGTCGAGCGTGGCGGGCGGCAGCGAGGCGGCGGGGCCGGTGCGAAGCTGCATCGACCTGGCGGTGAAGTGGACGGTGCCGTCGGGCCGGCTGGTGGTGCCGGTCAGCTTGGCTTGCAGGGCGATGACGCCGGTGGCGTTCAGGGTTGGCGCGAACGGCTTGGCGAGTGCCGGGGTGACATTGGTGACGGAGGCGGTGAGGTCGAGCTCTGGGCTGAGCTTGCCGGCGACGTCGATCATGGCCGGAGCGGCGTTGACTGACCCAGGGGCGCCTGACGCTGGGGCGACGGAAGCGCGCATATGATCGACGGAGATTTCCGGGCCGTAGCTGATGCGGGTGGGTGCCAGCAGGCGAATCACCTCGCTTTTGGCGGTGGCGAACAAGTGGCTGATCGCGACGTGCTTATCCGGCACGTCGGCGACGAGGTCGGTGTCGAGCCTGGCTGGGGCACCGGCGACATGCTCAAAGCGGCCGCTGGCGGCGACGGCGATCGCCTGCTCGGGGCCGCGGGCGGTGACATGGGCGCTCCCGGTGACGGAGTTCGCGTGGATGCTGTCGGCGGTCAGAGCGAGGTCGAGGTCGGGGCTGCCGGCCGGGTCGACCACGGTGCCCGCGAGCTTGAGCCGGCTCACCCCGAAGCTGCGGCTAGCGACGGCGCCGGCGACGTCGAGGCGCGCCGTCGGGTGTGCTGCACCATCCGCCTGGGTGGTGTGCAGGCTCGTGTCGAGATGGCCGCGCACCGGCTGGCCGACCAGGGGTGCCAGATCGGCGAGGCGGGTCATGCGCAGGTCGAGATCGCCGAGCGGGAGTGCGGCGCCCGCGGGCAAAGTGAGGTTGGCGTGTCCCGACGCGCTCTTCCAGCCGAGCCGTTCGAGGGCGATGTGGGTGGCGCCGGAGGGCTGGCGTTGGATTTCGGCGGCGAGCCACAACGGCGCCCGGTCCAAAGTGCCGTCGAGGGTCAGCGTGCCTTGCGGGGCGTGCGGCAAGTGCGAGGCGTCGAGCACCAGGTGCATCGGGCCGGTCGGGATCTTTGCGGTGCCGACGGTGCCGGTCGCATCGATCTTGGTGGAGAGATCGTCCAGCTTGCCGCCGGCGGTGCCGTTGACGGAGAGGGCGCCCCGCAGGCTTGGCAGGGCGGCGGCAAGCTCGGGCAGATGCAGGCCGAAGCGCGCGTCCAAAGTATTGGCGAGGTCGCGGCCCTTGGCGTCCAGGTCGAGCGCGCGGCCGTGCAGGGTCAAGCCATACAGGCGCAGGTCGCGTCCCTGGGTGGTCGGCACGACCGAGGCGGTCAGGCCGATCCGGCCGTCGTCGCCGATCAGGCCGACCGCCTGGGCGGGGCCGCCGGTCAGCGCGAAGGTGCCGCCCAGCCCGACCACGGCGATACGGTGGGCGTAGGAGAAGTTGGTGGCGAGGGCAGCGTGGCCGTCGAGGGCGGTGCCGGCGGCGGCGGCGAGCGGGCCGAGCTGCGGCAGTGTGATGCCGAGATGGCCGCGTATGTCCGGCGTGGTGAGGATATCGCCGGTCACCTGGGCGAGCGGGTGGGTGACGATCAGGTCGATCGGGCGGCCGGGCTGCTCCTGGTGCAGGGTCGCATCCACGGTCAGCGGGTCGGCGGCGAACAGGCCCGGTTGCTTGCCGGGGACGCGCAGGCCGTCTGCCACGGCGTGCAGGATCGCGGGCCCGACGCGGCTGCCGGAGAAGGTCGCGGTGAGCCGGTTCACGCCGCCGCCAGGGGCCGCCAGCGTGTCGACCAGCAGGTGGCCGCTGCCGACGGGTGCGCCGGGCGTGCCGGTGAGATGGGCGTCGAGGGCGATGTCCTTCCACGACAGGCCCGGGCGCGGCTGCATCGCCGGCGCGTGGCCGTGCGCGGTGACGTCGAAATGCCTGGTCAGCAGGTCGGTGGTGCCGGCTGCATCGAGAGTGGCTGGGCCGGCGGTCAGCGCCAGGTGCAGCGCCTCGTGGTCGCGCGGGCCGGCGAGATCGAGTGCCAGGGTCAGCGGATCGAGATCGGCGAGGCCGCCCGCGCTGGTCGCCAGCCCGCCCTTCGGATCGCTCGCCTGGACATGCAGCCCAAGCCGGCCCGGGGTCGCCTTGGCGGCCAGGTTGACGCTGCCGGGATGATCGAGGCGGGTGACGGCGAGGGCGATATCGCTGTTGGGCAGGCTCGCGACGGAGGCGCCGTTCAGCAGCGGCGCGGTGCCCTGCACCTTGAGATGGCCATCGATCGCGAGTGCTGCGGGCACGCCTGCGACCGCGGCCCCCAGAGTGAGGCGTCCGACATGCAGCCTGGCAATATCAATGCCGAGGTTCGGCAGGCTGCTCTTGCTGGATTTGGGTGGCGGCGGCTTTGGCGCGTTAGGGTTTGGGACGGGCTTGCGCTGCACGGTGATGGTGTCGACCGAGGCGAGGTCGACATGGGCGACCAGGCCGATCAGGTCCCATGGCCGCCAGTCGAGCTTGATTCCGTCGAGCACCGCATAGGGGCCGTTGGTGTCGCTCAACGTTACTGTGTTGATGGCAAGAGCGTTTGGAAAGAACCCGTGCAGCCCGGTTATCGTGACCTTGCCGCCGGTGAGCGAGGCGGCCTCGCGCTGGATCAGCCGTCGCCCCGGACCGATATTGGCGCCGATCAGCACCACCAGCAGCACCAGAATAACGAGCCCGCAGAGCAGGCCGATGGCCCAGAGGAGAATGCGGCCTAGCCGTCCCATCAGAACGTCTCCCCGAGCCCGATATAGAGCTCGAAGCTGTCGCCGCCGGGCGGCTTCTCCAGCGGCACCGCGACGTCGAGGCGGATCGGTCCGATCGGCGTGTAGTAACGGACGCCGGCGCCGACACCAACCCGCAAGGTGCCCTGGAAGGGTGCGGAGTTGTCGGAGACCTGGCCGGCATCGACGAAGGCGGCGAGGCCGAAGCTGTGGAACACGCGCTGGCGGAACTCGATGGTGGCGGCATCGAGCGAGGTGCCGCCGATCGGGTTGTTGTCGGCAAATCGCGGGCCGACGCCCTGGTATTTGTAGCCACGTATGGTCGAGCTGCCGCCGCCATACAGACGCTGGTCGGGCGGCAGCTGGAACACGGTCGCTCCCTGGACGCTGCCGACGATGCCGCGCACGGCGATGACGCTGCGTCCGGGATTTGCCAGGCCAAGCTCGGCAAGGTCGAAATAGGTGGAGCCGCTGGCCTGCAGGATGGTGAAGAAGGCGCCCCCGCGCGTCAGCGAGTAGGTCGGCGTGGCCCCGATCGAGGCGCGTATGCCGTGGGTCGCGGGGTCGAGCGGGTTGGCGAGGTCGGTGCTGTCGTAGGCGGCGCTGAGCGGCAGCGACACCAGGGTGTAGTCGCGGGTCACGCCCTCCTGGATGATCTGCTCCTGCTCAGCACCGATGCCGACCACGGCACTCCAATATTTCGACAGCTTGCGGTCGATCGCGGCGCGCGCCAGCAGCGCGGTCTGATTGTAGGCCTGCAGGTTCTGTTTGAGGCCCTCGACTCGCAGGAGCAGGCTCTGGTCGCGCCGGTAGAAGTCGGGCTTGGTGAAGTTGGCAAAGACATCATAGCCGAGCCCGTTCTCGGAGGTGCCGCCGAGGCCGGTGGCGAGTGCCGTCAGTTCGAGCTGCTCGGCGTTGCCGAACAGATTATGGTGGGTCCAACTGACGCCGGCGCTGCCGCCAAGGTCCGTGGAATAGCCGATCTGCGCGGAGACCGTGTGGCGCGGTGCCTCGACGAAGCTGAAATCCAGCGGGATGGCGCCGGCAGTGTCGAGGGCGTGCGGGATGCGCACCTGTACGTCAGAGAACACGCCCGTGGCGACCAGGTCCTGGCGGGCCGTCTCGATCTTGCTGGGCTGGTAAAGCTGGCCGGAATGGATCAGCAGGCGGCGACGGACGAAACGCGCATTGACGTTCTTCAGGCCGGCGAGATGGACCCTACCGATATCGACGCGTGGCCCCTCATGCACGGTGTAGACGATGTCGAGCGTGTGCGCCTCGGGGCGCAAATAGGCCACCGGCGCCTTGACCTCGGCGAGCGCGTGGCCGTGCTCCTGCAGCGACGTGAGCAGCCGGGTTTGCGCCGCCAGCACGTCGGCAGCCATCGCCGGCTGGCCGGAATGCAGGTCAAGGGCGCGGCACTCGGACGCATCGAGCTGTACCGGCTCGTCGTCCTTGATGGTGATCTGGCCGAGGGTGAAGCGCGGACCGGTGTCCACGGCCAGGGTGATCGGCACCGGTTTGCCTTTGGGACGTTCGGCCAGCAGGTTCGGCAACGCGGGATCGGTGCCCGCGTGGCCGAGTACCTCTATCCGCACCGTGCCGGCATAGTAGCCGAAGCTCTCGAGTGCGGTTTGCAAACGCGGATAGTCCGCGCGAATACGGCCGGCGAGCGCGAACGGGCTGACCGGCCTGGTCTTCTGCAATGCGATCAGGCTCGACGAACCGCTCAGCGCCGCATCGAGCTTAGTGTCGCCGACTTTATGGAGACGCACCTTGTAGGGCTGCGGGTCGGCGGCGCTCGCGTCATGCGACGCCAGCAGCGAAGCCGCCACACAACTCAGCAGCAGCAGCCGTTGTATTGACACGCCGGGAATGGCCAGGACCTGTCTCGCTTCATCATGGGCCGCGCAAACTGCAAGCCAACCCAGGCCTCGCGCAAGGGGAGTCGCGGCAGCCAACGATTGTGACCGGTTCCGGTTCGGGCTATCTGGGTCCGATGCAAGCAGCACCTCGTCGCCTCGGCCGGCGCTTCTCCGGTAGTGTCCGACTGGTCGAGGCCGGACCGGCTCAACACGACATGCTGGGACACGACAAGCCCGGACATGATAGGATCGGCGTCCCCCCGCTTGCCGATCGTGCCCCGCACCGGCTGCCGCCGACACGACGGCTGTGGCGTCGCCTGCGGGTCATCCGGCGCGGTCTGGTGGTCCTCGCCTGGACGTTGGTCGCTGGCGTAATCCAGTCGGTGCTGCTCGCTTTGCCGGGCCGCGGCAAGGCTCGCTTTGCCCGGATCTACTGGGCCGTGAACTGCAGGCTGGTGGGGGTCAGTGTCCGGGTCATCGGCGTGTCGGCGTCAGGTCTTGGGGCGACTGGTCATGGACGGCCGGTGGTGTATGCGTCGAACCATTCCTCCTGGCTCGACGTGCCGGTGCTGGGTGGATTGCTGCAGGCCTGCTTTGTCGCCAAGGACGATGTGGGTCGCTGGCCTCTGGTCGGCCAGGTGGCACGTCTCGGCCGCACCATCTTCGTCAGCCGGCAGCGCGGCACCACCGGGCGCGAGCGCGACGACATGCGGCTGCGGCTGGCGGCCGGAGACGACCTGCTGCTGTTCCCCGAAGGCACGAGTTCGGACGGGACCGGCGTGCTGCCGTTCCATTCCTCGTTCTTCGCCTCGGCGAAACCCACCAACGGCAAGATGGGCGACGTGGGCGACATTGGCGACGTGCCGTCCTGCGCACCACTGGTGCAGCCGGTCTCGGTAGTCTACGACCGCTTGGCCGGATTGCCGGTGGGCAACGCCCGCCGGGCGGTATTCGCCTGGTATGGCGACATGGATCTCGCGTCGCATTTCTGGGCACTGGCGCAATGGCGCAGCATGCGCGCCAGTGTCTGGCTGCACCCGCCGCTCGACCCGGCCGACTTCCCCACCCGCAAGGCCCTATCGCAGGCGACCTGGGAGGCGGTGGCGCGTGGTGCGGCGGTGCTCCGACAGAATCGCCCGGTGCCGATCGATGACACCAATGAAAACAGAGACTTGAGAATCTCCGCTTGACAAAACCGATGAGACGTTTGCCTGATCGTCCAGTATTCTGGTCGGATAAGGAAACTGCCGCCCGCATGATCGGTCTTTTGGCGCGAAATTGTCTTCACGGAATGTTCCGGCGCGCAGCCGGATCCATCGCTTGACGCCCCACGTACCGATCGCGACCGCGCCACCTGCAACACCCAAGCGTCTGCACGTCATCACCTGGGGATGCCAGATGAACGTGTATGACAGCGCGCGCATGACCGACGTACTGCGTCCGCTCGGCTACGCCCCGGCGACGGATGCGGCGTCTGCGGACATGGTGATCCTCAACACCTGCCATATTCGCGACCGGGCGACGGAGAAGCTGTTTTCCGAACTCGGACGGCTGCGCCGGATCAAGGACGCGCGTGCCGCCGAAGGTGCGACCACGATCATTGCCGTGGCCGGCTGCGTGGCCCAGGCCGAGGGGCGCGAGATCCTGGCCCGTGCGCCGTTCGTCGACATCGTGCTCGGGCCGCAGACCTATCATCGCCTGCCGGAGATGGTCGCGCGCGCCGCCCGCGCGGCCAAGGGCGAAGGCAATGTCGGTGTGATCGACACCGATTTCCCGGTCGAGCAGAAGTTCGACTTTCTGCCGGCCGCGACTGGACCGCAGCTGCCCGGCGGCGTTGCCGCCTTCCTCACCGTACAGGAGGGGTGCGACAAGTTCTGTTCGTTCTGCGTGGTGCCCTATACGCGCGGCGCCGAGGCCAGCCGTCCGGCCGCCTCGGTGCTTGACGAGGCGCGGCGTCTGGTCGAAGGCGGGGTGCGCGAGATCACGCTGCTCGGCCAGAACGTCAACGCCTATCACGGTGTGGGTCCCGATGGCAGCACCTGGTCGCTGGCACGGCTGCTGACGGCACTCGCCGCAATCCCTTGCCTGCGACGGCTGCGCTACACCACCTCGCACCCGCGCGACATGGGCCCCGATCTGATCGCGGCACATGGCGATCTGCCGGCACTGATGCCGTTCCTGCATCTGCCGGTGCAATCCGGCTCGGATCGCATGCTGGCGGCGATGAATCGTGGCCACGACCGCGCCGAGTATCTGGCCCTGGTGGCGCGGCTGCGCGCGGCACGCCCGGATCTCGCCTTGTCGTCGGACTTCATCGTCGGTCATCCCGGCGAGAGCGAGGCGGATTTCGAGGAGACCTTGTCGCTGATCCGCGAGGTCCGCTTCGCGCAGGCGTTCTCCTTCAAGTATTCCGCCCGTCCCGGCACACCCGCGGCCGGTGCTGAGGGACAGGTGCCCGAGGCGGTCAAGGATGCGCGACTGGCCCGGCTGCAGGCGCTGATCCGCGCGCAACAGGACGAATTCAACGCCGCCAGCGTTGGTGCGGTCATGCCGGTATTGTTCACCGGCCGAGGCCGCAAGCCGGGCCAGCTCTCCGGACGCTCTCCCTACCTGCAGGCGGTGCACGCCATCGCACCCGACGGCCTGATCGGCAGCGAGGCGACGGTGACAATCGAGGCAATGCTCACCAATTCACTGACCGCAACCCTCTTACGGGAGAGAGCCTGCGCTTGAGCGATCTGTCGGCGGCAACCCTTCCCACCCATGCGGCGCGCGCGCCTGCCGCACGCCTCCCCACTGCGCACACCGCGACCCTGCAATTCAGCGACAATGCGCGACTCGCCGTCCTGCTCGGCGACCATGACCGGCATCTGGTCAGGCTCGAGCAGGGCCTCGGCGTGCGTCTGTCGTGCCGCGGCAACCGCATCGCCATTGCCGGCGATCCGGGCCGTGTGGCGCTGGCGCGCTCGGCGCTGACCGCTTTGTATCGACGCATCGAGGACGGTGCAGGCGTCGATTCCGCCGAGGTGGATGCGGCGATCCGCATGTCCGACCTGCACGGCGCGGTGCTGGACGGCCCGCGCCTGGCCAACCGAACGCCTTTGGTATCGCTGGTCGAGGACCCGCGCCTGCCGCTCGCCGACTTGCCGGCAATCCGCACCCGTCGCGGTGCGATCACGCCGCGGTCGCCCGGCCAGGCAGGCTATATGGAGATGCTCGCCAGCCTGGAGATGGTGTTTGGGATCGGGCCCGCCGGCACCGGCAAGACCTATCTCGCGGTGGCGCAGGCGGTGGCGATGCTGCAGGCCAACCAGGTCGACCGCATCGTGCTGTCGCGTCCCGCGGTCGAGGCCGGCGAGCGGCTGGGCTTCCTGCCGGGTGACCTGAAGGAGAAGATCGACCCCTATTTGCGGCCGCTCTACGACGCGTTGCATGACATGATGCCGGGTGACCAGGTGGTCCGTCGCATGGCGGCCGGCGAGATCGAGGTGGCGCCGCTCGCCTTCATGCGAGGACGCACGCTCGCGCATGCCTTCGTGATCCTCGATGAGGCGCAGAATACCACACCGGCGCAGATGAAGATGTTCCTGACCCGCATGGGTTCGGGCACGCGGATGGCGATCAATGGCGATCTCAGCCAGATCGATCTGCCGGCCGGGGTCGGCAGCGGCCTGCGCGAGGCGGTCGAGACCCTGGAGGGTTTGCGCGGGATCGGCATCACCCGCTTCGCCAGCCGCGACGTGGTGCGCCATCCCCTGGTCGCAGCCATCGTCGATGCCTATGATCAACGCGCGGCGGCTGAACGGGACCGTTCCCCGAACAAGGCGCGCCGGGAGCACGATGGAACCGCCAAGTAGACCCTCCCTCGCGGGAGCACGATTACGGCCCGAGATCATTGTCGTCGATCCTCGCTGGCGCCGGCTGGTGCCGGGCATTGCCGCACTCGCCAAGAGGGCCGCGACCGCCGGCGGCGGTGCCGACAGCGTGGTGCTCGAGTCCGACCGCGGCCTGCAACGGTTGAACCTGCGCCATCGCGGCCGCAATGCGCCGACCAACGTGCTGAGCTTCGAGAGCCCGGGCCCGGGTGGCGGCGAGATCGTGCTGGCGCTGGAGACGGTGCGTCGCGAGGCGCGCGCCGCCGGCCGACGGCCCGCGCACCACATGGCGCATCTGGTCGTGCACGGTGCGCTGCATCTGCGCGGTCACGACCATCACGCCGCCGGTGCCGCGCGACGAATGGAGATGCGCGAGGCGCTCCTCCTGAGCGGGCTCCGTGTCCCGAATCCCTGGAAGCAGCGCGACCCATGAGCGGCCACCCCGACCCCATCGACGGCGCCGGTCACGCCGAGAGTGGCGCGCGCCCGCTGCGTCGTGGCCTGATCGGCTTGTTCGGGCGGCGACGGGTCGAACAGGGACGGCTGCGCTCGTCAATCGCGGCCCTGGTGCAGGAAGCCGCGGAGGCGCCGCAGAACCCCGGGGACGAGCCGGAGCTCGACCGCCAGGAGCGTGCGCTGATCGCCAATGTGCTGCGCCTGCGCGGGATTACCGTCGACGACGTGATGGTGCCGCGCGCCGACATCGTGGCGATGCCGGTGGCGAGCGGCTTTGATGACGCGCTCGCACTGCTGCGTCGCGAGAACCACTCCCGTCTGCCGGTCTACGGCGAGCAACTCGACGACGTGCTGGGCATGGTCCACATCAAGGACCTGATGGCCTATGCCGGCGAGCCCGCGCGTTTTAGGCTGCAATCGATCCTGCGCCAGCCGCTGATGATCGCGCCGCAACTGCCGGTGCTCGATTTGCTGCTGCAGATGCGTCAGCGGCGCGTCCACCTGGCGCTGGTGATCGACGAATATGGCGGCGTCGACGGCCTGGTGACGATCGAGGATCTGGTCGAGACCATCGTCGGCGACATTGCCGACGAGCACGACGAGCCAGCCGCGGTCATGCTGGTCGAGCGCCATGACGGCACCTTCGATGTCGATGCACGCATGGAGATCGAGCCGTTCGTGGAGCGGCTCGGCCCGGTGCTGACCGAAGAGGAGCGCGAAAGCGACATCGAGACGGTCGGCGGCCTGGTGTTCATGCTGGCAGGGCACGTGCCGGCGCGTGGCGAGATCCTGACCCATTCGAGCGGGCTCGAATTCCGGGTGCTGGACGCCGACGCGCGCCATATTCGCAAATTGCGGATCAAGCTGGCTGAAACCTGGCCAGCACCCGACGCCGTGAACACGATTTCGTCAAGCGATTCGCCCGCTGGCTGAGCCGTCCGCAAGTTCCTGCGGATATGATGCTCTATTCACGAAGTAACGGGCTGTTTGCGTCCATTGACATCGTTGGCTTCAAGCAATATCCCGAGTGCTCGGAAAGTCGAGGCAGGGAATTTATGTTATGACTTCTTTTATCTTCTCGACCAGCGACAGTACAAACAATACGCTTGGCGGCGTCTACGGCACCGATGGGACCCAGGCCGGCACGGTCCCGATCGGTAAATATCAAACCGGTCCCTATGCCAGTGACATCCTCGCAACCGGACCGGTGTTCCAGGGTCGCGCGTTCTATCTCGAAAGCGACTATGCCGGGAGCGGCGCCGCGTACACCAATCTGGTCAGCACCGACGGCACCGCCGCCGGAACCCGCTCGGTGCTCGCCTTGGCTTATTCGGAAAACCCGACGCCGACTGGCGTATGGGATGTGAACGGCATCCTGATGGCGGCCGGCACGGCGAGCGGGCTCGTGGCACCCGGACCGGTCACCCCGGGCCTATGGGCCAGCAAGGACGGCAGCAGCTTCACCCTGGTCGCATCCGGTATCACCGCGTCGGACATCGTGGTCTCGAACGGCGTCGGCTATTTCGCCGCCCTGAGGGCGGACGGCAGCAGCGCCGGGCTGTGGCGCACCGACGGCACCGCGCACGGCACCGCCAGCATCACGCCCACTGGTTCTTCGCTCAATCCAGTCAATTTCACAGCCGCAAGCAATGGCCTGACCATCTTCACCGACCAAGGCAGCCAAGGGCCAACCGGCCCCGAGACCAACAGCACGCTCTGGGTGACCGACGGCACGCAGGCCGGCACCCATGCGATCGTCAACGCCGCCCTGGGCACGAACCTCTGGACCGAGGCCGGCGCGGTCAGCGTCGGCGGCCGTGCGATCTTCGCCGCAGTCAATGCCAGTGGCCTCTACAGCGTCTGGTCAACCGACGGCACCGCGTCCGGGACCGTCGACATCTTCGACGAAGGCCTGGCCTATGCGCCAACCCGACCGATCACCGGGCTTGCGGCCTGGGGCGACAAGCTGGTCATCGAGACCGGCTACGGGCTCTATGTCACCGACAACACCGGCGCCGACGTAACACAGATCGCGCCCTGGGCCGCCACCTACCCCAGCGAGGCGTCGGAAGAACCCGATTTCGTGGCACTCGGCAACAAGCTGATCCTGGCCTCGCCCGGCGCCGGCCAGGACGGCAGCGAAATCCCCTCCTTGCTCTATGTCAGCGACGGCACGACGACCGGCTCCGCCGAGTTGGCACTCCCCAGCCTGCGCAGCATCATCGGGGCACTCACCGTCGTCGGTCACCAGGTGGTCTTCGAAGGCATCGATACGTCCGGCAGGACAGCGTTCTTCGTCACCGACGGCACCGCGTCGGGATCGCGCGAACTGTCGCTGCCCGCCGGTGTGGCTCTCGACCCAGTTCACCCGGCTTTGCTCGAGGCGCTGGCCAACTCGGATTCGTCAGTCGTGACGCTCGGCGGTGGTGCTCAGTTCTACAACGCAGCGGCCGGCGCCATCGTGCAGCCGGGCAGCGGCAGCGACACCATCACCGCGAACGCCGGAGGGGTCAGCGTGCTCGGCAGTGCCGGCCAACTGACCTTCTTCGGCGGCACGGCGCCGAGTTCGGTCGCCGGCGGTACTGGTGCGGACACGATCTTCGGCGGCGCCGGCGGCGGCACCTACACCGGCGGCAGCGCCGGCCACAACATCCTGATCTCGCAAGGCACCAACGGCGCCGTCACGCACCTCACCGGCAGCGGCGGCTTTGATCAGATCTTCGGGTCCGCCACCGGAGAGGACGTGCTGACCGCGGGCCCGGGCCGCGACTCGCTGATCGGCGGCGGTGGTCCCACGACAATCACCGGCGGTGCCGCGGCCAGCGTGATCTTCGCGGGAGCGGGGCCGACCAGCGTGGTCGGTGGCAGCGCCGGCGGCGATATCGTCGTCGGCGGCAGCGGCGCCCTTTCAGTCACGGCGCGATCGGGCGATGCGATCTTCGGCGGCGCGGGCGGCCTGACCGTGAGCGGGAGCCTGAAGGGTGCTGACTCCATCGTCGGCGGCGACGGGCCGCTGAGCGTGGCAGGGAGGGGCGGCAACATGCTGGTGGTCGCCGGCACCGGCACGTCCAACGTCAGCACCGGCAACGGCGCCAGCCTGGTGTTCGCCGGCGCCGGCAACCTCTCTCTGGTCGGCGGCGCCGGGTCCATGCAGGTCGTTGCCGGCGCCGGCCATGCCACCATCATCGAGGGTACCGGACCGACGACGCTGGAGGCGGTGCGTGGTGCCGCCGGCGGTGCGGACGTGATCAGCGGCTTTCGCCCCAGTCTCGACCGGGTGGCCTTGTTCGGCTATTCACCGGCGCAGCAGACGGTGCAGACCCAAGGCGGATCCACTGTCATCTCGCTTGCGGACGGCACCAGGATTACCCTGCTTGGCGTCAGCGACCCTGGCCACGCAATCATCGGCTAACCCGGAGCACCAGCATGCCCACGACCGTTCTCTACACCACCGCAGCCCGCGCCACCGGCGGCCGCGACGGCCATGCCGCGACCCTCGACGGCAGCCTGGATGTCAGTCTGGCGACCCCGAAGGAACTTGGCGGCGCCGGCGGCACTGGCAACAATCCCGAGCAGCTCTTCGCCGCCGGCTACGCCGCGTGCTTCATCGGCGCGATGAAGGTTGTGGCCGGCCAGGGCGGCCCGCACATGCCCGCCGACACCAGCGTCACCGCCACGGTCGGCATCGGCCCGCGCTCCGAGGGCGGCTTCGGTCTGGATGTCGCTTTGGCCGTCTCATTGCCGGGCCTCGAGCACGCGCAGGCTATGGCGCTGGTGGAAAAGGCGCACGCGGTCTGCCCCTATTCGAACGCCACCCGCGGCAATCTGGACGTGAAGCTCAGCGTCGTCTGAGAGTGCCGCGGCGCGTGTCGAGCTGCCACATGTCGCCCAGCGTGCGGTCGTAGGATTGCGGCGTGTAGGGTCCGCAGGCGCCATCGTTGTAGTGCGTGAGCTCACCGAAGCGGATGGCGCCGCCCGCCAGGTAGAGATCGACGCGGACATAGTCGAACGGCCCTCCCAGCCTCTCGGCCATGCCGATCAGCGCGTCGATCTCGGCCGGCAGCTTCAGATCGGCATCCGGCGGCGTCTTCTTTCGCACCGGCAGGCGACACATTGCCTCGTCGAAATAGGTCAGACGGTGCAAACCGAAGCGGCCGGTATGCACGGCGAGCATCCGGACCCGTCCGTGAAAGACATGGAACTTGTAGTCGGCGGGGCCGTCGCCGTTCTCGCCGTCCAGCATCGCCTCGGCGAGCAGCCTGGGCCTGACATCGCGATAGCCCCATTCATAGGTGTCGGCGTAATGGTTGCGGCCGAGCCATTCCCGCGCCTGCGCCGTGGCCGCGGCCACATCGAGGGCTGCCTTGTCATGCACCAGCAGGTTCATGTTCCAGCCGTGCGTGGCTTTCAGCACGAAACGCGCGGGCAGCGCCTGCTAGTCGATGTCCTCGGCGCGATCCCACGCACCCAGCAACGGCACCAGCACCTCGCTACCAACCCTGGCCGCCACCCAGTCCCGCACCAGGAGCTTGTCGATGGTCAGCGGGATCAGCGGGTTGCGGTCGTGCAGCATCCGCCAGGCGACCTTCTCGTTGAGCGTGCGCGGATGCCGCAGGTCGGGGATGTAGCCGAGTGCCGTCTGTAGCCTGTGGCGCAGGCGCCTGCGCACGAGCAGCCTATGCAGCGGCGGCCACAAAGCAGCCGCGCGGCCCACGGCATCGCGCAACGCAGGCGAGGATGGCCGCTCCCAGGATGGCCACGCAAATCCGGCAGTCGTGGTTCGCATCGGAACGGAATGCTCGTTTTGGTTTGTTCGCGCAACAATTACGGTTGCATTACGATCCTGTCCAGACAAATCGCTTTGCCGGGTTTGCCCTGCCCCGGAACAGCAGGACTGCGGCCGGTCAGGCGGCCGCTATGGCGTCCGCCTTTTGCGCGCCCCTCTGGCCGGGGGGCTGCTCGTCGCCGACCGTGGTGTCGCGGCCGGTCTGATGTTCCAGCTCCGCATTCAGTTCGGCGCCGATCAGGATGACCGACGCCGACAGCCACATCCAGGTCATGAAGCCGACCGCCGCCCCGAGCGATCCGTACGTCCGATTGTACGAGCCGAAGTTCTGCACGTAATAGGAGAAGCCGACGGAGACCAGGAGCCACAGCACTGTCGCCCCGACACTCCCCCAGCTCACCCAGCTCCAGCGCGGTTGCGCTCGGCTGGGGCCATAACGATAGACCATGGCCAGGAACAGGCTGAGCACGATCAGCAGCACCGGCCAGCGTGCCAGGCTCAGCAGCGTGTTCGCCGTGCTTCCCAGACCCAGGAAACCCAGCACGGCCGGCAGCACCACAACCCCGGTAAGGGCTGCGATCAGGAACAGCACGGCGCCGAGCGTGAACGCCAAGGTCAGCGCCGTCAGAACAATGAAGCTCCGCTTTTCCTTTTCGTCGTAGACGACGTTCAGGGCGTCGAACAAGGACTTCATTCCCGCATTGGCGCTCCAGATCGAGGTCAGCAGGCCGATCACCGCGCGCAAGCCGAGCCCCGTGCTGGGCTTGGACGTCAGCGACGCTATCTGCTCGCGCAGGATTTGCATGCCGCCACCCGGCAGCACCCCGGACAAAGCGGAGAGCTGATCCGAAATCGTCTTCGGGTTGGCGATCAGCCCATACAGCGACACCAGGGTCGCCAATGCGGGAAAGATCGCAAGCAGGGTGTAGAAGGTGACGGAGGCGCCTTCGGCGAGGACGCGATCCGCGGAGATCTGGCTGAACACGCGCCTGGCAATCTGCCACCACCCCTTCGGTGGGATCCCCAAAGGAGTCTGGGCGCCGTAGCCTGCCTGATGCCGAGGCGTCGCGGCGGCGGCGTGATGGCCGTCGCCAGCGTCAGCCGTGTTGTCACCCTTAACCGAGGGCGGCTGTATCCGCGCGAGCAGGCCGAGCAAGGCGAGCAGCGTCACCGACACGACCCCCATTGCCCTGAACACTTTTGTCAGCCCCATCCTCGACCCGATCTGCATGCGTTTCACGGACGTCGCAACGTTCCGGGGCCGCGGAAGATGCAGCGCGCGAGAACGCCCCCCTTGAGAACGCCAGCGTGCCGTCCCGGAGCAGGCCGAACCGTATGCTCAACAGATCGAACAGGTAGTTCTGGTAGACCTGCCAGGGCTTGCGCGTCCCCTGCCGGGGGAAGCCGTCGATCGAGCGGCGAACATAGCCCGAGCTGAAATCCAGCAGTGGCCGCTCAATGACACGCGTGTCGCGACGCGGCATGCAGACCGCGTAGTTGCGGCGCTTCATGAAGTTGAGCAGGCGGCAGACATAGGCGCAGGTCAGGTCGGCCTTCAGCGTCCAGGAGGCGTTGATGTAGCCGAATGCGATGGCGAAGTTCGGCACCTCGCTGAGCATCATGCCGCGATAGGTCATGGTTCGGGCGGGATCGACCGGCACGCCGTCCACGCAGAGTTCCATGCCGCCGAGGAACTGCATGCGCAGGCCGGTGGCGCTGACCACGATGTCAGCCGGCAGTTCGACGCCGGAGCGGAGCCGTATCCCGTGCTCGGTGAAGCGGTCGATCTCGTCGGTCACCATCTGCGCCTTGCCGGAACGCAGCGTCTCGAACAGGTTGTTGTCCGGCACCAGGCAGAGACGCTGGTCCCAGGGATTGTAGCGCGGGTTGAAATGGGTGCCGACATCGTAGTCGGTGCCGAGCGCCTTTTGCGCCAACTCGGCGATGCGTGCGCGCGCGCGATCCGGCCTGCGTCGCGCTTCGCTGTAGAAATAGATGCCGAGCAGGACGTTTTTCCAGCGTGCCAGCCGATGCGCGAGCGGCGCCGGCAGACGCTTGCGCAGACCATTGGCGATCACGTCCTCGGACGGCAGAGAGACGACATAGCTCGGCGAGCGCTGCAGCATCGTCACCGAGTGCGCGGTCTGCGCCAGGGCTGGCACCAGGGTCACCGCGGTGGCCCCGCTACCGATGACGATGATCCGCTTGCCGGCCCCGTCCAGCCCCGGCGGCCAATGCTGCGGATGGATCAGGCTGCCGGCGAAATCCCCTGCCCCCGCATAGTCGGGCATGTAGCCGTCGGCATAGTTGTAGTAGCCGCTGCAGCCGAACAGGAAATTGCAGCTGAACTGCACGCGTTCGCCGCTCCGTGTCGCCTCGGTCCGGGTCGCCTCGGCCCGGGTCGCCTCGATGGTCCAGAGCCGTGCTGCCGCGGACCAGTTGGCGCGCACCGCCCGATGACCGAAGCGTATCCAGCGATCGACCCCGTAGGCGCGCGCCGTGTCGCGCACATAATCAAGGATCGCGCCGCCGTCGGCGATCGCCTTGGCCTGCCGCCAGGGGCGGAAGCTGTAGCCGAGCGTGTACATGTCGGAGTCGGAGCGAACTCCGGGGTAGCGAAACAGGTCCCAGGTGCCGCCGATCGTCTCGCGCCCCTCCAGGATCAGAGCGCGTCTCCCGGGACAATGCATCTTCAGATGACAGGCGGCACCGATGCCGGTCAGCCCGGCGCCGATGATAACGACGTCGAAATGCTCTACAGTCATACTGAATCTCCACGGCGCGCTGCCACGCGCTCGATAAAGTCCGCGGTACGCTCAGGTGCTGTGACCGGCAGCATGTGACCGGCGCCCTCGACGAGTTCGAGATCAAGATCCGGGATCAGCGCTTGCAGCGCATTGCCGTGGACTATGGGATCGAGAATGCGGTCGCCGCTGCCGTAGAGCACACCGACCGGCAGCCGCAGGGACCTGTAGCGCGCGACCATGCCGGGCAGGTCGGCCCCGGAATGCACCATGTCGGTCGAACCACCATAGAAGCTGGACGGCCGCAGGCTGAGCAGGCCGCCGCCGCGCGTCGGGAAGTCGGCGGGTGGCACTTCCGGCCCGAACACGGCTGCGAGCACGCGGTTGCGGTTGAGGATCGCCGACGGCAGCGCCAAGGTCCAGGCGGTCAGCGCCCGTCGCCAGGGCGAGGCGATGGCAAAGCCCTCCAGCCCGGCCGGCGGCGTATCCAGCGGGTGGGTTAGCGGCGCGATCAGGGCCAGGGCGCCGACCTGGTCGGGATGGTTCAGCGCCAATGCCAGCGCAATGGCGCCACCCAGCGAATGGCCGACCACCACCGGCCGTTCCAGCCCAAGTGCGGTAATCAGGGCGGCAACGGAATCCGCCTGCGCGCTCAGCGTCGCCGGTGCCCCCGGGGCGCGCAGCGAATAGCCCGATCCCGGACGGTCGAGTGCGACGACCCGGTGGGTTCGCGCAAGCCGCGCCACAACCCCGTACGTGAAGTTGCGCAGCTGCGCGCCCAGGCCGTGGATCAGCACGATCGTGGGCGCATTCGCGTCGGCCTGCTCCGGGCCCTCGTCGACATAATGCAGCCGTGTGCCGCCGATCATCACGAAACGGCCGAGTGGCGGCAGTGCGCGCTCGACCCGCGCGGCCACGGTGCCGGTCACGCCCGCCAATGCCGCGCCGGCCAGTCCGACGACGGCGGGAACCCCGAGCAGCCACGGCTTTATGCGCATTGTCTCAATTCCCTCCGCGATCGCCGCGCCGACCCATTCGTTCGAGCAGCCGCCAATAGGATACCGGTGCCAGACGCTCAACGGCACTGGCAATCCGCGCATCACGGCCGACCAGCACGCGCGGCCGGCGACGCTCCATCGCGCGCACGATCGTCTCCCCGGCGATTTCCGGCGGCAGGGTCAGCATCGCCTCGAAACGCGGCACCGCCCGCGCCGCCTCTTCAGCGTCGAGTGCCGCCGCAAGCCGGGCACTGCGGGCAATCGCGGTCGCCACCCCGCCCGGATGCACGACGGTGATCCCGACAGGGGTGCCGCGCAGCTCCTGGCGCAGCGATTCCGAAAACCCGCGCACGGCGAACTTGCTGGCGACGTAAGCAGTTTGTCCGGGTGGTGCGATCAGCCCGAACAGGCTCGACAGGTTCACGATCCTGGCTTCGTCGCGCGCGCGCAGCAGCGGCAGGAAGGCGCGGGTCATGCGCACCACGCCCCAGAAATTGATCGCGAACAGCCACTCGAAATCCGCCTGCGAGAGCTGCGCGAAGGAGCCGCCGAGGGCGACGCCGGCATTGTTCACCAGCACATCGACGCCGTCATGCGCCAAAAGCACCTGCTCGGGAAAAGCCGCCACCGCCGCCGGGTCGGCCACGTCAAGTCGATGGCAGCTGATCCGCGACGCGCGTCCGGCGAGACGCGCGGTCTGCTCCAGGCCGGCCTCGTCGAGATCGGCCAAGGCCAGCCCGCAGCCGCGCCGCGCCAACGACACCGCGATCGCCCGGCCGATACCGCTGGCGGCGCCGGTGATCACCGCATTACGCCCCGAGAGCGCCATTTCTGCTGACATGCAAAGATCACACGATTAATCTACATCGATGTCAACTATCACGGAAGTGAGACCGGAGCGCCGCCGCAAGCCGCAGGCGGTGCGCACGGCGGCTCTTGCCGTCGCACGCCGGCTGCTGATCGCGGGCGGACCCGGCGCGATCACGCTCAAGGCGATCGGCGCCGAGCTCGGCATGTCGCACGCCAACCTGATCCATCATTTCGGCTCGGCCGAGGCGCTGCGCGGGCAGCTTCGCGACCTCATGCTGCGCGACCTGACCAACAACACCACCACACTGCTGGAGCAGTCCGGCCCGGCGAGCCTGGCGCTGATCGTCGACACGGTCTTTGAGACCTATGCCGAGGGCGGCATCGGCATGCTGATGGCATGGGCGGCGACGGGTGCGGCACGCGGGGCGACCGACGAGACCGCCGGCGCGCTGCGCGAGCTGCTGGCCGCACTCGGCCGCCTGCTCGACGGCCCGGATGCCGCGCGTCGGGCGCGCGACATGGTCAGCCTGGTCACCTTGATGGCGTTCGCCGATAGCCTGATCGGCAAGGCGCTGGCCGAGACCATCGGCGGCGAGCCCGCGGCGATGCGGGCGCTGACGACGCGTCTGCTGGCAAGCATGGCCCTTCCGCGCGCGTCGCCTCAGACCTAGTGCAGCGACCCAAACAGACCTTACAGGTCTGTTTGGGTCAAAGCTGCACGTTGTCAGTATGCTAGGGCACCTTAGACCCAGACAAAGCTGTTCGCTTTGTCTGGGTCGGTGCACTAGCCTGCGGCGTGGCGTAATCGTGGGGGAAGACGGCAATGCTTGGCCTGATGCAGGATTGGCCGCTGACGCTCGACAGGATCATCGATTACGCGGCCACCCGGCACGCCACCCGCGTCGTGGTCACGCGCTCCATCGAGGGGCCGATCGTGCGCAGCACCTATGCCGCGATCCACAACCGTGCCAAGCGACTCTCCAGCGCCCTGCTCGCCGACGGCATCGCCCCGGGCGACCGCGTCGCCACCCTCGGCTTCAACACCGCGCGCCATCTGGAAGCCTGGTATGGCACGATGGGCATCGGCGTGGTCTGCCACACCATCAACCCGCGCCTGCATGTCGATCAGATCTGCTGGATCGTGGGTCATGCCGAGGACCGCATCATCCTCGCCGATCCGCCGTTCGTGCCGCTGCTGCTCGAACGGCTCGCGGCGATGCCCAGCGTGCGGCGGATCGTCGTGCTGGCCGACGCGCTGACCACGCACGCCGCACCCCTGATCGCGTACGAGGACTGGATACGCGATGCCTCGGATCACTGCGACTGGGGCCGCTTCAGCGAAGAGACCGCGGCCGGGCTCTGCTACACCTCCGGCACCACCGGCAATCCCAAGGGCGTGCTGTACTCACACCGTTCGAACTTCCTGCACGCGTTGATGGCCATCCAGCCCGACGTCATGGCGCTGTCGGCCACCGATGTCGTGCTGCCGGTGGTGCCGATGTTCCACGCCAACGGCTGGGGCCTGCCCTTCGCCGGACCGGCGGTCGGCGCCAAGATGGTGATGCCGGGGGCGAAGCTCGACGGCGCCTCCCTGCACGAGCTGATCGAAACCGAGGGCGTCACCTTCTCCGCGGCAGTACCCACGGTGTGGCAGATGCTGTTGGCCTATCTCGACGAGACCAAACAACGCCTGTCGACACTCAAGCGCGTCCTGATCGGCGGCGCCGCCTGCCCGGAGAGCATGATCCGCGCCTTTCACGACCGCTACGGCGTCGACGTCGTGCATGCCTGGGGCATGACCGAGACCTCGCCGCTCGGCAGCACCGGCAAGCCGGCCGGCGAGATGGGCAGCCTGCCGTTCGAGGAGCAGATCCGGTTTCGCGTCAAGCAAGGCCGACCCCCACTCGGCATCGACCTCAAAATCGTCGACGAGCAGGGTCGCCGTCTCGACGAGGACGGCCGCAACGCCGGCTATCTGCGCGCACGCGGCGGCATCGTCGCGCGCGCCTATTTCGGAAACGAGACGAGCGTGCTCGACGAGGACGGGTTTTTCGATACCGGCGACGTCGCCAGCATCGATGCCGACGGTTTCATGCAGATCACCGACCGCTCCAAGGACATCATCAAATCCGGCGGCGAATGGATCAGCTCCGTCGAGATCGAGAACATCGCCGCCGGCCACCCGAAGGCACTCCTCGCCGCGGTGGTCGGGGTGGCGCATCCGAAATGGGGCGAACGACCACTGCTGCTGGTGCAGCTCAAGCCCGGTGAGAGTGCCGAGGCCGCCGACTTCATCGCATTGCTGGACGGCCGGATTGCAAAATGGTGGATGCCCGACGAAGTCCGTTTCGTGCCCGTAATTCCGCTCGGCGCCACCGGCAAGATCGACAAGAAGCGGATCCGCGCGCAACTCTCCGGCACATAGCACCATGTCCGAACCGTTCACACCCTCCGAGCTCCTGCTCGTACGCAGGGCCTATGCACGGCAGATTTTGACCTCCCAGGGGATCACGGACGCGCCGCTGGAGTCCGCGTTTTCACGGGTCGCGCGCGAGCGATTCCTTGGTGATCCGCCCTGGAAGACAATGAGCGCCTCCGGGGAATACCGCGACACACCGATCAGCGACCCGGTCGCCGTATATCAGGATCTGGTTTTCGCGCTCGATCCCGCACGCGGCGTCAACAACGGCAGCCCCTCCTTGCATGCGCACTGGTTGCACGCGATCGGGCCGCGGCCGGGCGAGCGGGTGTTTCATATCGGCGCCGGAGCGGGATATTACACCGCAATCCTGGCGGAGCTTGTCGGACCGGACGGGAGCGTCGTCGCGGTCGAACGCGATCCAATCCTGGCGGCAGTCGCTCGGGCCAACCTCGAGGGTTACAAGAACGTGCGTGTTGTCGAAGCAGACGGCACCGCACTTCCGGACGCGCCCGCGGACTGCGTCTATGTCAATTTCGGGGTCGAGCGGCCCATGGCACCCTGGGTCGAGGCCCTGCATGACGGCGGCCGGCTGGTCTTCCCGCTCGGATTTCCCCGAGAGACGTTCATCGCCGGCGGCGGTTTCATGATAACGCGAGACGAGACCGGGTTTGCCGCCCGGTTTCTTGGTCGGGCCTATTTCATCGGGGCCGAGGCCGCAGCGCCTATGGCACCGGACTACCGGGACCGGATGCGCCAAGCCTTTCTCGATGGGCAGCCTTCCCGGGTTCGCCGGCTGATCTGGCACCGGCGCGAGCCGCAGACCAATCCGTGGTTTGCGGGCGAGACCTGGGCGTTGTGCGAACAGTGAGTTCGGCTCACTCAATCGCGGCGGCGCCGATCAGACCGCCTGCGTTCCAGAGCGCGTTCGGCCCTGGCGGCAGATCGAGCCGGCTGCCGGGGCCGGTGGTGGCGGCCAGGATCTCGCCGTAATTGCCGCCCACGGCCAGTGCCCGTGCTGCCCACCCATCGCGCAGGCCAAGCAGGCTTGCGAGCCCCGGGGTCGGGCCGAGCAGACGGCGGGCGTAGGACCCCGTGCTGCTTTGGGCAAGCTGTTCGGCCTGTGCTAGATTGCCGCGGGTAATGCCGTCCTGGTCCGCTTCGATCAGGGCGGTCACGACATCGGCGACCAGGGTGGTCCAGGTGGAGTCATCCGCGCGCGTGGCCGCCGCGAACGGGTCATAGGTGATACGCTGGGCAAGGATCTCGAAGTCCGCGACGCGCCCGTGGAAAGCCGCGCGCATGTTGGCGAGCGTCGACACATCCGCGGTGATCGCCTGGCAATGACCCGCGGTGAGGGCCGCCTCCATCTCGCCCGCCTCTTCGTAAGGGTCGGACATGAGACCAATGCCCGCGTGTTGATGCCACGCGGCGAGACCGCCATCCGCCGGCGTCTCCGACAGGAAGCAGATGGTATGTCCGCGCAGGCCCGCGAGATCGTGCACGTGCAGGCTGCGTGGCAGCAGGAACCCCTGACCGTCGATGAACAGGGTCGGCGAGAAGCGCAGATGATTGAGCGTCTCACTGGCCGCATTCGGCGTGGTGCCGACGAGAACCGCGACGCTGCCCATGCGGAGTGCGGCAATCCCGTGTGGATCGTCGGGAAACCCGACCAGATGCGCCTCGTTTGCATCGCCAAGCGACGCTGCCGCGATGGCGCGGCAGATTTGCGACGAGAACACCGACAGATCGCCGTGGCTGTCAGTCTTGGTGAAATCCTCCTGCTCGACGACGACGCCGCAAGCCAGCGCGTGGTGCGCCCGCGCGGCGTCGAGGGTGTGCGACGGGCTCGCCTGCGCCGCAAACGGCACCACGCATGCGAGCAGAGCCAGCCGGCGGATCACGGTGTCCAGCTTGCCGCGGTCGGGATGCCGGGCGTGGTCCGCGGACGCGGATTGAAGTCCGACGGCGCCGGATCGATCAGCTTGCCGGCTGCGTAGTCGGTTGGGGTGATGTTCAGCACGGCACATCCCTGGCCGCCGTAATGCGGCAGCGTGTGGACGATCAAGGCGGGGATTTCCGCATAGCTTGCCGGCAGCGGCCGCATATCGCCGGTCAGGCGCGAATTGTCGAACGCGGAGAACAGGTCTCCCGCCTCGCTGTCGGCGCCGTCGTCCGGCTCGAGGCCGCCCTGGCCGAACTCCTGGCTCCCGAGCTTGCGTCCCTTCACCTCGTCGGGCAGGTCGGCGAGCGGGGTCAGGCCGAACAGCTCGTTGATGAATTTGATGACCGAGCTGTGCTCGTCATATTCATGGCTGATCGCATGCGCGCGACTGTACGGCGAGATGATGATCAGCGGGATGCGCGGGCCGCCGGAGAGCGGATTGCCCTCGGGATCGAGCTGGCGAATATGCGGGAGCGCCTGGTCGTAAAAACCGTCGGTCTCATCGTAGGTGATGATGATGGCGCTGTCCTTCCAGTATGGCGAGGCGGCGATCGCATTGACCGCGTCGGCCAGCAACGACTCCGCGATCTGCGTATCGGAGTATCCCGGATGGTCGTCGTTCCCCTCGAACGCCGCCCGCACCGCCGGGTTCGGGTCGATCGGAGCCAGGCCGTCATTGTTGCCGTAGCCGCCCCGTACGTAGAACACGCCGCCCTTGGCCGGCAGCTTTTGCGCCGCGACATCGCTGTAGAAGTCGCCGAGCCCGTGCAGGTTTAAAACGACTTTCGGGTTGTCGCCGACATAGCCGAAATATTGCGGACCGTTATGGTGGGTGATGTAGGTGTCGTGCGTCGGCGTGCCGCTGGTGTCGGTCGGCTCGAGGTCGTAGCCTTCCTGGTACCAACCCCAGTTGGTCGGCGCCACCTTGTCGCTGGCAATGGCGCGGATATCGTCCTGCACATCCAGCAGGTCCAGGGCCGGATTGAGATCGGACCGCACGGTGGTCCCGATCGCCCGGCCCATGAAGGAAAGCGGCAGGGTTGCATAGGTCTGGTTGAGGGACGGAGTCGCCGCCGATATGTGGTTCCGGCCATAGGGCGGCTTGTTCGGGGTGACATCTAAGTTCGATCCGGCGTACGGGCCAGCGTCGGTGACCACCGGCTCAACGCCACTCCGGGCCACCATTGGATTGGTCTTGTTGCCGCCGGCCCGCGGATGCAGCGCCCACTGGGTCACGCCGGACTGGCCCGCGATCATCGCAATCGCGTTCGGAGACGAGGGTCCGATGATGGTCTGGTACATGTTGTCAAACAGTGTGAAATGATCCGCGAACCGCCACAGGAACGGCACAGTGCCGCAATCATCGTGCGCCATCACCACTTCCCCCATCTGCTTTTGCACGAGCGTCGGATTTCTGGTGGCCGCGACGCCCGTCTTCAGCGAGACGATCCTGCCCTGCGCATTCGTGGTCAGGCCCTCCTCGTTCAGCGCGTAGCGGTCGTTTTGCGCAACCTTGCGCGCAAAATCGAGGCTGTTGAGGTAACCGGTATGCGAGTGGTCGACGGACGCGGTGTCGGCCGGGTAGATCTGCACGGTCCTGCCGTTCACGTTGGTGACGGTGGCCGGCATCAGGAACGGCGAGATGGTGCCGACCTTGCCGTTGGTGTCGACCAGCTTTTGCTCGAAGCCAGGCGTCTTGTCGATCGGCTTGCTGAACAGGCCGCGCGCGCCCGGATAGGTGCCGAAATGCATGTCGAAGGCGCGGTTCTCCTGGAACAGCACGAACACGTATTTCACCTTGCGGCGCAGCAAGGCGAGCTTGGCCGCGTGCGACAGCACCGGCTCGCTGGTCGGCGAATGCATCATCGCCGACACCGCCTTGCTCGACGGCGGCGCCAGCACGACCATGCTTGCATCGGACGGATTTCGCGAGGCGAGATCACTTGCAGGCTGCCCGCACGAAGCAACCAGCGGCTGCACGACAAAGGCCGCCGCGGCGACAGCGCTCGTACTGTTCAGGCGAAAGCGACGCGACATGGATGGGTTCCTGAAGCAGTGACGGGGCCGCGCCGTTGTTATGGCTTGGCGCTGAAACATTGAAGGTCATTAACGTTATCGTTTGAAGACGAATTTCGACTTGGAGACGCCAGCGACGTGCAACCGCAGATCCCCCGCATCCGCAGCCCGCTCGACTACGTACGGCCCAGAGTGCTGCGGATCGGCGTCACCGGTCTCGCGCGCTCCGGCAAGACGGTGCTGCTGACCTCGCTCGCCTCCAGCCTGCTGGCGTCCAATGCAGTCGGGGGTGCGATCCGCTCGGCCCGGCTGGCGCCGACGGGGGCGGCGACGATCCCGCGCTTCGACCAGGCGCGCCACCTGGCCGCGCTCGCCGCCGATCCGCCGCGCTGGCCGGAGCGCACCGACGCGGTCGCCCTGCTGGCGATCGATCTCGAACTCGGCACGCCGTCGCTGCCGCCGCGGCGGCTGCGTCTGGAACTGCTCGACTACCCAGGCGAGTGGCTGCTCGACCTGCCGCTGGTCGCCCAATCCTACGAGCACTGGTCGGCCGACACGCTGGCCCGACTGCAGCAGCCGGCGCTGGCGCCGCTGGCCCGCGACTTCCTGGCCTTTTGCACCGGCCTGCCGGCCAACGCGGCACTTGACGAGAGCCTCGCCGAAGCCGGGCACCGGCTGTATCGCCGCCTGCTGGAACGGCTGCGCGACGAGGCCGGCCTGTCGATGCTGCAGCCCGGACGCTTTCTGATGCCCGCTCCCGGCGCGCCGCCGCCCTGGGAGATGTTCTTTCCCGCCCGCGGTGCCGGCGGGCTGCACCGGCTGCTGGCGCGCCGCTACGACGCCTATGTCGATGCCGTACGCGACGGGCTGGTCGCGCCGCTGTTTGGCGATGTCGACCGGCTGGTGGTGCTGGCCGACCTGCTCAGCGCGCTGCAGGCCGGCCCGCTCGCCTTTGCCGATGTGCGCGCCTCGCTCTCGGCGGCAGCGTCGGCGCTGCGTTGGCAGGGCTCCTGGCGCGAGGCGCTGGCCAGCCTGGCAAAGCTGCGCAGGCCCGGACGCGTGATCCGGCGGGTCGCATTCATTGCCAGCAAGGCCGACCATGTCGCCGAACGGCAACGCGGCAACCTCGCGGGCTTGATGCGCACCATGACCGGTATCGCGGGCGGCCCGAAGACCGCGGCATTTGCCGTCGCCGCCGCACGCTGCACCGAGGATTTCGTCTGGACCCTCGACGGCCATCCGGTCTCGGCGGTGCGCGGACGGGTGCTCGGCGAGACCACGATGACCCGCTCCTACCCGGGCGAGGTGCCAGACCGGCCGCCCGATGCCGGCTTCTGGACGCATCCCTTCCTCACCTTGCCGCGCTTCGAGCCGATGCGGCTGCACGCGGACCGTGTGCCCAACCTCGCCATCGCGGAGCTGCTCGGGTTCCTGCTGGAGGATGTCCTTTGACCATTGGCGAGCCGCGCGTGGCGCCCCACCCTGCCCCTCGTATAGAACGCGAATCCGGCCGTGCAGACCGGCTGGAGGCAATAGAGCCCTCCGTGCCGCTGCCGGAGCGCCCCGCCTGGAGCATGCCCGCCTGGAGTATGCCGGTGCTGGCGCTGTGCGGCTTCGCGGTGCTGGCGATCGGGCTTGCCGGCCTGCAAACCGGCAATTTCGTCGCCGACGAGTTCCGCCGCTCGCCGGTGCTCGGCTGGCTCACGCTCGCGGTCGCGGCGACCGGCTTCGGGCTCATCCTGCTCGGGATCGCGCGCGAGCTGCGCGGGTTGCTGCGGCTGGCCGCCGTGGACACCTTGCATCGCGATCTCGCCGGCAACGATGCGCAGGCGCGCGCCCGCGCGGCCAGGCGCTGGCTCGCCCGACTCGGACCCAACGAGGACGCAGCCCGCGTCGCCCCGGCGCTCGCCGCGCTGAACGATCCGGATGCCATCGTGCCGCTGCTGCGCGCCGGGATCGAGGCCGGCTTGCGCGCGCGTGCCGACGCGCTCGGCCGCAGGGCAGCACTCCAGGTGGTCGCCGGCATGGCGGCGGCCCCCGCGCCGGCGCTGGTGGTGCTGCTGATAAGCTGGCGCGGCCTGCGGCTGATCCGCCAGGTGGCGGCGGTGTACGGGCTGCGGCCGGGACTGTTCGGGACGTTGTCGCTGCTGCGTCGCACCGCGTTCGCGGCCAGTGCCGCGGCGGTGACCGAGGTCGCGGTCAATAGCGCGGCGCACGCGGCACTGAGCACCCCGCTGCTCGCCCATCTCGCCGGCGAGATGGCCGGCGGCGCGGTCGCGGCGCGTCGCATGATCGTGTTGGCGCGCGCCGCCGCGGTCGCCTGCACGCCGCTGCCGCCTGGCTGAAGCGACCATCACCGTCTCAGGAGCGGCGCTTGATCGCCGATGTTGCGTCACCAGATGCGGCAGCCGTCCAGGAGGCCGCCGCCCGCATGTCATCGTCAAGCAATCCCACAACCGTGTTCTGCCTGCATTTCCTTGGCGGCAGCGGACGAGAATGGGATGCGGTGGCGCGGCATCTGGACGGCACGGTCACCTGCGTGACGGTCGATCTCTCCGGGTTCGGTGACGCCGCCGCCAGCCTGGGCTACTCGGTCACTGAAATGACCGGCTGCGTTGTCGAGACGATCCTCGCACGCGCGCCCGCCCGCTGGCTCATCGCCGGACACAGTATGGGAGCCAAGATCGCGGCCTGCCTGGCGCGACGCGCCGAGGATGGCGAGCCGGGTCTCGCCGGGCTCGTCGGCCTGGTGCTGTTGGCCGGCTCGCCGCCCGGCCCCGAGCCGATGGCCGAAGCCGTGCGACAGGAAATGCTGGGCTGGTTCGCCGGCTCCGCGCAGACCAGCCGCGACCAGGCGGAACGCTTCATCGCCCGCAATGTCGGCGCACCGCTGCAGGGCGCGGCTACGCGGCAGGCGGTGGACGACGTGCTGCGCGCCCATCCCGAGGCCTGGGCCGCATGGCTCGAAGCCGGCAGCCGCGAGGACTGGACGTCACGCATCGGCGTGTTGCGCACCCCTACTTTGCTGATCGCAGGCGGAGAGGACGGCGATCTCGGTCCGGCGGCACAACGTGCCCTCGCCGCGCGGCATTTCGCGGATGCCCGCCTGGTGGTGCTCGACGGCGCTGGACACCTGCTGCCGCTGGAGCGTCCCGCGGACGTTGCCCGGCTGATCGCCGAGCACGCGGCCCCACCCCCCGCGTGCATCAGTGAGACCTATTGGCGGCTGCTGCATTCCGACCGGGTCAGCACGCGCACCCGCGCCGCCCTGCTGGCGCGCATTGCCCCCAACGACGACGCATCCGCGGCCCTCACGGTCGCCGAGCGCGATACCTTGCGCACGGTCATGGCGCGCGTGCTGCCGCAACCGGGCCCGGCGCTGATCGACCTCGCGGCATGCATCGACCGCGAACTCGCCGAGGGCACCGGCGACGGCTGGCGCCATGCGCGTCTGCCGCCGGACCTGCTCGCCTACCGCGCTGGACTGCGCAGCCTCGACATTCTGGCTGATGGCGGCTTCGCCGCTTTCAACGCGAGCCGCCAGGACGCGCTGCTGCACCGCATCGCCGCGAGCGAGGCCGGAGCCGCGGACGCGCCGTTTGATGCAGCAGGGATGCGGCTCTGGTTCGAGGATGTCCGCGCCGCCGCGGTGCGCCATTACGTCGCGCACCCCGCGACCTTGTCGCGCATCGGCTATGGCGGCATCGGCTACGGCGGCGACGGCGAGCCAAAGCCCGGCTTCGTGCGCACCCTCGCCGGCGAACGCGACGAGTGGGAGCCGACAGCGGAGTTGCCGGCGTGAAGCTCGATGCGATGGCCCGCCATGGCCGCGACGAGATCGTCGATGCCGTGGTCATCGGCACCGGCGCCGGCGCCGCCCCGTTGCTCGCGCGGCTGGCCGAGGCAGGTCTGCGTGTGGTGGCGCTGGAGGCCGGCAGCAACCGCGAGCCGGAGGAGTTCGCCGCCGACGAGATCGCCGCCGCCGACCTCTATTGGCTGGGCGAGCGTCTCAGCGCCGGCGAGCCGGGCGAAGCGTTCGGCGCCAACAACAGCGGCACCGGAGTCGGCGGCTCGACCTTGCATTGGGGCGCCTACACACCGCGCCCGGACCCGCGCGACCTCTCCATCCGCGCGGAGTTTGGCGTAGGCGAGGATTGGCCCCTTACCCACCCCGAGTTGCTGCCGTTCCTCGTGCGCGCCGAGGCCGATATCGGCGTCAGCGGACCCGCGCATTATCCATGGGACCCAACGCGCCGTTATGCGATGCCGCCTGTGGCGCTCAACGCGCCGGCGCAGATGATGCAGGCCGGCTGCAACGCACTCGGCATCCGCAGCACCCAGGCGCCGGTCGCCGCTTTGTCGCGCGATGCCGTCCAGCCGGACGGCGCCATGCGCTACGCCTGCATCAACTGCGGCCACTGCCACCAGGGCTGCCGGGTCGGCGCCAAGGCCTCGATGGACGTGACCTACCTGCCGCGCGCCGTCCGCGCCGGCGCCGAAATCCGTCCCGATTGCTTTGCCCATGACATCCTGCGCGACAGAAGCGGCCGCGTCACCGCCGTCGCCTATCGCCACCAGGGCCGCGACTACCGGCAGAAATGCGCGGCCCTGTTCGTCTGCGCCGGTGCCATCGAGACGCCGCGTCTGCTGCTGCATCTGGGTTTGTGCAATTCCAGCGGACAGGTCGGCCGCAATTACATGGCGCACGTGGCCACCCAGGTCTGGGGCACCTTCGAGCCGGAGATGCGCCCCAATAAGGGCTTTCCGGCCTCGCTGATCACCGAGGATCTGATCCGCGCCCCCGACGCCGATTTCGCCGGCGGCTACCTGGTCCAGAGCCTGGGCATCGTCCCGGTCACCTGGGCGATGCAGCTCGCCCGCGGCCGCGGCCTGTTCGGCCAGGCCCTCACCCGCGCCATCGACGGCTACAACCATACCGCCGGGATCGGCATCAACGGCGAATGCCTCCCGTCAGACGGCAATTTTCTCGAGCTTTCCGACGAGACCGACACGACCGGCCTGCCCAAGCCGCGCGTGTGGTTCAGCTATGGCGAGAACGAGCGCGCGATGAGCCGGCACGCGGCAGCAAAACTGACCGAAATCTGGCAGGCGGCGGGGGCCACCGACATCTGGACCTTCGAGCGCGCCGCTCACACCATCGGCACCTGCCGGATGGGACACGACCCCGCTCGCAACGTGGTCGACCCGCACGGCCGCAGCTTCGACATCCCGAATTTATGGATTTGCGACAACTCTGTATTCCCAAGCGCCCTGCCCGCCAACCCGGCGCTGACCATCATGGCGCTCAGCCTGCGCACCGCCGAGGCGTTCCTTTCATGACGCGCATTTTTGAGATATGCGTTGTCCCTCAGAACGAGTCCGGGGACACCAGACGTGCCTATTTCCGTCAACGACCCATTATTTTCTGCTGTCCTCCCGCAGTTCAACGCCGACAACCCAAACTTCCTGTCCGATGCCTGCAACCTCATCAATCGATCACCGCTGCTGGTCGCCGAAATCCAGCAGCTCGACGCAACCAAGGACGTCTCAGGCGGCCAGACCGTCGTCCAACTGACCAACAACACCGGTGAGGGCGCGGACAGCTCCTATCATTCCGACGTCATCGACTTCACCGGCCTCGCCAACTACAACGACAGCCAGTTGTCCTATGCCGGCGGCAGCCTGACCGCACCCTACGACAGCGTCACCCCGGCGTCCGTCTTCGTCGGCATTCTCGGCTACGAGCTCGGACACTGGTTCGATCCGACGCTCTCCCCGATCTACGTGCAGAACGAACTCGGCGCCTACTCCTCCGATCAGGCGACCCTGACCGAGTTCGCCAGCGAAGGCACCTCGTCCTACGACCAGGCGCAGATCAAGGCGCAGATCGACGCCAGCCTGGCCTCAAACCCGGTGCCCTCCGACATGGCCGGTGGCCTCGGCCTGTTCAATCCGGCCGGCGACCTCACCCGCGACACCGACGAACTGAAGCTGCTGCAGACCATCCACGACGAAGGCCAGGCGAAGAGCTATCTCGCCAGCCAGTTCTGGAACACGCCGATCCTCGGCGGCACCTTCCTGTCGACCTACTGGACCAGCTACACCGGCGCCGGTGCTCGCAACTTCCTCGGCATCGACCCCACCACCGTCACCGCCTGCACCATCCAGGAAAACGCGGCCGGCCTGCTGACCGGCGGCACGATCAACACCAAAACCGACAGCTATGCCCTGACCTACACCGGCGTCGGGCACGAGACCGCCGCAATCAGCGATCTGAGCGGCAAACTGCTCTACACCGAGGTGTTCACCGGCACCACCGCCCCACTCTACACCGTCGCCCGCTATCAGACCGATGGTGTCGTCGTCGCCGATGCCAGCGCCGTCGAAACCATCACCGGCTCGAACAACAATCTCACCGACAACCGCAACGGCTTCACCGTCGTCGGCAACACCAACATCATCAGCAGCCTCGCGCAAGGCGCCACCGACACCATTACCGGCAATGCCAACCGCTTCTTCGCGTTCGGCAGCGCCGCCGGCACCGTCGCACTCAACGGCAGCAACAACGAATTCATCCTCGGCACCAACGCCACCACCATCACCGGCGGCGCCGCCGCCACCACCGTGTTCGGCGGCAGCGGCGCGCTGAACTACGCAGCCGGCGGCGGCACGCTGGTGCTGGCGGGCGCCGCCACCATCACCGGTGCGAGCGCCAACCAGACCATCTTCAGCAGCGGCCCCACCCAATATACCGGCGGCACCGGCTACGCCGACGTCATCGAAAGCGCCGGCTCCGCCACCATCAGTGCCGCCGCCGGCGGCGGCTGGTTCGAAGGCGGTGCGGCCGGCAACAACCTGCTGACCGGCAGCAATTCCGGGCTCGGCACCGTGCTCGACGCCGGCGGCAACGGCGACCGCCTCACCGGCGGCAGCAATGGCGGCGATTATTTTGTGGCCGGAACCGGCAACGAAACCCTCATTGGCGGCAACGCCATCGGCACCAACACCTTCTTCCTCGGTTCCGGCTTCGACGTCGTCAACCTCTCCGGCACCTCGATCGCCGACACCGGCAGCGGCTTCGCCAACATCGTCAGCGCCGGCAACGCACAAATCTTCGGCGGCACCGGCCAGGCCGACAGCTTCAGCGCTACCAGCGGCACCATGGACATCTACGGCTACCGCCCCGGCACCGACCACATCATCGCCGGTATCGCCAGCGCCACCCAGACCGGCGGCAGCACGGTTCTGCACCTTAGCGACGGCGCCCTTATTACGCTGCATGGGGTTACGTCGGTCTGAGCAGCAGGGCTCTGCCCTGCACCCGCTCAAGGCTAGCCTTGAGAATCCATTCGTTAGGCAGCCGCGAATGGGTGGGCCGTGAGCCTTGCGTCGCGGGTCACCAAGCGCATTCCCTCCTCCTGCGCCTGGACAAGCAGCAATTCGTCGAACGGATCCTTGTGGGCGAGCGGTGTTGCAAGCCGTGCTGCCGCATGGCGCGCGGTCAGCGGCAACAACTCCCACGCCATCGCCGTGGCGAACGCTACCATTGAGGCCGGTTCAAGCACACCCTTGCGTGCCCCGGAGACGTGCAGGCTGTGCCATTTCAGCCTGAGTTCCCACACCACCACCGCCGAAAGCACCAGCGGCGCGTCGGCTTCTTCCATTTGTAGGCGCTCGGCTCGCGTCAGCGCCTCAGGAGCAAGCACTGCCCAGATCGCGATATGCGTATCAAGCAGCAGCCTCAATCCTCAAGGCCCAGCACCTGCCGGCTGAACGCCGGATCATCAAAATCGGGCGGCAAACCGACCGTCAGACCGTCCAAGCCAAGATCACGGCGGACACGGGCAGCCTTCTCAAAATCCATGCCCGACCCGCCTAGTGCCACCACCAGCTCGACGAAAGGTCGACCATGCCGGGTCACCACAACCCGCTCGCCACGCGACGCGGCACCCGCCGCTTCGGCAAAGCGTGCCTTGACCTCACGTATCGAAAGCTCCATCACCCGTCCCCGTCAGCGCCGACGCCCTGCCTCGGCCAGGCACATGATGTAGCACCACTTGGCGAGGTAGTCACCCTGTGACTCCCATTGGCATACCCTGCACCCCCAACTTCGAAAGCAAGCGAGCGTTGGAAACGGTCTCGTATCGAGGAGCAGCCCTTCCGGTACCATGCCGGGGTTCAGGCTACGCTGACCCGCTAAAACCCCTAATGGTTGTCGCGCGGCAGACCTTTTGTTTGAGCAATGCGCTGATAAGCAATCGCCGGCTCCAGCACCGCGCCGGTCTGTAGTTGGCCAACCACGGAGCGCTGCAACTCCTGCCAAGGCGTCTGGCTCGCGGGATAGGCGAAGCCGCCGGCTTGCTGCAAGGCCGCGCGGCGCGCCGCGATCTCGGCGTCGTCGATCAACATGTCGACCCGGCCGCGGCGCATGTCGACGCGCAGCCGGTCGCCGGTGCGTAGCACAGCGAGATTGCCGCCGGCGGCGGCTTCGGGCGACGCGTTGAGGATCGACGCCGAGCCCGAGGTGCCCGACTGGCGGCCGTCGCCGATGCAGGGCAACGCCTCGATACCCTTGGTGATCAGGTAGTTCGGCGGCCGCATATTGACCACCTCCGCCGCCCCCGGATAGCCAACGGGTCCGGCACCGCGCATCACCAGGATGTCGGAATCGGTCACGTTGAGCGCCGCATCGTCGATGCGCGCATGGTAGTCCTCCGGCCCGTCAAAGACGATCGCGCGGCCCTCGAAGGCTTCCGGATCGTTCGGATCGTCCAAATAGCGGGCGCGGAAGGCGTCGGAGATCACGCTGGTCTTCATGATCGCGGACTCGAACAGATTGCCGCTCAGCACCAGGAATCCGGCACGCTGCTTGAGCGGCTTGTCGTAGGGGCGGATCACCCGGTCGTCCTGGATCGTCGCATTGCGGCAGTTCTCGCCGATGCTGCGGCCGTTGACCGTCAGCGCGTCCTCGTGGATCAGCCTTTGGCCCATCAATTCATGCACCACCGCCGGCACGCCACCGGCATGGTAGTAGTCCTCGCCGAGATACTCGCCGGCCGGCTGCAGATTGACCAGCAGCGGGATGTCGCGCCCGGCGGTCTGCCAAGTCTCGATCGGCAGATCGACGCCGACATGGCGAGCCAGCGCGTTCAGATGGATCGGCGCGTTGGTCGAGCCGCCGATCGCGGAATTGACCCGGATTGCGTTAATGAACGCCTCGCGCGTGAGGATCTGCGACGGCTTGAGATCCTCGCGCACCATCTCGACGATCCGCAGGCCAGTCAGAAAGGCGCATTCCTGGCGGTCGCGATAGGGCGCCGGGATTGCCGCCGCACCCGGCAACTGCATGCCCAAAGCCTCGGCCAGCGAGTTCATCGTCGTCGCCGTGCCCATGGTGTTGCAATAGCCGGTCGACGGCGCCGAGGAGGCGACCAGCTTGACGAACCCGTCATAGTCGATCTCGCCGGCGGCCAGCATCTGGCGCGCCTTCCAGACGATGGTGCCAGAGCCGGTGCGCTCGCCTTGATGCCAGCCGTTGAGCATCGGGCCCACCGAAAACGCGATCGCCGGGATGTTCACCGTCGCCGCCGCGGTCAGGCAGGCCGGCGTGGTCTTGTCGCAGCCGATGGTCAGCACCACACCGTCGATGGGATAGCCGTACAGGATCTCGACCAGGCCGAGATAAGCGAGGTTGCGATCGAGCCCGGCGGTCGGACGCTTGCCGGTCTCCTGGATCGGGTGCACCGGGAACTCGATGGCGATGCCGCCGCCCTCGCGGATACCCTCGCGCAGCCGCTCGGCCAGCACGATGTGATGGCGGTTGCACGGCGACAGGTCAGACCCGGTCTGGGCGATGCCGATGATCGGCCGGTCGGATTGCAGCTCCTTCTGCGACAGGCCGAAATTCATGTAGCGTTCGAGATACAGAGCCGTCATGTCCGGATTGTGCGGGTTGTCGAACCAGGCGCGGGAACGCAGGCGCGGCTTGGCTCTCGTCTCGAGGCTGTCTGGCATGAGGGTCTCTCTCGGTCGCACGCGTGCGGGATTACTCATACAATAAAGGCACGCGCGCTCCCGGCGCAAGGCGAACCCTGATACCGGCAGCCCTCCGGGCCGACCGGTATGCGCGTGGGGTTGGCGGGGCGGCCACGCGCGAAAGAAGACTCTGATACCGGTCGCGCGGGAGGGCGGCTGGTATGAGAGGCCACTCAACCGCGCATGGCCTTATCGGGTGGAGGCTGAGGCGCTCGCTACAGCCGAAAAACGGCTGGCGATTTCCGCGACACGGACGCCATAAAGCCGAGCGGTCTCAAGGTCGCCCGCCGACATGTCGCCTGGCGCCGCATCCGCGTCCGATTGCGCCATCGGCGCGATATATGAGCCCATCCTGTTCGGATCGTCGCGCCTGGATGCCTTGACGTTTGCCGGCTTCATGGCGAGGCTGACCCAAATCCCGCCGTGCTGGCCGGCCAGCAGAACGAAGTATTGTAGCGTGTTCAGCTTGTCGCCATTGATACTGGCGCTGTTGGTGAAGCCGCCAAAAATCTTGTTTTTCCACTTGTCTTCAAACCAAGGCTTTGAAGAAGTGTCGGCAAACTTTTTGAACTGCCAGCTCGGGCCGCCCATGTAGGTCGGCGAGCCGAAGATGATGGCGTCCGCGGCGTTGAGCGTTTCCCACCCAGACTCCGGGATGTTGCCTTCAGCGTCGATCGCGATCAGCGAAGCGGCAGCACCTCCGGCGACAGCTTCCGCCATGCGTTTCGTGTGCCCATAGCCTGAATGATAGACGATTGCGGTGGTGATGCCGGGTAGGGTCATAGCGCCTCCTTGGGCTGACGATGCAACCGCCAGCGCTGCCTGCCCGAGGAATACCGTGCTTCGCTTTTGTGATAAACCGCCGAAAATGCGAACGCATTGTTGTCCGTTCGGGGATCAATAGCCGCCGCCATGCAGAATCTTGAGCCCCTCCTGGTTTTCATAAGGGTCGCTGAAACCGGGAGCTTCACACGCGCGGCCGACAGCCTGGGCATTCAAAAGGGGAGGGCCTCGACCGCGGTTCGCAGACTGGAAGAAGATGTTGGCGTGAGGCTGCTGCACCGGACGACGCGCAGCGTGCAGCTAACGGAAGACGGACGAGCGTTCCACGCGCGCGCGCGACCTGTTGGCCGAGGTAGACGACCTGCATTCGATGTTCGCGGGAGATCGCGTAGCACTGCATGGGCGCCTTCGGGTCGATCTGCCAACCGAACTGGCCCGCACGATCATCGTGCCGGCCTTGCCGGACTTCATGGCCGCCCTTCCCAAATGGGAGTTGGAGGTCTCGAGCACCGACCGGCAGGTCGCTCTAATACAGGAATACGCCGACATCTCGAGAGCGGAGCATTGGTCGAATTCTCCCGGATTTCCGCCCCGACCCGCTCGACATGTCCCTCGTGATAGCCCATCGAAACAACCTGTCGCGCCGCGTCCGCGCATTCATGCAATGGATCGAAGAGGTGCTGACGCCCACTCTCGAGGTGCACCTCTTGTCGTGTCACTTATTGCGCAAAGGCGGCGATCACCCGCGCGACGGAGGCCTCGTCGAGGTCGGGATGGATCGGCAGCGCCAGGATGCGCGTGGACAGGTTCTCGGACACCGGTAGCGGACTGCCGTCGTGATGGTCGCGATAGGCCGGCTGGTCGTGCAGCGGCCGCGGATAATAGATCGCACTCGGGACGCCGGCCGCGCGCAAGCGCATCTGCGCCGCGTCGCGGGCGTGGGCATCGGCGAGCAGCACCGAATAGACCGCCCAGGCGCTGTCGCTGTCCGCCACCCGCGCCGGCACCACGGCGCATTCGGCAAGGCCGGCATCGTAGGCCCGGGCGATCCGCTCGCGCAGCACGAGTTCCTCGTCGAACACGTCGAGCTTGGCCAGGAGCACCGCCGCCTGCAGCGTATCGAGCCGGCCGTTGACGCCGGTGCGGATCACCTCGTAACGGGTCTCGCCTTCGCCGTGCGTGCGCAGCGAGCGATAGAGTGCCGCACGGTCGGCATCGTCGGTCAGCAGCGCGCCGCCATCGCCATAGCCACCCAGCGGCTTCGAGGGAAAGAAACTGATCGCGGTGGCATCCGCCTCGCGTCCCAGCCTGCGGCCCGACAGGCTGGCGCCGAAGCTCTGCGCGCAGTCATCGAGCAGGAACAACCCGGCCTCGGCGGCGATGGCGCGCAGGGCCGGCCACGGCGCCGGCTGGCCGAACAGATCCACACCGATGATCGCGCGCGGCCGCAGCCTGCCCGCGCGGCGCACCGCGACAATGCGCGCGCGCAGGGCCTCGGCGTCGATCTGGAAGGTCCGCGGATCGACATCGACGAACACCGGGGTGGCGCCGAGCAGCAGCGGCACCTCGGCGGTGGCGGTGTAGGTGAACGCCGGCAGGAACACCGCATCGCCGCGGCCGATCCCCTCGGCCATCATCGCGATCTGTAACGCGTCGGTGCCGGAGCTGACACCGACGCAGTGCGCGGCTGCGCAATAGTCGGCGAGCCGCTGTTCGAGCGCGCGGACTTCCGGGCCCAATACGAACTGGCAGTGCGACAAAACCGTCTCAAGCCGGGCACGCAAGGCGGGGGCGATACGCGCCTGCTGGGCGGCGAGATCAAGGAAGGCGATCGGTTCGCTCAAGGTGCCGCGCGCTCCAGACTGCTGTTGACTTTTGCGAGGTCCTCGGACCCCTCCGGATTATGCGCGAACTCCGGCACCAGGCCTGCCAGCAGGCGGATGGCGCGCGCCGCATCGCCGTCGCGACAGGCCGCCTCGATGCCGCCGATGGCAACGGCCACGGCCGCGCGATCGGCAGTGCGCGGGGTCGCCATCAGCAGGCCGGGATGGCGCGTCGGCACCGGCGGCTCGCGGCCGTGGAACAGCTCCTCGGCGAGCTTTTCGCCGGGACGCAGGCCGGTGAAACGGATCGCCACATCCTGGTCCGGCCGCAGCCCGGCGAGGCGGATCATCTGCCGGGCGAGATCGACGATCTTCACCGGGCTGCCCATGTCGAGGACGAAGATACCGCCGTCGCGCAACTGCACCGGCGCCTGCTCGGAAGCCACGCCGAGCACGCTCGCCTGCAATACCAGGCCGACCGCCTCCGGCACGGTCATGAAATAGCGGCGCATCTCCGGGTGGGTGACGGTGAGCGGCCCGCCGCGGGCAAGCTGTCGGCTGAACAGCGGCACCACCGAGCCGTTGCTGCCGAGCACGTTGCCGAAGCGCACGGTCACACACCGCATCCCCGTGCCGGCCCGACGCGCATCGATGTCCAGCGCCTGGCCATACATCTCGGCCGCTCGCTTCGAGGCGCCCATCAGGCTGCTCGGATTGACCGCCTTGTCGGTCGAGATCAGCACCATGGCACTTGCACCGGCGCGCTCGGCGGCGTCCGCCACCTGCCGGGTGCCGACGATGTTGGTGAGCAGCCCCTCGCAAGGATTGAGCTCGACCATCGGCACATGCTTCAGGGCGGCGGCATGGAACACCAGCTCCGGGCGCTGCGCCGCAAACACCGCGTTCATCCGGCCGGCGTCACGGGTGTCGGCGAGCACCGCGGCTCGCGGCACACCCGGCGCGCTCTCGGCCAGCTCGATGTCGATCTGCCACAGCGCGAATTCACCATGGTCCAGCAGCACGAGCTGCGCTGGGCCCAGCGAGGCCACCTGGCGGGCGAGTTCGGCGCCGATCGAGCCGCCGGCCCCGGTCACCAGCACCCGCCGCCCGCGCACCAGCCGCGCCATGCCGTCGCGGTCGAGCGGCACCTGCTGGCGGTTGAGCAGATCCTCGAGCGCCACCGGACGCAATTCGACCCGGTCGGCCGGCGCCAGCATGGTCGGGTTCGGAGCGCGACGCACGGCGATGCCGCGGCTCTCCGCGGTCTCGATCAGCGCGCCGAGCGCCTCGCCGCGGAACTCCGGCTCGGTGACGACCAGGGCCGCCGGTGTCCGTCCGTCGGCGATCAGCCGGTCGAGCACGGCGCCGGCTTCGCGTACGGTGCCGAGGATACGGTGTCCCTGTATCCGCCGTCCCCGCTGATGACCGCCCTGGGCCAGCAGACCGAGGATACGCAAGGTCGAGGCGCGGTCCCGACGCAAGGCGCTGAGGAACAAATCCGCCGACGTATCGGCGCCGACCAGCAACACCGGCTGCATCGCCGACGCCGACAGCCGCACCCGCTTGGCCTGCGACAGCCGATAGCCGATCCGCAAGCCCCCGAGCAGGATCAGCAAGGTCATCGCCAGGATCACCGGAAACGTCACGGACGGCAACGCAAAGCCGGTGAGATGGAACAGCAGCGCGAACAGCGCGGCACTGACCGCGGCACCCCCGGCGATGCCGAACAGGTCGCCGACCCCGGAGAAACGCCAATATTGCAGCGGCATCCTGAACGGCACACCGCCGACCAGCAGGGTGATGACGCCGCTGGCAATGAACCAGAGCGGGTGGATCAGGCCACCACCCGGATCGGCGAGATAGCGCGCGATGGGTGCGGCGGCACCGGCGGCCGCACCATCGAGCGCCATGTTGACCAGGATACGGCTGAGCGAGCGCACCCTGCCCCGGGTATCGGTCGAGCGATCAGATCGCGGACGTTCGGCGCGTTGCGGGTCCATCACGTCACGCCTATAGCCCAGCCGGCTTGCCGCTAGAAGGAGGGCCCACGCTGGTGGATTCGGCACTCCCCTGGACGTCTGCATGGCCAGTACGATTATCACTGCTCTGCCTGGGGGCCGGCTTGCTCTGTGCCGTGCTGGTCCGGGCCATGATCCGGGTGTCGGTGCTGGACACGCCGGGGCCGCGCAGCGCGCACGATCGTCCGACGCCCAAGGGGGGGGGCGTCGGCGTGATCGCCGCCTTCCTGCTAGGCCTGCCGCTGGCGGGATGGTGGCATGGCGACGTGCATTGGTGCACCCTCGCCGCCCTCCTGGCCGGCGTCGCCTTGCTGGCGCTGGTCTCGTGGCTCGACGACCTGCGCCAGTTTCATCCCCTCGTGAAGCTCATCGCGCAGGCCGTTGCGGCCGGGCTGGTGCTTGCCGGTATCGGCCCGCTGCCCGGCGGTGCCGTCGGCGTGGCGGTCGGCTTCGCCTGGCTATTGTTCGTTACCAACGCGCTGAATTTCATCGACGGGCTGAATGGCCTCGCCGCCGGCAGCATGGCGCTGGCCTGCCTGTTCGTAGGCCTACCCGACCCCGCCACGCTCGTCGGCTATGGCGGCTGCCTGCTCGCCGCCGGACTGCTCGGCTTCCTGCCGTTCAACATGCCGCGCGCACGGATCTTTCTCGGTGACGTTGGCAGCCAGGCTGCCGGTCTCGCCGTCGCGGCTTTCGGGCTCCTTTGTGTCGCCCGGCCCACATTGTATGGCGCCGCGATCATGCCGCTGCTGCTCAGCGGGATTCTCTACGATGTTGCTTTTACCCTGGGGCGCAGACTGCTCGCGGGAGACGCCGTGTGGCAGGCCCATCGTGGCCATCTCTATCAGGTGGCGTTCCGCAGCGGCATCCCGGCCCCGGCGGTGGCGGCGCTACATTGGGGCTTCGTGACCTGGGGGGGCGTGCTCGGCCTCGCGATAACCCACAAAGCATTGTCCCTGCTGAGCGGGATGCTCCTGATGGTGCTGCCGCAACTTGCCTGGACGATGGTGGTGGTACGCCGCGCCCGCGCTGCCGGGATCGGCCGCTGGTAGGCGGCGGGCCGTAACACCCGCTCGCCCATAACAGATCGTTACTTTGACAGCTCGAGCTGAATACCTTGCGCGGCGCCGGAAAGACGAGCGCCGTGGGTGACGTCGTCGATGCGGATGCCGACGCCGGCGCCGTTCTTCAGATAGCGGCCGCCGATACCCTGACCCACTGTCGCCTCGCCGTTGGCCGCGGCGTAGGTGCCGTCGAAATCATGTAGATGGTGGAGGTTGTAGACCCTCCCATGGCCAACGACCTTGGAATAGCCGACGGCGGCGACATCCACGCCCTTGACCGAGAAATGGTAGGTGTGGCCGTGATATTTCAGGATACCGCTGCCCCAGGTGAAACCGACGCCGACATCCGCCGCCTGGGCGGTGATGACGACGTGACCGTCGATCGGGCCGGGGCCGTCGGTCTTGGCCGCGGCACTGACGGCGAAGACTGGCGCGGAGCAGAGAGCGAGACTGGCGGCAAAGGTAGCCATCCGCATGGTGCGTTCCTTTCGACGATGGCCGACGACCGCAAGCCGCGGCCGCCGGAAACGTGCCTTAATCGTCTGACAAGGCAAGCAGTTGCAGAAGCGAACGTGCGGCGCCGGATCAGCTGGCGGCGCGGCGCGACCCGGTCTCGGCCGACACATGGCCGCTCTTGCGGGCCGCCGTCGAAGCTTCGGACATGATCGAGCGCAGCTCGCGCAGGTAGGCCGCACCCTTGAGCGTGCGCTGCACCAGGATCGAACGGCGATCCATCGGGTCCACCTTGCGCCGCGCGAGGTCGAGTTCGCCGAGCCGGTCGAGCGCACGGGTGATCGCGGGCTTAGAGACGTTCAGCTCGGCGGCGAGACCGCGCACGGTATGCGCCCCCTCCTGTAGGTAGCAGGTCAGGAACACGCCAAGTTGGCGTGCGGACAGGTCTGGCCCGTCACGGCGGACCATCGAGACGACGGTGTCGCGCAGGGTGCCGACGAGTTGGTCGGAAGCGGATGGCTGAGCCATGAGATATCCTTTCTTCAACGTCATGACCTCGTTGGCTACGAGGCGCTTCTGGTTGGCGGCACCGGCAATCCGGCGTGCCGAAATTTCCACACATGATCGAGTGGGCATGTTCGAACGGCGTGGTCGCAACCCTTTATAGACGCGAGAAATGAATAAGTTCAGTCGCAATTACGTTACCGACACGTTTTCTTCGTTTTCAAACATGAATCATTGGCAACAAACCTTTGAAAACAGCGCGCAATCCCTGGGCATCGCCGCCCTCCGGCCGTCCCGGGCGGCTCGTATCGCTCCAGGCGTATGTATCGATATGTGCCCAGTTGACTGTTTGTGCGACGAACCGGCGCAAGAACAATGCGGCGATGACCGCACCCGCCATCGGCTTCGATGAAACATTGTTCAGATCGGCGACAGGACTGGCGAGCCAGGACTCGTATTGCGTGTGCAGCGGCAATCGCCAGAGCGGATCATGCGCGTCCCTGCCCGCGGCCAGCAGGGACGACGCCAGTGCCTCATTGTCGCAGAACAGCGCCGGCAGATCGGGCCCCAGCGCCACCCGTGCGGCCCCGGTAAGGGTCGCGGCATCGAGCAGGATCGCGGGCGCCTGCTCGCAGGCCTCGGCCAACAGATCGCACAGCACCAGCCTGCCCTCGGCGTCGGTGTTGCCGATCTCGACAGACAGGCCCTTGCGGGTTGCGATCACGTCGCCGGGACGCATGGCCGCGCCGGAGATGCTGTTCTCGACGCAGCCGATGCGCAGTTCCAGCCGCACCGGCAAGGCGCGTTCCATGATCAGACGTGCCACACCCAGCATGATCGCGGCACCACCCATGTCCTTCTTCATGTGCAACATCCCGGCCGGACCCTTGATGTCGTAGCCGCCGCTATCGAAGCAGACCCCCTTGCCGACCAGGGAGATCAGCGGCGCATCCGCACCCGCGCCGGCCCATTCCGCCCGGAACACAAGCGGCGGCCGGCTCGATGCGGCTCCGACCGCCGCGATCGCCGGATAACCCTGGGCCAGCGCCTCGCCTGCGACGATCGTGGTGCGCGCGCCGAACCCCGCGCAGACCGCCGCCGCCGCCTCGGCTAGTTCGCGCGGGCCGAGCAGGTTCGCCGGCGTGTTGATCAGGTCGCGCGCCAGCCAGACCGCCCGCGCCTGCGCCGCCCCAAGGCTCCGCGGATCCGCAACCAGGGTCGGCTGTCTCGGGGCGTCGCCGGACTGCAACCCGGTAAACCGGTAGGCGCCGAGACAGAAGCCAATCACGGCTTCCTCCGACGCGGCCGCGGACGCAAACCGCCACACACCAGCCGGCAGCGCCGTCGCCAGCGGCGCATAGGCGTCCGGGCCGGGCGATGCACCAACCCCGAGCAGGGCGGCCGCGACTCCATCCGGTCCGGGCAGCAGCGCCACCGCGCCTGATGCTGCCGCAAACCCGGTCTGCTGGATCCAGGCCTCCGCCCCCAGCTCTGCTGCGGTCGCACGCAGCGACTCCGCTGTCACAGTATGGATGAGGCGCGCACCGGCCGCCTCCGGCAGCACGGACGCGGTCAGGCAGTCGAGGTCTCGGTCGAACATGGGCGGTCTCCTGCATGGCTCTCTTGATCGGCGCCCTTGCAATCAACGGCGCCACACCCGACGATAGGCTTCATGCCGGGCCTTGATACCCGTTCGCGCGATCATCGCCACATTGCCGACAATCATCGCGTCAAGGCGGTGCTCGGACCCACCAACACCGGCAAGACCCATCTCGCCATCGAACGGCTGCTGGCGCACAGCTCCGGCATCATCGGCTTTCCGCTGCGCCTGCTGGCCCGCGAGAACTATGACCGCATGGTCGCGGCCAAGGGCGTGCGCCAGGTGGCGCTGATCACCGGCGAGGAAAAGATCGTCCCTGACGGCGCGCGCTATTTCTCCTGCACCGTCGAGGCGATGCCGCTGGACCGCGCCTGCGAGTTCGTCGCCGTCGATGAAATCCAGCTCTGCGCCGACCCCGACCGCGGCCATTTCTTCACCGAGCGATTGCTGCACGCCCGCGGCCTGGTGGAGACCATGTTCCTCGGCGCCGAGACGATCCGCCCGCTGCTGGCGCGCCTCATCCCCGGGGCGCAGATCGAGACCCGCCCACGCCTGTCGCAGCTCGTCTATGCCGGTGCGGCGAAGCTGACCAAGCTGCCGCCGCGCTCGGCGGTCGTCGCGTTCTCGGCCGCCGAGGTCTACGCCATCGCCGAGCTGATCCGCCGTCGCCGCGGCGGCTGTGCCGTGGTGATGGGACGCCTCTCGCCGCGCACCCGCAACGCCCAGGTCGCCCTCTACCAGGACAAGGAGGTCGACTACCTGGTCGCCACAGATGCGATCGGCATGGGCTTGAACATGGATGTCGACCATGTCGGCTTCGCCGGCCTTGGCAAGTTCGACGGTGCGCGGCCGCGCCGGCTGAGTGCCGCCGAGGTCGCCCAGATCGCCGGACGCGCCGGACGCGGCATGCGCGACGGCAGCTTCGGCACCACCGCCGCCTGCCCCGAGCTCCCCGACGAGATCGCCGAGGCCGTGCAGGCACACCGCTTCGACCCGATCGAACAGATCTTCTGGCGCAACAGCGACCTCGACCTCTCCGGCCCCGACGCGCTGCTCGCCAGCCTGCTGGCCACCCCCAAACACCCGGGTTTGACCACCGGCCGCGAGGCATCCGACCTGCAAACCCTCGATTCGCTCTCGCGCGAGGCCGAAATCCGCGATCTCGCGCGCGGCCGCCGTGCCACCCGGCTGCTCTGGGAGGCCTGCCAGATCCCGGACTTCCGCAAGCTCGGCGACGACAGCCACACCCGCCTGTGTGCGCGCGTGTTCGGCCATGTGGTGCGCGACGGCAGGCTGCCGCCGGCCTGGATCGAAACCCAGATCAACGCCCTGGACCGCGCCGACGGCGACATCGACACCCTGATGCAGCGGCTCTCGGGTGTGCGGGTCTGCTCCTACATCGCCGCGCGCGGCGACTGGCTGGAGGATGCGAGCGCCTGGCAGGACCGCGCGCGGGCGGTCGAGGACCTGCTCTCGGATGCCCTGCACGAGCGGCTGACGGCGCGGTTCGTTGACCGCCGCGCCGCCATGCTGATCCGCCGGCTCGATGACGCCGAAGGCCGCGAGATGCTCTCCGCTGTCACCGGCCGCGGCGAGGTGGTCGTCGAAGGCCATTCCGTGGGCCACGTCGCGGGCTTCCTGTTCCAGCCCGACCCGCTTGCCGTCGGCGTCGAGAAGCGGCTGGTGCTGCGCGCCGCACGCCGCGCCCTGCGCGAGGAAATGCCGCGCCGGGTGCAGGCGCTGTGCGGCGCGCCCGATGGGAGCTTCGCGCTCGCCGGCGATGGCCGTCTGCTGTGCTGGAACGGCGCCCCGGCCGCGCGCCTGCGCCCGGGTCCCAGCGTGCTGCGGCCGATGGTCGACGTGCTCGACAGCGAGTTCCTCGACGGTGCCGCGCGCGAGCGGGTGCGCGCCAGGCTGCAGGCGTGGCTCGACGGGCACGTGGCAGCGACGCTGGCGCCGCTATTCGCCGCGAACGCCGGGGCGCAGTCCGATCCCGGGCTGCGTGGGTTGCTGCATCGTCTCACCGAAGCCGGCGGCCTGGTCCCGGGTCCGTCGGCGTGGCTGCCACCGATGTCGCGTGCGGCGCTCAAGGCGATCGGCGTGAAGGCCGGACGGCACGCGCTGTTCATGCCGGCCCTGCTGCGGCCAGGCCCGGCGGCCCTGCGCGCACTCCTGCTGGCACTGCGCGACGGCGGCGCGGTGCCGCCGTTGCCGCACCCGGGGGCGGTCAGCCTGCCGCGCGATGCCGAGGGCGGCCAGGGTCTGGCGCAGCTCGGCTGGGTGGCGGCGGGTCCGGTCTGGCTGCGCCTGGATATTGCCGAGAAGATCAGCGCCGATATTGCGCATCGGACGCGGCGCCGCGACTCGGCCTTGCCCTCCGACCTCGCCTCGCGGCTGTCGGTGCGCGCCGAACTGCTGCCGGCCGTGCTGCGTGGCCTCGATGTCCGGCTGCGGCCGCCGGCGCCACTTGCCGAAGGCCAATTCGGCCCCCCGGCGCCGGCGATGATGAGCATGACTCGGCCGCAACCTTTGCCGGCAGCCCAGAAACCGCAATCGGCGCGCGCCCTGGGGCCGTTCGCGGCGTTGGCAGCACTCCGTGCCGGGCGATGACGACCTGCCGGCTTGGCAACGGCTCGATGTCTGGCTGTGGCACGCCCGCTTCCTGCGCCAACGTGCGGACTGCGCCAGCCTGGTGCGCGGCGGCCTGGTGCGGCTGAACCGGCAAGCCACCGACAAGCCGCACGCCCGCCTGCGCCCGGGCGACGTGCTGACCCTGCCGCTGCGCGGTCACGTCAAGGTCGTGCGTATCCTGGCACTGGCGCCGCGGCGCGGCCCGGCGACGCAGGCACGCCTGCTCTATGAGGAGATCACGGAGTAGAGCCCGGCTTGCGCGACCTCGGCTTGCGCCCGCGCACGAACATCCGCATATGTCCGGCCCGTGCTGACCTGGTCCTGGAGACGCCGATGACCTACGTGGTCAACGAAAACTGCATACGCTGCAAATACATGGATTGCGTCGAAGTCTGTCCGGTGGACTGCTTTTATGTCGGCGAGAACATGCTCGTGATCAACCCGGACGAATGCATAGATTGCGGCGTCTGTGAACCGGAATGCCCAGTGGAGGCCATCCTGCCCGACAGCGACGACCGCGCCGCCGCCTTTGCCGAGCTGAACACCACCTACTCCAAAACCTGGCCGAACATCACCCGCAAAGGCGAGCCGCCGGCGGATGCCGACGAATGGAAGGACAAACCCGACAAGCTCAAGCTGTTCTCGCCCGAGCCCGGGTGAACACCGGTTATTTCAGTTTTATTGCGGGTTTGTGATAAGACTGAGACCGGCACCTTAGCGGGTCGCTTCGGTTTCTTGTCGTTGCTAATGCCCCCTCGTGGATCGCGCACGCTGCCGGTCCCCGAGGGGATGAGATGGACACAGCTTCTACGCGCCTGGGTGGCGCCCTGCTGCTACTGCCGGCTTTGGGTGGTGTCGCCTTGGCACAGGCTGGCCCGTCGAACGGCACCGGCACCGGCACGCAATACGTCACCGTGCGTGGCGAAAAGGCGATCGCCACCGGCAGCCTCGGCCAGGCGCTGCAACTCAAGCGCGACGCACCCAACCTGATCGAGGTGCAGCCGCAGTCCGAGATACGCAAGCTGCCCGACACCAACGTGGCCGAGGCGCTGCAACGCGTCTCCGGCGTCTCGCTGGAGACCGACACCGGCGAGGGCCGCTTCATCAACATCCGCGGCCTCGACGCCGATCTCAATGGCGTCTCCTTCGACGGCGTCCGGCTGATGCCGTCCAATGTCGCCTCGCCGTTCGGCGGCGGCCGGGCGATTGCGCTGGACGCGATCCCGGCCGGCTTCGTCGGCGGTCTGGAAGTCATCAAGTCGCTCGAGCCCGACCAGGACGCCGAGGCACTCGGCGGCGCCGTCAACATCATCCCGCGCGAGCCCCGCACCGACGGCCTGCCCACGCTCGACCTCAACGCCGGCAGCGGCTACGAACCGCTGCGCCAGACCGCCGTGATCCAGGGCGGCATTACCTTCAGCGGCAGCTTCGGCCTGGGGGCGAACGGCAGCCCTCTGGCGGCGCAGACCACCGACCCGCAGGCGGGCTTCATCTCCAACGACAAACCGTTCGGCATCGTCGGCACCGCAACCTTCTACAACGACCAGCGCGGCGTCAACGACGCCGAGGAGGCCTACGCGGACAACCAGTCAGGCGGCACCCCGGACAAGGTGCTCAGCCAGCTCAACCCGCGCTACTACCAATATTGGCGGCGGCGCTTCAGCCATGGCGGCTCGTTCCAGTTCGACCCGAACCCGGACAACCACTTCTATTTCCGGCTGGCCGAGGCCGGCTACAACGAGCGAATTTCACGGCACATGCTGGTGCTGAACGGGCTCGATAGCGGCTCGGGGCTGGGCGGCGACGGCTTCTCCAACCCGGACGGGCCGGGCTTCATCGCCACCGGTGTCACCGCCGACCAGGATTTGCGCGACGAGACCGAGGCCATCCAGAACAACGTCATCGAATGGGGCGGCCGCAACAAGCTGGCGGACGGCATTGAAATCGACTACCGCGGCAGCTGGTCGGAAGGCAGCTATTATAAGCCCTACGACTACAACAGCGACTTCCAGGATCCCCAGGCGATCGCGCTCGCCTACGACAACGTCTCCACCCCGTTCCAGCCGACCTACCACACCCTGGACGGCACCAATCTCGCCGACCCCGCGAACTACAACTTCTTCAACATCAACAACAGCAGCGAGCACGACATCGATCGCGAGTGGGCCGGCGAGGCCAATATAAGCATCCCGGCGCCACTGCTCGGCGACCCCGGCACGATCCGCTTCGGCGGCAGCGCCCGGTTGCGCGACAAAACCGTCACCCGCAGTTTCCAGAACTACAGCCTCGCCGCCGGCGCGCCGGTGTTCTCGCTCGCCAACTACACCTACGGCAGACCGCAAATCTTCTACAACGGACGCCTCAATGTCGGCCCGATGATCAATGGCGGCATCCGCTCGCTGATCGGCACGCCCTTCCTCACCGAGGACGTCGCCGCCGATTCGATCCTTGGCCAGCAGGCGTTCCAGGCGGACACCGAGAACGTCTATGCCGGCTATGGGCAATATGACTGGACCCTCGGCAAGCTCAGCCTGCTCGCCGGCATCCGGCTGGAGGCGACCGACGCCCGCTACGGCGCCAACAGCAGCGCCACCGACGCCGCCCGCAACACCACGATCACGCCCATCGTCGCGCCGCGCAACTATGTGGATTATTTCCCGACGGTGCAGGCACGCTATGCGTTGACCCGCAACCTGATCGCACGTCTCGCTTATTCCACCGCCATCGGCCGGCCAGGCTTCAACCAGATCACCTCGGCACAGCAGATCGACTTCGGCAACGGCGTCGTAACGAGGGGCAATCCCGGTCTCGCACCGACCACGGCAGACGATTTCGACTTCACCCTGGCGCAATATTTGCCCCATGCTGGCGTTATCTCCATCGGCGCCTTCGACAAGGAGTTCCACAACTACATCCTGCCGAACCAGGTCCAGGGCACGTTCCCTGGCATTCCCGGCATCGCCGCGATCCAGACCTTCACCAGCAGCCCATCTTCACGCGCGACTGGCGCCGAGCTGCAATACATCCAGCGCTTCGCCTTCCTGCCCTCGCCCCTCGACGGGCTCGGCGTGGACAGCAACTACACCTATGTCTCTTCGGAGACGCAAATTCGGCCGGGGGAAACCGGCTCGCTGCCCTCCACGTCGAATAATACCTTCAATGTGGCACTCACCTACGAGAAGGGGCCGGTGCAGTTCCGCTTTGGCACCGCCTATGTCGGCCACAACCTGTATGCCATCAGCAGTTCGCGGGCGACCGACCTGTTCGCCGCGCCGCGCTTCCGCATAGATATGGGCACAAGCTACGCACTGAACCGCTATGCGACGCTGTATTTCGATGCGAAGAACCTGACCAACACGCCGCTGCAATTCACCGAAGGCCCGACCAACTCCCGCCCGATCCAGCGCGAGTACTACGACGCGACATACCTTGCCGGCATCCGCGCCAGCTTCTGAGAGGAGCCCTCCGCCTTGCGACTAGCCCCCCTGCTTGCCTCCACGTGTCTGCTTGCCCTCTTTGCGGGGAGTGCCGCGGCCGCCCCGGCCTATACCGAGGTGCACGCAACCCGCCTTGGCGCGCCCGATCGCTGGGACTACGTGCTGTTCGATCCTTCGAGCGACCGGGTGTTCGTGGCGCACGGCAATCATACCGACGTGGTCGATGGACACACCGGACGGGTAGAGGGCCATGTCGGACCGCTCGACGGCGCGCACGGCACGGTGGTCGCCCCAGTGCTCGGGCGCGGCTTTGCAGATGGCGGCAAATCCCGCTCGCTCACCGGCTTCTCGCTCACCACCCTCAAGCCGATCGGCCAAGCGCAGGCCGGCGAGGATGCCGACGCCGTTGCCTATGATCCGGGCAGCCGGCATGTCTTTGTCATCAATGGTGACAGCGGCACGATCAGCGTGATCGACGCCGCGACGCTCAAGCCGCTGGCCACCATCGATCTCGGCGCTGGGGGACTCGAGTTCGCCGCGAGCGATGGTCACGGCAGCCTGTTCGTCAACCTCGCCGAGGCCGGCGGCATTGCCCGCATCGACATCGCCACCAACACGGTGACTGCCCGCTGGAAGCTCGCCGGCTGCGTCTCGCCGCACGGCCTAGCCTATGACGACTTGACCCGGCGCCTCTTCACAAGTTGCGAGAACGGCGCACTCAAGGTGATCAATGCCGAGGACGGCCATGTCGTCGCCAGCCTGCCGATCGGCAAGGGCAGCGACTCGGTTGCGGTCGATCCCAAGCGCCGGCTGGTATTCAGCGCCAATGGCACGGGAACCCTCTCGATCATCGCCATCCACGACGCCGATCATTTTACTGCCGAGACACCTCTACAGACGCCGAAGGGTGCCCGCACGATGGCGGTCGACCCGGCGACGGGGCGGATTTTCCTGGCCTCGGCGACCGCCGATGGCACCACGCCGCCGCCCATTCGCGGCGGCCATGCGCGCATGCACTTCGTCCCTGGCAGTCTCAAGCTGCTGATGTTCGATCCGAGCTGATACGCAAAAAAAAGCGGCCTCCCGCGGGAGGCCGCCACACACTGGACTACAAAGCGATTTCAGTTGCCGTTGCTGCGCGTCCCGGTCAGTTGCAGCAGGAACTGGAACATGTTGATGAAGTTCAAGTAGAGCGACAGCGCGTCATAGACGCTGCGCTTGGACGCCCCATCGACGCCCTCATAGGCGGCGAACTGAGCGTAGCTGAACTTGATCCGCTGGGTGTCATAGGCTGTCAAACCGGTGAAGATCAGGACGCCCAGGAAGCTCACCATAAGCTGCAGGCCGGAGCTGTGCAGGAAGATGTTGACCACCATCGCGATCAGCAGGCCGATTACGCCCATGATCAGGAACGATCCGAACTTCGTCAGGTCCGTCTTCGTCGTGTAGCCGATCAGGCTGGTGCCGGCGAACATCGCCGACGTGATGAAGAACACCCTGACCACCGACGTGTCGGTGTAGATGAAGAAGATGTTGGTCAAGCTGACGCCCATCAGCGCGCAGAAGGCCCAGAACAGCCCCTGCACAGCCTGTCGCGACAATCGGTTGACGCCGAAACTCATCACCATGACGAAGGCCAGCGGCGCGAAGATCGAGAGGTACCCGAGACCGGTCGGGCGCATCGCCAGGCCCGCGCCGGTCTGGACATAATGGTAGAACAGGTCGCGCGCCGAGGTGTGCGCGACGGCGAAGGCGACGATCCCGGTCAGCACGAGGCCGGAGGTCATCCAGTTATAGACCCGCAGCATATAGGCGCGCAGACCGGCATCGATGACCCCGGCCTGGGCACCCGCAACGCGGGAGGTGCTTCGGAAATCGGGACTGAAAGCCATGTGTGAAGATCCCCTGATCCGGAACATCCGGACAACAACAATCATTTGGGCAAGCGGCGGACCAGGTCAAGCGGAACCGGACCGCGTGCCGATTAAGTCGCCGAAAGATGGCGCTTATTGGCTCCGCAGCAATGCCGCCGGGCTCTCTCGGAGCGCCTGACGGGTCGCGGCCAGCCCCGCGAGCAGCATCGCCGCCACCGCGCCGCACAAGGTGAGGGCCAAGGTGCCGCCGAGCAGGAGCCACGGTGCGCGCAGTACATAGTGCAGCACCAGCCAGCTCAACAGCATCCCCGTCGCCGCCGAGACCAGGCCGGCGACAGCACCGAGTATTGCGAACTCGACCAGCCAGGCGGCGCGGAGCTGGCCGCCGGTGGCCCCAAGGCAGCGCAGGATCGCGGCCTCACGCCGGCGCTGCCGCTGGCCGGAGGCGAGCGTCGCCGCCAGCACCAACGCGCCCGCGAGCAGCGCCACCGCCCCCATCACCTGCAACGCCAGCGCCAGCCGGTGCACCAGACCCGAAATCACGCCAAGCACGTCGGCAACACGAATGCCGGTGACGTTGGGCAGCGCATCGGTCACCGCCTGCAGGATTGCGGCGTCGCCCGCGGCACTGCCGGCCGAGTCGACGGTCGCCACCAGGGTGTGCGGTGCGTGCGACAGCAGACCCGGCGAGGCGATGAAGGCGAAGTTGAGCTGCAGCGAGCGCCAGTCGATGTCGCGCAGGCTCGCCACCGTCAGCGCGATGTCGCGGCCCTGGACATTCAGGGTGATCGTCGAGCCGAGATGCACGCCCCAGCCGCGCGCGATCGCCGCATCGAACGAGAGCAGCGGCGGCCCGCGATAATCCGCCTTCCACCAGGCACCGTGCGCGAGATGGCTACCCGCCGGCGGCGTCGCCGACAGGGTCAGGCCGTGGTCGCCGCGCAGCATCCAACGCGATTGCGGCGTTGCCTTGACCTTTCCCGCCGGCACGCCGTCGACCGAAACCACCCGCGCCCGCATCGTCGGCAACTGATCGACCGCGCCCGCCGCCGGCAGCGCCTTCAGCACTGCGTCGAAGCGTGCGGCCTGGTTCGGCTCGATGTCGATGAAGTAGAACGAGGGCGCGTGCGCCGGCAGTTGGCCGAGCACGCTGTTGCGGATGTTGCCCTCGATCAGCGCAATCGAGGCGAGGGTCGTGAGCCCCGCGCCAAGCGCCAGCAGCAGGGCGGCCGCCGGGGCGCCGGGCCGGTGCAGCGCGCGCAAGCCAAGCTGCAGCCACACCGACTGCCGGCCGCGTGCAAACCGACGAACGATCCGCCGCAAAGCGAACGCCGCCAGCCGGAACAGCCCGAGCACGACCGCCGCGACCAGGCAGAAGCCGAGCGCGATCCTGGGCGTGGGCGCGCTCAGGGCCGCGAGCGCCACCAGGGCCGCCACCAGTGCGAGCAGCACCAGACGCAGCCGCCAGCCGACGGGGCTGGTCTCGCCGCCGACCTCGCGGAACAGCACCACCGGCGGGGTGCGCACGGCGCGCAGCAGCGGCGGCAGGGCGAACAGCACCGCCACCAGCGCGCCGAAGCCGGACGCCAGCAGCAGCGGCGCCACGTGCAGGGACTGGTCGGGTGCTACCGGCAGCAGCCCGGCCAGCGCGCGGATTGCGAGCACCGGAACCAGCAGCCCGGCGACGCAGCCGGCCAGGATCCCGGCGCCGCAGAGCAGCCCAAGTTGCAGGGCCACGATCGCGGCGATGGCGCGCGTCGAGGCGCCGAGGCAGCGCAGCACGGCGAGCGTCTCGCGCCGGCCCTCCAACCAGGCGGCAACCCCGGAGCCGACCCCAAGGCCGCCCAACAACAGTGAAGCGAGCCCGATCAGCGTCATGAACTCGGAGACCTGCGCCACCACCCTGGTCAGCGCCGGGGCGGCATCGGTGACGTCGTGGATGCGCAGCGGCTGGCCGGGGAATCGCGCCACCAGGTCGCGCGCGAGCGCCGCCGCCCGCGCCTGCCGCCCCGCCCTGGCGCCGGGCATCGCGATCCGTAGCCGGTAGTCGACCAGCGCGCCCGGCGTGATCAGCCCGGACACAAGCAGCGCCCGCCGTGACAGCATCACCGTCGGCGCGAACGCGGAGCTGCCGGCGCTGTCGGGTGCGAAGGCGAGCCGCGCCGCGAGCGGGACGTCGTGGACGCCGAGCCGCAGCATCGCCCCCGGTTGCACCGCCAGCCGATCCGCGACCAGCGGCTCGACCAGCAGCCCCGTCGCCAGCGCCCGGGCCAATGGCTGCGCCGGCGCAAGCTGCATTTGGCCCACCAGCGGATAGGACGCATCGACCCCGCGCGCCTCGACCAGCATGCGCTTGCCGCCCGGCGCGTACAGCATGGTGCGCAGCGACACGACGCGCGAAAGCCGCACCTCGCGGCCACGCAGATAGGCCACCATCCCGGCCGGCCACGGATCGGGGCTCTCGATGCTGAGGTCGCCGCCGAGCAGGGCACGGCGCTGTGCGGCGACCCCGCCCTCGATCGCCGCACGCAGGTCGCCGACGGTGCCGATCGCCGCCACCCCCAAAGCGAGGCACAGCAGCACGATGCGCATGCCGGCCAGGCTGCCGCGCATGTCGCGCAGCGCGATCCGCAGCCAGCTCAAGCCGCAAGCTCGGCGAGTTCGCCGTCGGCGACCGCGAAGCGACGGTCGCAACGGGCGGCGAGCGGCGCATCGTGCGTGATCAGCAGCAGCGTCGTGCCGAGGTCGCGTTGCAGGGCGAACATCAAGTCGATGACCTTTGCTCCGGTGCGGGCATCGAGGTTGCCGGTCGGCTCGTCCGCCAGCAGCAGGCGCGGGCCCGGCGCGAAGGCGCGGGCCAGGGCGACGCGCTGCTGCTCGCCGCCGGAGAGCTGGCCCGGCCGGTGCGTCATGCGCGGCCCCAGCCCGACCTGATCGAGGGCGGCGCGGGCGCGGGCCTGCGCGTCGCGCCGTCCGGCCAGCTCCAGCGGAATGGCGACATTCTCCAGCGCCGTCATCGTCGGGATCAAATGGAAGGACTGGAACACGATGCCGACATGGCGGCCGCGAAAGCGCGCGCGCGCGTCTTCCGACAAGGCGGCGAAGTCGGTGTCGTCGATGCGCACACTGCCGCGCGTCGGTCGCTCCAGCCCGGCCAGCAGCATCAGCAGGCTGGTCTTGCCGGAGCCGGACGGGCCGACGATGCCGACCGACTCGCCAGCCTGCAGATCGAGGCTGGCGCCACGCACGATATGCAGCACCCGCTGCGAGTTGACCGCGCGCGCGGGCACCGTCAACCATAGATCGCGCGCTGCCAGCAACGGCGGCGGCGCAGAAGCCAAGGCGGGTCCGTGCACGCTATTCCTTTCAGGCGGCTGCCAGGCAGGCCAGCAACGCTGCTCCTGCTTTGCCTGGTTTTGTGCGCCGCCGCACCGGTGAAGATCATGGCACTCGGCGACAGCCTCACCGCCGGATATGGGTTGCCGCACGACCAGGGCTTCGTCGTGCAGCTGCAAAACGCCATCGATGCCGAAAAGCTCAACGCCACGGTGCTCGATGACGGCGTCTCCGGCGACACCTCCGCCGACGCGCTGGCCCGGCTGGACTGGGCGCTCGGCGATGATCCGAACGCGGCGATCATCGAGCTTGGCGGCAATGACGGGCTGCGCGGCCTGCCGCCGGCGGAGATGGAGCGTAACATCGCCGCCATCCTCGATACCCTCAAGGCGCGGCACATTCCGGTGCTGCTGAGCGGCATGGTGGCCCCCCCGAACATGGGACCCGCCTATTCCGCCGCGTTCCACGCCGTCTTTACGCGGCTGCTGGCGCGCCCGGGACTGATCACCGACCCGTTCTTCCTGCAAGGCGTGGCCCCGCACGAGACCCTCGAACAGGCCGACCATATCCATCCGAACGCCGCCGGCGTGAAAATCATCGTCGCCCGGCTGATGCCTGAGGTGCGCCGGCTGATCGCGCGCGCGCGTCGCAAGATGCCGCCCGCATGAGGCTGTTCGCGGGTCTCGATCTGCCCGATCCGCTGCGCCGCCGCCTCGCGGCCCTGGCCGGCAGCCTGCCTGGCGCGCGCTGGGTGCCGCCGCTGAACTATCACCTCACTTTGCGCTTCGTCGGCGAGGTGCAGGCGCATGACGCCGAGGAGATCGACCATGCGCTGGCGGCGATCCGCGCCAGGCCCTTCGAGCTGGCGCTGTGCGGTGTCGGCATCTTCCATCGCGCCGGCACGCCCGCCTCGCTCTGGGCCGGGGCCGAGCCACGCGAACCACTCGAACGGCTGCACACAAAGATCGAGACCGCGCTGCAACGGATCGGCCTGCCGGCGGACCGCAAGCGCTTCATTGCCCATGTCAGCCTCGCCCGGGTCGACGGCATCGCCGAGGCCGCGCTTGCGGGTTGGCTGCAGGCGCACAACCTGCTTCGCTCCGAAAGCGTTCCTAAAACCCACTTCACCCTGTTCTCGTCGCTGCTCGGCAAGGAGCAGCCGGTCTACACCGCGGAGGTCGACTATGATCTGGTCTAAAGCCGCACTCGCGGGCCTGCTGCTGGCCGTGCCCGCGGGTGCCTACGCGCTCACCCAGGTCTCCGGTCCGGTGATGATCGGCCCCTCGCGCGGCGACGGCAATCCGCAGAACCATAGCGCCACCCTGACCACGATGGTCGCCAATCAGGGCCAGGTTCCCGATCGTCTGGTCAACGTCGTCTGCCCCAGCGCCGGGACTGCGCACCTGCTCAACGGTCACGTCCAACCGGTCGGCAACGTCGAACGCAACGGGCTCGACATTCCAGGCTCGGTCGATGGCCGCGCCAATCCCGTCGCCGTGCAGATCGGCCTGACTCAGGCCACGGAGCCGGTGGCGGACGGGGCGCTGGTGCCGTGCTCGCTGTATTTCGAGCATGCCGGACAGCGGATCGTCGTGTTCACCCTGGGCGCGCACGAGCAGGCTACAAACGAGCCTTGAGCGACCTCGAGGCGCTGGTCGCCCAGGTCCGCGCCTGCACCGTCTGCGCCGCCGACCTGCCGCTTGGGCCGCGGCCGATCCTGCATGTCTCGTCCACCGCGCGGCTGCTGATCGCCAGCCAGGCGCCGGGCACCAAGGTGCACGCCAAGGGCCTGTCGTTCTGGGACGCGTCGGGCACGCGGCTGCGTGACTGGCTCGGCATCGACGAGAGCGTGTTCTACGACACCGCGCGGGTCGCCATCCTGCCGATGGGCTTGTGCTATCCCGGCCGCCTTCCCGCCGGCGGCGACAGACCGCCGCGTCCGGAATGCGCGCCCTTGTGGCGCGCGCGCCTGCTGGCCCTGATGCCCGCCATCCGCCTGACCCTGCTGATCGGCGGCTACGCCCAGGCGCATGTGCTCGGCCCGGGTGCCATGACCGAGCGGGTGCGCGATTTCCGCGCCACCCTGCCGAGCCTCTTCCCGCTGCCGCACCCCTCGTGGCGCACCGGCGTCTGGGAGCAACGCAACCCATGGTTCCAATCCGAGGTCCTGCCCGCCTTGAAGGCAGAGGTGGCATGCGCCCTGGACATGCCCATGGACATGCAAGGCGACCGCCCCTAAACGCAACGACATGCGCGCTTTGTCCAGATTTCTGTCCGCCCTGGTGGTCGCTGCCCCAGTCATGGCGCACGCCGCCTGCGGCACCGTGGTGCTGCCGCCCGGCATCGGCCAGAGCGACCCGTCCGCGGTCACCTCGCTGAACTGGATGCTGTCGCGATCGATCTACGACACCGAGGCGATCTACCAGATCTACCGGCCGCTGGTCTGGCTCGACCGCAACCAGAACTACGACCCGGCGATGAGTGTCGCGAGCGCGGTCACCACGCCCGATCAAGGCCGCACCTGGCTGCTCACCCTCAAGCCCTGGGTCTGGTCGGACGGCGTGCCGCTCACCGCGGGCGACGTGGTGTTCACCTTCGACCTGATCCGCAAGCTCGGACCGAGCTATTCCTGGTATGATATCGGCGGCATTCCCAACTTGGTCCAAAAGGTCGTGGCACTCTCGCCGCACCTGGTCGAAATCCAGCTCACCAAACGGGTCAACCCGGACTGGTTCCTGCGGCTGGGTCTTGGCAACCTCATCAAGCCGCTGCCTGCCCATGTCTATCGCGGCCTGAGCGCCACCGAACTGCGCGCCCGCCAAACCGACCTCAGCCTGTTCAAGGTCTCGGATGGGCCGTTCCTGGCGGCCGACTGGGATGTCGCCCGGCATCTGGTACTGGTGCCTAACCCCCGTTTCGGCGGTCAGCGGCCCGCGATCAAGCGCCTGGTGCTGGACTTCCTGCAAGGCGGCAACGCGCTGCAATCGCTGCGCGCCAACGAGATCGACGCGGCGAACGTGCCGTTCCAGCTCTGGAACCTCGCCCGCGGCCTGCCCGGCTTTCACACGACACAGCTCGGCGGCCCGTTCGGCTTCATGTCGATCATTCTGAACTTCCGTGCGCCGGACGCACCCTTCCTACGCGACGTGCGGGTGCGCCAGGCGATGGCCTCGGCCATCGACCAGGGCGAGATCGACCGGCTCGCCTGGCATGGCCAATCAAAGGAGATCCACGGCCCGGTGCCGGTGGCGATGACCGCCTTCCTGTCGCCGCAGGCCCGCGCCGGCTATACGAACCTCGAATACAGCCCCAACCGCGCCCGCGCCCTGCTCGATGCCGCCGGCTGGAAGCCCGGCCCCGACGGCATCCGCATCAAGGACGGCCGGCGCCTCGCCTTCGATGTCGCGGTCTCGGCCGGCATACCGGTCAGGATGATCGAATTGCAGGTCGCACAGCGCAATCTGCAGGCGGTCGGCATCGCGATGCATATCCGCGGCATCGAGTTCAACCAGTTGCTCGCGACCTTGAACGGCAACGGCCAGGGTTGGCAGGGCATCGTGATCGGCTGGACAGTCGAGAACTACCCCGACATCGAGGAGTTCTTCGCCACCAACGGCTCCGCCAATTACGGCCATTACCACGACGCGCGCATGGACGCGCTGACCGCCGCTGTCGAAACCGGCAGCGGCCACGCGGCGCTCGACGCGGCCCAGGACTACGCCGCCGAACAGCAGCCCTTCATCTTTCTGCCGGACGGACGCTACTCTGCCCTCACCCGCGACGGGCTGCACGGGGTGGCCGCGATGTCGAGCCCGAACGGCACCTGGGCGCCGGAACTGCTCAGCCTGGATTGCCGCACCGAAACCGCGCAGGCGACGAACAGCCGGTGAAATCCCGCTGGCTGCTGCTGGCACTCATCCTATTCGTACCGTGCGCCGCGCGCGCAAGCGCCTGCGGCACCGTCGTGCTGCCGCCGGGGATCGGCCAGGACAGCCCGTCCGCCGTCACCTCGCTCGATTGGCTGCTTTCGGGCTCCATCTACAACACTGAGGCGTATCAACAGATCTACCGGCCGCTGGTCTGGCTCGATCGCAACCTCAACTACGACCCGTCACTGAGTGTGGCGAGCGCGGTGCGCACCACCGATGGCGGCCGCACGTGGCTGCTCACGCTAAAGCCCTGGGTCTGGTCGGACGGCGTGCCGCTGACTGCCCGTGACGTGGTGTTCACCTTCGACCTGATCCGCAGGATCGGTCCCGGCTACGTCCAATACGACATCGGCGGCATCCCGAACCTGCTGGACAAGGTGGTGGCGCTGTCGCCGCACTTGGTCGAGATCCAGTTGACCAAGCGGGTCAATCCGGACTGGTTCCTGCGGCTGGGGCTCGGCAACACCATCCTGCCGCTGCCCGAACATGTCTATCACGGCCTCAGCCTGGTCGCATTGCGCGCGCGGCAGACCGACCCCAGCCTGTATGCGGTCTCCGACGGGCCGTTCCTGGTCAAGGATTGGGACGTGGCCCGGCACCTGGTGCTGGTGCCAAACCCGCGCTTCGGCGGCCAGCATCCCGCCATCAAGCGGCTGGTGTTCGACTTCCTTCAGGGCGGCAATGCCCTGCAGGCGCTGCGTGCCGGCGAGACCGACGCCGCCAACGTGCCGTTCCAGCTCTGGAACCTCGCCCGCAGCCTGCCGGGCTTTCGCACCGTGCCGTTCGGCGGCCCGCTCGGCTTCATGTCAATCATCCTGAACTTCCGCTCGCACCACGCGCCGTTCCTGACGGATGTGCGAGTGCGCCAAGCAATCGCAGTCGCCATCGATCAGAAGGAAATCATCCGTCTGGCGTTCCATGGCCAGGCACAGGAGATCCATAGCCCGGTGCCGAAGGCTCTGACCGGCTTCCTGTCGCCAGCAGCCCGCGCCGGCTACAAAAACCTCGCATACGATCCAAGGCGCGCCGGCGCCCTGCTCGACGCGGCGGGCTGGAAGCTCGGACCCGACGGCATCCGCACCAAGAACGGCGGTCTCCTCGCCTTTGACGTCGCGGTCTCCTCGGGAGGCGGCACACGACTGATCGAGCTGCAGATCGTGCAACGCAACCTGCGCGCCGTCGGCATCGCGATGTCGCTGCGTGGCATTGAGTTTAACCAGCTCCTCGCCACCCTGGAGGGGAACGGCCACGACTGGGACGGCATCGTCATCAGCTGGACCGTCGTGAACTATCCGGACGTCCAGCAATATTTCGCCACCGACGGCGCCGAAAATTACGGCCATTACCATGATGCCCGCATGGACAAGCTCACCGACGCGGTAATCACCCAGCCGGGAAACGCCGCACTCTATGCGGCGCAGGACTACGCCGCCGAACAGCAGCCCTTCATCTTTCTGCCGGACGGGCAACAATCCGGACTGGTGCGTGACGGCCTGCACGGCATCGGCGCGATGGCCAGCCCCAATGGCACCTGGGCGCCGGAACTGCTCAGCCTGAGCGGCGCGCTGGCTTGCCGCACCGAAACCGCCGCGGCCACTCCCGCGCCCTGATGGCAGGACTGGCATGCGCTCTCGACATGCGGCGCACCGCCGGATACAGGACGGGACGTGACCATGCTGTCCAGATTATTGGCCGTGGCTCTTCTTCTGGCCGCGGCCCCGGCATCCGCCGCCTGCGGCACCGTCGTGCTGCCCGCAGGGGTCGGCGTGGCACCGCCAGGTGCGGTGACCTCGCTAAGCTGGCTGCTGTCGAACTCTGCGTACAACAACGAGGCAATCGAGCAGATCCATCGGCCGCTGGTCTGGTTCGACCGCAACCTGAACTACGATCCGGCGATGAGCCTCGCCAGCAGCGTCGTCACGCCCGACGGCGGCCGCACCTGGCTGCTCACCATCAAACCCTGGGTCTGGTCGGACGGCGTGCCGCTCACCGCTCAGGACGTGGTTTTCACCTTCGACCTGGTACGCAAGCTTGGGCCAAACTACGTCCATTATGGCGAAGGAGGTGTCCCCAACCTGCTTGACCGGGTTGTCGCCCTCTCCGCGCACGTCGTCGAAATCCAGCTGACCCAGCCGGTAAACCCGGACTGGTTCCTCCGTCTCGGCCTGGGCTGGATCAAGCCGCTTCCCGCGCATATCTATCGTGGCCTGGACCTGCTGACGCTGCGGGCGCGGCAGACCGACACGAGCCTGTATGCCGTCTCCGACGGTCCGTTCCTGCTCAGGCACTGGCAGCTCGACCGCTCCATCACCTTGATCGCAAACCCACGCTTCGGTGGCACCAAGCCGCGAATCAAGCGGCTGGTGATCGACTTCCTGCTCGGCAGCAACGCGTTGCAGGCTTTGCGCGCCGGCGAAACCGACGCCGCCGACGTGCCCTACCCGTTGTGGAACCTGGCCCGTGCCCTGCCCGGCTTTCAAACCACCTCGATGGGTGGCCCGTTCTCCTTCGCCTCGATGATCCTGAACTTCCGCTCGCGCCACGCACCCTTCCTGCGCGATGTCCGGGTGCGTCAGGCGATCGCGTCGGCGATCGACCAGAAGCAGCTCATCGACCTGGTGTTTCACGGCCAAAGCCAGCAGCTGCACGGCCCGGTGCCACCAGCAATGACAAGTTTCCTCTCGCCGCAAGGCCGCGCCGGCTATGCCGACCTCGACTACAACCCCGCCCATGCGAGGGCTCTGCTCGAAGCCGCCGGCTTTACCTCCGGACCGGACGGTGTTCGCGCCAGAAACGGCCAGCGTCTCGCCCTCGACGTCGAGGTGCCGGCAGCCGGCGACGCGTTGCTCATGCTGCAGATCATCCAGCGCAACCTCCACGCGGTGGGTATCGCGCTGTCGCTGCACACCGTTGAGTTCAACCAGCTATTGGCGACCCTGGACGGCAACGGCCAGGATTGGGACAGCATCGTAATCGCCTGGACGGTACAGAGCTTCCCGGACAGCGCGCGGTTCTTCTCCACCCATGGCGACGCCAATTACGGGCATTATCATAACGCGCGCATGGACGCGTTGCAGGCGGCGGTCAGCATAGCGCCCGACCGGCAAGCGCTGTTCGCCGCCGAGGACTATGTCGCCGAACAGCAGCCCTTCATCTTCCTGCCAAACGGCCGCGCTTCGACCCTGACCCGCAACGGCCTGCACGGCATTGGCGCCATGGTCAGCCCGACCGGCAACTGGGCGCCGGAATTTCTCAGCCTCGGCGGCGCGCTCGCCTGCGCCCCATCCCCGCAACAGACGGCGGAGGAGGCCGGGCATGCGTATACTCTCAGGAATTAGCCGCAGGATCGGCAGTGCGGCGCTGTCGCTGCTGATCCTGGTCACGCTGACCTTCATCCTGGTCAATGTCGCACCGGGCAGCCCGGTCTACGGCATCCTTGGCCCGAAGGCGCCGCATGCCGCGATCATCGCGCTGACCCACAGCCTTGGCCTCGACCGGCCATTCTGGTGGCGATATTTCCACTGGTGGGGACAGCTGGCGCAGGGCCGGCTTGGCTACTCCTATCTGGTGGAGCAGCCGGTGACGCACCTGATCGCCAGCTACGAACTCAACACCCTCGCCCTACAAGCCGTGTCGCTCACCGCCAGCCTGCTGATCGCGTTCGCCCTCGGCCTTGCACACGGCGTCTATTACGAGCGCACCGCAGGCCGCGCCATCGGCGGCTTCGAGCTCGCCTTCTATGCGCTGCCCTCGTTCTTCACCGGGGCGCTGCTGATCCTGTGGTTCTCGATGGATCTCGGCTGGTTTCCGGCCGGCGGCGTCGAGAACCTGCGGCTCGCGCACCAGACCATCGGCTCCACCGCGAGCCACCTGTTTCTGCCCGCCGTCACCATCACGCTGTTCACGGTGCCGGTGCTGTCGCGCTATTTCGCGCAGTCCGTGCATGAGGAACTCGGCCGCGACTATGTGCGCTCGGCGGCGGCGCGCGGCGCCTCGCGGCCGCGTATCCTGCTCCGCCACGTCGTGCGCAATGCGCTGCGCCCGCTGGTCACCGTGCTGGGCCTGTCGCTGCCATCGCTGTTCGCCGGCGGCGTGGTGGTAGAGACGGTGTATTCCTATCCCGGCCTCGGCTGGCTGCTCTGGCGCTCGGCGCTGTCGCAGGATTATCCGGTGCTGATCGGCATCGTGCTGGTGATCGGCATCCTCACCGTGCTCGGCAACCTGCTGGCCGACATCGCCAACACCCTGCTCGACCCGAGGACCGGCTATGCTTGATGGCACGGTCACTCCCGCCCTCACGCGTCGCAGCCCGACCGCCTATCTCGCGCGTCTGCTGCGCCTGCCACGCGCCCACGGCACGCTCACCACGGGACTGCTGCTCGCCGCCGCGATCCTGCTGCTCTCCGGCCTTGGCCCGGTGCTCTACGGCCGCGACCCCTTCGCCCTGCACACCGCGCACGTGCTGGCCGGCCCGAGTTGGCAGTTCCCATTCGGCACCGACGATCTCGGCCGCAACGCCTTTGCCCGGCTGATGGTCGCCGGCCGCTCGACGCTCTACGTCGCCATCCCCGCCGCCTGCGTCGCCTTCGTCGTCGGTACCTTCTACGGCCTGGTCTCCGGCCTCGGCCCGCGCCTGCTCGACCAGGCCATGATGCGCCTGCTCGATGCGGTGCTCGCCTTGCCCGGGCTGGTGGTGCTGATCTTCTTCGGCGCCATCGTGCCGCTCAACAACACCAGCCTGATCGCGCTCCTCGGGCTGATCTCCTGGCCGCCGCTGGCGCGACTGGTGCGCAACGAAACACTGGCGCAGCGCGAGCGCGACTTCGTCCTCGCCGCCCGGCAGCTCGGCGCGGGCTTCATCCATATCGCCACCACCCATCTGCTGCGGGTGATGGCGCCGATCCTGGTGGTCAACTTCACCTTCCTGATCGGCGACATGATCTTCGCGCTCTCGGCGTTATCGTTTCTCGGACTGGGCGTGCAGCCGCCGCATACCAGTTGGGGCGGGCTGCTGCAGCAGGGCCTCGAACTGGTGGCGCTGAACGCCTGGTGGCTGATCGCCCCACCCGGTTTGATGATCTTCGCCGCCATGCTGGCCACCTCGCTCATCGGCCAGGGCCTGCTGGCCCGCAGCGGACTGGCCTTGCGATGACCACACCCGTGCTCGACATGCGCCAACTCAGTGTCAGCCTGCCGGCGCGCCGCGGCGGCGCCATGATGCCGGTGCTGGAAGACCTCGATTTGCAGGTCGCCCCCGGCGAGATGACCGCCCTGGTCGGCGAGTCCGGATCCGGCAAAACCGTCGCCGCCCTCGCCGCGATGCGCCTGCTGCCCACCGTGGCCAAGGTCACCGGCGAGGTCCGCTTCGACGGCGAGGACCTGCTCACGTTGGACGAACGCCGCATGCGCGCGCGACGCGGCAGCATCGGCATGATCTTCCAGAACCCGCTGTCGGCGCTGAACCCCTCGATGACCATCGGCCGCCAGGTCGCCGAGGGCCACATCCTGCATGGCGGCAAGGTCAGCGCCGCAGCCGCCCGGGCCCACGCGATCGCGCTGCTCGGCGAGGTCGGCATCCCCGATCCCGCAAATCGCGTCGACGAATTCCCGCACCAGTTCTCCGGCGGCCAGCGCCAGCGGGTGATGATCGCCGCCGCCCTCGCCTGCGCGCCGAAGCTGCTGATCGCCGACGAGCCGACCACGGGGCTGGATCCGATCGTCGCCCGCCAGATCCTGCAACTGCTCGCGCGATTGCAGCGCGAGCACCGCATGGGCCTGCTGTTCATCACCCACGATCTGTCGATCGTCGAGGAATACGCGCAATCGCTGACCGTCCTTTACGCCGGCCGCAGCGTCGAATGGGGCAACGCGACCCGCTTTTTCGCCGCCCCCCGTCATCCCTACAGCCAGGCCCTGCTCGGCGCCGTCCCCCGCCTGGGCCAGGCCGAACTGCACGGCATCGCCGGCACCCTGCCCGAACCGGGGAACCGCGCCATGGGCTGCCGTTTCGAGCCGCGCTGCCCGCAAAGCCGACCTGACTGCAGCCGCGCCTACCCACCGCCGATCGGCGAGTCCGACGAGGCGGCAGCCTGCCTGTATCCCGAGCCCGCCCCCCGCCTGAAACATCGCGCCGCCGACACCGACGCACAAATCGGCGCCGATCCGGCCAACGCCTTGCTGCGCCTCGACCGCGTCACCATCCGCTACGGCAAGCGTGCGAGCCTGCTCGGCGTCGCCGCCGCCACCACCACCAGCAAGCCCGCCTTGGACTCGGTCAGCCTGCAGCTCGGGCGCGGCGAGTGCCTGGGCATCGTCGGCGAGAGCGGCTCCGGCAAATCCACCCTGGGCCGGGCGATCCTGCATATGTTGCGCTACGAGGGCAGCATCCTGCTCGACGGCAGGCCGCTCGCCAGCCTCTCCGGCAATGAGAGCCGGCGCGAGCGGCGCCGCGTGCAGGTCGTGTTCCAGGACCCGCGCGAATCGCTCAACCCGCGCATGCGCATCGGCGCGATCATCGCCGAGGCGCTGAGCCTGGGCGGCATGCAGGACCGCGCTCAGCAGCGCACGCGCACCGCGTCCCTGCTGGAGCGCGTCGGCCTCAGCCCGGCGCTGGCCGACCGGCTGCCGAACACCGTCTCCGGCGGCCAGGCGCAGCGCATCGCCGTCGCCCGCGCACTCGCCGCCGAGCCGGACATCATCGTGCTGGACGAGCCGACCTCGGCGCTGGACGTCTCCACCCAGGCGATGCTGCTCAACCTGCTGCGCGACCTCAGCCGCAACGAGCGGCTCGCCTATGTGATGATCAGCCACGATATCGCCGCGGTCTCCTGGCTCGCCGACCGCATCGCGGTGCTGCGCGACGGCCGCATCGTCGAGACCGCGCCCACCGCGCATTTGATCGCAGCCCCCGCGGATGCCTACAGCGCCGCCCTGATCGCCACCGCCCCGCGCCTGTAGATTACCCGGCGAACATCCGGTCCAGACGGGCCTGCATCTCCTCGACGCTGACCGTCTCGATGCGGGTCATGAACAGCCAGATGAGGCCGAACGGATCGACCAGGGTTGCTGAGCGGTCGCCATAGAACTGGTCCTCCGTCGGCCGCTGCACCGTCGCCCCCGCCTGCTTCGCCCGGCCTACGAACGCATCGACATCCTCGACATAGATCGCCACCCGCACCGGCGAGCCGCCGAAATGCCCAGCCCCATGCACGCCCATCGTCGGCATCTCCGGGCCGAGCATGAAGGTCGCGTCGCCGATGCGCATCTCGGCATGCACCACCGCGCCATCCGGGCCGGTAAGCCGGTAGGCCTCGATGCCGCCAAAGGCGCGCGCATAGAAGTCCAGCGCCTGGTCGGCATTCGGCACGGTCAGGTACGGCGTGGCACTGGTCTGTTCGGGAGGAATGGACGACCCCGGCGCTGCTGCCATGGGAACGCTCCTAATTGCTGCCGTTGCGCGCGCAGGTCGTGCCGGGTCCTTCGGGGTGACAATACAGCCGATGCAGGTTGTTGTCCGCCGGCGGCGTCGAAGACAGCACCCCGGGCGGCCCGGTATAGGGTCGGCCAGAAGGGCTGAGGTCGTTATGCGCGGCCGCCCGCTGCTCGGCACTCGGCGTACCGGTGCAGCCCGCCAAGGCAAGGATTGTGGCGATAGCCATGGAGGCAGAAACCCGCATGATTTTGAAGTTTGCGTGCGGTCGAGAGAGTCGTCAACGCCGACGCGCCCAGGTGCGGATTGCACGTGAGAAACCTTTCTGCAGACAGGCGAGCCCGATGACACACTGAAATCCCGCCTTCGCATACAGGCCGCCGATTATGGCCACTCAATGGAGGACGAGGCCCGCGACATCCTCCGTTCGGCACTCAGCCGCGAGCCAACACGCAAGGGCAACCGCACCGCCTCGATCCGCGCCAGGTTCGCACCCCTAGGCGGTGTCGACTTGCCGGCCGTCGTCCGTGAGCCGATGCGGGCACATCGTCTTTCAACGATTACTCTTTTCACGGTTGATACAGCCAAGTGGCGCAATGCCACCATATCCCTTGGCGGCTCTCAGGAATTGCTGCACTAGCCACCCCCCATAATGGCTTCATAGTCGCGGCCAGCCGTAAAAGCGCGCAGCACAAGCAATTCGTCGGGAGGCAGTTCGTAGGCCACGATGACGCGCCGCGAGAGGGGTCGGATCAAGAGGCCGGGACGAAGGTCCGCCCGCTCGGTGCCGATCAGCGGGGTGTGGCAGAGATGGCGGCAGGCTTGCCGAATTTCCTCTATGTAGGTCCGTGCGCGGCGCGGATTGTCGGCGGCGATAAAGTCGAAGATGTCGTCGAGGTCAGCCTCGGCTGATCCGCTGTAGGTCAGCGCCCGCGTCACGGCTTTCGGTACTTCTCGGCCTCCGCCAGCCGCTCATCAAAGTGGCGGCCCAGCTCCTCGTCCGCGATGCGGCGAGGATCGTCACCGGCCTCGTTGAGCTTGGCACGGACCGTATCCAGCCGTTGTTCGCGTTCGGCGCGCCTGTCCTGCCAGAGCCGCATAGCATCGCGGATGACCTCGCTGTTCGACGAGTAGCTCCCGCTGTCCACCTGCCGGCGGATCATCTGGGCCATGTCCGCAGGTAGAGTAATACTTAGCTTTTCGGCGTTCATGAAATCCTCCTGGTAAGATGGTATAGCATGACATCCTACCCGCTGTCCCCAAGCCCTTCGGACTGGCATCTCATGCAAGCGCCCCGTTGGCGCCGAGCGCAACGCCGGCTTGCCGAAGATAGCGCTCGCGGGAGGCGAGCGAGTGCTGGCGGCGTCGATCAAGCCTTGAGCACGCAGCCTCACCGCAGACGGCGAGGTGGTGCTCTGTCCGGAGGGTCGCGGGCCACGGGCGGAGTTTCGCCGGCGCCCGGATCAGGCATCGTGCGGCAAGCCAGGCGCCAGGACGCCGCGTGTGAAGCGGAAGGCAGTCCAGTTCAGCTCACGCTCGACACAGATGTTACTCGGGATAGTATCGGGACACAGTCCGTCACGGCGGTGCTGACGGACAGCGAGCTAACGGTGCTGGCTTGGCGTTTGTGAAGTCCCAAGCAACCAGTCATGCTCACTGCATGATGTTTCCTCCTTCATTGCCCGAGGATTTAAGCGCGCGAGCGTATCATGCCTTGAACGGCGAGCTCGGAGTGCTTCCAGACGACGTAGCGTCATTCCTGCGCATTTGTAAGCAGGACGAAGTGGAGGTCCTGGGCTGGGAGCTATGGGTCGTCGATCATACATGGGGCGCCGAGATGCATGAGCCGGTTCCAGCCTTCGGGCTATGGTGCGGTGGTATTCCCCTGCAAAACGAACCGTTCCCTGCGATCGTCGGCGGCACTGGGGATCTGGAAGACACACTGAAACAATTGTCGGCATTCGATTTCGAAGCTGAAGTGCAGCCATCATGGTTACCCTACGTCCGGATCAACTTCACGTTGGCGGACTAAACAAAACCCGGCGGCCCGAATGGCGCTTGAACGGCCTCAGCGGTGTTCCGCGCTACTTGATCATGTGGAATTCCGGATGGCTTAGCCAGGCTTGTAGAAATGCGGCGTCAACTGTGTGCGAAGCCCACTCCCGTTCAGGCATCGGACGATAGGTCCGTGCGACCGCGATGCCCGGCATTGCTTCCGTGAATGCGCGGGCGCCGGATTGCACAGCCGACCAGGGCGCGTTCCAGAAATCGGGGATCGACAGAGACACTTGGCGGGGCACGATCAAACCACACAGGTCAATGACGCCCCCGAGACGCTGTGCCAAGGCAAGCGCGATCTCGCCCAGAATGCGATGATCCACTCGCTGGTTGGACATGGCGCTCAAGCAGATCGTCGAGTCCGGGTACACTCCGAATGTCCGCTCGTAAAACATCCGCGTCTCACCAGCCTCGGCAAGTGGGCCCATCTCGCTCCAAGGTTGCTCGTCACCGATCCCGATTAGAAAAGGTCGGCCGAGACCATCACCTTCGTAGAGCCCGCCTATGAGCCGCGTCGTCATGACCTGGATCGAGTCCGCCTCCCGCCTCGGCCCCAGCCGGCCAAGTGTCTCCTCCAGTATCGCCCGCCAGGAGGGCGTGTCATTGGTCGAAAACAGAACCTGTGCAACGGGGCCAGCCACGATCACCTCTCAACCAATTCGTCAGCTCCGGCTGGCCGACCTTGGCCTCGTGCGCCAAACCCACGATGGCTGCTGTAGCAGGAGGGTATGCGCGAGTTGGCATCGTCTAAACCAGCGGACTCTGAAAGTCTCATTTGACCACCAGGTTAATAACCCTGGCGCCGTTGGGTCCGAACCAGGCAAGGCCAGGGCCCAGCATCGCCATTCCCTGTATACTTGCCATATCGTGCGGAAACACCATCGCGACACTCTCAAGCCAGGCGCGCGGAAATATTTTATTCCAGTTTGACTTGAGATCCGCTGCGGAAGCGACTGTCCAATGTCTAGGGGGGCTTCTGTTCTTCCCCACTGGGGCCACATTGACTCTCAAGGGAAAATCAATGTAGCGGGAGGTTTGGTCACGATCATTGGTCAACACTGCGTGGTAAAAACCCTGCACCATGTGCTCAAAGTCGGCATCGCTTTCGTCCGTAACATCATCATAGAGCCGCTTTGGCCAGGGCCCGTTTGTATAGCCCCCCGCTAAAAGGGTCACCGGCAAGACCTTGCCCTTTTCCTTCCAGGATCCGGTCAGACCAGCGCTGTTGTAGAAGTCTATAGGGTCCCTCGAAGGCGTTCCGACTTCCTTGCGGGTATAATTCAAATCGAAAACCCCTCCAGTGGGGGCGCGCAGTATAACGTGATCGCCTATGGAACCATCCAATGGGATGTCTCTGAGGCTGTCTCCCGTAAAATAGTGGGTTCCGGAAACCACACGGTTGTTATCAGCTACAATCAGGAGCTCAACCCGGCGCAGACCTAGAGTGCCTTTAAAAAAATAACCACGAGCATGATCCGGCTGATGCGGGCCAGCCGCCATTATACACATTATCAGTGGAATGATTTTAAACGAGCGGCAAAGTCTCATCGGCACGTCTTTACTTAGAACACCCAGTGTGGTTTTCATCCGGCCCTCTAGCGGATATGCTTCGCGTGCATCCGCAGCAAATTCGCCTGGTTGTCGAATGGCACGGGCGGACCTGACGCCTCCCCGGCGATCAGCGCCTCCCGCAATGCTTTCACCTTTGCCTCGTGTTCCTCAAGGAGCCGCAGGCGCGCCCGCACAACTTCGCTGGCGGAGCCGTAACGACCCGCCTGAACCTGCATGTCAATGAAGCTCGTAAAGTGGTCTCCAATGGAGATTGACATGTTCCTGCTCATGCCCACCCTCTAAGCACGAAGATATACCAAATTCCGGTATCATGGGAGGGCCGTTGGTTTCTCTGCCTCTATGAACGTCAGGGCGTGCCGTCGCGCGCACCCTGCCGGCCCGAGGGCGGGGTTTCGCCGGCGGCCGGATCGGGTATCGTGCGGCAAGCCAGGCGCCCAGACGCCACGCGGGAAGCGAAAGACAGTCCATGCCAGCACAGATGTTCATCGGGATCGATATCGGGACCTCGTCGGTCAAGGCGGTGATGATCGACCGCGGGCAGACGGTGTTGGCCACCGCCTCGCAGGTGCTGTCGGTCAGCCGGCCGCATCCGGGACATTCCGAACAGGACCCGCTCGCCTGGTGGGAGGCGACGCAGCAGGTGCTGGCGCGTCTCGCCGCCGACCAGCCCGAGGCAATGCGGGCGGTGGCCGGGATCGGGCTGTCCGGGCAGCAGCATGGCGCGGTGCTGCTCGATGCGGAGCAGGCCGTGCTGCGGCCGGCGATCCTTTGGAACGACACGCGCAGCCAGGTCGAGTGCGGTGAACTCGAGGCGGCCCTCCCCGAGTTGCGGCAGATCATCGGCAACGTACTGATGCCGGGCTTCACCGCGCCGAAGCTACGCTGGGTCGCCAAGCACGAGCCCCGGCTGTTCGCGCAAGTGCGCCGGGTGCTGCTGCCGAAGGACTATGTGCGGCTGCGTCTCACCGGCGAGGCGGTCTCGGACATGTCCGACGCGTCCGGCACCGGTTGGCTCGATGTGGCGCGGCGGGACTGGTCGGATGCGGCGCTGGCCGCGACCGGGCTGGACCGCTCGCATATGCCGCGCCTGGTCGAGGGCATTGCGGAGTCCGGGATCATGCACGGGGAGCTGGCGAGCAAGTTCGGCATGCATGGCGGGGTGGTGGTCGCGGGCGGTGCCGGGGACAATGCAGCCGCCGCCTGCGGCATCGGCGCCGTCGCACCGGGCAGCGCCTTCGTCTCGCTGGGCACATCGGGCGTGCTGTTCGCGACCACCGAGCGCTTCGCCCCGAACACCGGCTCTGGGGTGCACGCCTTCTGCCATGCGGTGCCGGCGCGCTGGCACCAGATGGGCGTCATTCTCTCGGCCACCGACAGCTTGGAGTGGCTCGCACGCCTGCTGCACAGCGATGCGGCGAGCTTGGTGGCGGCGCTGGGCGAGACCGTCGCCGCCCCCTCCCCGGCACTGTTCGCGCCCTACCTCGCCGGTGAGCGAACGCCGCACAACCACGGGTCCCTGCGCGGCGGCTTTGCCGGACTCGGGCACGAGGCCGACAGCAAGGTGCTGACCCTGGCGGTGCTCGAGGGCGTTGCGTTTGCGTTTCGCGACTGCCTTGCAGCACTTGAGGCCGCCGGCACCCGGATCGAGCGCGTCTGGGGTGTCGGCGGCGGCGCCCGCTCGCGCTTGTGGCTGCGGATCATGGCGAGCGTGTTGCGGCTACCGGTCGACCTGCCCGCCCGCGCCGAAAGCGGCGGCGCGTTCGGTGCGGCCCGGCTCGCGCTGTGCGCGGTGTCCGGCGCCGATCCCACCACGATCTGCACCCCGCCCGCGATTGCCGAGACGATCGCGCCGGTGGCTGCCCTCGCCGACGCGTACGACGCTGGCTACGTTCGCTACCGCAGCTTCGGTGCAAGCCTGAAATCCCTGGTGACAGCATGACCGAGACACTCTTCAGCGGCTTCGCACCGGTCGTCTACGAAGGCCCGCAGAGCCGCAATCCGCTCGCTTTTCGCTGGTATGACCGCACCAGGATCGTGCTCGGCAAGACGATGGAGGAGCATCTGCGGCTCGCCGTCGCGTATTGGCACAGCTTCGTGATGAACGGCACCGACCCGTTCGGCGCGCCGACCATCCAGCGCCCCTGGATGGGCCGCGACGGGCTCGAAGCCGCGCGCGAAAAAGCCGATGCCGCCTTCGACCTGTTCCGCGTGTTGGGGGTGCCATATTATTGCTTTCACGATCGCGACGTCGTCAGCGAGGGTGCGACGTTCCGCGAAAGCGCGGCCAATCTCGATGCGATCGCCGAAATCTTGGCGCGCCGTCAGGACGAGACCGGGGTGCGGTTGCTCTGGGGCACCGCCAACCTGTTCTCGCATCCGCGCTACATGGCCGGGGCCGCGACCAACCCCGATCCGGAGGTGTTCGCCTATGCCGCCGCGACGGTGAAGCATTGCCTCGACGTCACCAAGCGGCTCGGCGGTGAGAATTATGTGCTGTGGGGCGGCCGCGAGGGCTACGACACGCTGCTCAACACCGATATCGGCCGTGAACTCGACCAGATGGGACGGTTCCTGTCGCTGGTGGTCGAATACAAACACCGGATCGGCTTCGCTGGGGCCATCCTGATCGAACCGAAACCGAAGGAGCCGACCAAGCACCAGTATGATTTCGACGCGGCCACGGTCTACGGCTTCCTCAAGCGCTACGGCCTGGAGGGTGAGGTCAAGCTCAACCTCGAAGCCAACCACGCGCAACTTGCCGGCCACAGCTTCGAGCATGAGATCGCCACCGCCGCGGCCCTCGGCATCCTCGGCTCGCTCGACGTCAATCGCGGCGATGCCCTGCTCGGCTGGGACACCGACCAGTTCCCGAACGCACTCGGCGACACCGCGCTGGCCCTCTATTACGTGCTCAAGGCCGGCGGCCTGGGCAGCGGCGGCCTGAACTTCGATGCCAAGCTGCGCCGCCAATCGATCGATCCGGAGGATCTTGTCCACGCCCATGTCGGCGGCATCGATCTGTGCGCCCGCGCCCTGCTCGCGGCTGGAGCGATGATCGAGGACGGCCGCCTTGCCGCCGACCTGCGGCAACGCTATGCCGGCTGGGACGGTCCCGAAGGGCGTGCCCTGCTCGGCGGCGAACGCACCCTCGAACAGATCGCAGCCGACGTGACCGCTCGCGACCTCGACCCGAAGCCGCGCTCCGGACGCCAGGAATACCTGGAAAATCTGCTCTCCAGCTATACGTAGGCAGCCAGCAGCCGCGATTTACCTGCCGCGGGGGACAGTTCTGCGCCCTTGCCGGGCATGGACGCGCGACAATGTGGGCCCGAGCTTTCCGGCCAGGTGCAGAGCCAGCCCGACGCTAAGAAGCATCGCGCCCATTGCCGGCGCCACGACCATCACCAGCCATTCCATAAGTATAAACACAAGGGTTACTCCGACACCCCCGCCTTTGTAGTGCACAGATGTGAACGAAAGCCTTACGCCCGCGGCCGGCCGGTACTTTTCCCATCGACCGGCGTTGACTGCGCCCAAGCTCCGGAAAGACCGCCATGCCACGCATCCAGCTCAAGCCTCTTGCGCAGCAGAGCATCGTGCTCACCGGCGCCACCTCCGGCATCGGCTTGGCCACCGCGCGCCTCGCCGCGCGACGGGGTGCGAAGCTGATGCTCGTCGCCCGCAACGAGGAGGCGCTCGCCAGCGTCCGCGATGAAATCCGCGCTGCCGGCGGCCAGGCGGAATACGCGGTCGCCGACGTCGCCGAGCGGGCCCAGCTCGAAGCCGCCGCGACCGCGGCCAAGGCGACGTTCGGCAGCATCGATTCCTGGGTCAACGATGCCGGCGTCTTCGCCTACGGCACCCTCCAGGAGTTGCCGCTCGAGGATCAGCGACGGGTCTTCGATGTGATCTATTGGGGCACCGTGCACGGCACGCTCGTTGCCGCCGAGGCACTGGCCACGACCGGCGGCGCCATCGTCAATCTCGGCAGCGTGCTCAGCGAACTTGCCATCCCCTACCAGGGCCCATACTGCGCCGCCAAGTTCGCCGTCAAAGGCTTCACCGAGGCATTCCGGCGCGAGAGCATGGCACGACAGGCCCCGCTTTCGATCAGCCTGATCAAGCCGGCGGCGATCGACACGCTGTTCATGGAGCACGCCCGCAACCATCTCGGCAGCCGTGGCACCCGCAACCCCCCGCCCGCCTACCATCCGAACCTGGTCGCGCGCGCGATCCTGCATGCCTGCGAAACCCCGGTGCGCCAGCTCACGGTCGGTGGCGCCGGCGGGCTGTCGCTGGTCATCGCCAATCGCGCGGCCCCCGGCCTGATGGACCGCGCCTTCGCGCTGTTCGGCCTGCCAAGCCAGACCACCCACGACCCGGGACGGGCCGAGCGGCGCGACAACCTCTACGCGCCGCGCGAGGATGGCGCCGAACGCAGCAGTCTGGGCCCGTTCACCCGCAAGACCAGCCTCCTGCTCGAGGCGCAATTGCACCCGAGAGCCACATCCGCGGTAATCGCGGCGACCGGCGCGATGCTCCTCGCCTATACCGGGTTGCGTGCGCGGCGCTGATCACCCCATCTCGTACGGGCCGCCCCGTTCCAGCGCGCGCGCATAGGCGGGGCGTGCGCGGACCCTATCAAGCCAGTTCTGCAGCTTCGGCCGGGCGGCGCCGAGCAGGCGTTGGCGCAGGCCCGCGATCTCGATCGGAAAGCTCATCTGCGCGTCGGCGACGGTGAAATGCTCGCCGGCGAACCACGGCCGCCCCGCCAGCTCACGCTCCAGGAAGTCCAGCTGCAAAGCCAGCTGCGGCCCCAGGAACTGCTTGTGCACACCGCCCGCGATCCGCCTGAACACTGGCCTGAGCGGGAACGGCGCCTGCGCCGGCAGCCGGCTGAAGATCAACGAGATCAGCATCAAGGGCATCAGCGAGCCCTCGGCATAATGCAGATAGTAGGTGACCCTGCGGCCCGCGTCACTGTCCGGCGCCGGCCGCAAGCTGCCGTCGCCGTAGGTCGCGACAAGATATTCCATGATCGCGCCGGTCTCGGCGATGGTCAGCGCGCCGTCGGTGATCACCGGCGACTTACCCAGCGGATGCACCTGCCGCAGCGACGCGGGGGCCAGCATGGTCTTCGGATTGCGCTCGTACCGCTTGATCTCGTACTCGACGCCGAGTTCCTCAAGCAGGAACAGCACCCTCTGCGAGCGGCTGTTGTTGAGGTGATGGACAATCAGGGTCATGACGCAGCACTCTCCGGTTCAGGTGATGAACATGCCCGCAATCGTGGCACTCATCAGGTTCGACAGAGTCCCCGCCAGCACCGCGCGCAGGCCCAGGCGCGAGACCTCGGCGCGACGCTCGGGCGCCACCGCGCCAAAGCCCGCCAGCAGGATGCCGATCGAGGACAGGTTGGCAAAGCCGCACAACGCGAACGAGGCGATCGCCAGGCTGTGCGTATCCAGCGTATGCGCATGGATACGCGGCGAGAGTGCGACGTAGGCCACAAATTCGTTGAAGACGATCTTCTGGCCGATCAGCCCACCCACCACGCCGCTCGCACCCCACGGCACGCCGATCAGCCAGGCCAGCGGCGCGAATACCCAACCCAGCATGCCCTGCAGCGACAGATCCCTCGCCCCGAACAGATGCCCAACCCAGCCGACGAGCCCGTTCAGGCAGGCGATCAGGCCGATAAAGGCGACCAGCATCGAGCCGACCGCTACCGCCACGCGCACGCCATTGCCGGTGCCGATCGCGATCGCCTCGAACAGGTTGGCCGGCCGATGCGTCGCGAAATCGAGGTTCAAGCTGGTGATCCGAGAGGGCTCGACCGTCGGCAGCAACAGCTTGGCGAACAACAGACCGCCGGGGATCGCCATGAACGAGGCGGCAAGCAGATAATCAACCGAAACACCGAGGGCGGCGTAGCCGGCCAGCACCGAGCCCGCGACCGAGGCGGTGCCGCTCGCCATCACCGCGAACAGCTCCGCGCCAGTGAGCAGCGGCACGAACGGCCGCAGCGCGATCGGCATCTCGCTCTGCCCAAGGAAGATGGTGGTGACGGCCGAGAAGGATTCGATTGCCGAAGTGCCGAGCAGGGCACGCAGGCCGCCGCCAAACAGACGCGCGAGCATCTGCATCAGGCCCAGATGATAAAGCACCGCAATCAAAGCGGAGATATAGATGATCTCGGGCAACACGCGCAGCGCAAAGACGAAGCCCCCCGAGGGGAACAGCACGCCCATGCGCGCGCCGACCAGGCCGCCGAACAGGAAGCCGACACCGTCATAGCCATAATCCAGCACGTCCTCGACCACCAGCGAGGCCGCATGCAGGGCGCTACGACCCGCCGGCACGAACAGGATCAAGCCGCCGACCGCACATTGCAGCAGCAGCGCGCACAGCACGGTGCGCACCGAAATCGCCCGCCGGTCGACGGAGAATGCCCACGCGATCGCAAGTAGTGCCCCTATGCCAGCAAGCCCATGCAGGAACGCCATCAGGCAGGTGGCGGCAGAGGGACAGGCGACATGCTCGGATCCATCGGCAGACAAGGGCCGCTTTTTCTGGTTGTGTTGGCAAACACGCGCAAGGGCAAGGTTCATGAGCGAGCGCACACTCTATGATTTCGACCTCGAAGGGCTCGCAGGCCAACCTCTGCCGCTGCGCCAGTTCGCCGGCAAACCGATCCTGCTGGTCAATACCGCCTCGAAATGCGGCTTCACCCCGCAATATGAGGGGCTGCAGGCGCTATGGTCGCTCTATGGCCCGCGCGGCCTGACGGTGATCGGCGCACCCTGCAACGACTTCGGCAACCAGGAGCCGGCCAACGCCGAGGCGATCGGGGCGTTCTGCTCGGCCAATTACGGCGTTTCGTTCCCGATGACGGCGAAGCTGCACGTGCGCGGCAGCCGCATCCATCCGCTGTTCGCCTGGCTCGCCCACGAGGGCGGCATCCTGTCGCGGCCGCGCTGGAACTTCTACAAGTACCTGATCGGCGCTGACGGCCGGCTGCAAACCTGGTTCACCAGCGTCGCGAAACCGATGAGCCCGCGCGTGCGTGCGGCGGTGGATCGCGCGCTTTCGTAAGACCAGGGCTCTGCCCTGGACCCGCTGGGGCCTAGGCCCCAGACCCCAATTCGTAAAGGTTTCCAAAGGCTAGCCTTTGGCGGGTCCAGGGCAGAGCCCTGGCCTTGCTTAATGCTGCTCCGCCAGCTGCCGCAGCCGCAGCGCCGCACGCATACTGGCGCGGGCGGCCGGCAGGCTTTGGTGGTAGTCGTCGGCGGCCAAGGTGAGTGCCTGGGTGGAGAGCGCCTGGTTCATTTCCCAATCCAGCCATTTGCCCTGCTTGGCGAGGCCGAACACCAGCAGCCGTCCGACGCGGGCGACCATTGATTGCTCAGCGGAGCTTTGCGCATTGAAGCGCACCGCCTCCTGGTCGTCGGCCCAGGCGAACTCCTGCTCCAGGGCCGTGCGCATCGCCAGCACCGCGGGGTAGAGGCAGTTGACGAAGAGCTGGTGGGTCTCGGCGTAATAGCGGGCGCCGCGCTCGCCGACGCCGCGTGCCTGGGCATCGGCCTCGTTGCGCAGCATGATGATTTGCGGCGCCGGCTCGTATTCGATCTCCGAGGCGGTGTCGTCGCGCACCATGTCGCCCCGCGGGCGGCTGGCGCGAGGTGCTGCCGTCCCGTCACCGCCGCCGCTTAGTGCGGGCGCCAGCGGACGCGCCGGCGCGGTCACCTCGCGCATGCGTCGCGGCACGCCCAGCTCGCGCAGGAGTTGCTCGAGGCTTGCGGTGATCTCCTCGGAGACGACGCTGTCGGGGGCACTCTGCTGGATCAGCTCGACCAGCCAGGCCGGTCGGTTGAGATGGACGGCGGCGGCGAACTGGCGCAACAACACCTGGCTCTGCAGGCCGTCGCGATGTTGCAGGAATTGCCGGTAGCCGTCGGGACGCACCGGATGCTCGGGCGGAAACTCGACGAGGACCGTGATGTTGCGGCCAAGGAACGGGATGCCGAACACCGGCCCGTCATGCAGCCAGTGGGTATGCCAGCAGATGTCGTAGATCTCGTCGCGGTGCACGAGGCCGGCGAACCCATGGATGAAATAGGGCGCGCCATCGGCGGCACGGGTGCGATTCGGGTCGTGCGAGGCGGTGTCGGGGGCGTCATAGAGGTAGTGGATGATGACGCCACCGGCGACCCTGACGGACTCCGTGCGCGCGTAGGCGTGGCCCAGACGTTGCGCGATGGATTGGAAGGCGAAGGGTGCCGCGGTCATGTTGGCAGGCCCATCGAGGATCAGGGCAACATCGTCCGGCAGCCGGAAGAACTTGCGGTGCAGCTCCTCGGCGATCCAGTACGGCACCATCCTCGGTGCGCCGTCGTAGGGGTCGGCACAGGTGTCCTGGTCGGCGCGGTTGCCGAGCAGCACCACCTCGGTCCAATCGGCGTCAAGCGCGCGGCCCTCGGCGAGCGCCTCCTCGGTGACGTCGAGCACGTCGTGCAGCTGCGCCGAACCCGGCAGCTCGCGACGCAGACGGCCGTAGACGCCGCCGCGGTTGCCGATCATCACCTCGCAGACGCGTCCCTCGTGGCAGGAACGGTAGCGCATGCCCAGCCGGTTCGAGGGCAGGGAGGCGACCTTCGCGCCCATGCCGAAATTCTGCTCGAGGCTGTTATGCTTGCGGATCGAGGAGGCGATGTCGCACATCCGGAACAACTCGTCCGGGTTCATGCCGCGCCCGGTGTTGAAGATGGCGAGCTTCGGCGTGCCGTCGATGGCGATTGCCGAGATCTCGACGCGACGTGCGCCTATTGGCGCGGTCTGTGCCGCCTCGATCGCGTTGCGCACGAGTTCGCGCAGCATCATTGATTTCGGGCAACGGTCGATCATGCTGGTGACGAGGAAGTTCTCGTCGCCGACGCGCAATTGCGTGATCTGATGGCTCATGGCAGATGGTCCCGCGAGGCTCAGGCTGACTCGAAGAGCGGGAGTTGTTGCATGTCAGGAACGCTCATCAGCCCCTTGTCGGTGATACGTATAGCAGGAATCACTGATAACGGTATCAAATTGAATCCCATGTAAGCGAGCCGGCAACCGGCAGCCCGCCAGGCCTGCTTGAGGCCCACGGTCAGGGCGGCGACCTCGGGCGCCCGCAGGTCCGACAGCAAGCCCGCTATGGGAAGTGCGACCATCGCTTGTATCTGGCCGCCCTGGACCACCACCACGCCGCCGGCCTGGGCGCGGATCGCCTCGGTTGCGATGCGCATGTCAGCCTCATTGGTGCCGGCGACGATCAGATTATGCGCGTCGTGGCCGACCGAGCTCGCAACCGCACCGTCGTGCAGGCCGAAGCCGCGCAGCAGCCCGTGTGCCACGCCGCCAGTGCGGCCGTGACGTTCCAGGACGGAGACGAAGCAGAGGTCGTGGCGTTGCAGGTGCGTCTGCCAGTCGGGGGCGGGATCGAGGGTGACGATCTCGTGGTGCAGGGCGATGTCGGTCGGATCGTAAATTGCAATGACGTGGGCGCTGCAGGCGGCGGTCGGCAAAGCCGGGGTCAGGGCCGCCGCGGCGGGGAGATGGACGGTATGATAGGCGGCCTCAGGGTAGCGGTAGCGCGCCGCGTTGAGCTGGCGATCGAGGATGGGCGTGATGCGGCCATCCTCGACCATCAGCGCGCCGCCATACCAGGTGTTGCGTACCGCGAGCTGGTCGTCGAGCAGCACCAGGTCGGCGCGGCGGCCGCCGCCCAGCCCGCCGATCTCGCCGTCCATGCCGAAGCGCGTGGCGGCGTGCAGCGAGCCCATGCTCCAGGCCGTCTCGCGACTGATTCCTGCGGCAACCGCCTGGCGCACCACCCAGTCCTGGCCGAAGGTGAACAGGTCGTCGGCGTCGCGGTCGTCGGTGCACACGCATACCCGGTGCGGACTGACGCCGGCCTCGGTGATCGCACGGATCGCCGCCGGCAGGCTGTGCCATGGGGTGCCGGGCGGACCGCCGCGCAGGAACACCCAGACGCCCGCCTCGATCAGGTCCTCGGCGATCTCGCGCGTCACTGCCTCGTGCGTGTCGGTGACGCCGCTGGCGGCGTAGGCGGCGACGAATTCGCGGCCGTAAACGTGCCCGCTGACCGGCCGGCCGCGTCGTAGCGCCTCGGCGACGATGGCGTGGCTGCGCGCGTCACCGGCGCAGAGCTGCACGAAATCCATCTTCTCGCCGAGGGCCGCCGCCTCCGGCCAGGCGTCGAACAGGGCGCCGATCTTGGCGGGGGTGAGATCTCCGCCGGCGGTCTCGAAGCGTGGTCCGGTCGCCGGCACCGTGCTGGGCACCGTGAGGAAGATGCTCAGCGGTGCCGCACGGGCGTCCTCCAGCATCCATTCGACGCCTTGCGCATCGCAGACATTGCCGATCTCGTGACTGTCGCAGAACACCGTGGTGGTGCCGTTGAGCAGCGCTGCCTCGGCATAGGCGCAGGCGGTCATCATGCTGCTCTCGATATGCAGATGCGGATCCACCAGGCCGGGAGCCAGGATGCCGCCTTGCGCGTCGTAGCGCGCACCCGCGCCGCGTGCCTTACCGGCAGGCTGCATGGCCGCGATCCGACCCTGGCTGATCCACAGCTCGCGGTCCTCGAGCAGCCGTCCGGAATAGGTCGACAGCACACGCGCGCCGGTGATCACCAGGTCGGGCAGCGCGCGTCCGCTGGCCACCGCGGCCAGATGCCGGGTCAGCGTGTGCAGGGGTGCGACCGAAAAGCGTGTCTGGGTCATGGCGCGCAGCGTAGCATCGGCGTGTAGCAATCGCCCAAGCCTGCCTGCATACAGGCGCCATGCTCAGAGGCTTCCTTACAGTCGGCGGCTGGACCATGGCGAGCCGCGTGCTCGGGCTGGTGCGCGATCAGTTGCTCGCCGCTTTCCTCGGTGCGGGGCCGGCGCAGGACGCCTTCCAGCTCGCCGCACGGCTGCCCAACATGTTCCGCCGGCTGTTCGGCGAGGGCGCCTTCAACGCCGCCTTCGTCCCACTCTTCTCATCGGTGCTCGCGCGCGAGGGCGAGGCCGCGGCGCGCAGCTTCGCACGCGAGGCGATGGGCGTGCTCGGACTATGGCTGCTCGGCCTGACGGTGCTGGGCGAGCTGTTCATGCCGCAGGTGATCTGGGTGATCGGCTCCGGCCTCGCCCGACACCCGGCGACGTTTGCGCTCGCGGTCAGCCTGAGCCGGATCACCTTCCCCTATCTGATGCTGATCTGCCTCGCCGCCCTGGTCTCGGGCGTGCTCAACGGGCTGGGCCGATTCGGCGCCGCGGCGGCGGCCTACGTCGCCTTCAACGTGGTCGGCATCGGCTGTATCCTGTGGCTGACCCCGTATCTGCCGAGTGTCGCCTATGCCGCCGCCTGGAGCTTCACCGCTTCCGGCATCGTGCAGATGGCGTTGCTGCTGCTTGCGGCGCACCGCGCCGGCATGGGGTTCGGGATGCCGCGGCCGCGCTTCAGCCCGGGCATGCGCACGCTGATGCGCCGTATGGTGCCAGGCTTGATCGGCAGCGGCATCGGCCAGCTCAACCTGACGGTGGATACCGTGATCGCCACCTGGCTGCCGCCGGGCAGCCTGGGGCTGATGTATTTCGCCGACCGGCTCAACCAGTTGCCGCTTGGGGTGCTGGGGAGCGCTGCCGGCACCACCATGCTGCCGCTGCTCACCCGGCAGTTGCAGACCGGCCAGGAGGAGGCGTCGTTCGCCACCCAGAACCGGGCGATGGAATACGCGCTGATCCTGACTTTGCCGGCAGCGCTCGCCCTGGTGGTGCTGTCGGTGCCGCTGATGGCGACGCTGTTCGGCCATGGCGCGTTCACCGCGCACGATGCGGTGCTCTCGGCGCAGTCGCTCTGCGGCTATGCCCTCGGCCTGCCGTTCTTCGTGCTGGTGAAGGTGCTCTCACCCGGTTTTTTCGCCCGCGGCGATACCGCGACACCGGTGCGGATCGGGCTCGCCACCCTCGCCATCAACCTGGTGCTGAACCTGATCCTGATGCGGCCGCTGGCGCATGTCGGGCCGCCGTTGGCCAGCAGTCTCGCCGCGATCATCAACACGGCGGCGCTGTTGGTCATGCTGCGGCGACGCGGCTGGCTGCGTCCGACCCAAGCGCTGCTGTCGCGGCTGGCGCGCATGCTGCTGGCGGCGTTGCTGATGACCGCCGTGCTGTTCGTCGTGCAGCGTCTGCTGCCGCATCCGGTGGCGCGCCTGCACGGCGCCGAGAGGATCGCCGCCCTTGCCGGACTGATCGCGGTGGGCGTCGGCACCTACGGGCTCGGGCTGCTGGCGACCGGTGTGATCGGGCTCGCTCAGCTCCAACGCTGGCGCCGCCGCCGCGCTGCCAACTCCAATTAACATCCTATCGGCAGCCGTTGCCAAGAGTAACGAAGCGACGGCTTTGCTTGGACTCGGCACCGAACCAAATGGCGCGATTGTTGCAAGACGGTTTCGTGTGAAACCATGTGACACCGTGAAATCCTCGCGCAGGCGAGCGGCCGGCATGGATTAAGGCTGGTCCGCTCCGCTGCCGAAGGCGACCGATACAGGGACGATCTTTCTTGGGGACCCGTCAATTTTCAACATGGAATTTTTATGCGGTCCTAGGCGACGCTAGGCTTGTACGAAGTTACATAAACGGAGGCTGCGGATTTGGGCGATTTCATTGCGATCAAACAGGGTGGAAAAGCGCGCTACTCATTCAGAGCGCGGTGCATTGCCGGCGGCTGTGTCGCGCGCGCCTGGCGCCAGCTGATCCCGACATGCCTTGCCGCATGTCCGGCTGTGGCCTTGGCCCAAACGGCGCCCACGACAGCGCCGGCTACCGCCGCACCGGCAAGCTGGGCCAGCACCATCAGCCTGGGCGCGCAGCTCGATGCCGGCATCACCGGGAACGGCGACCGTCCCGCCGACGGGCTGAACTACGGCCGGCTGTTCGACGACAAGGCCAACACCGTCCTGCTCAACCAGGTGCAGCTCACCGCGACCCGACCGCTCTCCACAAGTGCCACTGGCTACGATGTCGGCTTCATCCTGCAGGCCACTGGCGGCACCGATGCGCGCTACATCCATTATCTCGGCGAATTCAACGAGATGACCAACAGCCGCTATCAGCTGACTTTGCTGCAGGCCAACGTCCTGCTGCACACCCCCTGGCTCACCTCCGGCGGCATCGACTGGAAGGTCGGACAATTCGTGACCTCGATCGGTTACGAGACCATCGACCCGAGCACCAACCCGTTCTACTCGCACTCCTACATCTTCAATTTCGGCCCGTTCCAGCACACCGGCATCCTGGCCGAATGGCATGTCAATCCGACACTCGACCTTTATGGCCAGGTCGATACCGGCGAGAGCACCACGTTTGGCACCTACAGCGGCGACAACAACGCCAGACCCGCGGGTCTCGCCGGCTTCGGGCTGAATAACCTCGCCGGCGGCAAGGTCACTTGGCTCAGCCTGGTGCATCTCGGCCCGGAGAACCCGCTTCGCGTCGACCCGCAAGCCAACAGCCAGATGCGCTACGAGGCCGACGGCATCCTCACCTATAAGGCCACCAGCAAGCTGACGCTCACCACCGAGCTGAACTACCAGCACGACAGCGGCTTCGGCGCCGACAGCTACGGCGCCTCGCAATACGTCTCCTACGGGCTGACACCCACGGTCACCCTGAACGGCCGCGTCGAATATTATCGCGACAATGCCGGCTTCTTCGTCTTCGCCTATCCCGGCAACCTCGATGCGATCCGCAGCCTTGGCGGCTATCCAAATGGCTCGTTCACCGCCGGCCGCGCCACCTACAGCGAATATACCCTGGGCTTCACCTACAAGCCGACAGTCCCGCACGTGGCGCTGCTGATGGTCCGCCCGGAAATCAGATGGGACCAGACACTGAACGGCAGGCGCGCCTATAACGCCTTAACCAGCACTGGCAGCTTCACCTTCGGCGGCGACATCGTGCTGGGTTTCTGAAGGCGCGCTTCCCCTCTTTGATTGCGGCCGACCGAGGCGCCGGCTAGAGAGGCGTCATGACGCTTCCCGATCCGGACGGCGCCTCTCCGGTCATGGCCCAATGGTTTGCGCTCAAGGCCGAGCATCCCGAGGCCCTGCTGTTCCTCAGGATGGGCGATTTCTACGAACTGTTCTTTGACGACGCCGCCGCCGCGGCCGGCGCCCTGGACATCGCGCTGACCGCGCGCGGCCGTCACGATGGCCAGCCGATTGCGATGTGCGGCGTGCCGGTCGCGGCCGCCGGCCCCTATCTCGCCCGGCTGATCCGGCGCGGTTTTCGCGTCGCCATCGCCGAACAGACCGAACGGCCGTCCGCCCGCCAGAAGGGCCCGCTGGGCCGCGCCGTGGTGCGGCTGGTGACCGCCGGCACCTTGACCGAGGACGAGCTGCTCGAGGCGTCGCGGCCCAACCTGCTGCTCGCACTGGTGGCGTCCGGCGACCCGGCAACGCTCGGGGCGGCCTGGATCGACGTCTCGACCGGGCTGTTCGAGACCGAGCGGCTGCCCGCCAGCGCCACCGACGAGCTGCTGGGACGGCTTGATCCGGCGGAGATCCTGGCAGCCCCCGACCTCGAACTGGGCGACTTCGCATCGAAGCGGGCGCCGCTGGCGGCAGTGCCACCACCGCTCGCCGCCCGGCAACGACTCGCCGACGCCTTTAAGGTCGCGAGCCTCGACGCCCTCGGCAGCTTTACCGACGCCGAGGCAATGGCAGCGGCGGCGGCCCTCGATTACGTGCGCCGCACCCAGGCCGGCCGGCTGCCACGACTGTCGCGTCCCGCCAGTGCCACAACCCAGGCGACGCTGGGCATCGATCCGGCGACTCGCGCCAGCCTTGAGCTGCTCGCAGCACGCGACGGCGGCACCGCGCTGAGCCTCTATGGCGCCATGGCACGCACCCTCAGTGCCGCGGGCGGTCGCGCGCTGGCCGGCTGGATCGCCGCCCCACTCACCGACATCGCCGCGATCGCCGCCCGCCAGGACGGCTGGACCTGGCTCGCCGCCGAACCCGAACGGGCACGCGCGTTGCGCGAAGCCCTGCGCGGCGCCCCGGATATCGCGCGCGCGCTGGCGCGTCTCTCGCTCGGCCGCGGCGCGCCGCGCGACCTCGCGGCGCTGCGCGACGGGCTCGCTTGCGCAAAAGCCGCGGCCGAGGCGATCGCGGCCGACAGCCTGCCCGCGATCCTCGCCGAAGCAGGCCACCGGCTGCTCCAGGCGCAACCGCTCGCGCGTCGCCTCACCGCCGCACTCGCGGCTGCGCTGCCGACGCGGCTGGAGGAGGGCGGCGTCATTGCCCCCGGCTTCGACGGCGAACTCGACGCCGAACGGGCCCTCTGCACCGACAGCCGCCGCACCGTCGCCGGCATGCAGAACGACTATGCCCAGGCCTTGGGCGTCGCCAGCCTGAAAATCCGCCATCACGCCCAGCTCGGCTACGTCATCGAGGTGCCCACCACCGCCGCCGCCCGGCTATCGTCGCAACCGGGCGTGGTGCTGCGCCAGGGCACGGCGTCGCTCGCGCGCCTGTCCACCGAGCCGCTCGCCGATCTCGACCGTCGCATCGCCGAGGCGCAGGAGCGCGCCATGAGCCGCGAGCGGTTGGTCTGGGACAGCCTGGTGGATGCGGCCCTGGCCGAGCCGTCACTCGCCGCCATTGCAGAAACCCTGTCGCTGCTCGACGTACTGCAATCGGCAGCGGCCCGCGCCTCGGACGGGCGATGGTGCCGGGCGCAGGTCGACGACAAGGCCGGCCTGATCTTGCGCGACTGCCGCCATCCTGTCGTCGAGGCCGCCTTGCCGCGCGCCCAGCGCTTTACCGCCAACGATTGCGACCTCGCACCCGAGCACCGGGTCATGCTGCTGACCGGACCGAACATGGCCGGCAAGTCGACCTTCCTGCGGCAGACCGCACTCGCCGTGATCCTCGCCCAGGCCGGGCTGCCGGTGCCCGCCGCGCAGGCGCAAATCGGCGTGGTCGACCGGTTGTTCAGCCGCGTCGGCGCCGCGGACGACCTGGCTCGTGGTCGCTCCACCTTCATGGTCGAGATGACCGAGACCGCCGCCATCCTCAACCTCGCGGGTCCGCGCTCGCTCGTCGTAGTCGACGAGATCGGCCGGGGTACTGCGACCCTGGACGGTCTGGCGATCGCCTGGGCGGTGCTCGAGGCGCTGCATTCGGGGGTGCGCTGCCGGGCGATCTTCGCCACCCACTTCCACGAACTGGCGCAACTCGCCGGCAGCCTGCCAAGGATGCGCGCGCACACCATGCGGGTGCGCGAATGGAAGGGCCAGGTGGTTTTCCAGCACGAGGTGGTGGAGGGTGCGGCACGTCGAAGCTGGGGGGTGCATGTGGCGCGCCTGGCCGGGGTGCCGGCGCCGGTGGTGGCGCGGGCGGCGCGGCTGCTCGTCACCCTCGAGCGCGACCATGCGCGCGCCGCACCGGTAATGCCGCTGTTCGCGGGTGCCGCCGAGCCCGAGACGCCAAGTGCTACGGCCGCGCTGCTCGCGGCTGTGGCGGCTCTCGACCCGGACCGGATGTCCCCGCGCGAGGCGCTCGACGCGCTCTATGCCCTGCGCGCCGCACTGCACGATGTTCCTGTCGGAAGCGGCGATAACGCGCTAGGCTGACACATAATGCGTCCGTTCCACTCCCCTCCGCGCGCCAGCCAGGCTCCGGCCTGCCAACCGCCAGACCCCGAGACCGCGACCCGCGCGCTGGCGGCGTCGCTTGCCAGCCCCTCGGAAGCGGCCGGGCCTACCCCGCGCGATGTTGCCATCGGACTGTTCCGACGCCATCTCGCGCGCGTGCAGCAAGCTGTGCGCGAGGCGTTCGAGCAGCACGTACTGACCGGCACACAGGCGGCCGAACTGCTATCTGCGCTGACCGACGGCATGATCCTGACCCTGCACGACTTTACTCTCGCCGAAGCACGGACGGAATCGCGCGACACGCCGCGGCAGATCCTCACCGTCGCCGCGACTGGCGGCTACGGGCGCGGCCTGCTGGCGCCGTTCAGCGATATCGACCTGCTGTTCCTGACCGAGGAGACCCCTTCCGAGGAAATCCTCGGTTTGGTCGAGTTCATGCTCTATTTCCTCTGGGATCTCGGGCTAAAGGTCGGGCATGCGACCCGCTCGGTCGGGCAATGCATTGCCGAGGCGGCCGAGGACGCCACCATCCGAACGACCTTGCTGGACGCGCGACGAATCGCCGGCGACGCTTCTCTGTTCGCAATGTTCCAGGCGCGCACCATCGTCGCCAACGTCACCAGCGGTGCAGGCGCCTTCATCGCCGCCAAGCAGCGCGAACGCGCGATCCGCCATGCGCGCTACGGCGAGAGCCCGTTCCTGGTCGAGCCCAACATCAAGGAGGGACGCGGCGGACTGCGCGACATGCAAACACTCTATTGGCTGTGCCGCTACGCCTTCGGCGGCGTCGAGACGCGCGACCTGGTGGATCCGGCAAGCCCCGGCGGCGGCCTGCTGACCGAGCAGGAAGCCAAGCGCGCGCGCCGCAGTTGGGACTTCCTGTGGACCGTGCGTTTCCACCTGCATTATGTCGCCGGCCGCGCCGAGGAGCGTCTCACGTTTGACATGCAGCCGGTGGTCGGCGCCCGCATGGGCTACACGCGGCACGGCCGACAGGTCGGAGTCGAGCGCTTCATGCGGCATTATTTCCTGACCGCGCGCGAGGTCATGCGCCTGACCCACGTGCTCGAACCGGCGGTGCTGCGCCAGGCTCTCGGGCCACCCGCGCATTCGCCGGAGACCGACGACATTATGCGCGCCGCCGGCTTCATGCTGTCGGACGGGCAAATCCTGGCCGCCCCCGGCGTCGATTTCGACCGCGAACCGATCCTGATGATGCGCCTGCTCGCCTTTGCCGCCGCGCGCAACCTGCCGATCCACCCGCTGGCGATGCACGAGCTGATCCGCTGCGAGCGACGCGCCGCGAGCCTGCGTGGCAACGAGGAGGCCTCGGCAATCCTGCTCGATCTGCTCTGCGGCGAGCGCCCCGGCAGCCGCGCGGCATCCGCATCAGACGATCCGGGTCCGAATCGCGCCCGCTGGCTCGGCGTGCTGAACGAGACCGGACTGCTCAGCCGGCTGATCCCGGCCTGGTCGCGCATTGTCGGCCAGATGCAGTTCGACACCTATCATGTGTTTACCGTCGATGAGCACATCATCGAGGCGGTGCGCATCCTCGGCACCCTGGAAGCAGGCGCCCTCGCCGACGCCGCTCCGGTCGCCAACACGCTGGTCGAGGATTTGCAATCGCGACGCGCACTCTATGTCGCAACCCTGCTGCACGACATCGCCAAGGGACGCGGCGGCGATCATTCCGAACTCGGCTCGGAAATGGCACTGACCATCTGCCCGGCCCTGGGCCTGTCGGCGGAAGAGACCGAGACCGTCTCCTGGCTCGTGCTGCACCATCTGCTGCTCAGCCAGACTGCGTTCCGTCGCGACATCGACGATCCCAAAACCATCCTCGATATCGCCGACACCATCCAGTCGCCCGAGCGACTCAAGCTGCTGCTGCTGCTGACCGTGGTCGACATGCGGGCGGTCAGCGGCAAGGTCTGGAACGCCTGGAAGGCGGCGCTGCTGCGCGAGCTCTACACCCGCGTCGCCGAGGTGCTGGCCGGCGGGCTGTCCACCACCGAACGCGATATCAGGGTGGCGCGCGCCAAGGACGAGGCGCGCATGCTGCTCGAGGAGGAGGATTTCTCCGGCCGCGAGATCGAGCGGTTCCTGGGCCTCGGCTATGGCGGCTACTGGCTGTCGTTCGACAGCGAGACGCATCTGCGGCACGCTCGCATGATCCGCGATTCCGAGCAGCTCGCAGCCCCGCTCACCGTCGAGGCGCAGCCGCTGCCGGCCCGCGCGGTCACCGAAGTCACCGTCTACACCACCGACCACGCCGGCCTGTTCTCGCGCATCGCCGGCGCCCTGGCCGTCGCCGGCGCCTCGATCGTCGACGCCCGCATCCACACCATGACCAACGGCATGGCGCTCGACACCTTCTGGATCCAGGACGCCGCCGATGGCATCTTCGACGCCCCGCACCGCCTCGCCCGCCTGTCCGGCCTGGTGGAGCAGGCACTCGCCGGACGCCTCGATCTCGGCACTGAAATCGCCCGCGTCTCGCGCACCAGCATGGGACGTCGCATGCGCGCGATCCACGTGCCGCCGCGCGTAGTCGTCGACAACCGCGCGTCAAACACCTACACCGTCATCGAAATCAACGGCCGCGACCGGCCTGGCCTGCTGCACGACGTCACCGACGCGATCAGCAAGCAGGGCATGCAGATCGCGTCGGCCCACATCACCACCTACGGCGTACGCGCCGTCGACGTGTTCTACGTTAAGGACGTGTTCGGCCTTAAGATCAGCAACGAACGCAAGCTCGCCGACCTGCGCGAGGCCCTGCTGTTGGTGCTCACCCGCGCCGAGGACGCCCTGGTGCTGCCAACCCCGGCCCCCTCACGACGCCCGACCGCGAACGAGGCGGCCTAATGGAGTGACACATCCCATAGGATGTGCTTTATTCCGCCGTGCATCGCGTGGTCTTAGACAGCTCGGTCGTGATCTCGGCGTTTCGCAGCAGACATGGCGCGGCAAACGCCGTCATGGATCTCGTTGCCTCTCGGCAGATAGTGCCCCTGGCAACGCCAGCGCTGTTTCTGGAGTACGAGGAAGTATTGAAACGACCGGAGCAACGCAGCGTCTCCGGTCTGACTCTGGCAGAAATCGACCGGACGCTTGCGGCCCTTGCCGCGGCTCTCGAACCAGTTGACGTGCGTTTCATCTGGCGCCCGCAGCTTTCGGACCCCGATGACGAAATGGTTTTGGAGGCCGCCGTAAACGGGCGTGCGGACGCTCTGGTCACACATAATCTGGCCGACTTCGAAGCAATTGCGCCGAAGTTTGGTCTGTTGGTCGTCCGACCGGCCGACCTGCTCGGGAGGGTTCGAGGATGAGCAAAGCAACGTATCCGCTAAAGCTGCCAAGCTCGATCAAGGTCGCGGCGGCGCGGCTGGCCAAGGAAGATGGCGTGTCGTTAAACCAGTGGATCGCCTCCGCGGTCGCACAGAAAGTTGGCGCGGTCGAAACCGCGGCCGACTTCTTTCGCCAACGTGCCGGCAATGCACAGCCCGAAGAGCTGCACGCAATTCTTGCGTGCGCGCCGGATCGGGCGCCCGATACCGGCGACGAACGGCCGCGATCGGACCCGGACTGAACGCGGCGTCCCGACCTCCGCTGCCGATAGAGCGGACAGGCGATCAGCCTTTCCGCGCCTCGCGTATTCTTTGCGGGTCCGGCCGAAAGCCGGCGCCGTGTTCGGCGCGCAGCTTCGCAAGACGCGCGCCTTCGCGTGCCACGACGTCGAACAATGTCTCGGGTTCGGCTGCGCGCAGCAGGGCCGCCGCGCGCTCGGCGCCTTCGGCGATCAGGATTTCACGCGTGCCGGCTTCGAGCCCCGCCATGATCTGTTCGGCCACGATCTCCGGCGCCATGCCGTTGTCGATATTGTCGTCGGAGATGCCGCGCACGGAGCCGTCGCCCAGCAGCGCGTTGACGGCAATGCCGGTGCGCACCGAGCCCGGCAGGATCGTGCTCACCTTGATGCCGTAGGCCAATTCGATTTCGGCCCGCAATGCGTCGCAGTAGCCGACCAGCGCGTGCTTGGCAGCGCAATAGGCCGCGCGCAGCGGCGTGCCGACCTTGCCCGCGACCGAACTGACGGCGGCGATATGCCCGTGCCCTCGCTCGATCATGCGCGGCAGGACCAGTTGCGTCAGACGCACCGGCGCGAAGAAATCCACCTCCATCAGCGCGCGATAGACCGCCATGTCGGTATCCAGCGCCAGGCTGCGCTGGCTCACCCCGGCATTATTGACCAGTAGATCAATGCTCCCACGCCATTCCCAGGCGCGTGCAACGACGTCCGGCAGGCCTGCGAAATCGATAGTATCGAACGCCAGAACCAGGGTCGGCGTGGGCAGACTGGCCGCGATACGATCGAGCGCTTCGGTGCGGCGCCCGGACAACACCACCGCGGCACCGCGCGCCGAAAGCGCGCGCGCGAGTGCTTCTCCAATCCCCGAGGAGGCGCCGGTCACCCAAGCCGTCCTGCCCGACCAGTCCATGCGATTTCCCCTAATACCCGGACAGTCTGGCGAGCTGGTCGGCGTGGTGATCCGCGTCGCCGAAGAGTTCGCCAAGTACGCGCGCGCGCTTCATGAAGAAGCCGATATCGTAATCATCTGTCATGCCGATGCCTCCATGCATCTGCACGCTTTCCTGCACCGCCAATGTGCTCGCCAGGCCTGACAGCGCCTTGGCGACGTGGGTCGCGCGCGTTGCCTGCGGATCGCCAGTGTCGAGCAGTTGCTGTGCCTTGAGCACGGCAGCGCGGGCGACTTCCAGCTCGGCATAGAGGTGGGCCGCGCGATGTTGCAGCGCCTGGAAGCTGCCGATCGTCTGGCCGAACTGCTTGCGCGTGCCGAGATAGTCGACGGTCATGCGCATCGCGCCGGCGGCGACACCGACAAGCTCGGCGGCGGCGCCGACCCGCACGGCGCCGAGCACGCACGCGAGGCCCGACGAGCCGGCATCGATCTCGCCGATCACCGCGTCGGCATCGACCGTGACGCCGTCGAGGCGCAGATGCGAGGCGAGCGAGGAGTCCGCGAGGCGTTCTGGTGTCGCGGTCAGGCCGGCGGCACCCTGCTCGACCGCAAACAGGGTGATCCCGTCCGCGTCGTCGTCGGCGCCGGCGGTGCGGGCCGAGACCAGGATGAGATCGGCGACATGGCCGTGTGCCACGAAGCGCTTCTCTCCGGTCAGGCGAAAGCCGTTGCCGGAACGCTGTGCTCGCATCGCAACCCGGGTCGGGCGGTGCCGGCTCGCCTCGTCAAAGGCGAGTGCCGCGATCAGCGTGCCGTCCGCGATCCTGGAGAGAAAGCGCGCCTGAGCGGGGGCGGCGGCCGAAGCGAGGGCGGCGGCGGCACCCACCGACGTGCTCAGGAACGGTGAGGGTGCCAGGTTGCGGCCGATTTCCTCCAGGATGATCCCGGCTTCCACTTGGCCGAGCCCGAGTCCGCCATGCGCCTCGCCGACGAGCACCCCGGTGAAGCCCATCTCGGCGAAGGACTGCCACAAGTCGCGCGAAAACCCGGTCGGATCGGCCGCATCACGCAGCGCCCGCAGATGCCGCACCGGGGCACGCTCGGCCATGAACGGGCGCACCGTGTCGGCGAGCATCGTCTGGTCGTCGTCGAGAAACAGCGGCATGCGCCTCAGGCTCCCGGGAGTGCCAGGATGCGCTTGGCGATGATGTTGAGCTGGACTTCGGAGGTGCCGCCCTCGATCGAGTTGGCCTTGCTGCGTAGCCATTCACGCGCCGCCGCACCGCCATGCGACGCTTCGCTGTCCCAGGCCAGCGCATCCGAACCGCGCGCCGCCATCATCAATTCCAGTCGCTGCTTGTTCAGCTCGGTGCCGTAATATTTCATCATTGATGGTTGCGCAGGGTGCCCGCGGCCGGCCTTGAGCTCGTCGATGAAGCGCTCGGACATGGCGGCGAAGCCGGCGGCCCGCACCTCGAACAGCGCAATGCGCGCGCGCAGCAACGGATCGTCGAGCCTGCCGTCCGGCTCGGCACCGATCGCCTCGATGGCGATCTGCGGCAGGCCCTTCTCGCCGCCACGCCCAAGCCCCATGCCGGAGATCATCTCGCGCTCGTGCCCGAGCAGGTATTTCGCAACTTCCCAGCCCTGGTTCAGGCCGCCGACGAGATCCTCCTTGGGCACGCGCACGTCGTCGAAGAAGGTCTCGCAGAACGGCGAGGCGCCGGAGATCAGCAGGATCGGCCGCGTGGACACACCAGGCGTGGTCATGTCGAACAGCAGGAAGGAGATGCCGCCCTGCTTGGCGCTCCGGCTGGTGCGGACCAGGCAGAAGATCCAGTCGGCGCGGTCGGCGTAGCTGGTCCAGACCTTCTGGCCGTTGACGATGAAATGCTCGCCCGCGTCCTCGGCCCAGGTTTGCAGGCCGGCGAGATCGGAGCCGGCGCCCGGCTCGGAATAGCCCTGGCACCAGCGTATCTCGCCGCGCGCGATCGGCGGCAGATGCCGCAGCTTCTGCGCCTCGCTGCCGTATTTCAGCAGCGCCGGACCGAGCATGGAGATGCCAAACGAGTTCAGCGGATTGCGGCAGCCAAGCCGCGCCATCTCGGCGCGCACCACCTTGCTCTCGGCGGCCGAGAGACCGCCGCCGCCATAAGCGCTTGGCCAGTCCGGCACCGTCCAGCCGCGCGCACCCATGCGCTCGAGCCAGAGCCGTTGCGGTTCGCTGAGCGTCGCGTTGCGGCCGCCCCAGACCAGATCCGCCTCGCTGCGATAGGGCGTGCGCATCTCAGGCGGGCAGTTGGCCTCCAGCCAGGCACGTGCCTCGCTTCGGAAATGCTCGATCGGATCGTTGGTTGCACTCATCTTCAACGGCCTCGCGGGTCACGCGATTAGCATACTCATGTTTCGAACGCGGGCAATGACGGGGCTGCCCGCACGTGCTAACGCCACGCCATGCGCGATGTTGAACAGTACGATTTCGAACGCATCGACAACCTGCGCGACTTCGGCGGGGTTGCCTCCCTGCACGGCGGCCGGGTGCTCGCCGGTCGCCTGTTCCGCTCCGCCCATCTCGGCGATGCGAGCAGCGCCGACATCGCAGGCCTCGAACGGCTCGGCATCGCCATCGTCACCGATCTCCGACGCACCACCGAGCGCCGCCGCCAGCCCTCGCGCTGGCAGGCGTTCACCGGCCGCTTGATCTGCTCGGACACCGGCGATCGTGCCGAGGGGCCGCACGTCGAGTTCCTGCGGCAGGGCGATTTCAGCGATGCCGGTGTTGCGGCCTATCTCTCCGGCTACTACCGACAGGCGCCGTTCGAGCCGCGCCATCTGGCGATGTTCGCGGAGACCTTCGCGGCCTTGCAGGAGATCGATGGCGCGCTCCTGGTACACTGCGCGGCGGGCAAGGACCGTACCGGCCTGCTCGCGGCCCTGATCCAACGGGCGCTCGGTGTCCACACCGACGATGTAATGGCCGACTTCCTCGCCACCAACGCGGTGATGATGACACCGGCGCGTAGGCAGCAGGTCGCAGAGAGCCTCGCCCCGATCGTTGGCGGGGCGCCAAGCGAGGCGATCCTGCGCGGCTTCATGGGGGTGAGCACGGGTCATCTGCAAATCGCCTTCGCCGCCATCGACGCACAGGCCGGCAGCCTTGACGCCTACTTCGCGCGGATCGGCATGGGCGCCGCCCAGCGGGACGGCCTGGGCGCCAGATTGCTGGTCTAGCGGCGGCGCCAGACCAGGGTCGCGGAAATCGTATAGTTCCAGACGACCCCGATCAGCGCGCCGGCGGCGCCGGCGAGCGCGCCGTTCAGATGGCCGCGATAGAGCATTGCCGCGATGCCGACATTGGCGGCCGCCCCCAGGCCGCAGACCAGCATGAACAACACCAGCCCCCGCCATAGGCGGCGCCCGCGTAACGCCTGGTCGCGATAGGTGATGCGGTTGTTGAGCTGGAAATTGGTGATCATCGCGACCAGGGTTGCGATCAGCTCGCCGATGCCAAACGCCATCCCTGTCGCGTCGCGCAGCAGCACCAGCACACCGACATTGACCAGGATGCCGATCGCGCCCACCGCCGCGAAGCCGATGAAACGCAGCGGCACGACGCCGCCAAGCGCCTTGTCGAGCAGCAGGGCCGCGAACTGCGCCAGCACCAGCACGTCGAGCTTGCTCTTGCCGGCGACACGCTCGTGGAACACCGCCGGGATTTCGCGCACCCTGAGCGCGCGGTCGCTCAGCAACAGGTCGAGCAGGATCTTGAAGCCCTGGCCGGTGAGCCGCTCGGCGCAGCCCTCGAACGCCCTGTTGCGGATCATGAAGAAGCCGCTCATCGGGTCGGTGAGACGCACCCGCAGCAGCGCCTGGGCGAGCCGGATGCCGGCCTCGGAAAGCCGGTGCCGCCAGTTGCCGCCGAGACCCTCGGCGTTGCCGCCGGCGGCATAGCGGCTGGCGATGACGACGTCGCAGGGTGCCGCCGCCAGCAGGCGCAGCATTTCAGGCAGACGGGTCTCGTCGTGCTGCAGGTCGCCATCGATGACGGCGATGGTGTCGGCCGAGCTGCTGAGCGCGCCCTCGATCACCGCCGACGCGAGACCCCGCCGTCCGACCCGGCGCAGGCAGCGGATGCGCGCGTCGTTTCGCGCCAGGGCGCGCACGGCGGCGGCGGTGCCGTCCGGGCTGTTGTCATCGACGAACACGATCTCCCAGCGCACACCTTCGAGGGCGTCCGCGATCCGCTCGGCGAGCACGGCGACGTTCTGGCGTTCGTTGTAGCAGGGTACGATGATGCTCAGCTCGGGGCCCGGCGCGGCGCGCCCGGCGCGTAGCGTCTCAGGTGCTGCCCGCAGCAATCCTCGCCCCTATCGCATCCAGGCACAGCGAGAGCGACGTCGCCCCGGCGTCGGGATGTCCCTTGCTGCGTTCCGCAAGCGGCCGCGCACGACCCAGGCGCGGCGATAGCGCCGACGTGGCTACGGCCGCGTCGCGGGCGGCGGTCGCGGCCGCCGACCAGGCGGCGGGCAAACCGTCGCCGGCCGCAAGCGCTTGCGACAGGCTCTGCACGAAGGGGTGCAGCGAATCGACCAGGGTCTTGTCGCCGAGGCGAGCACCGCCGAGCCTCACGATCGCCGCGCGAGCCGCATCGGCGGCACGGGCCGCGTCGGGCGCAATCAGGCCGCGATCGTCGCGCAAGGCCCGTGCCGCCGCTACGAGGCCGACGCCCCAGAGCGCGCCGGAGGTGCCGCCGGCGCGCGCCGCCCAGGCCTCGCCGGCCGCGGCCAGCACGCCTGCGGGTCCCGCCGACGCGGCCGCGGCCTGCGACGATGCCGCGGAAGCGGCCGCCGAGCCGCGCGCCATGCTTTGGCCGTGATCGCCATCGCCGGCGATGGCATCGAGGCGTCCGAGCTCTGCCTCGGCCGACGCCATCGCCTCGGCGAGTGCTGCCATGGCCTGCGCGATCCGGGCGCCGTCGCGGACGGCCGCGTCATCGGCAGCCTTGGCATACTGCACCGTCTCGGCGTCCTCGGGCGGGAACGAGGCTGCCTCGACGAGCGGGCGGCGCTGCATGACCGGCGCGTCGCAGGGCGCCAGCCAGAGCCGTTCGAGCCCGTCATCGAGCCAGCACAGGCTGAGCGAGGAGCCGGCCATGTCGAGGCTGGTGGTGAACGCGCCAACCAACGGGGCGACGACCTCCAGACCGCCCGCGCGCAGACGGGCCGCGACCTGGTTCCACAACACGAACAGCTCCTCGCCACCGGTGCCGCCAAGGCCGTTGAGGATGGCCGCGACCCGACGGCCGGCGCCCGCCGGTGCCTCGGTGAGCAGGCGCTCGACCAGCAGCGACGCGAGTGCCGCGGCCGGCATCGACGCGCGCTCCTCGATCCCGGCCTCGCCGTGAATCCCCAGGCCGATCGCGATTTGGCCGTCCTCGATGCTGAACAGCGGTGACGCGGCACCCGGCAGCGTGCAGCCGTGCAGGGCGACACCGAGCGAGCGGGTGGCCGTGTTGGCGCGTCGGGCGACCGCCTCGACCGCATCGAGATCAGAGCCGGCTGCGGCCGCCGCACCCGCTGCCTTGAGCACCAGGAGGTTGCCAGCGATGCCGCGCCGACGCCCGGGCTCTGCGTCGCTGGCCACATCGTCGGTAACCGCGATCAGCCGGGCCTCGATGCCGTCGGTCGCGAGCAGCTCCGCCGCCAGGCCGAAATTGAGCACGTCGCCGGCATAGTTGCCGTAGCCGAGCAGCACGCCGCCACCGCGATGGGCCAGGCGCGCGACGTGTCGGATCGCCGCCGCCGAGGGCGAGGCGAACACGTCGCCGGCGACCGCGGCGGTGGCGAGTCCAGGTCCGACATAGCCGGCAAACGCGGGATAGTGGCCGCTGCCGCCGCCGACGACGAGGGCGACGTGGCCGTCGGCAAGCGCGTCCGCACGCAGCGCGCCGCCGCGCACCGCGCGCACCCGGCCGGCATGCGCGTCGCAGAACCCGGCCAGGGCGCTTGCTGCGAAGTCGGCGGGATCGTCGTGCAAATGGGTCACGGCAGCTTGCCGTCCAGCTCGTCCTCGACATAAGCGCGGATGATGTCCTCGAAGCGGCTCTCCGCAGCAAAGCCGAGTGCCTGCGCCCGCTCCGCCGTGAAGCCCCGCGCCCAGCCGCCGACGATGCGTTCGATGACCGGGTCGGGTTTGCTGCGGATCAGCGACACCGCGCGGTCGCCCGCGACGGCGCGCAGCGCCGCGATCTGCTCGCCCACCGTGACCGACAGTCCCGGCATCGTCAGGTTCGGGCGGCCTTCGAGGGCGGCGGTGTCGAGCCCGGCCGCATGGATCAGGAAATGCACCGCCGAGCGGGGACTCGCCATCCAGTGCCGCACTGACTCGGCGACCGGCAGGATCGCCTCCTGTCCTGCCAGCGGCTCGCGAATGATGCCTGAGAAGAAGCTCGACGCGGCGCGGTTGGGCTTGCCCGGACGCACGCAAATGGTCGGCAGCCGCAGCCCGATGCCGTCGAAAAAGCCGCGGCGGGAATAATCCGCGAGCAGCAATTCGCCGATGGCCTTCTGGGTGCCATAGCTGGTCTGCGGGGTGAGCGCGAAATCATCGTCGATGCGGTCCGGCATGACACCGCCGAACACCGCATTGCTGGAGGCGAAGACAAGGCGCGGGCTCCAACCGTTGACGGCGCGGACTGCCTCGAACAGCAAGCGGGTGCCGTCGAGATTGACCGCGTAGCCGCGCTCGAAATCCGCTTCCGCCTCGCCCGAGACGATCGCGGCGAGATGGTAGATCACGTCCGGCCGCTCGCGCAGCAACGACCCGGCGGTTCCGGGGACCGCGAGATCGACGGCACCGCAGGTGGCGGCTTCAAAGCCGGGCGGCGGAGATGGGGCGACCACATCGACCAGGGCGAGATGCGTGAGAGGCTGTCCTGCGAGCGCGCCATCCGCGGCGAGTCGCTCGGCGAGCTTGCGGCCGATCATGCCGGCCGCACCCAGGATGAGTACGCGCATTTCTTGTCCTCCCTCGCGGGGCTAGAACCAGCCTATGCCCTGCAGGCCGCCGAACACTCCCAAGCTGGTGGTCAGCACGGCGACCGCGATAACCAGCTTCATATAGGTGCCGCGCAGGCGCGTGGAGTCCGGCAGTGCATAGACCGCAAGCGCGATCAGGAAACCGAGCACCAGCGGCAGCAGCAGCGCGTTCATCACCTGCACCGCGACGTTGAGCGAGACCAGGTTCGGCCAGTAGGTGACCAGCACCGCGCCGGCGAGCACGCAGACGGCATAAACGCCATAGAACCAGCCGGCCTCGAAGGGCTTGTATTCAAGCGAACGGCGGTAGCCGGCCACCTCGCCCAACCCCCAGGCCAGTGCCAAGGACGCCACGATCGCCGCCACCATGCCGGCGCCAATGGTGCCGACTCCGAACACCAGATGACCCCAGGTGACGCCGAGGAACGGGGTAATGGCGCCGCTGATGTCGCCGATGGTGTTGAGGCTGACCTTGACGTCGGAGCGGTGCAGGGTCGCGGCGACCGCCATCAGGATCGCCGCCATCACCAGCTGGGTGACCACCGAGCCGATCGCGGTGTCCCAGCGGGCCGCGGCAAGATGCTCCGGACGCAGACGCTTATCGGCGATGGCGGACTGCTGGTAGAAGATCATCCAGGGCATGATCACCGCACCGATGTTGGCGGCGACCAGATAGAGGTAGTCCTGGTTGGCGAGCGGGATGCGAACCGCTTGGCGCACCACCTCGTGCAGGTTGGGGTGGGCTGCCACCACGACGCCGAAAAAGGCGAACTCGAACAGGCCGAGGAGGATCGCGACACGTTCGACCCGGCGGTAGGACCCGGTCATGACGATCGCCAGGAGGGCGACGGCGGCGAGCCCGACGCTCACCCCGCGCGGCACGCCGTAGAGCTCGCCGACGCCGGCGACACCGGAGAATTCGGTGAGCAGCGCGCCGATCACGGCAATGACCATGCCGCCGACCGAAACCCACGCCCAGAACGCCCCGAAGGTGTCGCGGATCAGCTCGCCATGGCCGCGGCCGGTATGCACGCCAAGACGGACGGTCAGCTCCTGGACCATATAGAGGATGGGCATCAAAACGAATTGCAGCAGCAGCAGCCGGTATCCCCAGGCGGCCCCGCTCTGCCCGGCGGTGATCACGCTGCCGACGTCGGTATCCGCCAGCATGACCACGATCCCCGGCCCGAACACCGCAAGCAGGCCGAGCGGACGACGACGGATGGCAATGAGGGTCTGCTGCAAGCGATCTGCTCCAAACGGCGTCGGGATCCGCATGTTGCGAACCGTTCTCAGTTGGAGAGTTAGAGCGGCGGTGGCGGCGGTGTCAACCGCCACTCCCAATCGCTATTGGCAGGCCAGACACTCGTCGTAGTCGCGGGCGTCGTCCTGAAGGGGTACGGTCGCCTTCGTCACCGGCGGCAGCACCTCGATCTTGTCGAGCATGTCGCTGACCGTGTCGGCGCGCTGGATGGACAATGAGCGGCAGTAATAGAGCGACTTCACCCCGCGCCGCCAGGCCAGCATATGGATCTGGTGCAGGTCGCGCTTGTGGATGTCGGCGGCCAGGAACAGGTTCACCGACTGGCTCTGGCAGATATAGGGCGTGCGGTCGGCGGCGTGTTCGACCACCCAGCGCTGGTCGAGCTCGAAGGCGGTCTTGAAGACGTCCTTTTCGTGCTGCGTCAGGAAGTCGAGATGCTGCACGGTGCCCTTGCTCAGGGTGATCGAGGACCACACCTCGTCCGTGTCGAAACCCTTCTCGATCAGCAGCTTGCGCAAGTGACGGTTGCGCACGGTGAACGAACCCGACAGTGTCTTCTGCAGGAACACGTTGGCCGCGATCGGCTCGATCCCGGGGCTCGCGTTGCCGGCGATGATCGAGATCGAGGCGGTGGGTGCGACCGCAAGCTTGTGCGAGAATCGCTCCTGGATGCCGTATTCGGCGGCGTCGGGGCAGGCGCCGCGCTCCTCGGCCAGCATGCGCGAGGCGGCGTCCGCCCCGGCCCGCAGATGGCCGAACATGCGCTTGTTCCAGACCTTGGCGATGACGCTCTCGAAGGGGATGCGCTGGGACTGCAGGAAGCCGTGGAAGCCCATCACGCCCAGGCCCACCGAGCGCTCGCGCGATGCCGCGTACTTGGCGCGCGCCATGTCGTCGGGCGCCCGGGCGATGAAGTCGCTGAGGATGTTGTCGAGGAAGCGCATCACGTCCTCGATGAACAGCGGATGGTCCTTCCAGTCGAACCAGGTCTCGAGATTGACCGAGGAAAGACAGCACACCGCGGTGCGCTGTTCGCCGTGCTGGTCGATGCCGGTGGGCAGCATAATCTCCGAGCACAGGTTGGAGGTCTTGACCTCAAGCCCGGCGAGCTTGTGATGCTCGGGACGGGCGTTGTTCACATGGTCCGAGTAGATGATGTAGGGCTCGCCCTGCTCCATCCGCGCGGTCAGGATACGGATCCACAGGGAGCGGGCAGAGACCTGGCGTATATGGGTGCCGTCCTTGGGCGAGGTCAGCGGCCAGGCCTCGTCGGCCTCGACCGCGCGCATGAAGGCGTCGGGGATCAGGATGCCGTGATGCAGGTTCGGCGCCTTGCGGTTCGGATCGCCCCCGGTGGGGCGGCGCATCTCGATGAACTCCTCGATCTCGGGATGCGAGACCGGCAGATAGACCGCCGCCGAGCCGCGACGCAGCGAGCCCTGGCTGATCGCCAGGGTCAGGCTGTCCATCACCCGGATGAACGGAATCACCCCGGAGGTCTTGCCGTTGCGGCCGACATTCTCGCCGATCGAGCGCAGATTGCCCCAATAAGAGCCGATGCCGCCGCCCTTGGAGGCAAGCCAGACATTCTCGTTCCATAGGCCGACAATGCCCTCAAGGCTGTCGGAGGCCTCGTTGAGAAAGCAGGAGATCGGCAGGCCGCGGTCGGTGCCGCCGTTCGAGAGCACCGGAGTCGCCGGCATGAACCAGTGCCGCGAAATATAGTCGTAGATGCGCTGGGCGTGTGCGGCGTCGTCGCCATAGGCGCTGGCGACTCGGGCGAACAGGTCCTGGTAGCTCTCGCCGGGGAGCAGATAGCGATTGTCGAGCGTGGCGCGGCCGAAATCGGTGATCAGGGAGTCGCGGCTGCGATCGACCCGGACCTGGTGATGGCCACGCAACTGCACCGCGTCCACGAGCAGCGCCGCCGAGGCGGTTTCGGCACCATTGCTCTCCTCGCCTTGCTGCGCGGATGCGGCATCGTGGACTTCGTGCAAGGTCATCAAGTTCTCCGTGGAGCCCGGCAATCGCGACGCCGCCGACTCTGCTCATGCATGCTAGATTTCGGGCATCTCGTTGCCGCACACCACTAGATGAGGTTTGCGCGCGATTTTCAAGGACGATCTGCAGAGCTCGCCCCGGAGCCGGTTCATTACGGAGGTGCTACGGCTTCCAGGAGCTCGGCGATCCTTGCCGCCAGCGCACCGAGGGTGAACGGCTTGGTCAGCACCGGAATACCAGGTTCCAGCACCACGTCGTTGTTGGTGCCGAACGCGTAGCCGGTAATGAACAGGATCGGCAGCCCGGGCCGCAGCTGCCGGGTGCGCCGCGCCAGGGTGGAGCCGTCGAAGCCACCCGGCAGCCCGATATCGGTGATCATCAGGTCCAGCGCCACACCCTGCTGCACCAACGCCATCGCCGCGAACGCGTCCTCGGCCTCCTGGACGCTGTGGCCGCGCTCACGCAGCAGATCCACCACCAGCATGCGCACCACCGCCTCGTCATCCACCACCAGGATATGCGCGGGCGTCGCGGCCGGCATCTTGGCACCTGCCGGCTGATGCAGCGGCATCGCGACGCGAAGCGCCCCATCGCGTTCCCCGGCCTCGCGCGCCCCAGCCTTGGGTTCCAGCCTGCCGCCACAGGCATCGAGCAGCGGCTGCAGCATCGGCAGGGTGGCCGGATCCGGCATGACCGGTTGGCACTCGAGCCCGAGCACCGCATGGCCGCCCTGCACACCGAGTGTCACGGTGAGCGCCTGCGCATCCATCGCCGTCGCACAGGCCAGGGCGGCATCGAGCAAGGCACTCTCCAACAGATGCGGATCGCATCGCACGGTCATCCTGGTGTCGCCGGGATTGCGCACGCGCGGTGTCAGCCCGGGGGGGAGCCTGTCGCCGATCCGCTCGGCCATCGCCACCACGACACGGTCCAGCGCCAGCAGCGACGACCCGCGCGACTCGCGCAGCGGGCCAAGGCGCCCCAGCGCGATCTGCGCATCGAGGCGCTCCGTCACATCTGTGGCAAAGCCCACGCGCGGCTCTGATCTGTGCGTGGCGAACCAGACGCCGCGACCCTCCCTGGGTCGGACCGGCACCAGGCACTCGCCCCCAGGATCAGCCGAGCCGCTGGCCCAGCGCGCCAGAAACGCGGCCCTGTCGGGAGCCTCATGGAACCGCTCGGCAAACGCCCGATTGCACCAGGTCACGGCACCCTCGGCATCGCACGACCAGGCGAGTTCGCGCATCGCGTCCGCGAGCCGTGCCGTAAAAAGCTGGTCGGCCAGCCGCCGGCCGAGCCTGCGCAGGGCTGCCTCGATACCAGAGGGAAAGCCCCCGTCGCGCAGCAGGCAGAGCAGCGCCGCCACCTCACCGGAAGGGTCGCGCAATGCCACGCCGCAGCCCTCGTGGCCGCCAACGCCGCGATAGACCGGCGCGTCGTCATCGCCCGGATGCAAGCACAGCAGCGCCTGGGCATCCGGCGCCGCACCCGCATCAACGCCCCCCGCATGAAAGCCGTGCGAAAACGCGACCGAAGGCTCCGATCCGGGCGCTAAAAGCAGCAACAAGACGTGCCGCGCACCGCTCAGCGCTCGCGCGATGGCCGCATACTCCGCGAGGGCTTCCGGGTCGACGCCGGATGGAAGATCGCGTGCTGGATCCATCTCCGTCCTCGATGACGCCGGCCCCATAGCCGACCGCCGGGCAAGGAAGCCGATCATCGCCGCGACGACCGTCTGGCCAGTGTCAAGGCAATGGAGTGGGCCCGGTGAAGAGACTGTTAACGAAACTTTACCGTTAGTAAACTAACTTCCGGAGAAAACTTTGCCGAAACGGTTCTCCAGGAACATACCAAGACCGATATCTTCCTGCCGGACATAGCCGGACTGCGGCAGCTTGCCCGTCGCCAGCAGATCGAGCACTGCGCAGATACTGCCGGCGGTGGTGAGTTGGATCGCCGTGCGCGGCCGCCCGGCGAGCGTGCCGTGCTCGACCCGGCGCGCGAGCGTCTCCTGCGTCAGCCGGCCATCACGGCTGCCGATCACGGTCACGAAAATCACCACCACGTCCTGCGCGGTCGCCGGCAGCGCGTGTTCGAGAATCGCGCGCAGCATGTCGCGCCGCTCGCCCAGACGCAGATCGCGCAGCAGCAGCTTCATTACCGCGGCATGGCCCGGATAGCGCATCGTGCGATAGTTCAGCTCGCGCACGCGACCTGCATAGGTGTCGCACAGCGAGCCAAGGCCGCCCGACGTGTTGAACGCCTCGTAGGCGACACCGTCGATCGCCAGCGTCTCGCACTCCTCGAGCGCCCCAACCAGTTGCCGTTCGCCATGCACGATCGCCTCGCACGGTTCAAGATATTCGTTGATGACCCCTTCGGTGCTCCAGGTCAGGTTGTAGCCGAGCGCGTTCTCTGGATAGCGCGGCAGGGCTCCGACTCGCAGCCGGATGCATTCCAGGCTCGCGAAGCGGCTGGCGATGTCGTGTGCCGCGATCGAGACGAAGCCGGGTGCAAGGCCGCATTGCGGAATGAACGCGGCCCGCGACGTCCGCGCCATGTCGCGCACGATCCTGGTGCTGGCGACGTCCTCGGTGAGGTCGAGATAATGCGCGCCGACCGAGAGTGCTGCCGCGGCGATCCTGGTGGTGAGGTGGAACGGTGCCGCCGATAGCACCGCATAGCGACCACCCAGGGCACGCGCCAGGTCCTCGGACGCACCGATATCGAGGGCCAGGCGGCCTACGTCGCCGGCGATATCGATGCGGTCGAGCGTCCTTTGGTCGCGATCGATCAGCGTCACTGCATAGTCGCCGGACGTCGCCAGCAGTTCCGCGATAGTCGAGCCGATCTTGCCGGCGCCGATGACGGCGATGTCGTGCATGCTTGGCTCCTGCGAGGCGGCCTGGGTGGTTACGGCCGTCGCCGACGCTCAGGGTAGCCTGCCGGCGGCGGCGTTGCCATCGCTCTAGCGGCGCTGGCGTCCGAGGATGTGGGTCAACGGCGTGCTGGACGCGCCGTGCGCCAGCACCGAGGCGCCCACCGCGAGACTGATGGCAGGCCAAAGGGCCGCCGATCCGGTCTCCTGCTGGATGTGCATGGCGTAGAACAAAGCGGCGGCCCCAATCGGCCCGAACCAGCCGGCGAAGGCGGCACTGCGCCGCGAGCGCGTCGCCGGCATCAGCCTCCCCAGCAGCAGCCAGGCCGGGATCCGTCGCAGCAACAGGATCCCCAAGCCGAACGCGGCACCCCGCCAGCCGAGGCCGAGCCAGGCCGACCACGGGATCACCGCGCCGAAGAGGATCATGATCGGCAGATCGAAGAACCGCGCCAGCGCCTCGCTGAAGCGTTCGTGCTGCTCTTCCTGCTCGGCCGCGCGATGGCTGTTGCTGAGCACGGCGCCGGCGACGAAGGCGGCGAGGATTTCGTCCGCGCCCAGCAGCCGCACCCCGGCGGTGACGGCGAGCGCCAGCGCAATGGTCACGGTCAGCAGCGAGGCCTCGTCGGCGTCCGACCGATGGCGCGTCCAGGCCATGCCCTTGGCGGTCAGCCATCCGGCAGCAGCCCCCGACAGGATGGCGCCGCCGACCTCCCAGCCGACCACGTGCACCAGCCAATCGACCCCCGCCTTGCCCGGCGCATGCCGCATCAGCAGGATCGGCAACATCACCAGCGGCAGTCCGAGCCCGTCATTGATGCCGCTCTCGGCGGTCATCGCATGGCGCAGTTCGGCCGGCACCGCGCGCTCGGCCAGCCGGCCGGAGAGAATCGGCGCGGACAGTACCGGGTCGGTCGGCGCGATCGCGGCACCCACCAGCAGGCACAGTATCAGCGGCAGCTGCAAGGCCGCCGCCGTCACCAGCGCGCCCGCCGCCCACATCAGCAGCATCCCCGGTCCAAGTGCGATCGCCAGGGTGCGCCAGTTCCGACGCAGCCAATGCGCCGGCAGCCGCACCGCGGCACCGGTGACCGCGATCGCCAGGGTGAATCGGGCACCCTCGCGCAGGATGGCGGCGTCGAGATGGCTGTGGCTGGGATCGAGATGCACCAGTCCCAAGGCCATCGGCCCGAGGGCGACACCGGCGAGCGCGCAGGCGAGCGGCTCGGAAATCCAGAGCCGGTCGTTGATCACGCCGGAGGTCGAGCCGAGGGCGACCAGAAGGCCGAAGACGCACAGGATCAGCAGCCAGGTGTCCTGAGAGAGCAAGGCCATCGCGTCCTGCGCCGGTCTGCCGTTTATTGCCGATGCACGCGCACCGGTCGAGTGCGCCAGGGATTCGCATCGAATGTGACGATCTTGCATCCATTTGTCGCAATCCGTCGTAGTCCTGGCATGAACGCTCTGGTCGCAACCGCACGCGGAGTCTCGCCAAGGGAGATGCGGCCGGCTAGTCTCAAACAAAGGACTACGGAGTGGTTTGCGCCTCGCATGCCGGACAACACGTCACCCGAGCCGGGCGAGTCTCTCGACGCGTTGCTGGAACGCTGCGGCAATGGCGACCGGACTGCTTTCCGGCGGCTCTACGATGCGCAGTCGGCACGTCTCTACGGCCAGGCGCTGCGGCTCACCCGCCAGCCGCAACTCGCCGCCGACGCCGTGCATGATGCCTTCCTGCAGGTCTGGCAACGCTCCTCGCGCTTCGATCCCGCCCGCGGCCATGCCGAGGCGTGGCTGGCCAGCCTGCTGCGCTATCGCGCCATCGATATCCTGCGCAGGCGTGGCCGCGAGAGCTACGGCGTCGAGCCGGCGGAGGAGGCGGACTCCGCACCGGACGCGCTCGACCAGCTCGTCACCTCGTCGGCAGGGACCGAACTGCGCCGCTGCCTCGACCTGCTCGAGGAGGGGCAGCGACGCGTGGTGCTGATGGCGTTCGTCGAAGGGCTCAGCCACTCCGAACTGGCGAGCCGCCTGCAGGCGCCGCTCGGCACCGTCAAGTCCTGGGTGCGCCGCGCGCTCATCGGCCTCAAGCGGTGCCTTGAGCCATGAGCGGCAGCAGTGTTGATGATGCCGGACCGGAGCGTGACCTGATCGCGGCCGAATACGTCCTTGGCACGCTCGACAAAGACGACCGCGCGGCTCTCGCCCGCGAGGCGGAAGTCGATCCCGATACGCGCGCGGCGATCGAAGCCTGGGAGCGCCGCCTGTCGCCGCTGCTCAGCGTCGCCGCCCCGGCAACGCCACCCGCGTCGTTGTGGTCGAGAATCGAGTCCAGCGCCTGGGGTGGAGCCGCCGCAAAGACACCGACACCCTCGACCCAGCGCCCAAGCCGCCGCCTGAGGTTCTGGCAGGGCGGCACCGCCGCCGGCTTCGCGCTGGCCGCGGCACTCGCCGGTGTGGCGGTGCTGCGAGCGCCCCCGCTCAACACCGTCACGGCACTGTTGCCGCTCTCCAAACCCGGCGCTTCGGTGTTCATCGCCGAGGCGACACCAGGCGGCGGCCTGCTCGTCACCCCGGTGGGGGCGGTGCATGTGGCACCCGACCGCAACCTCGAACTCTGGCTGCTCAAATCCGGCGAAAAGGTACCCAAGCCGCTCGGTCTGCTGCCAGCCAGCGGCGTGCGACTCGCCGCCGGCAGCGTGCCGCAGGGTATACGCGCCAAAATCCTGGTCAGCCTGGAGCCACGCGGCGGCTCACCCACCGGCCTGCCGACCGGCCCGGTGCTGTGGGGTGGCGCCCTATAGGCGCGAACACGTGCAGTATTCCATGGCAGGTCCAGTCTGCGCGGGAACCGGATCAGGCCGCCCGGCCTACCAACGCGCCATCGCTTCGGCGGGTGCATGCATGAAGCTGGCGCTATCGCGCAGGCTGGGGGCGAGGAAACGCAACGGGCCGGAGAAGGCGGCTATGATCTCAACATGGCCAATGCCGGGGTAGAGGAGGTCCAGCGCAAAGCCGCCCTTGGCGCGGATGGCTGCCGCCAGCCGCAGGGTATTGCCCGGACGCACGGTCGTGTCGCGTTTGCCCGCGAGCAGCAGCACCGGCGGATTGCGGCCGTCGACATAGGTGATCGGCTGGGTGCTTTGCAGCGGCCGGCCGGGGGCGAAGATGTCGCGGAGTTCGTCGGTGTCGAGCGGCAGGAAGTCGTAGGGCCCGGCCAGACCGACCATGCCGCGCAGGTCGCCTCGGGGGGTCATGTCGTGCGCGGCGAGCCAGCGCGTATCGAGCGTCAGCATCGCCGCGTTATAGGCGCCCGCGGAATGGCCCATGATGAAGGGTGGTGCGGCACTGCCGCCGTAGCGCGCGGCATGCTGGCGGGTCCAGGCAAGGGCAGCGGCGCAATCCTGCAGGAAGGCGGGATAGCGCACCTCCGGGTAGAGCCGGTAGTCGGGGATGACCACGACGAAGCCGCGCGAGGCCAGCGCGTCACCGACGAAGCGATACATCGCCTTGTCGCCGCTGTCCCAGGAGCCGCCGTACAGGAACAGCACGACCGGCCGGCCCGAGATTGCGGATCCTGAGGGCGCATACACGTCGAGGCTGCGGCGCGGGCCGCTGCCATAGGCGACGCTGCGCGCAACCTGGTGGTCCGGCGCCAGCGCATTGACCAGTCCGGCCGGCGAGCAGCCGGCGAGCAGCAGCGGTGCGGACGCCAGCAAATGGCGCCGCATCAGGATAGCAGGGTGCAACGACCCGTCCGGTCTCAGGCGGCGCGCGCCGGCCAGAGCGCGTCGTCGCGGACGACCGCCTCGAATGCCGGTCTGGCAAAATAGAACCCCTGCATGAAGCGGCCGCCGGCGCCGCGCAAGGCTTCGACCTCGGCGCATGTCTCGACGCCCTCGAGCACGACCTTGATATCGAGTTCGCGGCCCAGGCCGATCATGCTGGCGGCGATGGCCAGGCGCGCCTGGTCCTTATCGCAGTCCTGCACCAGCGCGCGGTCGAGCTTGATGATGTCCGGCCGGAGCTCCGCCAGGCGCGACAGTCCGGAATAGCCGGTGGCGAAGTCGTCAAGCGCGATCTTGAAACCCTGCCGCCGATATTCCGTGACGATGCGGCGCAGATGCCCGGGGTCGGCGAGATCCTCGGTCTCGACGATCTCGAAGGTGAGGCGGTCGAGCGGAAAGCCGGTGCGGGCTGCCGCCTCCAAGGTGAGCCGGATGCAGGCGCGCGGCTCGTAGACGGCATTGGGCAGGAAGTTGATGTTGAGCTGCCGGTCAAGCCCGAGGCGGGCTGCGAGTTCGATTGCGCGCACCCGGCAGGCCTGATCGAACGCATAGCGGGTCTCGTTGGTGACCTGGCCGAGCACATGCCCGGCCCCCTCGCCGCCCGGGCCGCGCACCAGCGCCTCGTAGGCGTCGATGCGGCTCTCCTGGAGGTCGACGATCGGCTGGAATGCCATGGTAAACGGAAAGATTTCGCTCGCATCTTTGCAGGCGGCACAGCCGCTTGGTATCGGTGTCATGACTGCTCCTTCGTTTCGTTCGATGATACAGGCAAATCCCTAATCCGGCGTAAACGGATGCGCACGAACCTCTGGCATGGGAACACGTATGCGCCTTGCTCCGCGGATGGAACGCGCCGGCTTTACGATCGTGACCGAACCGGTGCCGGACGCGCTGAAGACGATGCGCATCGACCGTGTCTTCTGGAGTCATTTCGCACCCAATCTCGGGCCCGGCGGTTGGGTGGTGGGCGTGCTGCTGGTGACGCTGGGGCTGGGGTTTCGCCAGGCTCTGCTCGCAATCCTGCTCGGCAACCTGGTGGGCGCGGTTCCCGTGGCGCTGGCCGCGACGATCGGGCCACGCACCGGCCTGCCGCAGATGGAGTCGTCGCGACGGGTGCTCGGGCGTCGCGGCATACGGCTGCCCTCGTTCCTGAACTGGATGTATTGCGTCGGCTGGGACGCGGTGAACAATGTACCGGCGGCGACGGCGCTGATCGCGCTGGTGGCCCTGGCCGGTGCAGCGCCGCCGTTCTGGCTGGCACTCGGCGTGCTGGCGGCAATCCAGATGGTCGCCAGCATCTATGGTCATGATGTGGTGCAGGCGCTGCAGAAATATCTGGGCGCGATGCTGCTGGTGGCGTTCGCGGTGATCGGCGTGCTCGGCGCCCGGGACGCCGGGCTGCCGCACGCGGCACACCCGGCCACGCTCGCGACCTTCGTGCTGGCCACCGCGATCCTGGCAAGCTTCAACCTGTCATGGGCGACCTATTCGTCGGACTACACGCGCTATCTGCCGGCGGATACGCCGCCTGCGCGGATCGTCTGGCTGGCGCTGGCCGGACTGCTGGCCTCTGCGGTGCCGTTCCAGATCCTCGGCCTGATCACCGCCGGCGCCACCCACGAGGCGTCGCCGGTGGCGGTGATCGCCCATCTGCAACATGAAGCGGGTGCCCTTGGCCCAGTGGTGCTGGCGGCGATCGCAGCCTCCTCGATCACCGGCAACTCGTTTAACGACAACACCGCCAGCTACAGCCTGATCTCGGCCGGCATCCACGTGCCGCGGATCGCCGCCGCCATCCTGACCGCCTCGCTGGGCTACGTGATCGCGGTGTTCGGCGCCGGCCGCTATGCCGAGCTCTACACCAACTACCTGGTGGTGACTTTGTATTGGATCGCGCCGTGGATCGGCATCGTGCTGGCCGACTGGTATCTGATCGGCAACCAGCAGCGCGCCGCTCCCGAAGGCTGGACGGGGGCTGCCAGCATCTTCGTGGTCACCGCGGTGCTGACGGTGGCCCTGTTCTCGGTGAGCGACCCGTATACCGGGCCGGTGGCGAAGCTGCTGGGGGGTGCGGATATCGGCTATTATGCCGGCTTCTTCGCGGCCGGGGCGGCCTATGTGGCGCTGGTCAGGTCCGGCGCCGGTGCGCGGCGTCGAGTTTGGCCGTGATCGGCAGCAGCAGCGCGAACAGCGCGGTGCCGCCGCAGGCCAGAAGAAACAGCTTGAAGAACAAAGCGGTATAGAGCGGCAGCGTCTGCGCGGCGCTCGCCGCCACGCCGACATCGCCCGCGGCGGCATAGTTCGCAACCACGCTGCCGACATACATCGCCACACCGACGCCGACGAAGTAGGCCCCCATCATGAAGCCGCTCATCCGCGCCGGCACGTAGCGGGCGACCACGGCGAGTCCGAGACCGCTGATCAGCAATTCGCCGAGCGACAGCAGGCCGTAGCCCCAGACCATCACCCAGGACGAGACCATGGCGGTGGTGCTCGCCCGGCACGCGAGCCACCAGATCAGGAAGCCGGCGGCGACGGCGGCAAAGCCGACCAGGAACTTGCCGGCCATCGACAGGTCGCGGCCAGAAGCGCCGAGCCGGTTGTAGGCGAAGGCGAGCGGCGGGCTGAGCAGCATGATCCAGATCGGGTCGAGCGCCTGGAACTGCGCCGGCGACCAGGTGAAAAGACGCACGCCCGCCAGCGAGAAGCCGAGATTGACGTTGCGCAGCGCGAATAGGGTCAGCGAGGTCGCCATCTGCTGGTAGAAGATGAAGAACAGCATGACCTCAACGGTGAGCAGATACATCATCAGCAGCCCGGGCCGCTCCGAGGCGGCGCCGGTGCGGTAGGTCCAGACCCAGATCCCGGCCACGATCGCGCCTGCCAGCCAGACGCAGTCGCGCGCGAGGTCGGGGTGTTGCAGGACAATCCCGACCAGCACGATCGCGCCCAGCCCGACCGCGATCACCGCGGCCAGCCGGTTCGGGCGCAGCGGCCGGGCATCCGGCGCCGAACCGATGCCTTCGAGCAGATGCCGCATCATCAGGTAGTTCGCCAGGCCCAGCAACAGGCCGGCGACGCTCGCGGCAAACGCGGCATGCCAGCCGAAGCGATCCTTGAGCCAGGGCGAGAGCAGCAGCGACACCGTCGAGCCGACATTGACCGCCATATAGTAGATGGTGAAAGCGCCATCGAGGCGCCCATCGTCACCCTCGTAGATCCGGCGCACCAGGTTCGCGGCATTGGACTTGAACAGGCCGTTGCCGACCGAGATCGTGCCCATCGCGGCGTATAGCAGCACAACGCCGCGCGTCGGTAGCGACAGCAGCATGTAGCCCGCGGCCAGGGTGCAGGCGCCGAGCAGCATGGTGCGGCGCGAGCCAAGCACGGCGTCGCCGACCCAGCCGCCGATCGCAGGCGCAGCATAGGTGAGTGCCGCGAACGCGCCCCACAGCAGGTTGGCGCGGGAATCATGGAAGCCGAGCCGCTCCACCATGAACAGCAGCAGGATCGACTGCATGCCGTAATAGCCGAACCGCTCCCACAGCTCGATCATCAGCACCACGGAGAATGACTGCGTGCGGCTCGGCGGCCGCCGCTGCGTGGTCTGGTCGGACAGGACGGCAGGTGCGGACATCGCGGTTCCCGGCAACGTGATAGCCGATACGTCGCCTGCGGGCGCGGCTTTGGCAAGCGTGCGAAACTTGCCACCGGGCCCGCGTTATAACGCCAAGAGGTGTGGTATGGAACAAGCCCTGGTCTATCGGGATGTGCGCTACGTGATCGGCCCTGAGCAGGACGGACACCGTATCTGGACAATCGATGCGAGCAAGGCGAGCGGCGTTGCCGTTGGCAGCGGCGCGCGCGGGTCGTTCAAAGCGGCGGTGATGGCGGCGCGCGAAGCGATCGACCAGCGTCTCGGAGGCACCTCCGAAGCCAGCACCGCTGCGTGAGTGACGATCTCGACGGCTTTCACCCGCGCGCCTTCGACAAGGCTGACGCCTCTCCCGACTCGCTCTTCTACGCCGAACCCCGATTCGTAACACACCTCGACGACGCGGCGATCAGGGCGGTGACCGCGCTTTATAGGACCGTGCTGCCCGAGGGCGGCGTGATCCTCGACCTGATGAGCAGTTGGGTCAGCCATCTGCCGGAGGAGATGGCTTTCGAGCAGGTCATCGGCCACGGCATGAACGAGGCGGAACTCGCCGCCAATACCAGGCTCGATCGCTATTTCGTCCGTGACCTCAACCGCGAGCCTTCGCTGCCACTGGCGGATCATAGCCTGGACGCCGCCTGCCTGTGCGTCGGCGTGCAATATCTGCAGTATCCGGTGACGGTATTCCGCGACCTCGCGCGCTGCCTGCGGCCGCAGGCGCCACTGGTGATCAGCTTTTCGGACCGCTGTTTTCCGACCAAGGCGGTGGCGATCTGGCAGGCTCTGGACAACCCCGATCGGCAACGTCTGCTCGCGACATTGCTGGGGCGCGCGGGCTTTGGCAGCATCGAGACCGGTGCCGTGACCCCGGATGCCGACGACCCGGACTGGCGCGACCCTATCTTTGCCGTCACTGCCTCCGTCATCGGGCGCGGCGACGCGGAGATTTGAGTCTGGGTCGTCGGTTGGTTTGGCCTATAGAGCGCGTCATGCCCTTCCCTCCGAGCCATCCCTCGCTGGCCCGCGCCCTCGCGGCGCGCGGCTATGACGACCCGACACCGGTGCAGGACGCCGTCTTGCAGTCGACAGCCGCCGGCCGCGACCTGCTGGTCTCGGCCCAGACCGGCTCCGGCAAGACCGTGGCCTATGGGCTGGCGGCGGCGGACACGCTGCTGGGCGAGATGGAGCGATTCGAGCGCGCGAAGGCGCCCGTCGCCCTGGTCATCGCGCCGACCCGCGAGCTCGCCATGCAGGTGCACCGGGAACTGTCCTGGCTCTACGCCGACACCGGCGCACGGATCGTCTCCTGCATCGGGGGAATGGATCTCAGGCGCGAGGCGCAGTCGCTGGCCGGCGGCTGTCATATCGTCGTCGGCACGCCGGGGCGGCTGTGCGACCATCTGACACGCGGCCGGCTCGATATCTCGGGGCTGAAGGTCGTGGTGCTGGACGAGGCCGACGAGATGCTCGATCTCGGCTTTCGCGACGAGCTCGAGACGCTGCTCGACAAGACCCCCACCACCCGCCGCACCTTGTTGTTCTCCGCGACCATCGCCCGCGAGATCGCCTCCCTCGCGCGACGCTACCAGCATGACGCGCTGCGCATCGACACCGCATCCGGCAATCGCGTGCAGCACGCCGACATCGAGTATCGCGCCGTGCTGGCCGCGCGCGACGACGAATTGCACGCGGTCGTCAACGTGCTGCGCTATTTCGAAAGCCCGACGGCGATGGTGTTCTGCAACACCCGCGAAATGGTGCGGCACATGCACGGCAGCCTGCTGGAGCGCGGCTTCGCCTCAGTGGCGCTGTCCGGCGAACTCAGCCAGAGCGAGCGTTCGCGCGCGCTGGAGTCGCTGCGCACCAGTCAGGCGCGGGTCTGCGTCGCCACCGATGTCGCCGCACGCGGGCTGGACCTGCCGGATCTCGGCCTGGTGGTGCATGCGAGCCTGCCGACCGACCCTGCGACCCTGCTGCATCGCAGCGGCCGCACCGGGCGTGCCGGACGCAAGGGCACCTGCGTGGTCATCGTACCGCAAATCCGCAGGCGACGTGCCGAGACGCTGCTGTCGGCCGCCAACGTGAACGCGAGCTGGAGCGGGCCGCCGACCGCCGACGAAATCCGCACGCGCGACAGCGAGCGGTTGCTCGCCGATCCGGTGCTGGCCGAGCCGCTCGAAGCGGAGGATCGCGCCCTGGCCGCGCGCCTGCTCGAAGGCCGCGGCGCGGAGGAGATCGCCGCCGCCCTGATCCGCATGCATCGCGCCCGCCTCCCCGACCCGGAGGAGATCGCACCCGCCGCCCCCATCCGCGCGCATGAGCGCACGCCGCGTCCCGCGAACGATCGCCCCCGCCCCGAGCGCGGCCCGTCCGGCGGCGGCACCTGGTTTCGCATGTCGATCGGCCGGCACGACAGGGCCGATCCGAAATGGCTGGTGCCGCTGATCTGCCGTCGTGGCGGCGTCACCAAGCGCGATATCGGCGCGATCCGGATCGCCGAACGCGAGACCCTGTTCGAGATCAGCACGGCGACCGCGTCGCGCTTTGCGCAATGCGTCTCCGCCGCCGATGACGACGAGGTGCGGATCGAGGCCGCCGGTGCGCCCGCCGTGCAGAGGCGGACCGCCAAACACCGGCCGTGATCGCGCTCGCACCGCTTCGCTGGGAGGATGGTGCGGAGCTGATCGAGGCCAACCGGCAGAGTGCCGAGCTGCATCATCCCTGGGTGCGCCCCTGCATCGACCGCGACGGCTTCGCCGCTTGGTTCCGGCGCACGCAGACCGGCGCGCTGACCGCCCTGCTTGCGCGCGAGCGTGCGACCGGCGCGGTTGCCGGCGTCGTGACCCTGAGCGGGATTACCGGCGAGCCGTTCCAGAGCGCCTATCTCGGCTATTACGCCAATTGCGTCACCTCCCGACGCGGCTTTATGACGCAGGCGTTGGCCCAAGCCTGCGCGTGGGGCTTTACGGCCCTGAACCTGCACCGGCTGGAAGCCAATATCCAGCCGGACAACGCCGCCTCGCTGGCGCTGGTGCGCCGGGTGGGCTTTCGCAAGGAGGGCTTCTCGCCACGCTATCTGTTCGTTGCCGGCGCCTGGCGCGACCACGAGCGCTGGGCCCTGCTCGCGGACCAGCCCCTGGATCAGCCGAGCGATCGAGGGTTACGATAGACCCGCGCAACGAACCGGCGATCTTGGCGGGAGGCAAGGGTGGGATCGGGCACTCTTGCCGTCATTGGGATTTGGCTCGCGGGTATTGCGGCGATCTGCCGGAACGACCCGCTCGGCCGGCTAGCCACGGGGGCAGCGGTGGCCCTGATCGCCGCCGCCCTGATCGGATTGCTGAACTGACCGGTTCTCAGGCCGCGAACAGCTTGACGATCGCCTTGCAGAAGGCGGGCAGGTCCTTCGGATTACGCGAGGTCACCAGATTGCCGTCGCGCACGCAGGTCTCGTCGACCCATTCCGCACCCGCATTGCGCAGGTCGGTCTGCAGCGACGGCCACGAGGTCATTGTGTGGCCCGACACGCCGCCGGCATTGATCAGCGTCCAAGGGCCGTGGCAGATCGCGGCGATCGGCTTGTCGGCATCGACAAAGCCTTTGACGAAGGCCACCGCGTTGGCGTCCATGCGCAGCTTGTCCGGATTGGTGGTGCCGCCCGGAAGCACCAGCCCGTCGAACTGATCGGCGCGCGCCTCGGCGACGGTCCGGTCGACGCTGATCTTGCTGCTCGGGTTCACGTCCTGCTGCATCGCCTGGAACTGCCCCGGCTCGAGCGAGACGATGGTGACCGTGGCGCCGGCGTCGCGTAGTGCGCGGACGGGCTCGGTGAGTTCGACTTCCTCGACGCCGTCGGTGGCGAGGACGGCGATCCTGCGTCCTGACAATGCCATGGTGATGCTCCTGCCTGGTTCGGGCCACTAGAACCCCCAAGCGTCCGGGCCGTTCCCGCGTGCCCGCTCACACCGTCGTCACCATCGGCAGAGCCTTGCTTGTTTGTCCTGGCGTGGCTACCTGTTCGTGCCGATTTCACAACGAAGTCGTGCCACGGGAGGTGCGTCGCATGTCCGACACCAGGAACGTCTTCGGGCTTTTGCAGCCGAACGGCACCAGCGATCCGCTTGCGGTGCTTGCGGGAAGCCCGGCCTATAGGGGGATCGCGGCGGTGGTGTCGGCGCTCTACGGCCCGGGGCGGACCACGGCCCAGGTCACAGCACAAACCGTTGCTGATCCCGGCAAGGTGACGCTGAACCTGCTGGCCGGCCAGGTCGGCGAGGAAACCTACAACGACAATGCGAGCCTCGGGCCGTTTCTCTCCACCCCTGGCAGCGGCCTGATGCTCTACGACAACACCGACGTGAACGACGTCGAGATCGTCTCGCCATTTCCCGCGACGGGCGCCAATGTGCCGGACGATGTGCTTGACGTGCTGCTCGGCGGCGCCTTTGAGGTCGTAAGCGAGGCCTCGCATGGCGCATTCATCGTCGCCGGCCCCACTAAAGGTGGCGGCCCGATCAGCCATCACTCAAACATCCAGATGCAGCCACGTGATGATGTCAGCGGTGGCTACACCGTCGAAGACGATGTCGGAATCACGACAACCTTCATTCACGGCAACAATCTTCTCGACGAGAACGGCACCGATTTCCTGGTCATTACCGGAACCCCGCGCGGCAATCCGATCACCACCGTGACGATGACCGGGACCGGCAGCGGCGGCCAGATCGATATCGGCGCCAACGTCGTCTTCACGCAGACCGGCCGCGGCAATGTAACGGTGCAAGGCAGTGGCGGCGGGATCTATATCCACACCGGATCCGGCGCCGTCTCGTCGCAGGGGGACCACTCCACCGTCGACATGGTGCATGGCGACCTGACGCTCAACTCGCAGGGCGGCGATGTCGTCTCGCTCGGCGACGGCACCTCCCGTATCAATACCGCCGCCTTCGGCTTGGATTCCGACACGATCCTCGCCGGCAGCGGCGCCGTTACGCTGAATGGCGGGGGTGCAAGCCTCAGCCTGAATGCCGTCGTGTTCGGCGGCTCCGGTAGGCTGGCCGTCGCGGGCGCCGGCGGCGTCCTGGTGCTGGGCTCGGGCAATGCCACCATCGATGGCGGCGCCGCCCGCATGGACCAGGAAATCTTCGGCGGCTCCGGCACCATCCTCTTCAAGGGCGCAGCCGAGCAGGCGGATCTGATCGCAGGACAGGGCTCGGTGACGATCCAGGCGGGCGGTGACGGCGGCTGGTATTCCGGCGGCACCAACGGCGACAACAGCCTGACCGCGACCGGTGTCGGGACGGTGCTCGTCGCCGGCGGCAACGGCGACACCCTGACCGGAGGTGCAAGCGGCTGGTCCTATCTCGTCGCCGGACGCGGCAACGAGACCCTGGTCGGCGGCAACCAGTCCGGCAGCACCTTCTTCTTCGGCGGCTCCGGCCGCGAACAGCTCGATCTCGGCAGCGGCCTTTCGGTCATCAATTCGGGCGCGGGGGCTGCGACCATCAATGGCGGCGGCGGCGCGGCGCAGCTCTGGCTCACGGCATCGAGCGGGAGCGCCCTCATCGATCCCGGCGCCGGCGGCACCCTCCTCGCCGTTGGCTTCCGCCTCGGCACCGACCATATCCATCTCGGCGGCCAGCAGGTCACCGCAGAGATCTTCGCCGGCGGCACCAGCGCGCTGCACCTCTCCGGCGGCAGCACCATCGAACTGGTCGGCGTCGACGCCACCAAGGCCACCAACCTGTTCGGTTAGCCGTGTGCGAGACGATCCAGGAGTTCTTCCATCAGGCCTCGCTCGCCGGCGGTCAGGAGAGCGGTCGCATCCAGCGAGGCCCGCAACGCGGCCGCCGCGGCAGCGGCCGCATTCGGGGTGTCCGTCTCGTCCGTGATCGCCGCCATCACCGTGTCGCAGGCCGCCCGTGACAATCCAGGTTCGCGGCTGTCCGGATGTTGGGAGAGCAGCGTCAGGATCGTGCCGGTGCCGACGGAATGAAGAAGTGCGACGGCGCGCGTCTCGCTGACCTTCAATCGACCCGCCAGGGCAATCCTCCGCACCCGCTGGCGCAACACCGCCAGGCCCGCCTCGAAGGCCGGTGACGACGACTGCCGCGGGTCGCCGCTGATGATCGCGAACAGCTCTGGATGCGCCAGGCCGAAAGCGACATGAATGTCCCAGCCATCGCGCAGCTCCCGGACCGGATCGGGATTCGCCCGCGCGATCCCTTTCTCACGCACATACGCGGCGAAGCCATGCTCGGCGACCGCGTCAAGCAGCCCGCGCTTGTCGCCGAACAGCCGGTAGATCGTCGGCGCCTGCACGGCGGCCGCGGTGGCGACGGCACGTGTGGTCGCCGCGTGGCGGCCGCCCTCGGCGATCAGCGACGCGGCGGCTTGAATGATCCTGTCCCGCACTGCCTCGGTGGCCGGCTTGTCATCGTAGCCTGCCGTCACGTGGGTAAAGCCGTTCGAGTTCATCACCCTCTTGTTAGCACTGCTAGTGGAGAACACACGTTATCTGTTAACGCCGATACTAAAGCAGATCAGCACCACGGGAGCCAACCATGATTGTCGTGACCGGAGCTACGGGTCAGCTGGGGCGAGCGATCGTCGAGAGGCTGATCGCGGGGCGCGTCCCCGCGAGCGAAGTGGGTGCGAGTGTCCGCGATCCGGCGAAGGCCGGCGATCTGGCGGCCCAAGGTGTGCGGGTGCGTCAGGGAGACTTCGCCGACCGGCAGGGTCTCGCGCACGCCTTTGAGGGCGCCGCGCAAATCCTGATCGTCTCCTCCAACGCCGCGGCCTCCGGCGGCGACCCGCTGGCCCAGCATCGAAACGCAATCGACGCCGCCCGTGCCGCTTGTGTCAGGCGGATCGTCTATACGAGCCACATGGCCGCAAGTGCCGCCTCGGCGTTCCCGCCAATGCACACCCATGCCGCGACGGAGGCGATGCTGCGCGGCTCCGGTCTCGCCTGGACCGCGCTTCGCAACGGCTTCTATGCGTCCAGCGGGGTCTCTCTGATGCAGGACGGTCTGAAAACCGGCATCATCGAAGCCCCGGAGGATGGCAAGGTCGCCTGGACGACCCACGCCGATCTCGCCGAGGCTGCCGCCATCATCCTCGCCAACGAGGGACGCTTTGACGGTCCAACCCCGCCTCTGACCGCATCGCAGGCGCTGGACCTCGCGGATATGGCCGCGATTGCGTCCAAGCTGCTTGGCCGGCTTGTTCGTCGCGCGGTGATTACCGAGGAGACGCTGCGGGAGACGATGACAGCCCGCAGCGTGCCGCTCCCCGCCGTGGAGATTGCGCTTGGTCTCTACCGCGCAAGCCGCGCCAGCGAGTTCGCCGCCATTGACCCCACGCTTGAAGAACTCCTGGGGCGCCCACCCACCAAGCTGGACACGGTCATTGGCGAAGTTCTTCAGGGGCGCTCCTGACCCTGGCCGATCTGCTTGATGTCGTGAAAGGCGAGTTCCGGGCTCATCTCCGTAGTGCGCCGGAGCATGAAGGCGGAGGTTGCCAGGAACACCGGATCAGTGTCGACGTCATCGGCCATGGCGCTGCGGTTGCTGGCGATGAAGGCCTCGATCCGCTCGCGTGGGCCGGTGACCCAGCGGGCCAGGGCGTAGGGCGTCGCCTCGAAGCCGATGGCGACGCCGTATTCGCCGGCCAGACGGGCGGCCAGCACGTCGAGCTGCAAAGTGCCGACGACGCCGACGATCGGTGGCGCCCCGTCCTGCGGGCGGAACAACTGCACCACCCCCTCCTCGGCCAGCTCGACCAGCGCCTGGCGCAGCTTCTTTGCCTTCATAGCATCGTCCAGGCGCACGCGGCGGAGGATTTCCGGGGCGAAATGCGGCACGCCGGTGAAATTGAGCGCCTCGGTCTCGGTCAGCGTGTCGCCGATCCGCAGCACGCCGTGGTTGGGGATGCCGACGACGTCGCCGGCGAACGCCTCCTCGGCGAGCTGGCGTTCGCGGGCAAAAAAGAATTGCGGGGTGTGCAGCGCGAACTGCTTGCCGGTGCGAACATGGCGCAGCCGCATCCCGCGCGTCAGCCGACCCGAACAGATACGCGCAAACGCCATGCGGTCGCGATGGTTGGGGTCCATGTTCGCCTGGATCTTGAAAACCAGGGCGGTCAGCTCCGGCTCGTCGGCCTGCACGAGGCGGGTATCGGCGGCCTGGGCGCGCGGGCGAGGGCCGAAATCGACGAGCGCGCCGAGCAGGTCGCCAACACCGATCTCGCGCATCGCGCTGCCGAAATAGACGGGGGTCAGGTGACCGGCATCGAAGCCGTCGCGGTCGAATTCGGGGAGTGCGGCCTGCGCCAGATCAAGCTCGTCGCCCAGCGCCTGTAGGCGCGGGTCGGCTTGCACGAGTTCGTGGGAAACGTTGAGCACGCGCGCGCGCATGTCGTAGGTGCCGACGAAGTCGGCGGCGCGGCCGACCGGCCAGGTGGCGGGCGCGGTATCCAGCGCCAGCGCCGAACTCACCTCGTCGAGCAGGGCGAAGGGGTCCTGCGCCTCGCGGTCCATCTTGTTGACGAAGGTGATGATCGGGATGTCGCGCAGCCGGCAGATCTCGAACAATTTGAGCGTGCGCGCCTCGATGCCCTTGGCGGCGTCGATCACCATGACCGCGCAATCGACCGCGGTGAGCGTCCGGTAGGTGTCCTCGGAGAAGTCCTCATGGCCTGGCGTGTCGAGCAGGTTGAAGATGCAGCCGCCATATTCGAAGGTCATCACCGAGGTGACCACCGAGATGCCGCGGTCGCGCTCGATGCCCATCCAGTCCGAGCGCGTGCGACGACGCTCGCCCTTGGCGCGCACGTTGCCGGCGAGCTGGATGGCGCCGCCGGCGCGCAGCAGACGCTCGGTGAGAGTCGTCTTGCCGGCGTCCGGATGGGAGATGATGGCGAACGTGCGTCGGCGGGCGATCTCCTCGCTGATCGCGGCCATTACCTCGAGTAGAACTCGACCACCAAGTTCGGCTCCATGGTCACCGGATAGGGCACGTCGGTGAGCTTGGGCGAGCGGGTGAAGCGGCCCTTCATCTGGCGATGATCGACCTCGAGATATTCCGGCACGTCGCGCTCGGCGTTCTGGGCGGCGTCGAGCACCACGGCGAGCTGCTTGGACTTCTCGCGCACCTCGATGATGTCGTTGTCGCGCACCAGGAAGGAGGGGATGTTGACCTTGCGGCCGTTGACCGTGACGTGCCCGTGATTGACGAACTGGCGCGAGGCGAACGGTGTCAGGGCAAATTTCAGGCGGTAGATTACCGCGTCCAGCCGGCGCTCCAGCAGGTCGATCAGGTTCTCCGAGGTGTCGCCCTTGCGGCGCACGGCTTCGGTATAATACTTGCGGAACTGCTTCTCGCTGATGTTGCCGTAGTAGCTCTTCAGCTTCTGCTTGGCCATCAGCTGCACCGAGAAGTCCGACGGCTTCTGCTTGCGGCGCTGGCCATGCTGGCCGGGTCCGTAGTCGCGCTTGTTGATCGGCGACTTGGCGCGGCCCCAGAGGTTGACGCCGAGGCGGCGGTTGACCTTGTACTTGCTTTCGAGGCGCTTGCTCATGGCAAACCCTTTACTTTAGCCGCTCAACCCGTGGGTTCGGCGGTCTTGTTGCACCGGTAGGCTCTTGCCGCACGCGACAAAAGCGGGCGCGGCCCGTATCGCGGCACCCGTCAGGGTTGCCGCCGGACCGTCCACGTTCCCAGCAGTGAGCCGGGTTCTATGGGTGCCGCCCGGTCGTGTCAATGCCAGAGGAAGGGCATAAAAGTATCGCCCGGCTGCGATATGGCTGGTAGCGGCGATGCCAGCGGCAACGCTACCCTAAAACCAGATGAGAGGGCGGACGAGAGAGATCCGGCCCCTCCGGGAGGGTGGCACCATGCGCCTGTATCGCGAGGTCGTGGAACTTCGTTGTGACGAGTCCTTCAAGGCGTGGTCGCACGGCCTGCCGTACGAGACCGTCAAGTGGCACTTTCATCCGGAATACGAGATCCATCTGGTCACCTCGACCAGCGGCCGCACCTTCGTCGGCGACTATGTCGGCCGCTTCGCGCCCGGCAACCTGGCCTTTCTCGGACCGAACCTGCCGCATAACTGGGTCAGCGATGTTGCGCCCGGGGAGATTGTGGCGCAGCGCGGCCTGGTCGTGCAGTTCGGCGACGGCTTCATACGACGCGCCATCGAGAGCTTTCCCGAGCTTCGCCCGGCGACCGTGTTGCTCGACGAAAGCCTGGGCGGCCTGGAATATGACGAGGCCGCCGCCGAGGCGGCGTTGCCGCTGATGACGGCGCTGCAAACCGCGCAAGGCATCGCCCGGCTCGAATTGTTCTTCGGCCTGATGCGGGTGCTTGCGACCTGCGGCCGGCGGCGGCGGCTGTCCAGCGTGCATTACCAGCCCTGTGCCCGCGACTACGTGCACAAGGCGCTCGAGCATGTGCTGCTGCATATCGACCGCGATCTCGCCGGCAATATTCGCGAAAGCCAGATGGCGGCCCTCGCCGGCTACACCCAGAGCAGCTTCTCGCGCGCCTTCCGCCGCCAGACCGGACAGTCGTTCGTGCACTACATCAACGAAAAACGGATCGCGCGCTCGTGCGACCTGTTGCTGCACACCAATGGCAGCATCATCGAAATCTGCTTTCAGGTCGGCTTCAAGAACGTGTCGAACTTCAACCGGCAGTTCCTGCTGCACCGCAAGATTACCCCGTCCGCCTGGCGGCGCGCGCACCGTCTGGCAGAGGCGCAGGGACTGGCCCAAACCCGCGCCGCCTAGCGCGCAAATCAAATAAGGATATCGAGTATGTCCGGCTCCAACACACGCATGACCGCGGTTGTCTGCCACGGCCCGGAGGACTACCGGGTGAGCGACGTCGCGCGGCCCACGGCCGGGCCACGCGAGGCGGTGATCCGGATCGCCTCCTGCGGCGTCTGCGCCAGCGACTGCAAATGCTGGCAGGGGGCCAAGATGTTCTGGGGCGACGAGCCCGGCACCGGCTGGGTCAAGCCGCCGGTGATCCCGGGCCACGAGTTCTATGGCGTCGTCGATGAACTCGGCGAGGGTGCGGCCGAGCATTTCGGCATCGCCGCCGGCCAGCGGGTCATCGCCGAGCAGATCGTGCCGTGCGAGAAGTGCCACTATTGCCGCACGGGTTCGTATTGGATGTGCGAGGTGCACAACATCTTCGGCTTCCAGCGCGAGGTCGCCGATGGCGGGATGTCGGAATACATGAAGCTGCCGGCAACATCGCGGCTGCACGTGATCCCCAACGAGATGCCCCTGAACGACGCCGCGATCATCGAGCCGCTGTCATGCGCGATCCACACCGTGCAGCGCGGCGACATCCAGCTTGCCGACGTGGTCGTGCTGGCGGGTGCCGGTCCGATCGGGCTGATGATGGTGCAGGTCATCAAGCTCAAGACCCCGCGCAAGCTGGTCGTCATCGACATGTCCGACGAGCGCCTCGAACTCGCCCGGCGCTACGGCGCGGACGTCACCATCAACCCGGCCAGGCAGGACGCCCGCGCCGAGGTGATGGCGCTGACCCGCGACTATGGCTGCGACGTCTATATCGAGGCGACCGGCTCGCCCGGCGGCGTCGTCCAGGGGCTCGAACTGATCCGCAAGCTCGGCCGCTTCGTCGAGTTCTCGGTGTTCGGCCGCGAGACATCCGTCGACTGGTCGATCATCGGCGACCGCAAGGAGCTCGACGTGCGCGGCTCGCATCTGGGTCCGTACTGCTATCCGATCGCGATTGACCTGCTGTCGCGCGGGCTGGTCACCTCTGACGGCATCGTCACCCACGAGTACGACCTGAATGCATGGGACGAGGCGATCCAGGTGGCGAACTCGATGGAGAGCATCAAGGTGCTGATGACGCCGGGCTCGACCCGCAACGGCGTGATCGGCTGATGGGCGCATTCTCCGGCCGCCGCGCGCTGGTCACCGGCGCCGGCAAGGGGATCGGGCGCACCGTCGTCGAACGGCTGCGCGAAGCGGGCGCGTATGTTCTGGCGCTGAGCCGCGATCCCGCCGATCTGGCGACCCTGGCGCGCGACACCGGCTGCGACGCGGTCGCGGCCGACGTCGCCGACGTCGAGGCGACGCTCGCCGGTCTGCGGCCGCATGGCGGCTTCGATCTGCTGGTCAATAATGCCGGGATCAGCCGGCTGGCGCCGTTCCTGCAAACCACGCAGGCCGATTTCGAGACGGTCCTCGCGGTCAACCTGGTCGCCCCCATGCGCATCGCCCAGCATGTGGCAGCGGCAATGATCGCGGCCGGCAGAGGTGGTTCAATCGTCAACGTCTCGTCGATCGCGGCCAATGTCGGGCTCGCCGACCATGCGGCCTATTGCGCCTCGAAGGGTGCCCTGGATGCGCTGACCCGGGTGATGGCGGTGGAACTCGGCCCGCACGGCATCCGCACCAACGCCGTCAATCCGACCGTCACGCTGACTCCGATGGCGGCGCAGGCGTGGTCCGACGAGGCCAAGGCAGCGCCGATGCGCGCCCGCATCCCGCTGGGCCGGTTTGCGCAACCGGTCGAGGTCGCGGACGTGATCCTGTTCCTGCTCGGCGAATCCAGCGGCATGCTCAACGGCGTCTGCCTGCCGGTGGATGGCGGCTTCTCCGCGGCCTGAGCCGTCTTATCGCGCGCGGCCGCCTGTGGCAGGGTGGCCCTCCACCGTCGACTAATTGCGACAACCGGGGGAGACGAATCGTTGGCCGTCGACGAGATCGTCGATATCGACCGCACCCGCTTCAAGCGACGACGGCAACTCGCGCGCCGGATCGGCGTGCCGGTGCTGGCAGTGGTGCTGGTGATCGCCTCGATCCTCGGCATCTCGTTCTACAGCTTCGAAAGCAACCGCGCCGGCGCGCTGGTGCTGTCGCGCGACCTGCTGCACGGCCTGCAGGAACGCATCGCCCACGAGGTCAGCCTCTATCTCAGCCCGGCGACGCAGGCCGCGTTGATCGCGCGCGACATGGTGGCGCGCCATGCCGTCGGCGACGGCGAGGAGGCGCTGCAGGGCTTCGCCGCCAGCATGCTCAACCAGGTGCCGCAACTCCAGGCGTTCTATGCGGCCAACAGCGGCGGCGACTTCATCATGGTCAGCCGCGGTGCGAACGGCGGCACCAGCACCAAGCTGATCCTCAATCCGCCGGGCGCCCGGCAGGTCTCCGTGGTCGGCATGGACCAGACCGGCAAAATCCTTTCGCATGATGTGCTGCCGAACGATCGCTTTGATCCGCGGACACGCGCCTGGTACAAAGGCGCCCTGGCCAGCAAGGCGGTGTTCTGGTCGGAGCCCTACATCTTCTACAGCTCGCACGCGCCCGGCATTTCCGCCTCCATCCGGCTGCTGCAATCCGGCACAGCCAAGCGCGTCTTCGGGGTCGACATCACCTTGCAGGCGCTGTCGGGCTTCCTCGCCCGGCTGCATATCGGCAAAACCGGACGCGCCGCCATCGTCGAGCGCGACGGCACCGTGATCGCCGCCGCCAACATGATCGCGCTGACCAAATCGAACAGCAACGCGGCGATTGACGCCACCACCGCCGACCTGCACGACCCGGCGCTGACCGCGGCCTTCGATCGCTTTCGAGTCGAGGGGTTCGGCAATCGCACCCTGACCGTCAAGGGCCGGCGCTATGTCACAATCGCCTCGCAGCTGCCCGCCGCGGCACAGGACTGGGTCCTGCTGATCGCGGCCCCGGAGAGCGACTTCACCGCCTTCGCCCAGGCCAACACCCGCCAGCATCTGCTGCTCTCGCTGATCACGGTCGCACTCGCCGCCGCCATGGGCGGACTGCTGGTGCGTCAGAACCGTCGCGGCGACCGCCTGGCGCGGCTGCTGGCGCAGAGCCGCGAGGCCGACCTGAACCAGTCGCGCGCCCTCGAGGCGCTGGCCGCGCAGCCCGACCTGTTCGACCGCGGCCGCCCGGCGCCGCTGCTGACCGAGAACCTTGCCGCTTTGACCCAGGCCGGCCGCGCCGGCATCTGGCGGCTGCGCGGCGCCGGGCGCATCCTGTCCTGCGACGACCAGTTCGACCCGAAACAGCACGACCATGTCGAGGGCATGCAGCTTTCGCAATCGGAACTGCCGAACTTCTTTGAAGCACTCGCCGGCGGTGTTGCGATGACCGTCGCCGACGCCGCCGCCGACCCGCGCACCGCGGAGCTGCACCGGCTGGTGATGCGTCCGTTCGGCAGCCGCGCGGTGTCGGTGGTGCCGATCCGCAACGGCGAGAACGTCGCCGGCGCGGTGCTCGTCGAGGACGCCGCCGACACACCGCGCGCGCATCATTTCACGCACATGGTCGCCGCCATTTCGGCTATCCGGATCGGCGCCGAGGCGGAGTCGCGACAGACGGCGGACACTGGGGCGGACACCCCCGGCGCGCCCGGGGCGGCGGCGGAGGGGATGCAGCCGTTCAGCTCCGGCCTGATCGACGAGGACGCGGCACCAGCGGGTCTGGCGGCGCGCTATTTTCCGTCGGTCGCCGCGATGATCGTCCGCTTCGACGACGCCAATTCCCTTGCACGGCCCGATCCGGCCGGCACCGCCGCCATTGCCGACGCCCTGGCCCAGGCGCTGCAGGCGATCGGGGCGCGCTTCGCCCTGCCCTACATGAAGCTGACCGGCCATCACGTGGTCGCGGCCGCCGGCTGCACCGCGTCGCCCGATCCGGGCGCGCTGATGCGCCTTGCCGACGCGGCCCTCGCGGCGCGCGAGCGGTGCCTGGCGCTGCTGGCGCAATCCGGCGTCGATCCGGTGTTCCGCATCGGCATCGATTTCGCATCCGCGCTGGGCGCCGGCCTTGGCGAACAGCCGCGCTTGTTCAATCTCTGGGGGGACGCGATCCGCACCGCCGAGCTGATGGCGCAAAGCGCCCCGGACGCGGGCAACATCCAGGTCAGCGAAGGCGCCTACCAGCCGTTGCGCGAGCATTTCCTGTTCCGCGCCCGCGGCCGCTTCTACGTGCCGGGGGCCGGCACCGCGCGCACCTTCATCCTGGCGGGACGGCGGTAGGTGTCCGCACTCGCCACCATCGGGCGCGCGACACGCTCGCGGGTTGGCTTTCCGCTGATGCTGTCGGCGGCAAGCTGGGGGGTGCTGCGGGTGGCACTCACACCAGGCTCCTGGCGGCGCACGGTGCGCTACCAGTTCGTGCTGACCATGCGCCAGGCGACCGGCGGCGGTCTCGCCACCAGCCTGGTCACCGCCTGCCTGGTGGGCCTCGCGATGGTCTACGAATCGCTCTACTGGCTGGGTGTCGCCGGACAGAAGCAATTGGCCGGGACGCTGCTGGTCACCGTGCTGCTGCGCGAACTGACCCCGCTGCTGGTCGGCGTGATTTTGCTCGGACGCAGCGGCATGCTCACCATCGCCGAACTTGGCACGATGCAGACCGGCGGTGAGGCACGCGCGATGTTGGCCCAGGGGATCGATCCGTTCCTGCTGCTGGTGCTGCCGCGCACCCTGGCGTTTGCGGTCTCCAGCTTTACGCTCGGCATCCTGTTCGGCTTTTCGGCGCTGGTGTTCGGCTTTGTCGCCAGCAATGCGATCAGCACCCAGCAGGACAATCTCTGGAGCTTCCTCAACCGGGTGCTGTCGGCGATGAGTGCGCGCGACGACCTGCTGGTGCCGGCCAAGCTGCTGGTGATCGGCTTCCTGGTGGGCTTGAGCTGCTGTCTGACCGGCCTGACCGCGTCGCCCGATGACGAGCTGGCCGACCTGCTGCCGCGTGGCTTCGTGCGCGGCATCCTGGCGATCCTGATCTCCAGCATCCTGCTGACCGTGGCGGTGTAGCGATGCAGCACGCCCCGGTCCTGGAGCTGCGCGCGGCGTCGTCCGCCTTCGATGCCAGCACGCTGCCGAGTGCGGCGCTGGAGCTGCGTCTGCTGGCCGGCGAATGCGCCCTGATCGAGGCCCACGACCCTGCTACGATCGCCGACTTCGCGGATCTATGCAGCGGTCTCATTGTTCTGCGCGCGGGTTCCGTGCGCTGCATGGACCATGACTGGAGCGAGCTCGACCGCGAACGGGCGGCGGCCCTGCGCGGACGCATCGGACGCACGCACCAACGCGGCGGCTGGCCGGCGATGCTGCCCACGCATGTCAGCATCATGCTGCCGCAGCTGCACCATACGCGCACCCCGCCGGCCCAGATCACCCGTTCGGCAGTGGCGATCTCACGGCTGCTTGGGCTGCCGGGCCTGCCGCTGACCCGGCCCGGCCAGCTTGCCGAGGGCGACCTGGTCAGGGCCGGCTGCGCGCGCGCCTTCCTCGGTGCGCCAGACCTGCTGCTGTTCGAGAGCTCGCTCGGCGCCGATCGTCCGGACCTGACGGTGCCATTCCTGGACCTGCTGTCCCAAGCCCTGGACCGTGGGGCTGCGGCGATCTGCTTTACCCGTGAGGCGTCGTTCTGGCGGGCGCAGCGCTTTCCGCTCAGCCACCGGCTGGTGCTGCACGAAGACGGCCTGGCCCAGATGCGAGGGGACTGATGCTACATCGACGCCGCCCCGAGGATACCGGCGGATTGCTACGCCTGCGCCACACCGATGAGGCGGTCGGCCTGCTGGTGCTGCTGGCCGTCGTGCTGTTCTTCGGCGCGATCTTCGAGGCGGGGGTGGTGCGGCACTGGCTCAATCCGGACTCCAGGCTGCGCATCCTGCTGCCGCAATCGGATTTCGGCGGTCTCGCACCGGGGGCGGCGATCGACGTGCTGGGCACACAGATGGGCTCGGTCGACCGTATCGTGCTCAACCCGGACGGCAGGATCTACGCCACCGCCAGCATCGAGCGGCAGGCCGACCCCTACATACGACGCGACAGCACCGCCACGATCCGGCTGCGCTACGGGGTCGCGGGTGCGGCCTATATCGATGTCAGCCGCGGTAAGGGGGCTGCGATGGATTGGAGCTTTGCCGTCATCCAGGCCACGGTGCAGCCGAACCCGACCGAACTGATCACCAAGACGCTCAAGCAGGTGCGCACCGAGCTGCTGCCGATCATGGCCCATGCGAACCAGGCCACCGCGACCCTGGATGCGCTGCTCGCCGGCCTCAAGGCGGGACACGGCACCGCCGGACAACTGCTGACCGACGACACCCTGATCCGCAATGCGGAGGCAATGGTCGCGACCCTGAAGAGCGAGGTCGCGCAACTCCAACCGGTCGAGGCGAAACTGCCCGGCCTGCTCGACCAGTCGCACGCCGTGCTCGCCAACGCGAAAACGATCTCGCGCAACGCCGCCGTCGCGACCAGGCAACTTCCTGCGATTACCAAGAACGTCGCGGTCAGCACGAGCAATCTGCCGGCTTTGCTGATCCAGGCGCAGGCCACCACCGAGCAGCTCGAGAAGCTGCTGCAACAACTGCGCGGCTCCTGGCTGCTCGGCGGCGGCGCCAGCAAGCCCGAGACATTGCGCCTGCCCTCGCGGCAGGTGCGCCCGTGAGGCGGCACGCCACCAGCCTCGCGGCCCTGCTCGCCTTGGCGGCCTGCCACGGCCAGCCGCCCTCGCCGCCGACCGACCAGGCGCTCCAACAGGCCGCCCATTCCGGCCGCGAGGCGCTGAATTTCGATCATCCGAACCAGGCCGTCACGCAATACCGGCACGCCTTCAGCCTCGCCTTGGCGCGCGACGATGCCGGCGCGATCGCCGATCTCGGCTACGACCTCGCCGTCGCCCAACTCGCCGCCGGCGACGCGGCACCAGCGCTCGCCACCGTGCTGCGCACGCGCGCGGCGCTGCGCGCCCGAAACGCTCCAGCGTTCGCTGGCCTCGATCTGGTGCAGGCGGCCGCCTTGCACCATCTCGGCGCCGACCGGCAGGCCGACACCCTCGCGGCACTGGCGCAATCCGATCCCGCGACAAGGGTCCAGGCGAGCCGCCTGCGCGGCCGCATCGCGGCAGCACATGACGACCAAGCCGGCCTGAGCGCCGCCATCGCCGCCCTTGGCACCCCGAAACACCCAATCCCAGACTGGCAGTCGGGCCACGACGAACTGAGCGCGCGACTCGATTTGCTCCGCGGCAACTATGCCCGTGCCGCGGCTTCGGCAGAGTCGGCGGCGGCGATCCAGCGCACGCAGCTCGACTATCGCGACATGGCAGGCTCACTGGCGCTAGCGGCCCTGGCCACGCAGCGCGGCGGAAACGCTTCGGCGGCGGCGGACCTCTATCTTCAGGCCGGCGAGAGTGCCGCCGCCCGCGGCGATACCACCACCGCAAGGCCCTGGCTCGAGCAGGCGGAAGGCCCAGGTGCTACCCCGGCGACAGCGCAGGCGGCGCGGACGACCTTGCAACAAAAGTGACGCTGCATGGCGGCAAGGGTAGTGTCCTGAAGGTTCTGCAAAATCGCGGTAGCGAGGTGGTCATGGCAAAGTGGTGATGTTCGAAGTCACCAACCCCGTGGAAGGGCGATGCCATGACCAAGTTGAATTTAGCGCCATTGGGCGCGGATATGAAGGCGCTGCTGCTGTCTGACGAGAACGGCTTTCGGGCGGTTTTGCAGGCGGCATTGCAGGAGGTGCTAGAGGCGGAGATGACCGAGGCGCTGGGAGCTGGCAAGAGCGAGCGAACGGCCGAGCGGGTGGGCCATCGGTCGGGCTACTACGACCGCAAGCTGATCACCCGTGTCGGCGTTTTGGAGCTTCGGGTTCCGCAGGACCGGGCGGGTCATTTTTCGACGGAGCTGTTCGAGCGCTATCAGCGGTCGGAGAAGGCCTTGGTCGGGGCGCTTGCGGAGATGTATGTGCAGGGTGTCTCGACGCGGAAGGTCAAGGCAATCACCGAGGAGCTATGCGGTCACAGCTTCTCGGCCTCGACGATCAGCGAGGCGACGTCGCGGCTGGACGAGAAGCTGACGGCGTTCTTTGGTCGGCGGCTGGAGGAGCCGTATCCCTACCTCATTGTGGATGCCCGCTACGAGCGGGTGCGCGAAGGCGGCGTGATTGTCAGCCAGGCGGTGCTGATTGCGATCGGCGTGGATTGGGAGGGGCGGCGCCAGGTGCTGGGCGTGGAGGTCGCCAACCGCGAGAGCCGGTCGAGTTGGCGAGACTTCATGGCTGGACTGCGGACGCGCGGCCTGCACGGGGTGGAGTATGTGGTTAGCGACGATCACGCGGGCCTCAAGGCGGCGATCCGGGAAATCTTGCCCGAGGCGGCCTGGCAGCGCTGCTACGTGCACTTTCTGCGCAACGCGTTGGATTACCTGCCGCGCAAGCATGACGACGACTGCCTGATGGAGCTGCGCTGGTTTTATGACCGGCGCGACATCGAGGAGGTCCGCCGCGACATCGCCCAGTGGGTCACCAAATGGCAGGGCAAGTATTCCAAGCTGGTGGCCTGGGTGGAGGAGAACGTCGAAGAGACGCTCACCTACTATCGGCTGCCCAGAGCCCATCACAAGCACATGAAGTCGACCAACATGTTGGAGCGGCTGAACCAGGAGCTGAAGCGCCGCACCCTGGTGGTGCGCATCTTCCCCAACACCGCCAGCTGCCTGCGCCTCTCACGCGCGCTGGCCATCGAGACGCACGAGGGTTGGCTTGAAGCGTTACGTTATCTCAACATGGAGCACCTGCGGGAGCACAAGAAAGAAACCCTGCGAGCCTTGGCTGCATGACCCAGGATGCGGGGGAGGCTTGTCCGCCTCAAGGCCGCTCCGCGCCGCTTCGCGGTGGCGCAAGAGCGCCAGCCTCGACCCGGCCAATCCTCCCCCGCTCAGAGCCGTCACGCGATCAAGGAACAATTGCGATCACCACCGTGACCGCCGCGCCCAAACCATTTTGCAGGACTTGCCAGACACAACTGCGGCAAGGCGCCGGTGCGGTCTGGCAGACAGACCGAACGCTGACTTCGTTGAAGTAGAGGTCCGCGGGTTGTGGGCTGATATGATATGTGGAAGACGCTGGCGACTGTCCGGCGACCGTGATTGTTGAAGCCTTGGCCCGAATTTGCATGGACCGGCCCGGGGGCATACTCGCGTTCGTAACGCGTGATGGTGTCGTAAGACACAGACTGCTGCCCAGAACCACCAAACTCGGTTGCCCTATTACGAAAACCCACATGGTCTCCGTCGAGGTTCTTCCGCATTTGCCGGCGACGTCATACGCGTCTTGCGAGACCTTGTTCAGACCTGTGCCCAGCCGCCATCCACGGGGAGCTCAACGCCTGTTACATAGGCCGCGTCGTCTGAAGCGAGAAACAACACAGCCTTTGCAACCTCGTCCGAGGTGCCGCTGCGACCCATCGGAATTTGGGCGTGCGCCTGTGCATTGACCTGCTCAATCATCTCGCCACTCAGGCCCGCCTTGCGCATGATATCCGTGTCGATATGTCCGGGCAATAGGGCGTTTACCCGAATGCCCTTGGCGGATAGTTCTGCCGTAAGCGACCGCGCCAAGGATCGGATTGCTGCCTTGGTCGCTGCGTAGACACTGAAACCCGGGCGACCCTGCGCGCCAAGGATAGAGGTGTTCAAAATCACTGAGCCACCGGCCGGCATCAGCGAGACCAGTGTCTGCACCGTGAAGAAGGTGCCTCTGAAGTTGGTGTTGATGGTGAAGTCGAAATCGTCTTCCGACACATGCTCGAACAGTCCGGGTCGGCCGCCACCCGCATTTGCAAAGACAACGTCGACGCAACTATGCTTTGTCTCGACGTACACACGAAGCGCCTCGAGATCGGCCAATATCGAAATGTCGCTTCGGAATGCCTCGACGCCATCCCCGATGTCGCACACAGCTGCATCGAGTAGCGCTTGGTCGCGGCCAGTGATAACGACTTTCGCACCTTCGTGAACGAACAGCTTGGCTGTTGCCAATCCCATCCCCGCGCTGCCGCCGGTGACGACAGCGACTTTCCCGTCCAACTTGCCCATTCTCGTGTCCTCGAAGGCATTCCATCGGCGACCACACACGTGAACGGAGCAGTCAAACCTTCTGGATCAGTCATCAGAACAAGATGGTTACTTTCGTCCGGCGCCCCGACGCGTTTTTGATCTTTGCATGGGCCGCCGATCTGGCTTGGTTCAGCCGAACATGGTTGCTGCTCAGTTGATTGCCGGATGCAGCAGCTCGGGAAATCCGATGCGATGCAGAAATTGTGCTCTTACGCGATCAACCACAGGAAAGCTGACGCTCGCCCCGTCATCAGCAGGATCAATCACAATACGGAACGGCCGCCGGCCGAACGGCTGCTGCACGATCGCCGCCACCGCCCGTCCAATTTCGGTAGGGTCGGCCTCGGGCGGATTGGTGGCGGCGAGTGCCTGCTGCATTCGGTCGGCGAAGTTGGCCGGCCATGCGGCCTCATACGCGTGGACGCGAGCCTCGTTGCTTGGTTGGCCGGCATGAGCGAAGTGGTTTGTGCCCTTGATGTAGGCGCCGGGCACGACGATCGCCGTTTCGATCCCGAACGGCGCGAGTTCGCGAGCGTAGCAGGCGGCGAGCTGGTCCATGCCGGCCTTGGCGGCGAAATATGGCCCGAGCAGCGGCGGGATGCCCCCGGCGACGCTGCTGGACGAAATCCAGACCAACAGCCCACGCCGCGCCTCGCGCATGTGAGGCAGCACGGCCCGGTTAATCCGTTGCGTGCTCAGCACGTTGATGTCGTAGACCTGCGCGAGCTGCTCCGGAGTGAAGGCCTCCGCCGGACCCCAAACCATGTGGCCGACATTGTGGACCAGCACGTCGATGCTGCCGTGCTCCAGCATGATGCCGGCCACCGCGGCATCGACGGATCCCTGGTCCTGCACATCCAGCTCGACCGTGCGCAGGTCGATGCCCTTTTGCTTTGCGTCCGACGCCAGTTCGGCGACCGTTTCGGCGTTCTTGCCTCGCGTTTCCCGCATGGAGGCGTAGGCGATCAGCCCGGCGGCGGCGAGGTCCTCCGCGATCATTCGGCCAAAGCCGCTGGACGCGCCCGTCACCAAGGCGACCTGCGTCATCGCACTGCTCCCTAGATGATTCCGCCGTTGGCGCGCAGGACTTGCCCGTTGATCCAGGCGCCATCTGGCCCTGCCAGGAACGAGACTACGCGCGCGATGTCCACGGGCTCACCCAGCCGTGCGAGCGGCGTGCGGCCGACAATCGGCTTGATGTCGTCGTCGCCCTTGCCCTGGAGGAACAGCTCCGTTGCGACGGGCCCGGGCGCGACCGCGTTGACCGTAATCCTGCGATCGCCCAGTTCCTTGGAAAGGATGCGGCTCATCGCCTCGATTGCGGCCTTGGTCGCGGCGTAGGCGGCGTAGGTCGGCTGGAACAAGCCGACGACGCTCGATGAAAAGCTGATGATGCGGCCGCCCTCGCGCAGTCGCCTGGCGGCCTCGCGCATGCCGTTGAAGGTGCCTTTCAGGTTCACCGATATTGTTTGGTCAAACAGCTCATCCGTCGTTTCCGCAAGTGGCGCGAGCTTCATGATCCCGGCATTGTTGACCAGAACGTCGACACCGCCGAACGCTTGCTCGGCTTGCGCAAATAGTTCGGCGACCTGGGCCGCCTCGCCGACGTTTGCCTTGATGGCGATGGCTGAACCACCCGCTCCCTCGATCTTGCGCACCAGCTCCTCGGCGGGTGCTGCGCTACTGGAATAATTCACCACGACGGCGAAGCCGTCCGCCGCCAGCCGCAGGGCGACGGCGGCACCAATGCCCTTGGATGATCCGGTGACGATTGCCGCACGCGCGTATGTGGGCATGTGTAGCCTCCCCGTTGATGAAGTGGGCGAGCGGGCGGGGTCAGCCAGCGGCGCCCTTCTGTTGATCCATCATCGCGGCCAGTGCTTTGAGATCGAACACCTCGTCCGCGCGGCCGAACCCGCCATCCACGACTTCATCGACGAGGACCATGGTATACGGACGCACGCCGTCGCCAAAGTAGGACGCGAACATGTCTGTTGTTCGGTGAATGATCTCCGCCTTCTGCTCGGCGGTTGGTTCGGCGGCCGCGGTCACCTGCTGCCGCCAGCCTGCCCAATCTTCCAGGTGCCAGGTGTGGGTGATGCGGCCGGCCTCGAAGTGATGGAATTCGTGCATGGCGATGGCGAAGGGGCGGCCCGTCGCCGGCACGCCCATCCAGTCTCCCGTATGGCGCCCGCTGAGCGTAAGGCGGACCGCCGCACGGCCACTGAGGCCAACGATCTCCTCCGGCGCGAGGCGAAGGTCGGAGAAAGCGGCGCGGAACGCCAACAGCATCGGCTTCATGCCCGCGCGACCGGGCTGCTGTCCCGGCGCCATCGGCGTGTCTTCCCAGTTCTCCGCGAGTGCTGCGTCCAGGAGTTCTGGATCGCCGACATTGAAGGCGCGATACAGCGTCTGGAGTGCCTGCAAATCGGCGTTTGTTAAGCCGCCGGATGGGTGATGGTCCATTGGGGCAAGCTCGCTTCGGTCCTCACACGAAGCAAACCACGTTCGGCCCCAAGGTTTGCATCGTTTTTTGTCATGCGTAAGTATCCATCCCATGGATTTATACGGCGTTGACCTGAACCTTCTCGTAGCGTTCGACGCGCTGATCGCCGAACGAAGTGTCACCAAGGCGGGCCAGCGTATCGGCCGGACGCAGCCGGCGATGAGTGCAGCACTGGCCCGTCTGCGGACCTTGTTCGACGACCAGCTCTTTGTGCGCGGCAAGGACGGGCTCCAACCCACCCCACGCGCGGTCGAACTGGCCGAACCGCTCGGCCGGGCGCTGGCGGAGATCGGTCGCACCTTGGGCTACGCACAGAGTTTCGACCCGGACGACACGCAGGTCACGTTCAACATCGCGATGCAGGAGCACGCGGCGCACAAGCTGCTCGAAGGGCTCGCGGGCTATCTTCATACAAGGGCGCCTTCGGCCAGACTGAATGTGCGTGCGTTCACGGCAAGGGACGAAGCCATCAGGTTGCTCGACAGTGGCGAAATGGATGTGGCGTTAGGTGTGCCGCCGAGCAGCGCGCCGGGCCGTATCTTCACCGAACGGTTGTTCGAGGAGCCTTTCGTGTGCGTCGTCCGAAAGAACCATCCCGCGGCCGGCCCTGCCATTGATCGCAAGACCTTTCTGGCGCTCGACCACCTGCTGGTGTCCCCGGAAGGCGACCATTTCGGGCATACAGACACGCTGCTGGCGCAGTATGGCCTGAAGCGCTCACTGGTTCTGACACTTTCGCAGATGTACCTGGCACCGCAGCTGATCGCCGGCTCGAATCTCATCGCCACCCTGATGCTCGGCGTCGTCGCGGGTTGGACCGATCGGTTGGCGATCATGGAACCGCCATTCGCGCTTGAACCGTGCGCCTATGTGATGAGCTGGCACCGTCGCAACGACGACTATCCAGCACAGCGCTGGTTGCGGGCCTGCGTTCGATCCGTATGTGCCGGTGCTGGTTCCGGCGGGTAGGCGGAGGAGTAGAGGCCGCTATGGCCCTGGTCATTGCTTTATGTTTGCCCGGAAGTTTGCGCGAGGCCTTGAAACGGCAAAGTTTGAAGCCGCTTTCCACTCACCAGACAACGGTTCGGTCCTGGTCGGCTGATCAGCGCCCAGTCACCCACCTTGCCGCCGCATCGGCGGAGTCGCTTGGGGAGGTGTTGAACGCGATTGGCGTCTTGGGCGCGCCGTGATGGACGGCGTTGATGACCCGTTCGAATAGCGCCAGGCCTTGTGATGGGACGCGGATGCCGCCGCCGATGACGATGCAGTCCCAATGCTCTGCAAGCGACGCTGCGATCGTCGCCTCGGCACTGTCGTCGGCCAGAATTGAGCAGAAGGCCGCCTCCCAGCCGCGCGCTTGCATATCCGACAGGGTCGCCTCGATCCCCGCCGCGATCTTCTCCGGGGTGGTTCCCGGCGGCACATCAGGATCGGAATAGTCGACGGCTTCAGGCTTGATGCCGATCAGAAGGACGCGCGTCATGAAGTTTGCTCCTCAATTCCGACCAGGCTACGGGTTATCAGCAACGACGATCTCCTCGGCGAAAGCGCGGTAGGTCCGCAATGGATGTCCGAGCATTCCCGCGAGCCGGTCGGCGGCGCCCGGATCACCGAGAACGCCCTCCTGCACAATGCCACGGAAAATCATTGCCAGGCTGTATGCGTCCGCCGATGGCATCGCTGTGCGGAACGCTGTCTGGACCGCTTCAAGATCGTCCCCGGCATACGTCACCAGCTTGCCGAGAACCTCCGACCATAGGCGAACAATGCTTTCCCCGGTAAACGATTCCGGTCCGACGAGCTCGATCGTCTCCGTCGGCAACGGGTCGCAGGACCGCTCGCGCCGCAGCAGCTCGCGGGCCGCGACCTCTGCGACATCGCGGCCATCGATCATTGTAAGGCCAATGCTACCGACCGGAGTCGCGTAGGTTTGCCGGGACATCAGAGCGTCCTTTTGCATGATGTCGTTCTGAAACAGGGCGTTCGGCCGCAGGATGGTGGCCGAAAGCCCCCGCCGCGCAATCGTTGCCTCTGCTGCCAACTTGGCGGCGGCGCGCGGCGAGTCGGCAAAACGATCGGCGCCGATCATCGAAAGATAGACGATACGCGCAATCCCAGCCTCCTCGATCAGAGCGAGGCTCAGCAACGCTCTCGTGAGTTCGTCCGCGACAGCCGGATGCAGTAAGAAGACGGTGCTCACCGAGCGCAATTGGCCGCGCATGAAGTCCACGTCGAGCACGTCGCCGGTCACCAGCTCAACACCGGGGGGCATACCACCAAGCCGAGGCTTGGTGCCCAACGCGCGCACCTGGGCGCCATGCCGGGCCAGCTCCTCGACAACGAGGGAGCCAATCTGTCCGGTTCCGCCGATTGCCAGGATTGTCATGCGATTGCTCCGTTGGCCGTTGCCCCCCAAAGATCGGGCGCCCTGGCAGCGGATCGAAGATATCGATATGGAACATGGCGTCCCACTGGTGGACCGGCGATGGATCTGCCGGCACTTGCCGATTTCAACCTTGTCGCGACCCATGGCGGCTTCAGCCAGGCCAGCCGCATAAGCGGGCGTCCCAAGGCGACCCTGGCGCGACGGGTCGGCGCGTTGGAGATCATGCTCGGCGTCCGTCTGCTTGAGCGCAGTTCGCGCGGTCTGCAGCTCACCCAAGCGGGGGTGCGGCTACAAGAACGGGTCGGGCCCCTGCTGGCCGAGTTGGCGCAGGCGGCGGAGGGTGTCGGCACCGAGGGCCCACCACGCGGCCGCCTGCGTGTCAGCGCGCCAACCCTGCTGTCCGATACGGTACTCGGGCCGATCGCGGTCTCGTTCGCGCAGGCCTACCCGGAAGTCTCGCTGGAGATCACGGCGGAGAACCGCATGGCCGAGCTGCCGGCCGATGGCTACGACCTCGTCATCCGCGTTGACCCAGGGCCGCGGGAGCGCCTGGTCGGGCGCTGCGTCTTGCGTGACGAGCGGTGGCTGATTGCCGCTCCCGGTTTCCCGCGCCCGACCAAAGGGGCCGCCGATCCGCCGGCGCTGCCGGTGATCGTGCATGTGCCGCCCACGGCGGGTGCCGTCTGGACCGTGTGCGAGGGCGGTCGAACCCTCCGATTCTCTCCGCGAGCGGTACTCCGGTTGTCATCGCTGCCGATGCAGCGCGCGGCCGTTCTGGTCGGTGGTGGAGCAGCGCTGCTGCCACGCTCGCTGGTTGCCCAGGACGTCTCGGCTGGCCGGCTGGTCTGTTGGGGCGTGGAAAGCGGCGCGCCGGCCGAGCTTTGGGCATTGCACACCTCGCGGCGGCTGGTCGATCCCAAGGTAACAGCCTTCGTGCGGCATCTGACTGCAGCCCTCGCTGGGAGCGCGACGTAACAATGTTTCAAACGATCGCCGCGAGGATAATGCGCCTGTCAGGCTGCCTTCTTCCGAGCGCCCTTGCTCCCCGAGGCTCGTTGCGCGACCTTCTGCCCGCAGGTTCAGCCGGCGTTCCCTCCCGCCTGCGCCCGGGCCCAATCTGCCTGGTCCGGTTTTCGTCGACCGTCATGCCCAAGGCGATGGGCACGTGCCGCTCGAGCGTCTCCATTCCTCTCCCGTCATTTCGGAACGAGGTTCGGTGTCTCGCCCGATTCGATCAGGTTCTGGAAGACATGCACGGAAACGATGTTGGCGGTCAGCTGCGGCAGGGTGGGCGCGGATAAGTGTTCATCCATGCACGGGCGTCGATCACCTGCTTAGCAAATCCACGTGCCGTGGACGGTCTGGCCCTACTGCACAGCGTTGGTCCGGTCGCCCCAAGCCTGCAGTCGCCAGCCAGCCAGGGCAATCAATGCAAAACCGAGCGAGACGAACCCCTCCATGCTCCAGCCGGCGGCCGCGCCATAGCGGCTGGCGACCGCGACATAGAGCGGCGGGATGATGACGCCGCCGATCGCCCCCAGCGTCAACATCAGGCCCGCCGCGGTCGGCACGTCGCTCGGACGGAAGCGACGCCCCATCAGCCCGGGTAACCCAATCCAGGTGACGAAGGCCATGATCACACTACCGCCGATCAGGGCGGCGGGAAGCCAGAGCATGCGCAGACCAAGGAACGGGATCGCGAGCAGCGCGCCGGCCTCGATCGTGCAGCCGAGCAGAAAGGTCGGCACCACGCCGAGCACCTTGTCGCCGAGCCAGCCGCCGATGAAGGCACCGACAATGCCGCTCAGCACCAGTACCGCGCTCAGCGACCCGGCATAGGCTGCCGATGCGCCCAATTGTTCGGCGTAGCCGGGCAACAGGCCCGCGGTGGCGAAGTAGCTGCCGTAACCGCCGACGAAGGCGATACTCATGATCCAGAGAGTCGGGTCGCCGAGCACCCGCATTAAGGAGGCAAGACTATGATGCGGGTCGTCGGGTGCGCAGCCCGCCTGCCCCGGCGGCTCCGGATACAGGAACAGCATTGCCAGCCACGTCAGAAAACTGATCGCGGCGCCAACGACAATGGCTGGCCGCCAACCAATCCAGAGTGCCACGAACCCCCAACCGAACAGCCCGATCGCGGCACCGAGTGAAAACGCGACCCCTGTGGTCAAGCCGTTGGCGATAGCCAGATTGCGGTCCCGAAACCAGGCCGTCGTCAACCCGACCGCGCTGCCGAGATAGATCGAGCCGCCGACACCGCAAAGGAAGCGCCCCACCAGCAACAGGCCATAGCTCGGGGTCAGGCCACTCACCAGGGCGCCGACGGCCTCGATCAGGATGCCCGCCAGCAGCGCCGTGCGCATGCCGTAGCGCTCGGCGAGCATGCCGCCCGGGAGGTGGAACACGCCGTAACCGGCGATGAAGGCGCTGATGACGGCACCGAGTTGCAGCGGCGTCATACGCAGGTCGACGAGCAGATCGTGGAACATCGGGATGATCGAAAACCAGTTCAGCGTGAACTGGATGAACGAGCCGAAGATGATGGCGAGAGCCACCCAGCGCTGTCTCAACGGACTTCTCCTCTCCGAGCGCCTTGTTTGCCGTGATATTCAGAAGTTCGTGCTGATTCCAATATGGAATTCCGAGATCCTGACATCATTGCGCGTGCGCACGTCGGTGAGGAATCGGCCGGTCAACCGAAAGCGTTTGAACGTGTAGCCGAGCAATGGGCCAAGCATGACGTGCTGCACGCGATTGCCGTTACCGACGGTGGCACCATCGTGCTTGTCAGGGCCAGTCTGCTGCGTGTAGTTGCCGATCAGGCCGGCTGACAGATCGCCGACCGTCTTCATCGCGGTGAGATCGATATAGTACAGATCGCCGGATTGATAATTGGTGTGGTGATCCTCTGTGTTGACGTCATAGATGTTGTTTGCGGTGAAATCCCAGCCGTTCGTGAGGTACGAGATCGCCAGGCTCGGCTCGTAGGTCCAATAGCCGTTGGCATATGAGGTCTGCGACCTGACGCCGCCCACCTGGTGGAACTCGCCGTCCGGCAAATAGAACGATTGTCCGATCGACACGAAGACGCCGTTCTTGAGGTTCCACGACAGGATCAACGGCTCAAGGATGGTGTTGAACAGGCCGGTTGATCCGGTAGAGCGTCCGCCGATTTCGGTGGCATCGACCTGATGGTCCGCAAGAATTTCCACAACGCCCGCGCCATACTGCGCACCAAGCATATGAAACGATGACGCATAGAGCAGGGACACGTTGGTGGACCAGTTGGTCACCTTGATCGGGACCTTGTTGCCCGCGCCATCCCTGACCTCGCCGAACACGACATAGTTGTCGTTGCTTGCCGCCAGGCCGGGCGGCGGCAAGGCACCGACGGGGATGCCGGTGGTCGCTCCGGGGACATAGGCCGTCAGCCCTTCGCTGGCCATGGCAGATGTATTCTGGATACCGAGCAATAGCCCTGCGATGATCAGAGACCGTTCATGGACGCGCAACGCGATCTCCCCGCGACGATTATTATGTGCAAGTCGATACGTCCGCGGCCCAAGCATTCAGCCCGGGCGCAGGACAATAGTCGAAAGGCGCCCACGATCGAGCGAGGGCCAGCCGCTCTGTCGGCCTTGACCCCATTATTAACAGATTTGAACGGATATACAATATTGCAGAGTACGTGATTTGATTATTTTGCAGTGCAATATTGTGGCTGATGCCCGCGGGCTACGATGTCCGCCCCGTCAGATCAGGTGATGAAGCGCGCCGTCGTCCGGGTGGCGACCTCTTCGCGGGAGACGCCAGGCGCCAGTTCGGTCAGCCGGAACAAGCCCTGGCGATCGTCCCAGTCAAACACGCAAAGATCGGTGATGATCAGGTCCACGACGGTCTTGCCGGTCAGCGGCAAGGTGCAGGCCGGGACGAACTTAGGCTCGCCGTGCTTGGAGGTATGCTCCATCACCACGACGATCCGCTTGACGCCGGCGACGAGATCCATCGCACCGCCCATTCCCTTGACCATCTTGCCGGGGATCATCCAGTTGGCCATGTCGCCATGCTGCGATACCTCCATCGCGCCCAGCACGGTGAGGTCGATATGGCCACCGCGGATCATCGCGAAGCTGTCCGAAGACGAGAAGTAGCTCGACGATGCCAGTTCCGAAATCGTCTGCTTGCCGGCGTTGATGAGGTCCGGGTCCTCCTCGCCGGCAAAGGGAAACGGGCCAATCCCCAGCATGCCGTTTTCCGATTGCAGCGTTACCTCGATGTCGGCGGGCACGTGATTGGCGACCATGGTCGGAATGCCGATGCCCAGATTGACATAGTAGCCGTCACGAAGTTCGCGGGCCGCGCGGATTGCCATCTGTTCGCGTGTCCACGGCATCAGGCGGCACTCCGTTCGCGTATAGTGCGAAACTCTATGGGCTTGTCGTAATGATCACCTTGGACCAGGCGATCGACATACACGCCAGGGAGATGGATATTGTCCTTGTCCAGGCTGCCGACGGCCGCGATCTCCTCGACTTCGGCGACGCAGACCTGGCCGGCGGCCGCCATGGTCTGATTGAAGTTGCGGGCGGTCTTGCGGAAGATCATGTTGCCTGAAGCGTCCGCCTTCCAGCCTTTGATGATCGCGAGGTCCGCGCGTATGCCGCGTTCGAGGATGTAGGTCTGCCCGTCGAACTCCTTGAGCTCCTTGCCGTCCGCGACCAGGGTTCCGACGCCGGTTTTGGTGTAGAAACCGGGAATTCCGGCACCGCCTGCCCGGCAGCGTTCCGCGAGCGTGCCTTGCGGGCAGAACTCGACCTCAAGTTCGCCCGACAAGTACTGACGCTCGAATTCCTTGTTCTCGCCGACATAGGACGCCACGATCTTCCGGATTTGCCGCGAACGCAGCAGTTTGCCCAAACCGACATTGTCTATCCCGGCATTGTTCGACACGATGGTCAGATCGCGCGCGCCGTGCTCGGCCATCGCATCGATCAGGCGTTCGGGAATGCCGCATAGGCCGAAACCGCCGACGCAGATCGTCATGCCGTCGGTCAGCAGATCGGCGATTGCGTCAATGGCGCGCGGATGGATTGTGGTCCTGGACATGTGGCGCGGGCTCCCTCAGCGGATCGGCTCCAGGATGGAGACGCAGTTCGCCACCGCGCCGCCACCCATGTTGAAACAGAGACCCAGGCCGGGCGGACGCGCCAATTGCATGTCACCCGCCTCGCCGACCAGTTGCCGCGCCGCCAGCACGTGCATCGACACCCCGGTGGCACCGACCGGATGGCCTTTTGCCTTCAGCCCGCCGGACAGGTTGATCGGCAGGCGCCCGTCCCGCTGGGTCTGCCCTTCAATGACGCAGCCCGATGCGCGGCCCGGTTCGGCCAGCCCCATCGCCTCCATCGACAGCAGTTCGGCGATGGTGAAGCAGTCATGCACCTCGGCGAAATCGAGATCATCCACCCCAACTCCGCCCGCAGCATAGGCGCGACGGAACGCCTCGCGCGGACCTTCGAACGCCGCCAGCCGCTTGGCCGACATCGGCAGCAAATCGTTGACCTGCTCGGCGGCGCGAAAGCCGACAGCGCGACGGAAGTGCTTGGCCATATGCCGGGGCGCGACCACCAGTGCCGCGGCCCCATCCGACACCAGCGAGCAGTCGCTGAGCTTGAGCGGATCGGCAATCATCGGATTGCGCTCGGAGACATGGCGGCAGAACTCAAGGTCGATCTGCCGGTGCATCTGCGCCAGCGGGTTGCGCATCGCATTATGGTGGTTCTTGACCGCGACATGCGCCATGCCCTCCGCCGGATCGCCATACTCCTCGGCGTAGGCAACGGCAAAGCGCGCGAAGATCTGCGGGAACGACAAATCGCGCTCTTCCGCCTGGTAGCTGGCACCCGACAACGCCTTGGTCACCGCCGCCGAAGTCAGTCCACTCATCTTCTCCGCGCCTACCACGAGTGCCAGCGTAACGCGGCCGCTGCGCACGGCGTCCAGCGCCGCGTAGATCGCGGATGCGCCCGAGGCACAGGCATTCTCGCAACGCGTTGCCGGCTTGAAGCGCAGCGCCGGCATCGCGGCCAGCACCATCGACGAGCAGAAGCCGTCGCCGATCAGGCCGGAGTTGAAGTGGCCAAGCCAAACTGCGTCGATCTCCTGCGCATCGATTTCGGCGTCGGCGATCGCCTCGCGCGTGACCGCGCCGATGAGCTGTTCCAAGTTCTCATCCAGCTTGCCGAACTGGCTATGTCCCCAGCCGACGATGATCGGATCGTTATCCATCAGACGCGCCCTCCCGGATGGTCCGGCCTGACCAGCCGGTTGCGCAACACACCCAGCCCCTCGACCTCGAGTTCGACCACATCGCCTGGTTGCAAAAACCGCATATGCTCGATGCCGCAGCCGCCCTCGATCGTGCCCGATCCAAGGAACTCGCCAGGATAGAGCGTCTCGCTGCGCGAAATATGGGCGATCAGGTCCTCGAATTTCCAGTGCATCGTGCTGGTCTTGCCGCGCGTCCATTCCTCGCCGTTGACCCGGGCGATCATCGTCAGGTTGTAGGGATCGGTAAGTTCATCGGCCGTCACGAGCCAGGGACCCATCGGGTTCGAGGTGTCGAAGTCCTTGCCCTTGGCCGGCCCGAGCTGGCCGCCCATCTCCGCCCATTGCGCATCCCGCGCGCTCATGTCGTTGAAGATGGTATAGCCGTAGATGTAGGAGCGCGCCCCTTCCGCTGCGACATCGCATGCGCGCTTGCCGATATAGAGCCCGAACTCCAGTTCGAAATCCATGACCTCGCTGTAGCTTGGCCAGATTACGTCATGGCCGGTGCCAATGACGGCAAAGCGATTGGCCTTGTAGTAGATCGGCTGCTCGTAGAAAACTTTGGGGATTGTCAGGATCCCGTCGCGCTCCATCTCGGCCATCGCCGCCGCCGGATCGGGGGATCGCTGCGCGCGCATCTCGCGCATGTTGCGATAGGACTGTTTTAAATGGCCCTCGAAACACAGGCAATCTCGCATCTGCACCGGAGGCTGCAGCGGCGCGTGCAGCACGCAATCGGCAACCGCGACGACCACCTCGCCTGGCGGCGCGGTGAGCAGGTCATAGGCCTGGGCAAGAGCCGCGTCGCCGGATTCGATCATCGCCAGCACGCTCGCATAGGGCGCCTGATCCCAGCCGCGCCCGGCGCTGGCGGCGGCGAGGTCGACGATGTCCGTCCCGTCATGGATCACGGCGCCGGCGCGTGCGGCGCTGCCGCCGCATTGGTAGGTGACAAGCTTCACGAGGACGTATCCTTGAGGAGGGCGGGCGGACCTTGCAGGCACTTCAACAGCAGGGCGGTGAGATGGCGGATCATCGCGTCCACGTTCCTGGGGTCGGCCGCCCCCTTGCTCAACCGGACAATGCGACCGGAATCGAGCATCATGTAGGTCATGGCGCCAACGATGGTGTGGTAGGCCCAATGGATCTCGGCTTCGGAGTGCTTGGGCAGGAGCGTGCGCAGCTGGTCGGTGACGGCCACCGCGATCGGGTCGAGCATCTTCTCGACGATGCCGCGCTCGGACGAACGCGGGTCACTCACCTCGCGCGCCAACAACAGGCCAAACCGGCTGCCGCTGTCCTGCGATGTCATTCTGAGCATCGGCACCAGCACGGCCTTGAGGATCAACTCCAGACGGCGGTCAGGATCATCCTCGAGCTCGGCCAAGGCGAGCCCTATGTTTCTCTGCTCGACAATCGACGGTGTCCGTGACTCGAAGAGCGCGCAATAAAGTCCGAGTTTCCCCGTGAAATGATAGCCGATCAAGCCTGCCGGCACGCCTGCCCGGAGGGCGATCTGCCGCAACGATGTCCCGTCGAAACCATATTCTGAAAAGAACTCCTCCGCCGCATCCAGGATGCGCGTGCGGGCGGTGGCGTCTTCGGGCAACCGCGCCGCGTCGCGCGAGGCTGAGATCGTCGGCGCCGCCTTCATATCAACAACTCTCTCATTCGTCCTTCGCCTGGACCCGCATGGTGTTGAACGGCTCCGTGCAGCGCAAGCCCAAGAACCGCAATCCGTCATGCTGCGCACAAGGCAGACAGGTGAGCAAGAAACTTGATTGACTGTCCAATACTAGCCTAGTCTTCCTGGGACATCAAGGAGAGCGTCCGTGGTCAAGCGTTTCAGAAGGGTCGTCACCGGGCTGGATCAGCACGGGCGTTCCTGTATCGTATTTGATGGCGAGGCGGCCTGTGTTGCCGAGATGGCGTCGATGCCTGGTCTTGCCCTGACCGATGTCTGGGAGACAACGACCACACCCGCCAACAACAGCGGCATCGATGACGCGGTCGAACGACCTGTGCGGCTTGAGCCGCCGGCCGGCGGATCGCTCTTCCGGATCGTGGAGTTTCCGCCCGACAGCGCCTGGCGTGATGGTGCCGACGCTGGCGCCGCGTTCGCTTCGATCGGGTCGCATGACGCGCACGACGAAACATCCTCCGATCCGATGATGCACAAGACCGCCACCATCGATTACATCGTGGTCTTGAGTGGTGAGATGCATGCGGTTCTCGAGGCCGGCGAGACGCTGCTGAAGCCGGGTGACCTCTTTGTTCAGCGCGGCACCGTACATAGCTGGAGCGTGCGCGGCACCGAGCCCTGCATCATTGCTGTCGTGCTGGTCAACGCGACCCGTATCTGAATGCCGCAATCAACTCAAGCGCATGCCTGAATCGCGCGGTTGTTGGCTTGAAAGCGCGGGTCTACCACTGTCAACTCACCTATGCACGCAAGCCCGCGACCCGACCCTCCTTATGACCTGCTGGTCGTCGGCGGCGGCATCAACGGGGCGGGCATCGCGCGGGACGCACGCGGGCGCGGGATGCGCGTTTTGCTGGTTGAGCAGGGCGACCTGGCGGGAGCGACGTCGTCCGCATCGACCAAGCTGATCCACGGCGGCCTGCGCTACCTCGAATATTACGACTTCAAGCTGGTACGCGAGGCCCTGCGCGAGCGTGAGCGGCTGATCCGGATTGCGCCGCATATCATCTGGCCGCTGCGTTTCGTGCTGCCGCATGAGGATGCAATGCGGCCGGCCTGGCTCGTCCGTCTCGGCCTGTTCCTCTACGATCATATTGGCGGCAGGCGCAGCCTTCCAGGATCGAGCAGCGTGCGGTTCAGCAGATCCGCCTATGGCGCGCCGCTCAAGCCAAGGGTCAAGCGGGGCTTCATCTACTCGGACGCATGGGTCGAGGACGCACGGCTGGTGGCGCTGAACGCGCGCGGCGCCGCGGAACAGGGCTGCGAAATCCGCACACGCACGCGACTGGTCTCCGCCCACCGTCAGGATCGGCTCTGGCGCGCGGAACTCGAACGCACGCAAGACGGGCACCGATCGGCGGTGTTGGCGCGCGCCCTGGTCAACGCCTCCGGCTCCTGGGTCAGCGAGCTGCTGCACGAGAGGCTTTCGGTGCGCAACGACAAGGGCGTCCGGCTGGTCAAGGGTAGCTATATTGTCGTGCCTCGCTTGTATGAAGGCGGCCAGGCCTACATCCTGCAGAACCCGGACAGGCGCATCGTCTTCGCCATTCCCTACGAGCATCGCTTCACGCTGATCGGCACCACCGACGTGCCGGTGGCGGCAAGATCACAACCTACCGCAAGCTCGCGGAACACGCGCTCGAAAAGCTGGTGCCGGCGATCGAGGACGCTTCGTCCGCCTGGACACGCGCCTGGACCGAGCGCCAGCCGCTGCCCGGTGGCGACATGCACAATGCCCGCTTCGACCCGTTTCTTGTCGATCTGCGCAGGCGTGCGCCGTTCCTGGGTTCGGATCTGGCACTCCGGCTTGGACGGGCCTATGGCACCCGGGTTTACCAAATCCTCGCCGGCGCCAGCACGCTTGATGATCTCGGCGAGCGTTTCGGAAGCTCCCTGATCGCGCGCGAGGTCGACTACCTGATGGACCAGGATTGGGCGGGGACGTCCGAGGATATATTGTGGCGGCGCTCGAAGCTGGGCCTGCATGTCTCGGCCGAGGAGGGCGTCCGGCTGCTACGCTACATGCAAACCGGGCGGCCCGAAAATGGTGCGGATAAGACGGTAGACAAAGTCTAACCGCCAGCGCCGGCATGCCGCGGCGCGGCACCGCCGACCTGACAGGACTTCACATGAAGCCTTTTACGCAGGGGAGATCAGCAATGGCCACCAAGGACCAGATCCTGGCAATCGATCAGGGAACAACGTCCACACGCTCGATCGTCTATGACCGGCAGGCCAGTCCGCTCGCCACCGAGCGACGCGAGTTCGCGCAGCACTACCCCGAGCGCGGCTGGGTCGAGCACGATCCGGAGGATATCTGGCGCGATACGATGGCGACCGCGCGCGCGGCCATCGAGGCCGCGGGAGGCGGACCGGAGGCGATCAGCGCCATCGGCATCACCAACCAGCGCGAGACCGTTGTGGTCTGGGACCGCGAGACCGGCAAGCCGGTCTATAACGCCATCGTCTGGCAGGACCGCCGGACCGCTCGCTTTTGCGATCGTTTGCGCGAGCAGGGCGCCGAGGCGACGATCAGGGATCGCTCCGGCCTGCTGATCGATCCCTATTTTTCGGCCTCCAAGCTGCGCTGGATCCTTGATCAGGTCGAAGGCGCCAGAAGCCGAGCCGAGGCTGGCAAGCTCGCCTTCGGCACCATCGACAGCTTCCTGCTCTGGCGTCTGACTGGCGGCCGCGTGCATGCAACCGATGCCACCAATGCCTGTCGCACGCAGCTCTTCAACATCCACGAGCACGCCTGGGACGACGAACTGCTGCGCCTGTTCGACATCCCGTCCGCGCTGCTTCCCGAAGTGCGCGACAACGCCGGCATCTTTGGCGAAACCGAGCACAGCCTGTTCGGGCGCGCGATCCCGATTGCGGGTATGGCAGGGGACCAGCAGGCCGCGGTCATCGGTCAGGCCTGTTTTGCCAAGGGCACCGCGAAATCCACCTATGGCACCGGCTGCTTCATGCTGCTCAACACCGGCGAGCAGGCGGTCAGCTCGGACAACCGCATGCTGACCACGATCGCCTACCGCCTCGATGGGCAAACGACCTATGCGCTGGAAGGGGCGATCTTCGTCGCCGGGGCCGCGATCAAATGGCTGCGCGACGGCATCGGCCTGATCACGCGCGCCTCGGACACCCACGACATGGCGACCAAAGTGCCAGACAGCCATGGCGTCTACATGGTGCCGGGCTTTACCGGCCTTGGCGCACCGCATTGGGACCCGGATGCGCGTGGACTGATCTGCGGTCTTACCCTGGGCAGCGGTGCCGCGCATATCGCGCGTGCCGCGCTCGAGTCCGTCGCCTACCAGACGCTCGATCTCGCCGCCGCCATGCAGGATGACGGCGGCGGCGAGGCGCGGGCGATCCGTGTCGATGGCGGCATGGCGGCGAATGACTGGTTCTGCCAGTTTCTCGCCAACATCCTCGACGTTCCGGTCGAGCGGCCCACAGAGCTGGAATCGACCGCGCGTGGCGCGGCGTTTCTCGCGGGCCTCGCCACCGGCGTCTGGGACAGCCTCGATGCGATCAGCAAAGTCTGGACGCAAGGTGCCGCGTTCAAACCGGCGATGGAACCGAAGCTGCGCCGGACGCTGATCGACGGCTGGAACGAGGCCCTGGCCAGGACCCTGATGAAGCCGCCAAAGCCTCGCCCTTGAGACCCTTCACGCGCTGCGCACGAGTTCGTCGATCAGGGAGGCGACCAGGCGTGGCTGTTCGAGGTGCGGCATGTGGCCACACTCCAGTCGGTGCAGCGCGATCGCACCTGGCAGGCGGTTGGCCTGGCGGACGGGGATGATCGCGTCGTGCGTGCCCCAGATCAGCTTGGCGGGCACACGCAGCCGGGCGAGCGCGCCGCACAAATCAATCGCCTGGGTGTCGTCGGGAAAAAGTGCCGTGATCAGCGCGCGCTGATAGGCGCGAGCAGCCGGATCCTCGCGAACGCGCAATGCCGCCTGCACCAGTTCCGGTGTTACCAGGGCAGCATCGTTGAACAGGCGACGCAGCCAGGGTGCAAGGCTCTGCGCGCGCTCCGCGCCGGCGAAGCCACGCAGGAAGTCGCCGTCGATCTCCGGCCCCAGCCCGGCCGGCGCGATCAGGCAGACCGAGGCGCAACGCACGGAATCGGCGAGGGACAGTGCCACCGCGCCGCCGAGCGAATGGCCGATCAGATGCGGCGTCGTGACCGCTTCCTCTTCAAGGACGCGCCGCACCGCCTGGGCAAGCCCGTCCAGGCTCGCCGGCGCATCCGCCGAGGAGCGGCCATGTCCGGGCAGGTCGATCGCCAGGATCCGCCGTCGTGCCCGCAGGCCGGTCCAGACTGCTCGCCAGCCCGTCAGATCCGCGCCGAAACCATGCAGAAACACCAGCGGCGTGCCCTTCGCCGCACCCAGCCATTGACGATGCCATCCGCTGGTGGGGGTTGATGCACGCGGCAGGTCGTCGGCGACGACGCGGCCGCGTGGACCGGAGCCGCGGACATCCGACAGATCGACGCCGAGACGGCGCGCCTCGCGTCGCGCGAGTGGAGTGGCGCGCAAGGGCGCGGAATCGGTCTCGGGCGGCGGCTGATCCCATTGCTCGCCGTCGGCGACGATCCAGCCAATGCCGCTGCCAACTGCGACCTCCTCGCCGCCGGCCGCGCGCACGCCGCGCAACGTGCCGCTGGCCGGCGCCTCGATCTCCATCGCCGCCTTGTCCGTCTCGATCTCGAACAGCGGCTCGCCCTCGCGCACCGGCTGGCCCTCGAGCACGAGCCATGAGCCGATACGTCCCGAAATCATGTCCATGTCGACTCGGGGGAAGATGATCTCGACCGGCACCGCTACAGGCGTCCGCGCACGAGGGATTGCGAGGCGGCCACGATGTCGGCGACCTGCGGCACCGCCGCGCGCTCCAGTTCGGGATTGTACGGCAGCGGGCATTCCGCGCCGCCGAGGCGGCCGATCGGCGCGTCGAGCCGGTCGAACGCCTCGCTCTCGGCGATCATGGCGCTGATCTCACTGCCGATGCCCAGTGTCTTGACCCCCTCATAGACGCATAGCAGCCGGGTGGTGCGTGATCCGCTGGCGACGATGGTGGCGCGGTCGAGCGGACGCAGGCTGCGCAGGTCGATGATCTCGGCTTCGATGCCGTCCTCGGCGAGGATCGTCGCGGCCTCGAGCGCACGATGCACCATGATCGCGGTGGCGACGATGCTGATGTCGCGTCCCGGCCTGCGGATTTCCGCAAGCCCGATCGGCACGCGGTAGGGCTGCTCCGGAACTGGACCCTTCATTTTGTAGAGCAGCTTGTGCTCGAAGATCATCACCGGGTCGGGATCGTCGATGGCGCTGAGCAACATCCCCTTGGCGTCGTAGGGTGTGGATGGCTGGATCACCTTCAGACCCGGCACATGCGCGAACCAGGCCTCCAGGCTCTGGCTGTGCTGTGCGGCGGCACCCGTGCCGGAGCCGGCAGGGAAACGCATCACCAGCGGCACCGAGACGGCACCACCCAGCATGTAGCGGATCTTTGCCGCCTGGTTGGTGATCTGCTCCATCGCCAGGGTGGCGAAATCGGAGAATTGGAACTCCAGGATTGGGCGCCCGCCGCAGAGTGCGGCACCCACCGCGACGCCGGCAGCACCGAGTTCGGCGATCGGCGTATCGATCACCCGTTCGGCGCCGAAACGCTCGATCAGGTCGCCGGTAACCTGAAAGGCGCCGCCATAGACGCCGATATCCTCGCCCATCAGGAACACCCTGGGGTCCGCCTGCATCGCCTGGCCCATGGCTTCCTGCAACGCCTGGGCGTAGGTGAGCTCGCGCGCGATCTGGTTCATTGCTCGATCGGCGCCGAATAGACGTAGCACAGCAGGTCGGCGATGTCGGGGGCGGCGCTGTCGCGTGCGAAGGCGAGGCCTTCGGCGATCTCGGCCGCGACCTCGTCTTGGATGCGGGCGATTTCCGCGCTGTCGAGAATGCCTAGAGCGCGCAGCTCCTCCGCGAACATCTTGATCGGATCTCGCGTGATCCAGTCCTCGATCTCAGCCTTGCTGCGATAGCGGTTGCGGTCGCTGCGCGAGTGGCCGCGTATGCGGTAGGTCTTGCTTTCGATCAGCGACGGGCCGCCGCCGGCGCGCGCGCGATCAACCGCCTCGAAGGCGGCTTCGGCGACATCGGCAAAACGATTGCCGTCGACGATGCGGGCAGGGATGTCGTAGGCAGGCGCGCGGTCGGCGACGTTGGCGACCGACATCGACCGTTCGGTCGAGGTCGACATGCCGTACTGGTTGTTCTCGCAGACGAAGATCACGCCGAGCTTCCACAACGCCGCCATGTTCAGCGCCTCGTGGAAGGCACCCTCGTTGGAAGCGCCGTCGCCGAAAAAGCAAACAACGACGTCCGGACGCTTCTGCTGTCGCAACGCAAGGGCCGCGCCCACCGCGATCGGCAGCCCGCCGCCGACGATGCCGTTGGCGCCGAGATTGCCCTGTGCGACGTCGGCGATATGCATCGAGCCGCCACGGCCGCGGCAATAGCCGCTTTCCTTGCCGAAGAACTCCGCGAACATCCTCTTGGGATCGGCGCCCTTGCCGATGCAGTGGCCGTGGCCGCGATGCGTCGAGGTCATCTTGTCGTCGGGCCCGAGGGCGGCGCAGATGCCGACGGCGCTGGCCTCCTGGCCGATCGAGAGATGCATCGTGCCGTGGATCTGGCCGCGCATATAGGCCTGCTCGGCGCCTTCCTCGAACTGTCGGATCAGCTGCATACGGCGCAGCGCCTCGCGCAGTTGCGCGGGACTCAGCCGGTCATACACGGCGGGACGATTGCGTTCGAGGGCGGCGCTCACTGAAACAATGCGTCCTGGGCGCGTCGCAATTTCACGATCTGCATGGTTTCATCGACGCGGCAATTCTCGTAGGTCAGCGCCTCGCCGGCGCGGATCGGCGCCGTGACCACAGCGCGTTCGGCCAGGCCGAGCGGCAGCGACCTTCCCACGCGCGCGTCCTCGACGGTGGTGATCCAGCCGCGATAATGGTCCTCGCCGATCTTGCCCAATGTGACGCCGGGTTGCAGGTCTTCCTTAGCCAGACAGCCGCATTCGGCAACGGGGTAGTCCAGCGGCTGCATGTGCGGAACCCCATGCAGCACCAGCGAGGCCGCGGTCAGCGGCACCTCCAGGCTGGTCAGATGGTAGGGACGCAGGAACGTAAAATACGGCCCCTCCCCCATCTTGAGGTCGCGCATGCGTTCATGGATGCGCCGGTGCGGCGCCTTGACGACGACGAACACACCGGGGGCGACACCCTTGCCGACGCTGTAGTCGACGACACCCGCGCGCGACAGCACGCCGCCGTCACTGCGCGGGATCAGCGTGCGCGCAAGCTCGTCGCGGCCGGCGGCCGGACCGTGCATGCCAGGGCGGTCCGGCACCAGGCCGGTGGCGTTGGCGATCGCGCACATCTCGATCATCGTTTTCGAGCCGTCGATGAACTCGACCAGCATGCGCGGATTCATGTGCCGCGCGCGCGCCTCGTCTTCGTATTCGGCGGGTTTGGCGTTAAAGCGCAGCGGATTGTTCTTGCCCTTGCCGGCGGCGACGATCGGGTAGCCGAGGCCGCGGGCGAAGTTGACCAGTTCCATGGCGGCACTGGGCTCGTCGCCGGCGCCGAGCGAGTAGCCGACGCCGTGCCTGCGTGCCTCACGCACCAGCATGGCGCCGACGGTGACGTCCGCCTCGACATTCATCATCACCACGTGCTTGCCGGCAGCCATCGCCTTGAGTGCGAGTTCGGTGCCGATCCCCGGATTGCCGGTGGCGTCGATGATGACGTCGACCTGCCCGGTGACGCAGGCGATGGTGCCGTCCTGGGTGATTGCGATAAGGCCGGCGGCGATGGCGTCCTCGGCCTGCGCCTGCGTCTCGCACAAACGCGCCGCGTCGCGCCCGATGCCGGCGATGTCGAGGGCCAGGAAAGCCGCATCCAGACGCATCTCGGCCAGCACCGCAAGTTCGATGCCGGGCATCAAGGAGAGCTGGGTGACGATGTCGGTGCCCATTTCGCCGCAGCCGATCAGGCCGACCTGGACCGGCCGTCCAGCTTCGGCCCGCCGTGCCAGATCCTCTGCAATGCTCATGGCCCGCTCCTGCACCGTCACCGGAAGGATGTATACATTTGTGCCGTTGTCAACGCATTTGTAGAGGGGCTCGCATACGCCGAAACCACGATAATCTGGGATTTGCATGTTTCTGCTCACATTTTTGCGAGCAGATGCCCGACATATTGACACGTGAAAGAATGGATGTTCGGCTCACAGCCAATTCGAGTCCGGCGCCAACGGACCGAACATCAGGGCGGGGATACGATCATGACCTGGCAAACCGGGCTATTGCTGTTCGCCATGTGTTGGGCCCTGCAGATCGCCGGAACGATGCTGCAGATGCGGCACTACCGCGCTGTGCTGGGCCGGCTGTCCACCGATTGGAGCGACGGCTATGTCGGGTCGGGCAGTGCTCGGGCCGGGTTCGGCCGCGGCGCCATCAGCATCCTGGTCGTCGCCCCAAATGGCACAATCCGCCAGGCGCTGGTCATGCAGGGACGCACCGTCTGGGCGAAGTTCCGGCCGCTCGACTCCCTCCTCGGCGCGGATATTGAACAATGCCGCAGCGGCGCCGCCTTCGCTGCGCGCGACGCCCGCCTCGCAGATTCGTTCCGCGCCGCCGCCCAGCAGATCGACCGCATCGCAGCCGGCCGCGCGCAAGCCGCTCCGCGTGAGCCCATCGTCGCCTGAAACGAACTAAATTGGGGACAAGACCATGCTCATGCTCTCGCATCTTGCCACCGGATTTATCGGCGTCTTCAACGAAGGCGGCCGCACCTTCGTGGCGTTCGCGACCGGTATCCTGCCGACCCTGATCGTTCTGCTCACCGCGGTCTACGCGCTGATCGAACTGATCGGGGAACATCGCGTGCACCGGCTGGCGCGCTTCGCCGGGCGCTACGCGATCACCCGTTACACATTGCTGCCGGTGCTGGCGATGTTCTTCCTGACCAATCCGATGGCCTATACCTTCGGCGTGTTCATTGAGGAACGCCACAAGCCGGCGTTCTATGATTCCGCGGTGTCGTTCTGCCATCCGATCACCGGGCTGTTCCCGCACGCCAACTCCAGCGAATTGTTCGTCTGGCTCGGTGTCGCGCATGGGTTGATGCGTCTGCATCTGCCGCTCGGGCCGCTCGCCGTTCGCTACTTCATCGCCGGCCTCGTGGTGATCCTGCTGCGCGGCATCGTCACCGAGCGGATCACGATGTTCCTGGCGCGACGCCAGGGTGCGGCACTCGTCACCGCCCAAACCTGACGCCGGAGGGGACGATGGACCAGGTTCCGAGTGCAGCGCAGACCGGCCAGTTCCGGGCGGTGCGGGTCGAGCGTGGCGGACAGAGCTGGGGCGGCCCGCTGGTGATCCAGCCTACCGCGCAACGCGACAAGATCGTCGCCGTTACCGGCGGCGGCATCCCCCCGGTAGCGCGGCGTCTGGCCGAGCTGACGGGGGCGACCGCCGTCGACGGCTTCCGCTCGCCGCCGATCGAGAGCGAGATCGCCGCCGTGGTGATCGATTGCGGCGGCACCGCGCGCTGCGGCGTCTATCCGCGCAAGCGCCTGCCGACGATCAACCTGACCTCGGTCGGACAATCCGGCCCGCTCGCGCAGTTCATCACCGAGGACATCTATGTCTCCGGGGTGAAGCCCGACAACCTGATCCCGCTCGACGGCACGCAGCCGGCGGTGGCCGCGGGGGCGCCAGCGGGGGCGGTGGGAAGTACGGCCTCGCCATTCGTGATGAAGCCCGCAGCGCCGGTCGAGAACGACGGCGGCTTCACCGGCTTCATCGCCAATATCGGCCGCGTGATGGGCGGCGTCGTCGGCGTCCTGTTCCAGAGCGGCAGGCGGGCGATTGACCAGGTGATCCGCACCATCCTGCCGTTCATGGCTTTCGTCACCATGCTGATCGGCATCATCAACGCCACCGGGCTGGGTGCAATCATTGCGCATGTGCTGACGCCGCTCGGCGGCAGCCTGATCGGTCTGCTGCTGTTGTCGGCGATATGCGGTCTGCCGTTCCTCTCGCCAGTCCTCGGCCCGGGTGCGGTGATCGCCCAGGTCATCGGCGTGCTGATCGGCCAGCAGATCGGCAACGGCAATATCGCACCGCAATTCGCGCTGCCGGCGCTGTTCGCCTTCGACACCCAGGTCGGCTGCGACTTCGTGCCGGTGGGGCTGGCCTTGGGCGAAGCCAAGCCCGAGACCGTCAGGGTCGGCGTTCCGGCCGTGCTGATCAGCCGCCAGCTCACCGGGCCGCTCGCGGTAGTTATCGCCTGGCTGCTCAGCTTCGGACTCTATTGATGATGGACACCCTCTACAGCACCACGATCCGCGAAGTCGGCGCCGAGGCCGGCGACCTGCTCGACGCCGGCGTGCTGATCCTGTTCGCTGTGGGTGCCCCGCCGGAGCTTGCCGAGGTGTCGGTGCTGCATGAGGCGGCGGGCAGTCCCGGTGCCTGCCCGGAAGGCGGCGACGCCCTGCGGATCGCGGACCAGAATTTCTGTATCACCGCGGTGGGCGAGACCGCCTGGCAGAAGATCGCCGAGATCGGCCATGTCGTATTCTCTTTTAACGGCCTGGCGGTGGCCGAACGTCCCGGCGAGATCTGCGTCGAGCCGGTCCCTGGCGAAAGGCTGCGGGCGCTGCTGCAGCCGGGTACAGCGCTCTCGGTCATCGGCCTCGCTTGATGTTGCTCGAACAGGACGCGGTCGTCTCGCTTGACGAAGGTCTGCATGCGCGGCCCGCGGCGCGTCTCGCGCAATTGGCGAAGAGCTTTCAGTCGAGCATTGAAATCCATAAAGGCGGCGCTTCGGCAAATGCCAAGAGCACCGTCAAGATCATGCTGCTGACGGTCAAGCAGGGCGAGCGGGTGCGTATCCGCGTCGAGGGAGAGGATGCCGTGTCCGCCCTCGCCGAACTCGTGGCCTATGTTGGTGGCGCCGCGCCACTCGCCGATGCCCCGCCCGCGTTGCCGCAGGTTTCGGGTCGCATTGAAGGCGCCTGCGGCAACGAGGGCGTAGCGATCGGGCCGGCCTTCCTCTATCTGCCGGACCGCAGCGTGCCGCCACGGCGCAGCCTCGCCGCCGGTGCCATCGGCGCCGAGATCGAGCGCTTCCGCGCGGCAGTGCTGGAGGTTTGCGACACGATCGAAGCCGCGCGCGCCGATGGCGCCGAGAGCACCGAGGCACAGCTCTTCGCCGCCCTGCGTGAACTGGCCGAGGACGTCGAACTGCTCGGCCCGATCGAGCAGGCGATCGCCGGCGGCCAGGATGCCGCCTCCGCCACGATCGAGGTCAGCCGCGCGCTCGCCGAGCGTTTCGAGCGGATCGACGATGCCTATTTTCGGCTGCGCGCCGACGATGTCCGTGGCATCGGGCAGCGGCTCGCGGACGTCCTGCTTGGACGGCGCGGATGCGACCTCGCTGCCCTCTCGGAACCGTCGATCCTGGTCGCAAGCGAGCTGTCCGCGCTCGATTTCGCGCGGCTGCCGGCGCATCTGGTGCTTGGCCTGTTGACCACCGCCGGCGGCCCCACCTCGCATATCGCGATCATCGCGCGTGCCTTGGGCTTTCCCGCCGTGGTCGGCGCGCGGGCGCACGAGGACACGCTGCGGGCCGCGCGGCTGATCGCGCTCGACGGCGGCGCCGGCCTCGCCATCCTCAACCCCGACCCGACGACCCAGGCGGCCTTCGCGCGCCGACGCGACGAGGCGGACGCGGCGCGCGTCGAACTCGAGCGCTTCGCCCATATCGCGCCGCGCACACGTGACGGGAGCGCGATTGAGGTCGCGGCCAATATCGGCGCGGTCGCCGAAATCGAGCCGGCGCTGCGTGCGGGGGCGATGGGTGTCGGACTGTTTCGCACCGAATTCATGTTCATGCGCAACACGGCCCTGCCGAGCGAGGAGGAGCAGCTCCGCACCTACACGCGCGTGCTCTCGGCCTTCGCACCACATCCGGTGCTGATCCGCACCCTCGATATCGGCGGCGACAAGCCGATGGCCGGCATGCAAAGCGAGGCTGAAGCCAATCCGTTTCTCGGATGGCGCGGCATACGCATGTGCCTGGATCGCCCGGAGCTGTTCGACCCACAGCTTCGCGCCCTGTTACGCGCGGCGGTGCATGGCAGGCTGCGGGTCATGTTCCCGATGATCAGCGACGTCTCCGAGGTGCTCGCGGCGAAGGCGCGCCTCAGCGAATGTCGCGAAGCGCTGCACGCGCAGGGCCAGGAGACCGGACCGATCGAACTCGGCATCATGATCGAGACGCCGGCGGCCGCACTCTGCGCCCATGCGCTGGCACAGCATGTCGATTTCTTCTCGATCGGCACCAACGACCTGACGCAATACACGATGGCCGCGGACCGCACGAACGCCAGGCTGGCGCGTCTGAGCCGGGCGGATCACCCGGCGGTGCTGCGCATGATCGAACTCGCCTGCGACGGCGCCCGCGAGGCCGGCATTTGGATCGGCGTCTGCGGCGAGGCGGCCGGCGACCCCGCGATGATCCCCCGCCTGCTGTCGTGGGGCGTCAGCGAACTCAGCATGAGCCCGTCGCTGATCGCGCGCGCGAAACGCGCGGTGACCGAGTATGGCGCCTGACACAAGCGCGCCTCAGCGGCTCCGCAGGATCAGCCGCGAGGCGATGCTGAGCACGAGCACGAAGCTGGTCACCAGCAGGGCCGCGGCGTAGGCCAGGGCGTTGGCGGCAGCAGCCGGCTCGTTGATGAAGGTCCAGACCGCGTAGGTGAGATAGGCGATCGGCGAGCGGACCAGGTGGCCGTTCCAGAAATAGTTGGACCAGCCGGCGGTGTAGAGCAGCGGCGCGGTCTCGCCGACGGAGACCGCCAGCGCCAGCAGCACCCCGGTTAGCACGCCGGGCATCGCCACCGGCAGGCACACCTTGAGGATCACCTGGCGGTCGCCGGCGCCCATTGCATAGGCCGCCTCGCGCAGCTCCGAGGCGACCGAGGCAAACGCCAGTTCGCTGGAGCGGGCGATATAAGGCAGGCAGATGATGGCGAGCGTGATGCAGGCGGCGGCGGTGGAGAACTGCCAACCCAGCCCCTGCACCAGGATGACGTAGCCGGCATAGCCGAGCACGATGGACGGCACGCCCACCAGGGTGTCGGAGAAGAAGCGGATCGCGCGGGCCCAGAATTCGCGCGGGAACTCGGCGACGTAGATGCCGGCGGCGACCCCCAGCGGCACGGCTAGGATCAGCGTGCCGACGGCGAGCACCGCGGTGCCTTCAATGGCGTTGAGCAGGCCGCCGCCGTTGCCCTGGGTGGGCTCGGTGAAGATCGTTGGCGACAGCGCAGAGATGCCGCGCACCACGACGGTGCCGATGATCCAGCACATGGCGACCCCGAGCATTGCCAGCGAGGCGGCGCAGAGGGTCCAGCCGATCCGGGCCTTGATCCTCCGGCGCAGGGCCAAACCCTCACTGAGTGATGTCGAGCCATGTTCGGAGATCGCGTCGCTCATCGTCCGGGCTGTCCCGCATACGAAAGCATGACCCGGGCGATGGTGTTCACCACCACTGACATCAGGGACAGCACCAGCGCGATCTCGGCGAGCGAGCGCACGGCAAAGCCGGTCGGATCCTGCAGCGCGCTGTCCAGTTGCGAGACGACGAAGGAGGCCATGGTGCTGACCGGGCCGTAGATGTTGGACGGCACATAGCCCAAGGCGTTGCCGCTCACCATCAGCACCGCCATCGTCTCGCCCAGGGCTCGGCCGATGGCGAGGATGCAGGCGCCGATCAGCACCGTGCGCAAGCCCGGCATGATCACCACCCAGACGGTCTCGAAACGGGTGGCGCCCATCGCGGCGGCGGATTCGCGCAAGGACACCGGCTGACGCACGATGGCATCGCGCAGGGTGGCGGTAATCAGCGGCACGATCATCAACGACAGCACCAGCCCCGCGGTCAGCAGACCGTAACCGTTACCCGGCGGACCACCGAAATAGGGAATGAAGCCGATGATGTGGGTGAGTGCCGGGAACACATATCGCCCGAACAGCGGGATCAGCACCGCATAGCCCCACAGCCCGAACACCACGGAGGGGATCGCGGCGAGCAGTTCGACGAACAGCGAGAGCCAGACCCGCGCCCAGCCGGGCACTGCCTCGGCGAGGAAGATCGCAGCCCCCACCCCAACCGGCACCGCCACCACCATGGCGATAAGGGTCGAGAGCAGGGTGCCGCCGATCAGGAACAGGATCGCGTAATGCGCGCCGGGCAACACCATGACGCCATTGCGGGTGACGGGATCGCCGTAGGTATTGCCCAGGCTCCACTCGCTGCCGCCCAGGAAGCTCGTGCCGTTGAGCACGATCGCCGGCCAGGAATAGATCGCCAGGAACAGCACCACCGCGACGACACCGGCCGGCAACGCACCCCCCGTCACGGCGAGCAGGGTGCGAAAACGCCACACCCGCCGCAGCAAGGAGTCGGTCCGGCTCGGCGTCGTGACAGGCGCCACGGCCTTAGTGCGAGCCGATCTTGTCGATTTGCGCCTGGCTCAGCTTGACGATCGCCGGCGGCAGCGCCACGAAGCTGACCTTGTCAAGATATTGCGGCGAGTTGCCGTGCTCGGGCGAGATCGCCCAGGTGAGGAACTTCTTGATCTTGCTCGCCGTCGCGGCACTCGGCTGCTTTGCGTTCACGATCGCATATTCGTAGTTGATGATCGGATAGGACTCCGCGCCCGGCGCGAAGATCAGGCTGATGCTCTCGCTCTGGGGCGTCTCGCCGGCCAGTTGCCCGGCGGCGGCCTTGACGGTCTCGGGAGACGACAGCACGAACTTGCCGGCCTTGTTGCCGAGCGCTGCCTTTCCGAGCTTGTTGTCCTCGATCGCCTGCTTGAAGCTGATGCCGACATAGGCGATCGAATAGGGCGCATTCTTCAGCGCGTTAACCATGCCGGGGTTGCCCACGGCGCCGATGCTGCCGGGCGTGGCTGGCCAGTTCACGGTCGTGCCATAGCCCAGCGACTGCTGCCATTCCAGCGCGCTGGCGGAGAGATACTGGGTGAAGATGAAGGTGTCGCCGGACCCGTCGGTGCGATGGATCGTCACGATCTTATGGTCGGGCAGGGTCAGGCCAGGGTTGATCTTCTTGATTGCGGGGTCGTTCCAGTCGGTGATCTTGCCCTGGTAGATCCCCGCCAGGACCGGCCCGTTCAGATGCAGGTGCTTACCCTCCATCCCGGGAACATTGTAGTTCACCATCTGGCTGGAGATCGCCAGCGGGATGTTCATCATGGTCGGATGCATCTTGGCCAGCGTCTTGCTCAGGTAGGCATCCGATGCGCCGATCTGCGCCGTGCCCTCGATCGACTGTGAGATGCCGGTGCCGCTGCCGGTGCTTTGCGGGGTGATCTGCAGGCCCGGATGCATCTTCACGTAGGCAGGGATCCAGAGGTTGAAGAGCGGATAGAGCAGGCTCGACCCGGTCTCGATGATCTGCGGGCCGGCAGCACGTGCGGCGGGGGCGGCAATCAGGCCCGTGCCGATAGCCGCGGCGCCAAGCACGGCGGACAAGGCGACGCGGCGCGTAAGCCTTGCGGCAAGACCGCGTTGTCTGTCTCTGATTTGCAATGCAACCTCCAATGGGAACTCGACCGGCCCGATCCGGTCTACACGGACACGCGAGCGGTATAGCGAAGTTCCGGCTCGAAACTGCTACAGTTCCATGACGAATGCATCGCCAAGTGAGACAGGTCCCGGAGAGCGCAAGCGTCGCGCCGGAGTTTACGAAAAACTTACACCTGCACGCTAGCCTCCCGCGGGTTGCAAGGACTTATGGAGGCCCCGCGTGCTTGACTCCGCAGACAGTGCACCTCGCGCGTGCCTTCTGGCGCCGATCCCGGCCATGGAGGAAGCTGCCGACCTGCTCGCCCAGGCAGCGGATTGCCTGCTGGCGGGGGATACCGACGGCGCATTGCGTTGCCTGCGGGTCGCCGACATGCAAACGCTACGCGAGCATGCGTCCCGCGCGGCCCAAAAGACCGCGATCTGCACGCCGCCTTCTACGCGCTGACCGCCGTGGTCGATCACCTCGTTCCGCATTCCCGTGGCGGCACCGATGAGGCCGGAAACCTCGTCACAAGCTGCCAGTCATGCAACTACGGCAAACGTGACTGGATCATTGAGGAACTCGGTCTGTCAGACCCGCGGATGCGGGCTCCTCGCCTCGATAGCTGGGACGGCTTACGGCGTCTCCTGGTCCGGACCGACCGCGTCGCCGCGCAACAGGATTTGCAGGATCATTGGTTTGCCGAGCTGGATCGCGGCGCAGGCCTTTCCGCTCGCCTGCTGGCCTGCCTGGAGGGCCTTCGCGATCTCGGCGTGACGTGGAGCGTCAATAAGGTCCTGATCGTCAACTTGACCGTTGGACACCACAAGCTCGCGATCTTCGGGATCGAGCGAAATGGCGATATCGAAGTTCCATGGTATATTGCCGAACACAAGGCGGCGTTCAGGAATTTTGCCGTAACGCTCGCCGGAGCGATCAGCGGCGCCGTGTTCTATGAAACACAAAAAATGTGGAGGGTGAAAACCAGCCGCGGCCGGGTCTGGGTTGCCGAACTCCTGGATGCATCGCCGGCGCTGCGCACAGCGTTCGCCGACCTGCGCCGTGCGCTGCCTGGTCCGTCAAACAAGGCCTGAACCGCCAGGCGATGCACCAGGCCACGTCCGCTAAAGCTCCGCGGCGGCGGCAACGTTTCGTCTGCGTGTGGCGGCCGCCTTCAGCGCCGCGTTTCTGCGCCGGATCGTCAGGCCGGCACGAACCGCGGCGACCTTGTGCTGCAGTTCCGTCCTGACGATCCGCTGCCTCGCGTTCATCTCAGCCGCAAGCAGACGAAACCAGGGGGCGGGCTCGGGCCGGCTGCCGACGCACCATGCCTCCTCGGCGACAAGCAGCTCATGCGTCTCGACGAGACCGTGGTCATAGAGGCGATGACACGTCCAGCACAGGCGAAAGACGCGACGCGCGTCTTCGCCTTGTCCGGGATGCACGTGCGCCCAGGTCAGTGCGCTCACGATTGTGAGGCCGCAGGTGATGCACCCATCCTGCGCACCGCGACGACGGAGCTGGCCGCAGGTCAGGGTAAGCAGTGCATTCATTCCCGTATCGTATCATAAAGCCTTTGATCCTTCCATGGGCAGTGAAGCAAGCAGCCCGCCTGCCGCATGTTCGTCGGTAATGATGACGCTGGGCGACAGCAGGCGCATGGCAGCCAGCATCGCTTGCACCTTGTTCCAGCCGCCCGAGGCCAGGACCAGCCTGGGTGCCTGGCGCAACTGGCGCGGGTCGACGGCGACGACGCGGCGGTTCAGCGGATGGTCAATGATCCGGCCGGACTGGTCGATGAAGCGGCAGAGCACGTCGGCGACCGCGCCGGCGCGACGCAATTGTTCGAGTTCGTGCGGCGGGATCAACTCGAGCCGGGCGATCGTCGAGACCGGCGAGAGGTCGCCGACGCTTACCAAAGCGACGTCGATCCGACGCGCCAGGGTGAACACCTCCTCGATGCCGGGATGGGCGAGCAGGGCCGCGTGCGTCGCCTCGTCCGGGGCATAGACGGGGGCTGCCATCATGTAGCAGTCGGCGCCGAACATGTCGGCGAAGCGCCAGGCGAACTCCGACGGGTTGACCCCGGCGGCGCGGGTCAGCGCACCGAGCAGGGAGACCACGGTCAATTCGGCGAGGCTGCGGCTGGCGATGTTGGTCAGGCTGTGACGCAGCGTGCTGCCCCAGCCGAGGCCGACGCGCATGCCATTGCGCAGGGTGTCGTTGAGGTAGGCACCGACCGCGGCGCCGAGGAGAGCGGGCAGCCTGTCGTCGTTCTCCGGCGAGGGGATGACGATTGCCTGACGGATCGCGAAGCGCGTCTCGAGCTGGCGTTCAAGCGCCACGCACGCGGCCAGCTTCGAGGTCACCCGGATTTGCACGGTGCCGTCCTGGCGACAGCTCGCCAGCATCTTGAGCACGCGTATGCGGCTGATTTCCAGCTTTTCGGCAATCGCGTCCTGGGTCAGGCCCTCCATGTAATAGAGCCAGGCGACGCGGGTCCGCAGGTCGCTGTCCCTGGCTTCGGGCTCGGTTGCGCCGGTCCGAAGGGGCTGGTGTCTGGCCATACTGTCCGCTTCTGCTCCAGAGTGTCGGTTGCTGAGATGTATGATAATGGGTTTGCGATGAGCACCATGTTGCAAACCGGCCGACCCGCATGACCGCTGCGATCATCGTCGGTGCCGGACGCGGGCGGCGGATGGGCGGCCCGATCCCGAAGCAATATCGTAGCCTGGATAACATGCCGGTGATCCGGCACACGCTGCTAGCCTTTCTGCGGCATCCGCAGATCGAGCAGGTGCAGTCGGTGATCCATCCCGCCGACCTCGGGCTCTATGAGGAGGCGACCGAGGGGCTGTCCCTGCCGCCGCCCGTCATCGGCGGCGATACACGCCAGGAATCGGTGCGCTTCGGCCTGGAAAGCCTTGCCGCGGCGCCGCCGGCCAAGGTCATCATTCACGATGCGGTGCGACCCTTCGTCGAGCAGGACACGATCAGCGCGGTGATCACCGCCCTCGATCACGGACCCGCGGTGATCACCGGGCTTGCCGTTCCCGATACGCTCAAGCGCTGCCGCAATGGCCTCATCACCGAAACCGTCGACCGCACCGACACCTGGCGCGCGCAAACCCCGCAGGGCTTCCACTTCGCCGAGATCCTCAAGGCGCACGAGGAGGTGCATTACAGCGACCCGATCCATGCCGGTCTCACCGACGACAGCCTGGTGATTGAACGCTACGGCCTGAGCGTCGCCCTGATCGAGGGCAGCGACGATAACTTCAAGATCACCACCGAACGCGACCTCGAACGCGCCGAGTTGATCCTGCAACGCGGCCGGCAGGAGAACCATGTCGGCTGGGGCTTCGATTTCCACGGCTTCGGCCCCGGCGGTCAGGTCGTCATGTGCGGCATTCCCGTGGTCCATTCCCAAGGTATCGCACGCAGCCACAACGCCGATATCCCGCTCAACGCGGTAACCGACGCGCTGCTCGGCACCATCGGCAGCGCCCCGAACGAGGCGCATTTCCAGCCTGACATGCCGGGCTTTCGCGGCAAGACCTCGGACTTTTTCGTCCGCCAGGCGGTCTCGCTGGTATCGATGAAAGGCGGCCGCATTGTCCATCTGGACCTGACCATCCTCACCGCGGCGCCCGATATCGCAGACCACCGCGAGCACATGACGACCCGGCTCGCCTCGCTGCTCTCAATTGACCGCAGCCGGATCAGCATCAAGCAGGCGACGACCTACCAGGCCGGCTATTACGGTCGCGGCGACGGCATCGGCGCGCAATGCCTGGTGACGACGCAATTTCCCGCACTTTAGCCCGGCTCAGCGACCGAGCTTACGATCGGTCTCGTATTGGTTCAGCGCATAGACCGCCCAGATCGCCGCCGGCGCCCAGCCGATGACCGTGATGTGCAGCAACAGGCAGATGATACCGGCCACCGGACGGCCAATGAGAAAGAAACTCAGCCACGGCAGCAGCAATGCAATCAGCAGGCGCATGAACGATCCTCCAAAAACTCCGTGTCACCATAGACTGGGCGCAATCGGCGCCTCTGGTCGAGAGGGTGGTTGTCGCATCGCCGCGTGGCGGTCATGAACCCGGCCTATGCGATCGGGCTGATGACCGGCACTGTCCTCGACGGCAACATCGATATCGCCCTGATCCGCAGCGACGGCGAGCGCGTCTCGGAATTCGGCCCCTGGACGCTTGCCGCCTACGAGCCTGCGACGCGCCGCCTGATTGAGCGCTGCGTGCAGGCCGCCCGCGCCTGGAACTTCGAGGGACCGGAGCCGGCGCTGTTCGCGCAGACCGGCAGGGCGCTCACCCTGGCGCAGGCGGACGCCGTTGGCCGCTTCCTCGAGACACACCGGCTAGACCCGCGCGACATCCACGTGGTGGGCTTTCACGGCCAGACCGTGCTGCACCGCGCGCCCGCGCCAGGTCGGCCCGGACGCACGCGCCAGCTCGGCTGCGGCGCGCTCATGGCAGCCAGGCTCGGCATCGACGTGGTGCATGATTTTCGCAAGCACGACGTGCAGGCCGGCGGCCAGGGCGCGCCGTTGGCCGCCTCTTACCATGCGGCATTGCTAGAAGGCGCCGGGCTGGGAGGCGCCGGCGCCGTGCTCAACCTCGGCGGCGTCGGCAACCTCACCAGCCTGGATGCCGCCGGTCGGTTGATCGCCTTTGATACCGGACCAGCCAACGCTCCGCTGAACGACTGGATGCGCCGTCACGGCTTGGGCGAGATGGACCGCGACGGCCGGCTCGCGGCATCCGGCACGGTTGACGAGACGCTGCTTGCGGCCTGGCTCGCGCACCCGTTTTTGGCAGCGCCGCCACCAAAATCGCTCGACCGCGACGACTTCACCGCATCCCTGGCCGACGGGCTCAACCCGGCCGATGGGGCCGCCATGCTGACCGCGTTTGCCGCCGGCTGCGTCGCGCGCGGGCTGGACCTGCTGGCGGCACCGCCGGACCGCCTCGTGGTCTGCGGCGGCGGCCGGCACAATCCGACGCTGCTGCGCGAATTGGCCGCGCGCACCGGGCGAACCGTGCTCGTCGCCGAACAGCTCGGCTGGCGCGGCGATGCCGTCGAGGCGGAGTGCTTCGCCTACCTGGCCCTGCGCCGGCTTCGCGGCCTGCCGATCAGCTTCCCGGGAACGACCGGGGTCGCAACCCCGATGACCGGCGGCACCATCAGCCGCAAGCCCTGAGCACGGCATCGGTATGGGGAACCAGCGCGGGCGGCTCACGTTCTCCTGAGCGGAGCGAACAGGAGTGCCGCATGCAGAAGATTTCGGGGGCTACACCGTCGTCGTCCCACGCCTTTCTCGTCGCCGCCCTCATTGCAGCAGCGCTCGTCGCAACCCCTGCCCTGGCCCAGGATAGCGACAGCACGGCAGGCGGGGACTACAGCTACAAGCGCCCGTCTCCCACGACGATCACCAGCTTCAAGTCGCTATACGACATGTGCGTGGCCAGCAGCGACGACAGCCTCACCCGCAGCGAACATTCGCTCTGCGTCGGTTATTTCAGTGGCTTGATCGACTATTATCTTGCCGTCACGCCACCTGCCTCGCGGCAGTTCTGCCTGCCGACCAATCCGCCGCTGACCCGCGACGCGGCACGCGACAAGCTGGTGTTGTGGGCGGGAACCAACCCGGCCGCGGCGAACAAGCCGGCCGCGGTCGGGGTCTATGATTTCTTGACGGCAAACTTCCCCTGTGCCGCCAGCGGCGGCTAAACCTTGAGCGAAGTGCCGCCAGCGGCGGCTGAACACTTGACCGGCCTGCCGCGCGGCACGCTGTTCGAGCGTTTGCGCCGCGATTGCACGCGTGAATGGCACGACTACACGCATCACAGTTTTGTCTCCGGGCTGGCCGCGGGGACCCTGCCAGAGGCCTCGTTCCGCACCTACCTTGTGCAGGACTATCTCTATTTGATCCAATACGCCCGGGCCTATGCGCTGGCCGTCTACAAGGACCCGGAGGTGGCCGGAATGCGGGCGACGGCCCGGTTGCTCGCCGACCTGCTGGACACCGAACTAGGCCTGCATATCGCTTATTGCCGCGACTGGGGCCTCAGCGAAGCCGACCTCGCCAGACAGCCGGAATCGCTTGAGTTGCTCGCCTATACCCGCTTCATGCTCGATTGCGGACAGCGCGGCGACATCCTCGACCTCCTGGTCTCGCTCTCGGCCTGCCTGGTCGGCTACGCCGAGATCGGATTGCGTCTGCTTGCCGATCCCGGCACGCGCCGCGACGGCAACCGCTATCTCCCCTGGATCGAGGTCTATGGCGGCGCACATTACGTCCAGCTTGCCGCCGAAGGCATTGTGCGCCTCGACGCACTGGCCCTCAGCCACGGCGCAGACGCGCGCTACGCGATGCTTCTACGCAGCTTTCGCACCACGGTTCGGCTGGAAGCCGCGTTCTGGACGCCCTCATGCGAGCCTGCCTCCTAATCCGCGGCGAGCGGCAACGCCCGGGCTTGCTGCAGGCACAGCACAACCGCCTCGCGCAGCGATGCGGCATGCAGGTCGGCATCCACCACTTCGCGCAGCCTGCGCTCGGCCGGCGCGTCCAAGTCGGCGGGCCAGAAAGCGACCATCACCGGCACGCCGGGGAAAATACGACGCAGCCTGCGGGTGGCGAAGCGTAGATGCGCCGCCTGCGCGCCGGCCTCGACGACACACAGGCAGATCATCGCCGCCTGGGTATTGTCGAGCTCGGCGATGCCGGCGCGGGTCGCCGCCTCCGGGGGCTCCGCGCGCACCCCGATGCCGTGCTTGGTCAGGATCTGCGAGAGCACCAGGCAAGCCGCCTCGTCCATCGCCCGCATGCCCGGTATGCAGAGCACCGGCTGGGCAGTCCGCCAGGCCGGCCGGAGCGTCGCGTCATCGGCATCGAGCCGCCCTTGTGGGGCGTCGTGACGGCCGGGCTCATCTGGCAGGGTATCGTCGACCGGCGCCGCGTCCGGCGTAGGGGCGCGATCCGGGTCGACGTCGTCATACTCGTCGAGTTCGGCGAGCAGATCGACGATGGCATCCAGCATGCGGACACGCAGCACCTCCTCCAGCACGCCGCGTGACGCATCGGCATCGGCCAGACGCAATCCCGCGATCACGACCTCGTCGTAGTAGGAGGAGAGCGCGCGCTTGCGCAGCATCCGTTCCGCCTGTTCGACCGCCTCGTTGGGATCGCCGGCGAGCAGACGCTGATAGAACCCCTCGATCGGGCTCAGCGCCGGGCGGTCGCCGAACAGCACGTCGAGGAACTCCAGCCGCTCGACATGGCGCCCGATCACCACGAAGCACAAGGTCAGCGGCGTCGACATCACCAACCCGACCGGCCCCCACAGCCAGGTCCAGAAGGTGGCGGCAATGATCACCGCGACCGGGGACAGGCCGGTGCGCTTGCCGATCACCACCGGCTCGACCAGCTGTCCGACGACCGGCTCCAGCACCAGGAACAGCAAGGCCGCCTCGATCGCCCGCGTCCAGCCGGGGTCGATCGCCGCCGCCAGGGTGACCGGCAGGATCGCCGCCAGGATCGAGCCGAGATAGGGGATGAAGCGCAGCAGCGTCGCCAGGATGCCCCAAAGCACGGGGCTCGGCACGCCGGTCAGCCACAGGCCGATGCCGATGGCGGCGCCGAAGCTGGCATTGACCGCAAGCTGGGTGATGAAATAGCGGCTCAGCCGGGTGGCGGCGTCGTTGATGGCGATCGTCGTGCGATGCAGGTCGCGCGCGCCGAACAGCCGGATCACCCGGTCGCGCAAATCCTCGCGTTGCAACAGAATAAACACGGTCACCACCAGCACCACGGCAGCGGTCGCCAGCGGCGGCAGGATGCTTGCCGCCGCGTCGCGCAACAGGTCCATCGCCGACGGGCCGCTCTGGCTGAGGGTGATGTGCTGGCCGAACGGCCCCGGTGGTACGGTTACCCCGATCAGGCGCTCGAATTCGGCGCGGATATGCTTGACCGATTGCCACCGCGCGCCCGCGCCGGCCGCGCGCAGGACCGCGAGCTTGCGCTCAATCACCGCCTGATGGCGAACGACCTCGGCGCCGAGGCTGACGAGCTGGCCCGCGATCAACCAGAGCATGCCGCCGATCAGGCCCAGGGCCAGCAAGACGGCGACGACCGAGGCCGGCACTCGCCCAAGGCGCGCGCGACGGAGCAGCACGATCAGCGGCGCCAGCACGAAGCCGAGCAGCAGCGACAGCGTGATCGGGATCAGCACCGACCGCGCCAGCATCAGGGCAGCGATGACCACGACGCCGACCTGCAGGGTCAGCAGGGCGCGCAGGCTCGGCACTTCGGCGGCCTGGACGCGGACGGGCGCCGCCGTTGGTAAGTCGATCCTGCGCATCACCAATCCACTGCTGTCCCGCTACCGAAACGATGCGGCGGCCGGGCAGTTGCAGCCGTCGCCGCGTTATTGCGGCGGATAGGCCGGCAGCAGCGGCGGCGGTGGCGTCCGCGCGTGCGCCTGCTGCCCCAGCTTGGCCATCAGCAGTTGCACCGCCTTCTCGAGTTGCTGGTCGTGACCGGCGAGCAATGCGGCGGGGTCGTCCTCGAGTTCGATGTCCGGATCGACGCCGTGGTTCTCGATCACCCATTGGCTGTGCAAGCCGTAGAGCGCGTCCTCGGGAATGGTGATGTAGCCGCCGTCGAGCAGGTGCCAATAGCCGCGTATGCCTCGCACGCCGCCCCAGCTGCGCTCGCCGAGCAGCGGGCCGAGGCCGTACTTGCGGAAGAAATATGGAAAGATGTCGCCGTCCGAGGCGGAGAACTGGTTGAGCAGGCAGATCTTCGGGCCGTCGATGAGCTGCTGCGGGATGGTCATGGCGACGCGCTCGCGATTGGTCGACATGCCCACCAGGACGCGGCGCAGACGCTCCAGGACGATCTGGTCGATGAAGCCGCCGCCGTTGAAGCGGTCGTCGACGATCAGCGCGTGCTTGTCCATCTGCGGATAGAACTGCCGGATGAACTGCTCCATGCCGAGCGATTCCATGTCCGACAAATAGACATAGGCGATCCTGCCGCCCGACAGCTTGTCGACGATGGCGCGGTTATGGTCGATCCAGGCCTGCTCGCGCAGCGAAAGCGAGTCCTTCACCGGCTCGACGGTAATGTCGTGGGGTGCTGCCTGCTTGGCGCTGGTGCTCGCGCTGCCGATGCTCAGCGTGATCGGGCCCTCCAGGCCGACGAACAGGCTGTAAGGATTGGTCGGTGCATGCAATTGCACCCCGTCGACGGCGAGCAGCGTGTCGCCCTCATGCACATTCAGGCCGGGCGCGTTCAGTGGGCTGCGATATTTGGCGCGGCTGTCGTCGCCGCGATAGATATGGGCGAAGCTGTAGCGGCCGGTGGATTTGTCGAGAGCGAAGTCCACGCCGAGCAGCGGCGTCGGCATCGCCGGTGTGGTGTCCTGATCGTCGCCGCCGCCGACATAGGTGTGCGAGTTGCCGAGCTCTCCCTGGACCTCGCCGATCAGATAGGTGAGATCCGCGCGCGAGCCGAGCAGCGGCAGGAACTTCGCGTAGCTGTCATGCACCGCCTGCCAGTTCACACCGTTGGTCTTGGTGCTGAAGAACAGGTCGCGCTCCAGCCGCCATGCGTCGTTGAACATCTCCGACCATTCCTGCGTCGGCACCACGCGCATCGCCATTGAACCCAAATCGAGCGTCTTCTTCTCGCCGCCGCCGGGCTTGGTCTCGGCGATGCTGTAGTTCTTGCCCTGCTTGAACAAGACATGCGTGCCGTCAGCGGACAGCGCGTAATTCTCGAGTCCAACGAGGATCGTCTCGTCCTTGCGCTTGGCAAGGTCGTAGGCATGCAAAGCCGGCTTCTGGCCGGGCAGAGTGCCCTCGATCATCTGCGGCGGCATCGTCTGATAGAAGATGCGGCTGCCGCGGGCATCGAGACTCGCGATATCGCTGGCCGGGATCGGCACCGGAGCGATGCGGTCCATCAGACCGTCGAGATCGATGGCGATCGGCTTGCTGGCACCGGGCTTGTATGGGGCCGCCGCCGCCGGCTTGGCGTCGGACGCAGCCGCCTCGTCGGAGCGTGGGGCAAACAAGGAAGGCTCGCCGCGTTGCAAGGTGGCGACATAGAGACCCTCCTGCTCAAGGGTCGCGATGTTGAACTCGCTTTCCGAAAGAGTGGGGTTCTCGTGCCGCGAGGAGACGAAATAGAGATACTTGCCATCCGGCGAAAACACCGGCGCCTGGTCGTTGAACTGCGGCTTGCTGACCTTCGTCGCATGGCGGGTGGAGACGTCATACAAATAGATGGCGCGCTGCTGGTTCGCATTCTGCAGGCTGTAGGCCAGCCACTTGCCATCCGGCGACCAGCTCTGATCGTGGATCTCCTGGTAGGGGTCTTGGGCCACCTGCACCGGCGCCGACCCGTCCAGGCCCGCGATCCACAGCCGGTGGTCATTGTCGGAGAAGGCGAGTCGGGTACCGTCGGGAGAAAACACCGGCGTATAGAAATACCCCGTGGGAAAATGCGTCAGGATCCGCTCGGCGCCGCCGGACGCGGGACGCACCGCGATCTCCTGTTCGCCGGTGGAATCCGTGGTGTAGGCAACGAGCTTGCCGTCCGGCGACCAGGCAGGGTGGTTCTCGCGGGCGCTGCTCGTGCGTGTCAGGTCGCGGATGGCGCCATGTTCGCGCGGCACGGTGAAGATGTCGCCGCGCGCCGAGAACGCCGCACGCTTGCCGTTGGGCGACAGCGCGTAGTCGGTCTGCTGCGCGTTATCGATATCCACCACTTGGCCGCCGACCTTGAGCATGCGCGGACCAATGCGGGTGCCGTCATCGAGCACCTTGACATCGAGCTTGTGCAGCATCTCGTCCGGCAGGTCGAGCACATAGAGATCGCCACCCTGCTGAAATGTGATGGCGCTGTCCCCAAGCGAAGGAAAGTCGATGTCGAAGTCGGTGAAATGCGTGACCTCGTGGAACTGCTTGCTGTCCAGGTCATAGCACCAGATGTTTTCGCGTAGGGCCTTGTCGCGATCGGACAGAAAATAGATTTTCCTGCCGAACCACATTGGCGACGTATCGGTGCCCTTCCAGTCGGTGATCCGGGTCAGTTTCTTGCTGTCGAAATCGTAGGTATAGACGTCCTGGGCGAGACCGCCATAATAGCGCTTCCAGGTGCGGAAGTTGCGAAAGATCCTGTTGTATGCGATGGAACGGCCGTCCGGACTGTAGGTCAGCAAGCCCGCGCGATCAAGCGGGAGCTGGGTCGGCAGGCCGCCGGCGAGCGGCACCTCGAACGGCAACGAAATCCAGTCGTTCCAGGCCTTGCGACGCGACAGGAAGACGATGTTCTTGGAATCCGGCGTCCAGGTGACGACCATGTTGTCCGGGCCCCAGCGGTCGGGTGCATGGGCCACCACGTCGGAGTGGAAGGTCAGCCGGCGCGCTGGGCCACCCTCTGCCGGAATGACATAGACATCCTGGTTGCCCTGATAGCTTGCGGTATAGGCGATCCATTTGCCGTCCGGCGAGTAGCGCGGCATCAGATCCTGGCCAGGTTCGGCGGTCAGCCGGCGCGCCAACCCGCCCTTCCGGTCCACCACCCACAGATTGCCATGTGCCTCGAACGTGACGCTGTCCCCATGCTGGGTCGGATAACGCATCAGCGTGTGGCCATTTAGCGTATGGCCGCCTTGGGCGCGCGCGGCGCCAGCGAACAGCAAACCCGTGGCAAAGGCCGCTCCAAGCAAGTCGTATCGTCTCATGGTCTACTCCCGGTCGGGCGGCATTGTTGGCCATCCGAAGCGCGCTGACCAGACGGCTTCTCGCACCGCACCGACCGATGCATCCAACAACCGCCGATCTGGGTAGATCCTGCAACAGCGGAGCAACAGCGCGACGCGGATCGCTCGCCGGAGCGGCTGAGCAGCAATGCGGCCAAGGCGGTGAATGGCCTGCCCAAATTCATGAGGGATTTGCTGGAGGAAGCTGCTGGGACTCTCGTCGGAGGTGGAGTCTTAGCAACGATCTCGGGCATTCAACTGCGAGGCGTGAAGTTGCTGGCCCATAACCATCCGAAAGAAGGCCTGATCGACATTGGCCAGCAGGGTCGATTTGTTCCAGGTTCCTGCCCGAGACACAGGCTGGGAAAGGGTCTCACTGAGAAACGCACCGATCGCCGATGGTACGTCGATGACGTCGGCTTCCGTTGCAATCGCCTTGAGCGCCCGCACTCGTTCAATCTCTTCCACAAGCTTCGGGGATAGTTTCAGCCCGGCCAGCAGACCTTCAAGGTCCATCGGCGGCGGGCGCCCGTAGTTACGCATCCAAACTAGCGCGAGTACGGGACGCAGGGCGTAGAAGAGCGTCTTGAACCGGACAGGCGCATTGGACGTCGCTCCCCAATGCCGACGCGCTAGACGGTCGTAGTGATATGACAGGGCCGGCAGATGCGCCGCTGCCGCTGCCAATTCCGCCAAGTCCCTATACGAATCGTCATCCCGCCGATAGACCACTGGCGATGCCAGCCATTCCAGGAACACGGCGTTCGACGCCACGAGCAAGGCCAATCCCTTGCGCAAATCCCAGCCGTTCAAGTCCAGCTCGTTCGTGAGCGGGACCTCAATCACGTCCGTCGGCGGATCAATCCGGAGGTAGGCGTCGAAAGGACGAAGATACAAAAAGCGTACGTCCCAATCGCTGTCCGAAGACGGAAAGCCCCATGCGCGGCTGCCGGACTCCACGGCCAACAGAATGCGGACGCGATGATCGCGCTCGATATCGTCCAGCATGGCGGCAATGCGCGATCGCATGGTGGTATCGCCTTCCCCCGCAGCAATCATCATTCGAGGCTCTCCAGCACCTGATCCCGATAGGCACGGATCACCAAAGCCTCAGCAGCCATCAGGTCCGGCTCGTCCGGCAACGTCGATGTCGCGGCAGACTGCTCCACTTCACCCAGCAACCTCTCGATCTCGCCGACGACCTCCGCGTACGGCACGCGTCCGAGCTTGATGTCTAGGAGACGAGGCGCGGATGCGAGCGGGAAGCGCAGTCGCCCGGTCGTAAACAGTTCCACGGCTTCCCGTCCCACGCGCACCGCATGGGACAGGGCTTTCCAATCAACACCGCTCCGGCGCTCCGCCTCCAAGGCGCGCGCGCCATAGCC